>JBEBXH010000025.1:0-66319 GCA_040391785.1 Victivallis vadensis
AGAAAGGCACCGGCCGTGCCCGTGCAGGCAGCAGCCGCAGCCCGATCTGGACCGGCGGGGGTATCACTTTCGGTCCCAAGCCGCGGAGCTATGAAAAGAAGATCAATGCCAAGGTGAAGAAACTGGCCATGAAGCGCGCATTCTCCGAACGCGTACAGGAAGGCAGCATCATCGTGGTGGATAAGTTCGATATTCCGGATCACAAGACCAAAAGCGCACTCGCGATTTTCAAGAACCTGAAAGTCGACGGTTCCGCTCTGCTGGCCCTGCCGGATTATGAAGAAAGTGTGGTTTGCGCCACCAACAACCTCGCGGATGTGGTCCTGCGCAAGGCCTCCAGCGTCAATGTGTATGAAATGCTTCGCTTCGGCAAAGTCGTTTTCACCAGGGACGCTATGGACGAATTCATCAAGCGGATTGCTCAATAAGGAGAACGTACCATGGAAAACGCATACGCAGTAGTTATAGCACCGCTGATCACCGAAAAGAATAACGAACTTGCCGGCATGAAGAAATACGCCTTTAAGGTGGCTCCGAAAGCCCGCAAGATCGAGATTGCCCAGGCGGTCGAAAAATTGTTCAATGTTAAAGTTGCTTCAGTCAATGTGATGAATTACACTGGCAAGCCGAAGCGTGTTGGCAAGACCAACCGCGTCAGCCGCCGCGATAATTGGAAAAAGGCTGTGGTTACTTTATCTGAAGGCAGCATTGACATAATGTAATGTAAGAAGGATAAAGAAGACTTATGGCTATAAAATCATTTGCACCGATTACGCCGAGCTTGCGTAATATGACGGCTCTGGATTATTCTGAGATCACGACGAATAAGCCGGAAAAGAAGCTCACCACCGGCAAAAAAGCGTCCGGCGGCCGTAACAATAACGGACGGATCACCACCCGTTTCCGTGGAGGCGGCAATGCCCGTCGTCTGCGCGAGATCGACTTCCTGCGCGACAAGGACGGCATTCCGGCCACGGTCAAGACCATTGAGTACGACCCGAACCGCAGCGCCAACATCGCTCTGCTTTTCTATGCCGACGGCGAAAAACGCTACATCATTGCTACCAGCACCATGAAAGTGGGCGATGTGGTCAGCAACGGCAAAGGCGCTGAGCTGAAGCCGGGCAACTGCCTGAAGATCAAGGATATTCCGGTCGGTCTGACCATTCACAACATTGAACTGGTTCCCGGTCGCGGCGCCAAAATGGTCCGTTCTGCCGGTCAGTCCGCGGTTCTCCGCGGTAAAGACGGCGGTTACGCCCAGATCAAGCTGCCGAGCGGTGAAGTCCGCCGCATACATGAAGAATGCCGCGCCACCATCGGCCAAGTCGGCAACGCCGAAAAGATGAACGTCAAGATGGGTAAAGCCGGTAAGAAACGTTACCTCGGTTTCCGCCCGCACGTTCGCGGCGTGGTCATGAACCCGGTCGACCATCCGATGGGCGGGGGCGAAGGCCGTACCAGCGGCGGCGGTCATCCGGTCTCTCCGTGGGGCCAGCTCGCCAAGGGCAAGAAGACCCGTTGTCCGAAAAAGAATTCCAGCAAATTCATTGTTGAACGGAGGAAGAAATAATGGCAAGATCGCTGAAAAAAGGTCCGTTCGTTGATCAGCACCTGATCGACAAGGTCGACAAGATGAATAAATCCGGCGAAAAGCGCGCCATCAAAACCTGGTCGCGCCGCTCGATGATCATTCCGGACTTTGTCGGACATACCTTCAACGTCCATAACGGCAAAGTGTTCGCCAACGTTTTCGTCACTGAAAACATGGTGGGGCACCGGTTGGGTGAATTCTCCCCGACCCGCGCCTTCCGTGAACACGGGGTCGTCAGCGGTAAGTAATTACCAGACGATGATCGAAGAAGAGGTGTTTCAGCAATGGAGCACCTCTCTTTTTTTGCCTTGATTCTGAGGTGACGAATGAAATTGTTCTTATGTCGTAAGATTTCGACATTTTTTATCTGGGGTTCTCCTCTTGCAAAGATATTTGACGATGATATTTTATACCAATTTACTTTCAAATATAGATGACATTATATGCCTTCGAGCCGTTTGCAACCTTAAATCCTCGCCCGATATTCATATCGGCCTGCGGTTTAAAATTGCATGCCATCTCAAAGTCATTATAAGTCATTGTCTATGTTTGAAAGCGAATTGGTATTATCGGAATTGTTCGTTTAAAGGCCCCAAGGAAAAATTTCATCATGCGCCTGCCTGAATTTGATATTCCCCGAAGAAATCAGAAAAACCGGATCATATCGGATATTCCCTGGAGGCGCAACCTGGCGCTGCTCTGGTTTTCACAATTACTGGTTATGGCGGGATTCTCCGCTATGATTCCATTTATTCCGCTTTTTGTAAAAGAAGAACTCCAGATCGTTCAGGAGGGGGATTTGGCGATTTACGTTTCCATGTTCAACTTCTTCGGCACGCTGGCATATGCGATATTCAATCCGATATGGGGCATGCTCGCGGACCGTTTCGGGGTCAAACCGATGTTGCTGCGGGGAACTTTTCTTACCGCCTTTATTTTTCCTCTGATGGGTTATGTCCACCACATCGGTTTGCTGATTTTCCTGCGTTTTCTCTCCGCCGCCTGCGCCGGGACAACGGCGGCTTCCCAGACGATGATCGCCCGGACGGTCCCCGACAAGCATCAGGGCTTCGCGCAAGGCGTCCTTACCACCGCAATCTGGGGCGGGGCCATGTTGGGAAACGTTATCGGCGGTTTGATCATCTATTATTTCAATTACTTGTATGCGTTCTGGTTTTGCGGCATACTTTACTTCATTGCCGGTTTCTCCATCATTTTTACGCGGGATGATTTTGTGCGGGCGGCTGTCAGGAATATCAAGAAATACAGCTCCGGGGGGATTATGACAAAACTGTTTCCTTCCTTTACCAATGCCGTCTGGATGTTGCTGATGCTGTTTTTGCTGATGGGGTTGATGCGTAATTTTGAAGCTCCATATATTGCATTGAAAATCGAACAGCTTTCCTCGAAAGAGACCGCCGCTTATTGGACGGGCATCGTCAGTGCGGTGGTCTGTTGCGGGGCGATTTTTTCCGGGGCGCTCATAGGCTGGATGTCCGACCGGCTTCCTCCGCGCAAAATCATGATTCCGGTGCTGCTTGTCTCGGCAATTGCGCTGCTGTTGCAGGGAATTGCGACAAATTTATATATCTTCGCTGCCGCGCGGACATTGCTTTATCTGGCCGCCGGAGGATTGCAGCCGATTCTTCAGAAGATATTGTCCGGATCGACTCCAAAACGGAAACGCGGTTCGGTATTTGGATTTGCTTCCTCTTTCAACAGCATAGGCGCGATGCTGGCGGCGGTATTCAGCGGGTGGAGCATCTTCATATTCAAACTGAACGGGGTTTTCTATATCGGTGCCTTGCTTTTTTTGCTCGCTCTGCCTCTTTTCCTCAGCTTCTTGAAAACTGTGATCAATCAGCCATTTTACCAGGCACACAACGCAGGCAATTCCCGGAAAAAATAATGCCATATGCAAGTTTTGCGGGGTTGTCAAAACGGTATTCGGCGTGTAATTTACCAAGTGAGAATGATAAAGAATATACCTCCCCGGTGGCGCCGGGTTTTGTTGACGGTAATTTTGTTTGCCGTTCTTGCTTGTTGTGGAGGAATTTACATGCTGATTGAGGCGAAACTGCTCCCGGTCCGGGAGATTACCATCGAGACGCCGGAGTGGACGCTGGAGCCGCTGCGGATCGTATTCTGGGCCGATCTCCATCTACCCCGGACGGAAAGCGCACTGGCGCGGCTGCGGCGAACGGTGGAGAAGTCCAACGCCGCCAAGCCCGATTTGATTCTGCTGGGCGGTGATTATGTGGCGAGGCGGAAACCGCATCAGGGGGCCGATCCGGAAGATATCGCCGCGGAGTTTGCCAAACTGGAGGCGCCGCTCGGCGTCTATGCCGTGCTCGGCAATCATGAGCACTGGCACGGAAGTGAACGGTTTATCAAAGCTTTTGAGGCGGTCGGGCTTCCGCTGTTGGAGAATAAAACCGTCGAGCTGGAATTCAAGGGAAAAATATTTACTTTGACCGGGGTTCCTGATTTATGGACGCAGGGCGAGGCTGATTGGAAAAAGATCCTGCCGAAAGGCGCGGAGCCGCGCATTGTTCTGGCGCATTCGCCGGATTCGTTTGGCACGCTGAAAGAACCTGTCGCGCTGGGATTGTCGGGGCACACGCACGGCGGGCAGGTCAATATTCCTTTAATCGGGCCGCCGATGGTGCCATCGCGTTACGGGCAGCGTTATGCTTATGGCGTGGTGAGGGAAGGGCGTACGACGATTTATGTGACCAGCGGAGTCGGGACCAGCATTTTTCCGGTCCGCTTCCGGGTGCCGCCCGAAATTATGGTGATTACGTTGAAGCATAAAGATGAATAGAGGAGAAATTCATGAAATATTTGTGGTTAATGGCAGTGTTATTGATCGGAGGAGGATGTAAGATGACTGAACAGAATATCGCGAGGGCGCTGCCCTCGGAAGAGGGCGTGGACCCGGCGGCGATTATGGAATTCGCCAGGGGGCTGGAAGAAAAAATGATGTTGAGCGGCGACCTGAAAAGCGGTAACGCCGATTCGTTTCTGCTGATGAAAAACGGCAGGATTATCGCCGAGGCCGCCTGGGCGCCGTTCAAGGTGGATACGCCGCGCCATGTATTTTCCATGAGCAAGGGGTTCACGTCCACCGGCGTTGGGTTCGCGGTACAGGAAGGGTTGCTGTCGGTCGATGACAAAGTGATCCAGTTCTTCCCGGACAAAGTACCGGAAAAGGTTTCGGGAAACCTCGCGGCGATGACCGTCCGCGACCTTCTGATGATGCAGACCGGGCACGAAAAATGCACCGTGGAAGAAATTTTCAAACACGACGATGTGGCGACCGGATTTTTCGCGGCGGAAGTCAAGTACAAGCCGGGCACACATTATGTTTATAACAACGGCGCGACGTACATGCTCTCGGCGATTATCACCAAGGTGACCGGGATGCCGCTGGCGGAGTATCTGAAAACGCGTTTCTTTGGACCTCTGGGCTTCAAGAGTTATGAGTGGGATGCGGATAAGGCCGGGATCAACTTCGGCGGCTGGGGGCTCAAAATCTGCATGGAAGACGCAGCCAAATTCGGCCAGTTCTATCTGGACAAGGGCACTTGGAACGGTAAACAGCTGCTGAACCGGGAATGGGTGGATACGGCGACGTCGGCGTTGTGCAATATCGGGGCCGCGGGCAATACCCCCGACTGGCAGCAGGGGTATGGGTATCAGTTCTGGCGCGGGCAGCACGGATCATACCGGATCGACGGTTATTTGACGCAATATTCGATTGTCATGGAAAAAGAAAACGCGGTACTGGTGTTGTTCGGTGCGGCCCACAAAATGCAGCAGCCGCTGGATGTTTTGTGGGAAAAGCTGCTGCCGGCGCTGCAGGGCAAACCCTCCAATAAAAAAGTAACCGACCAGGAGCTGCTGAAATACCTGAAAACGCTGAAATTGGAATTTCCCGAAAAATATAAAGGCGAATTCAAATACACCGCCGGGAAAATCGTCGAGGTGAAACTGCCGGATGAAAATGAGCTGAAAGTTCACAATCTGGTCTTTGAATTCGGCAAGAATCAGGTGATCGAGTATTTCGACGGCTACCAGCTCAAATTCGGGCGCGGTAAATGGATTCTGAACGAACCGCTCGGCCGCGAGGATTATCCGATCAAAGGGCAGTTGCTGTGCCGTGTTTTCCGGCAGGGGCCGGATGAACTGCAGTTTGCGATCATCCAGCCGGGCGACGCCATCCAGAATTACCACACCGTCAAGTTCGGCGAGGACAACGTAACGATCGAAGGCTGGTGGAACTTCATGGACAAGCCCGTCACGGAGAGTGCTGCTTATCAGTCCAAGTGAATGCTTTTCACTTCGATGGTAGGAGTGTAGGCGGTGAGGCCGGGCATGACCCAGATGCGGGCATTCGGCGGCAGGTCGTATTTGCCGAGGATAATCTGTTGCCAGGAGCTGTCGCCCGCGGCGGTGGAAACCGCTAAGCGGCAGATTTCGTTCGGGGCATAAATGCCGAGGTAGGCGGCATCCGAGGCGACGCCGTCTGACGGCGTGCTGCGGAGGGTGATCGAAACCTGACGCTGCCCGGCCTGTTCCGGGGGGACGATATAGGCGATTTCGCCGTTGGCCGGAACCATCCAGCTGAAGGCGGATTCGATTTGTTTGCTCTGCATGATTGCGGTATCGTCGATGACTTTGTAACCGCTTCCCGTGAACTGGGAAGCGGTGATGGTGACGGGTTGGCGGGCGGGAGCGGCTTTCTGCGCCTGGGATTTATCGGTTTCACGCAGGCGCTTGATCAGATTCCTGAAATCGTCCCATTCCTTGTAAGCGCCGCATTTGAACTCTTTGCCGAGGGCCTCGAGCTGGTTGATCTGTTCATCCCGTGCCGGGAAGGCAACGCCGGCTTTTTGCATGGCCGGGGCCAGTTCCTGATAGCGCAGGATGTTGACCAGGATGATGCTGGCCTGCAGGCCCTTGATGCGGCGGTTGGCTTCCGGGCTGTCGACGGTGGCGGCCAGGGCTTTTTCGAAGAGCTGGTTGGCCTTGACGACGTCTTCGACCTTCAACCATTTGTCGGTACTCTCGGTATAACAGCTGATCCAGACGCCTTTCTGATGGTCGCGGGCGTTTTCCAGCAGTTGCACATAGGAGATGAGGAAAGGGGCGCCCTTGCCGTAATGACCGTTGAAAAAATCGTGTTTCAGGACATTGGCGTCGAGCGCGGGATTCCACATCAATTTCGCTAGCAGCCAGACGCGGAATTCGACGAATTCACCCAGCGTTCCGAACGGAAGCTGCACGAAAATACCGTGTATGCCGAATTTGCGGTAGGTCTGAATGCCGGGCTGGATGACATTCAGATTGGGAAGCGGCAGGATGAAGTTGGTGAAGTTGGCGTAATAATCCCAGATCCAGACTTTGTTGTTGGTGAGTTTGTTGAACTTCTTCACCAGATCGTCGTGACGCGGGGTGGCGGATACCGGAATACCGTGGTTGCGGTCCAATACCGCGAGCGCGACGTGGACATTCGGCTCGAACTTCAGGTTTTCCGGCGGGCGCTCGCCGACCCAGTAAGCCATGCCGACGACCTGGGCGTGCGGATAATCCTTCTGCAGGGCTTTGGCGACGGCGTTGCAGGCCATCCAGATGCCGGTGCCGTTAGAGGCGTGGCGCTTGTTCATTTCGATACAGTTGTCGCATTCGCAGAAGGCGGCGTTGTCGCTCATGCCGATGCCGACATAGGTGCGTTCCGGCATGGTGGCCTGTTCGGCAAGGACATCTTTGACGAGCTGTGCGAGGACTTCGGGATTGCTCAAACAGAGTTGCTTGGGAACCCGTGCATTTTCTTTTTTGCGGAAAGCGAACCATTCCGGCTTGGACTCAAACCAGTTCTTGGGGTTGACATAGCGGGCGGCCAGCGAATGCGTCATATCCATCTGGTAATATCCGCCCTGTTCGGCCGGGATTTTCTTGCGGAACATGGAACCGTTCAGTTTCCACTTGGCAATCATGGTGTTTTCCATACAGGGTTCGCCGTGCAGTTCGCGATAAACGAATTGCGGGGCGTAACGGCGGTTCGGAGCCAGGCTGATCTTGCCGGATTGGGCAGGAACGACTTCATTGCCGACGCTGTAAAAACGGACCTTGAAATGATTTTCCAGCAGTTCGTAAACGGCATAGAGAGTACCGCGCGGCCGCTCGCCGGCGAGGATCAGGGTGTTCGTGTCGGGAGACGCCATGATGATTTCATCCGTCCTGAATTTGTCGAAATCCACGGACGGGAGTGCCTGCCGGGCTATTGACGTACTGCCGACGATGATTCTGGAGCCGGTTTCCGGCAAAGCCTTGACGATTTTCAGCTTGTGACCGCTGATTTTTTCCATATATTTCTGCAGTTCACTAGCGGCGGTGGTTTCCGCGGGGGTGGCATCTTCACCGAGGACGATTGCCGTGTCAGGTGTGATTTCCAGCGCCATTGAAGCCGTCGCAATGGCGATGATGAGAAGCGAAAGCAATTTTTTGTGGATCATGATTTTCCTCATTGTGATTAAAAGCCCCAGAGAGCGGCGCCGAGCATTTTACATTCGACCGTATTGTATGCGGCTACGTGACCATCGTGCAGCAACATATTGGCAAACGTGTTGTGCCGCATGAATACCGGGGTGTAATACGTGGCATTGCCGCCGTAAGGGTAATAGTATTTACCGATATAGAAGCCGCCGTCACCAGCCACACTACTGTAGGGAGGGGTTGAATACAAGGGAACACTATCGGCTATGACTAATTGCGATGATGGATTTTTGACTAATCCGGACTTCATTTTTGGTGTGACATAGCCGTAGAAACTCTGGTTGTGTCCATAAGTCATCATCCACTGGTTCCAAAGTCCGTTAGTAGCTCTTTCTCCAGGGCATGCCAATACGTTTTGATTGATATATTTGCAGGTACTCGAAATCGTATAAGCCCAGGTTGTTCCGGAGGCATAGCCCGGTTTGCCCCAGGTGGAGAAACACCAGTCTTCGTAATCACCATTGTACATATGCGCGGCGGTACCGATCTGCTTCAAATTGTTGATGCATTTGGAGTTCTGCGCTTTCTCGCGGGCCTTGTTCAGGGCCGGGAGCAGCATGGCAGCCAATATTGCAATAATTGCAATAACGACAAGGAGCTCTATCAGTGTGAAATTGTTTTTTCGCATATACTTGTTTCCTTCTTTGGTTAGGCCGATTCGCGCTTCATGAAGAACGGATCGACGGTTACGGTTTTATCTTTTTCCCCGAGCTCGGGGTTATGGATTAATTTGAGCAGGAGTTCGACCAGGGACTTGGCGACGAGGTCGCGATTGTCGTCAAAGGTGGTCAGCGCGGGGGTGACCAGCGGCGCGAGGTCGATGTTGTCGTAGCCGGTGACGGCGATTTGCTTCGGGACCGGGACTTTCATTTCGTTCAGGCATTTCAGCGTGGCGGCAGCCACATGATCGTTGGCAGCCACGATGGCGTCGACTTTCTGCTCGCGGACCATCTGCCAGATGATCGGGCGAAAGACCGCGACATCGGTTTCCTGCCCCAGTGCAAGCTTGTGGATCAGGTTGGGGTCAAAGAGAATACGTGATTTCTGCAGCCCCTGTATATAGCCGTTGCGGCGGATATTCATCGAGCCCTCTGCCGAGGGATGGTCGAGCAGCAGCAGACCGATCCGCTTGCGCCCCTGTCCGGCGAGGTAGCCGACGACTTCGAAGAAGGCTTTCTCAATGTTGCTGATGACATAACAGCAGTTGTCGATGCCTTCCGGTTTTTCCAGAAATACGGTTTTATCAAGCGGGTAACATTGAGCGATTTCCTGCGATTTGCCGGGGTAGGCGTGCGCCATGCAGATGATACCGGCTGCGCCGTAGGAAATGAATTCCTGGGCGAAGGTTTTGACTTTTTCCGGGTCATCGTGGGATTGGCCGATGAGAAAGCGGTAACCTTTGGCGGCGGCATATTTTTCCATGCGCGATAGCCGGTCGTGGTAGATCATCGGCGCACAGCTGTCCATGACCACCCCGATGAGGTCGCTGGCCTCGCCGGCGAGGACGCGGGCCATGCGGTTCGGGCTATAGCCGAGTTCGTCGGCGATGCGCTTGATCCGCTCGCGTTTCTCGGCGGAGACGCGGGTGATGTTTGAATTATTCAGCACCGACGAGACCGCCATGGTGGAGACTTGAGCTTTTTCTGCGATTGTCTTTAACGTTACTGCCATATCTACACTTGAATTATGTTTTGAATTAGCGCTAATTCTATTATACAGCAGGCCCGGAAAAAATGCAATAGGGGATTTGCGAAAAAATCGTGAAAATTGGCGGTTGAGGCAGAATTTGATGGACACGATGGACCTGACGGACAGAATGGACAAACTCTGCGCTTATGATGGTCCATAATGTCCATCGTGTCCATGAGGCCCATGGAAATATGAGGCAAACGAGGGTGTAAAAAATGTTAAACCGGGTTGAATATTCGGGGAAGTTATGATATTGTTTGTAAATGACATTTATAGATCAAATCTCAGGAGGTTTCAATGCAGCATCTTAATGTACCGCCGGATAATCACGTGAAAGTGCTTGGCGACCAGGGATGGGTCGGTCTGATCGATCATCTGGGCTCGGAAGTTTCGATTTTGAACGCCGCTCGCGTATCGTTCGGTAAACTCAAAGACCGTATGGACGAAAAAGATGTGGTCCTGCTGGAGTACCTGATCGACAATCAGCACACGAGCCCATTGGAGCACGTGGTGTTTACGTTCAGCATTCATTGTCCGCTGTTTGTGCGCGGCCAGTGGCATCGTCACCGGACCTGGAGCTACAACGAAATTTCGCGCCGTTATACCGAAATCGACATGGAATTCTACACCCCGCCGAAATTGCGCGCCCAGGCCAAGGTGAACCGCCAGGCCTCCGTGGATCTGCCGGGTTTTGAAGATGACGAGTTGCGCCAGAAAATCAGCGGGCACAACGAGCTGAGCATGAAGCTTTTTAACGAACTGCTGGATGCGGGCGTTTGCCGCGAGCAGGCCCGTGGAGTGTTGCCGCAGAATATGATGGTGACGTTCTGGGGGACGGTGGATCTGAACAATCTGCTGCACTTCCTGGAACTGCGCGACAGCGAGCACGCCCAGTGGGAAATCCGCGAATACGCCAAGGCCATCAAGCAGTTGATCAAGCCGCTGGTGCCGAATGTAGCCAAATATTTCGAATCCAAGGGGCAAGTCTGGTAGAATGCGTCCGCGAATCGCTTTGACCATGGGGGATCCTGCAGGGATCGGGCCGGAGCTGGCGGTGCGTGCCGCCGGAGTGCCGGAGATTCGCAACGCCATGGACCTGGTGATTTACGGTAGCCGGAGCGTGATCGAGGAAGCGGCGCGCCGTTTCGCCTGTGGAGCCGTGCCGGAGATCGTGGAAACCGGCGACCTGAAGTTTGAGGACGTTCCGATCGGCAAGGAGTCAGCAGCCTGCGGGCTCGCCGCGCTGGCGGCGGTCAAGGCGGCCGCGCTGGACGTCTTAGCCGGCAAAATGGACGCGATCGTGACCTGTCCCATGAACAAGGCTTCGGTCAATCTCGCCGGCATACCGTTCACCGGGCATACTGAATATATTGCGGAACTCTGCGGCTGTGAAAACTATGTGATGATGCAGTCCGCGGGGAATTTGCGGGTGGTTTTTGTGACGACCCACATCCCGTTGAACCGGGTTTCACAGGAAGTCACGCCGGAACGGATCATCGAAGTCACCCGCCTCCTGAACAATGTCATCAAATCCGAGGGCATCGCCGAGCCGCTGCTGGCGGCGGCGGCACTGAATCCGCACGCCGGTGAACAGGGTTACATGGGGCATGAGGACGAGGAAACCGTGAAGCCGGCGCTGAGGGAATTGCGGAAAGAGGGCATCCGGATCGAGGGGCCGTTTCCGCCGGACACGCTGTTTATCGGCAGCATCCGCGAGCGGTTCGACGGGATCGTATCGATGTACCACGACCAGGGGCATATTCCGTTCAAAATGCTGGCGTTCGACCGCGGTGTAAACTCGACGCTGGGGTTGCCGCTGATCCGTACGAGTGTCGACCACGGGACGGCTTTTGAAATCGCCTGGCAGGGCAGGGCGGACCTCGGGAGTTTGATGGCGGCGCTGCAGCTGGCGGCCTTACGAACTTCGTTCTCCAATGGAAAATTGAAAATGGAAAATTGAAAATTGAGAAACGACTTTACCATTCATCGAATTGCCGCCCCTGAAGAGGGTCAAAGGGATCCTTCCCTTTCCTTCATTTTCAATTTTCCACTTTCAATTTTCAATTCTAAAAAACGGCGTGATTTATGAAATCCTTTCTGGAAAAGACCGGGGGGCGATTTTTTCTACTGTTTTTCGTCGGATTTTACCTGATTACGGCATTGACCATTCAGTTCCGCGAGGTACTGGCGGAGTCGGAATCGGCGGTGTTGGGGAGTGGCATCGCATTGGTATTTCTGGCCTTGTGGACGTACCTGGGGAGCATGATTATCCCTTACGCCTGGCTGGAGAAACACGAGAATCACACGTTGCTGCTGTCGCTGACGGTGATGGTCATGTCGCTGGCGGCTCTGGCATCGCAGTTGATCGGTCAGTTGACCTTGCTGCTGCCGGAAAATGTCCACTCCGGAATTCACCTGCTGAGCCTGGCGCTGATGACGCTGCCGATCGGGGTCTGGATCGGGGTGGGCATGGCCGTGCTCCGCGAGGGGCAGTCGGTGATGGGCAAATATCTGAACCTCTGCGGCATGATGCTCGGGATGCTTGGCGGCGGAGTCATACTGGCTCTGGCGGTCGAGCGGGTAGCCTGGGGGAACCAGTGGCTGCTGAGCATCGGACTGCTGATTATTTTGTGGGATGTTGTTGGCAGTTACCGGCTACTTTACGGTAAACGCTCGAAGCAGTTTGTCACGCTCTGCGCTTTGCTGGCGATCGGGCTGAATCTGCTGATTTTCGTGGCGTCGGAAAGCTTCATGAAAAACGAGCTTCGCAACCTGCTGCCGGGCTGGCGTTATCAGCGGTCGGTCGAGCTGCCGATCGGCCGGATGTCCTTCTGGGAGAAAATCAAAGAACAGGAGTTCGAACGGAGTGCTTACCGGATTTACTTGAACCGCAGGCTGATGTGGAGTTTGCCGGAGGATTCCGATCTTTTTACGGCCGGGCTGCTACCGGTGATGCTGCAGAATTTGCAGCCGAACCAGCGTGTGCTGATTGTGGCGCCGCCGTTTTATCAGGGGGCCGGATTGCTGGCTTCGCTGCCGCAGGTCGGGCGGGTGGATCTGGTCTGCCCTTACCGGAATCTTTTCGACTACAGCGGCGAAAAAAATATGCTGAGCGGGTTTATCAAAACCATGTATATCCCCCTCGATCCCGTGAAATATATACGGGCCACCCCGGAAGAATATGATGCGATTATCCTGCTCGACCCGGAGCTGCTGGAGCCGGGCAGGCGGGATGAATTTATCGATCTGGCCCGCAGCAAACTGCTGAAAGACGGAATTTTCGTCATGCCCGCATTTTTCGCCCGGGATCCGTTGAAAAATCACTTCAAATTCACCGGCCGCGTCCCGGGATGCCGCGAACTGCTGATGGGCAGCGATACCGCGCTGAGCAGCGACATCAAAGAATTGGGAAAGCGTTTCGAAGGGTTCCTGAGCACTACCGGCATGAATGCGTTTTTTCCGCTCGGCACGTTTGAGGTGCTGTATTCGCTGCGGGAGTTGAGGACGGCGCCGACCCGGGATCCGCAGAAAAAAGACCTCGTTTTGAGCGTCCTGCCGCTCTCGCCCCAAACGATTTCCTACTGGGGCATAGCGCTGCTGGCGACCGCGTTCGGCGGGTATTTCTGGCTGCGTTTCCTGTTGACCCGACAAGGGAACAACGCGTTGAAGATGATGGCGCTGGAGAACGGTATTTACGGGGCGGGTTTCTTTTTCATGGTGCTGCTGATTTACCAGTGGCGGGGGTTGCTGCTGCACCAGCAGATCGGGCTGCTGCTGGGGCTGGCGGGGGCGGCGGTTGCCGGTGAGATTATTCCGCTGCGGCCGCTGGGGCGGGTAATCATAACGGTGATTTCGTGTCTGCTGCCGTTGATGTTTTTTTATCATGGGGAATACCATGTGGCGTTGCTGATTGCCGCGGTGGCGCTGGCGAATATTTCGCTGGGCCAGGTGAATCAGGAGCTGGAGAGGCGGCGGACGGTGTTGGCTCCGGCGGAGTTGAACAAGTGGTATTTAGGGGGGATGTTCTACGGATTTGCCGGAATTTTGATTTTTTTGTGTATTGCCAATTTGACAATATGCTGTATAGTGTTGATTATGTTGCGATTGTTCGCGCTGGGAATGATGTTCGGCGCGCGGAAATAAAGGAGACGGACGAATGCGATATCTGATGATGATTTTGTTTATGTTGAGCGTGACGGTGTGGGCACAGGAAGACGCTGCCGAATCTCAGCAACAGGCGAAGGCGCAGGAAAAAGCTGCCGCGCCCCAGCGGCGGGTGGACTCAATATTGGTTTCCGTGAACGGTAAACCGATCAGCCTGATGGATATCGTGAATGAGAGCCGTCCCGAGGAAGCGCGGCTGTCCTATCTGTACAAGGGCGACAAGCTGTATGACGAGGTCAAGAATTTGCGTCTGAAGGTCATGAACGAAATCATCAAGCGCTATCTGATTTTGGACGATTACGAGCGGAATCCGTATGATATTCCGGTGCAGCTGATCGAAAGCATGCTGGACGATCTGGCGGAGAGTTTCGGCTGTACCTCCCGCGCGGAGCTGGCGGTGAAGGCGAAGGAATCGGGGACCACCGTCGATGAGTTGCGGCGCAAGGCGAGGGAGCGGCTGATTCTTCAGTCGATGATCAGTAGTTATTGTTTCCGCAATATTCACCTGACGCCGCGCGAAATTCATGAATATTACACGGCGCACAAGGAAGAATTCACGAAACCGGCGCGGGTGAAGCTGGCCGTGATTTACCTGAAAAACGACCGCGCGGACCTGGAACGTGCCCGCGGGGATATCGAGGAAAAAGTGAAAGAGGATAAGGCGAATTTCGCGCGTATGGCGCATTTGTACACCGACGGGATCGGTGCGGATAACGGCGGGGATCTTGGCTGGGTAGAGGAAAAAGGGTTGCGCCCCGAGTTCAACGATGCGTTGAAAACCATGGCGGTGGGGGATATTTCCCCGGCCATAATGGCTTCGGAAGGGTGTTATTTTCTGCAGTTGACCGGAAGGGAAGAGGAGACGGTGCAGGATTTCAAGATTGCCGGGCCCGCGCTGTACAAGGAAATCGAGGCGAAAATGCGCGAGGAAGCGGTGACACGTTATGTGGAGCGCCTGAAGAAAGACGCGATTATTCGATATGGGGAGTGACGATAAAATCATAAAGCAGCACGGAGGCTATCGGCATTTGAAGTCTTTTCAAGTGGCGCAGCTGGTTTATGATGGGACAGTGGTTTTTTGTGAGCACTATGTGGATCGATTCAGCCGGACTTGTGACCAGATGGTTCAGGCGGCACGCAGTGGTGTCCAGAATATCGCGGAGGGGTCAAAGGCATCGGCAACTTCGAAGAAAAGTGAGTTGAAATTAACCAATGTGGCGAGGGCGTCGTTGGAAGAGTTATTGCTGGATTATGAAGATTTTTTGAGGCAGAGGGGATTGGTGCAGTGGGCGAAAGAGGATCCGCGGTATGCGGCTGTGATCAAGTTGCGGGCAAAGAATATAACTGAGCTTCGGGAGTGGATTAATGGACCTCATGGACATTATGGACTTGATGGACCTGATGGACAGAGGGCCTCAACGAAAGAACGTGCAGCAAATGCATTGCTGGTTTTGACTAATGTGGCGATCTCGCTGCTGGGGCGACAAATTGAGCGGCTGGCAAAGGATTTTGAAGAGAATGGCGGTTTTACAGAAAGACTGTACAATGTGCGGAAAAATAACCGTCCATAATGTCCATGAGGTCCATAATGTCCATGAGGTCCATTGAAATAGGATTTTTTCCGGCTTTCGGGGTTGATTTTTTCTAAATCGGGTACAGTGTATATTAGGATGAAATTTTTATGTTTATACCGATTACGGTTCTTATTATAATTGCGTTGATTATTGCGCTGCTGGCATTGTTCCTGGTCCTGCAGTATAACCGGGTGTTCGGTTTGCTGGACAAGGTGCGGGATTTGATGCACCAGAAGGCGGAAGTCGGCAATTTTCTCAACAACTTCTCACGCAGTTTGAAGCGGATCGAAGATATCGACGATTCGATGGCGACCACTGCGCGCTATATCGCCGACATGATCGAGGCGGAATCTACCTGTATTTACGGCTGGGCGGACGACCGGCTGAAGGTGATGGGGATCTCCGGAGCTTATCCGCTGGTGCACGGCGGCTCGGATTACGTTATGACCAAGCCCAAATATATTATCGACATGCTGCGCCGCGAAACAATCAAGTTGAACGAAGGGCTGATCGGGCAGGTGGCGGCGCGCCATGAACCGCTCTTCATCGAAAACGCCGCCGCCGACCCCAGGCTCAAGGAATACGGTTCCAATGCCGACGCAGTGCGCTCGCTGATCATTGTGCCGCTGGTGCGCGACGCGGTGCTGACGGGGGTCATCTGTGCGGTGAATTCCAAGTCGGGCGATACGTTTACCACGGAGCAGTTCAACCGCCTGCGCGGCATTTCGCCGCAGGTGATCCTGACGCAGAACGTGGTCAAAGCTTACAATAATTTGAGCGAACAGCAACGCATCAACCAGGAGTTGCACTTCGCACGGCGGCTCCAGGCGGCGATGATTCCGAGCGAGTTTCCCAAATGGGGCAAATTCCAGATCGAAGCGGCTTCGCGCCCGGCCAAGGAGGTCAGCGGCGACTTTTACGATTTCATCATCATCGACGAAGACCGGATGCTGGTGGTGATCGCCGACGCCTGTGGCAAGGGGGTTCCCGCCTGCATGCTGATGGCCATGACCCGGAGTTTTATCCGGTCGATCGCCACCCACTTCACCACGGTGGAGGAGCTGATGCACGAGCTGAACCGCAACCTTTACCGCGATTCGGACGCCGACCTTTTCGTCACGCTGGCCTGTTGCTTGATTGACAAACGGAATTCGCTGATCGAGTATTGCCGGGCAGGGCACACGGAAATGATCTCGTTTGTCCGCAATCACTTGCGGATTATCAATCCGGACGGTACCGCGCTCGGTATCCTGCCTTCCGAGTTCGCCAAATTCGATTCGATGTGCATGGAGTTCGAGCCGGGCATGTCGTTCCTGCTGTTCACCGACGGCATCAACGAGGCGCTGGACATCAACAATGAAGAGTACGGCGTGATCCGCCTTCAGGAAACCTTCAAGGATATCGGGATTCGGAAGAAGTCGCCGAAGGATATTCTGGAAGGGATTCTGGAGGATGTGGAGAAATTCGAGGCTGATCCGGAAAACCTCAGCGACGACCAGACTCTGGTAATTATCTCCGCTCCATACGATAACTGAGGAGGCCGGTATGAATTATCTGCAGAAAGTGAGGCTGAAAAATTTCCGTTCCATCCGCAAAATGGATCTGGAACTGAAGCGCCTGAATGTGATGATCGGGGCCAACGGCGCGGGCAAATCCAATTTCGTCGGTTTCTTCAAAATGCTCGAGGAACTCAGTTTGCAGCGTTTGGAGGAATATGCCGGGCTGCAGAGTTCGTCACCGGGGTTCTTCTTTTACGGCAACCGCAATTACGGGATCGACTGCGACCTGAGCTTGTCGCTGAATGAGCAACCAGTCGGCTATGAATTCATCCTCAAACCGAACAACGAGGACCAGCTGGTTTTCACTGAAGAGAAAATTGTTTACGAGGAAAAGAGTTATTCGCTCGGCATCGGGCACCGTGAGTCGCATCTGTACGTGGACTCCGGGAACAAAGTCCGCAATAAATTGAGCCGCCAGGTTGGCGAGATGATGAAAAAATGGCAGGTTTTCCAGTTTCACGAAACCTCGAAAATGCGCAGTACCCATTATATTCACGATAACCTTTCATTGCTCGGCGACGGATCCAATCTGGCTCCGTACCTGCTGGTGATTAAGGGTAAATATCCGAACCACTACCGCAAAATCATCCGGACGATCCAGCTGATTATGCCATATTTCAAGGATTTTGAGCTGGAGCCGCTGCGGCTGAACAGCGACCAGAATCGTCTGGACTGGCGCGAGGCGGCTTCGAATGCCCGCTTCAGCGCAGTGAATTTTTCCGACGGTTCGCTGCGTTTTGCCGCGCTGGCGACGCTGCTGCTGCAGCCGCAGGAAATGATGCCGGCGCTGGTGCTGATCGACGAACCCGAGCTGGGGCTGCACCCGATGGCGGTGCGGCTGCTGGCGGCCATGATCAAAGCGGCTTCGGGCAGTACCCAGATCATTCTGGCGACCCAGTCCAAGACGCTGGTCGACGAATTTCAGCCGGAGGACATCGTGGTGCTCGAGCGCCAGATGGACGATGAAACCGGTTATTTCTGCAGTAATTTCCGGCGACTTGACGCGGAGGCGCTGGAGAAGTGGCTGGTTGATTACCGGCTGGGGGATATCTGGGACAAAGATCTGTTTGGAGGGCGCCCATGAGTTTTACCGTGGTCCAGATTGTGGTGGAGGGTGAAACCGAGCGTGATTTTGTCAAGCGAATTCTGGGGCCGCACTTCCGGCCTTTGGGCATGATATTTCAGTTCAACCTCCTGCACGGCGTTTCCCGCTGGGGCTGGGAAAAGGTCCGCAACGAGATCGCCGGCTGCATTTATGACGATCCGAACAGTTATTGCACTACCATGCTCGACCTCTACGGCCTGCCGGAAAATACACCGGGCAAGAATGGCGGCAAATACGACAATCCCCTGAAATGGGCGGAGCATATCGAGCGGAGCATCAGCAAGTCGCTGAGCGAAACCAATGACCGGCTGGAGCTGTTCATTGAAACCGGACACTTCATCCCCTATCTGCAGGTGCATGAATTCGAGGCGCTGCTGTTCAGCGATCCGCTGGCGATTTCGCCGAATGTCGACGCCCGGCCGCGAGTCGAGGAACTGATCGAAATCCGGCAGTCATATCCGACGCCGGAGTATATCAATAACCACCCCAGCACCGCGCCCTCGCACCGGCTGCGCAAGCTCTTCGGTTCGGCTTATCAGAAACCGCTGTGCGGGACGCTGATTGCCGAGGATATCGGGTTGGAAAAAATGCGGCGCGAATGCAAGCATTTCGATGAATGGATCACGCTGCTCGAAGAAATCGCCGAGGTCAACCGGCAGCAGTCGCAAGGTAAATAAGACCTACACCGAGCGCCATCAGCAGCAAGCCGCCAAGCAGTACGAAAATCAGGCGCCAGGCTGTTTTGCCGGTGGAACGATTCTCGGTGCGCCAAGTTTGCTCCACGTACCATTCGGGTGTGTTCGAGGCGTTTGCCCACCAGTCCAGAGCTTCCTCCGGCGAGAACATTTTATCCGCTGTTTCGATCTGCCCGTCCGGCAGCGTGCGCAGGATTTGCCAGCAGCGGTTGATCATATTACCCTGAATGGTGATCCAGCCGGCGGGGCCCTGGAAATCAATGAACGTCGGTTCTTTGGGAAGCTGCGCGAGGCGGCTTATGACGTCGGCCCCGGCAGCTTCTTTGCCGTCGATCTTGATATATTTCTTGTCGCTCATCAGTCGACCAGGCTCAGCAGGTACTGTCCGTAATCGGTTTTGCTCATGGCTTTGCCGTGCTTGCGGACGGCGTCGGCGTCGAGCCAGCCGTTTTCGTAGGCGATGCCCTCGAGACAGGCGATTTTCAGCCCCTGGCGTTTTTCGATGGTACGGACGAATTCCCCGGCTTCGATCAGGCTCTCGTGAGTGCCGGTATCGAGCCAGGCGTAACCGCGTCCGAGGCGCTCGACCTGAAGCTCATTGAGCTCGAGATACGCTTGATTGACGCTGGTGATTTCGAGCTCGCCGCGGGCGGAGGGTTTGACGTTTTTGGCGATTTCCACCACCCGGTTGTCGTAAAAATATAAGCCGGTGACCGCATAATGCGACTTCGGATGCTGCGGTTTTTCTTCGATCGAAACCGCCTTGCCGTCCTGGTCGAACTCCACAACGCCGAAGCGCTCAGGGTCGCAGACCCAGCAGCCGAACACGGTGGCGCCGCGGGAGCGCTGGGCCGCGCATGTGATCATATCCTGGAAATTGGCACCGTAGAAAATATTGTCGCCAAGTGCCAGTGCGACATTGTCGCCGCCGATGAATTCCTCGCCGATGATGAACGCCTGCGCCAGGCCGTCCGGCGAGGGCTGCACGGCATAGGTCAGCTTGATGCCGTAGTCGGAGCCGTCGCCGAGCGTGCGGATGAAGCACGGCTGGTCCTCGGGCGTGGTGATGATCAGGATATCGCGGATACCGGCGAGCATCAGCACGGACAGCGGATAATAGATCATCGGTTTGTCGTAAATCGGCAATAACTGTTTGGAAACACCGCGGGTGATGGGGTGCAGCCGGGTACCGGCTCCTCCTGCCAGAACAATTCCTTTCATAATCAATCTCCCAGTTGCAGGCCAAGGCGTTCACGTTGATAAGCACCGTTCAGGACGCGTTTGCACCATGTGTTGCGGTGCGCCAGGTACCAGAGGACGGTTTTGCGAAGACCGGATTCAAATGTTTCGCTGGGGATCCAGCCGAGTTCGCGGCGGATCTTGCCGGCGTCGATCGCATAGCGGTGGTCGTGGCCGGGGCGGTCCGTGACGAAGGTGATCTGCGTCCGGTAGGAAACCCGGTCGGTGCGCGGGTGCAGTTCGTCGAGCAGGCTGCAAATGGCTTCGACGACTTCGATATTGCGTTTTTCGTTGTGTCCGCCTATGTTATAGGTTTCGCCGGGTTTGCCCTCGGTGACGACCTTGTACAGCGCCCGGGCGTGGTCCTCCACATAGAGCCAGTCGCGAATCTGCGAACCGGTACCGTAAACCGGCAGCGGCTTACCGTCCAGAGCATTCAGGATGACCAGCGGAATCAGTTTTTCCGGGAAGTGGTACGGGCCGTAATTGTTGGAGCAGTTGGTGATCAGCACCGGCAGCTTGAAGGTACGGTTCCAGGCACGGACGAGGTGGTCGCTGGCGGCCTTGCTGGCGGAGTACGGCGAGCTCGGCGCATAGGGGGTGTCCTCGCGGAAAAGATCGTCGGTGCCCTCCAGATCCCCGTAGACTTCGTCGGTGGAAATGTGGTGGAACCGGAACGCGGCCTGCTGCTCCGGGGTCAGCTTGGCGAAATATTTGCGGGCGCCTTCCAGCATGCTGTAAGTACCGACGATGTTGGTCTGGATGAACTCGCCGGGGCCGTCGATCGAGCGGTCCACGTGCGACTCGGCGGCGAGGTGCATGACCGCGTCGGGACGGAATTCAGTGAAGACGTCGTCGACGCCCTGCCGGTCGCAGATATCGAGTTTGCGGAAACTGAGCCGGGGGGATTCGCTGACCGCAACCAGCGAGTCGAGATTGCCGGCATAAGTGAGCTTGTCGATGACACAGACCTTGTGTTCCGTTTCACTCAGCAGCATCCTGACGACGGCCGAGCCGATGAACCCGGCACCGCCGGTAACGATGATTCTCATAGCGAACTCCTGTATTCAGAAAGAATGGTTTTCAAATTCCGGCGCCAGTGGATCGGGGTTATTCCGAGGTCATGCCACAGCGATGTTTTGTCCAGCACGGAGTAGTGGGGGCGCCGCGCCGGGGTCGGATAATCGCTGCTGTTGATGGGCTCGACCACCGCAGCGGAGGCGGGCAGCAGCCCGGCCTGTTCCCCGTCCTCACGGATGGCCTGGGCGAAGTCGTACCAGCTGGCGACACCGGCATCGGTGCAGTGATAAATACCTTTGAACTCCGGCCGCAAAACCATGGCCCAGACGGCCGTCGCCAGCGTATTGGTGCCGGTCGGGGTGCCGATCTGATCGCTGACCACGCGCAGTTGTTCACGGGTCGACATCAACTTGAGCATGGTTTTCATGAAATTGTTGCCATAGGGCGAATAGAGCCACGCCGTACGGATGATCACGCTGCGGCCGGGCAGGGATTTCAGCAGTTCCTGTTCGCCGGCGGCCTTGCTCTTGCCGTAAACGCCGAGAGGGTTCACCGGATCGTCCGGAAGATACGGGCGGTGGCCGGTGCCGTCGAAAACGAAATCAGTGGAGATATGAATCACCCGGGCATTGTTTTCGGCGGCGGCAATCGCCAGGTTGGCAATGCCGGTGCAGTTGACGCGGTAGGCGGCGCTTTCTTCGCTTTCCGCTTTGTCCACGGCGGTATAGGCGGCGGCATTGATGATTACCGCCGGTTTCAAATCACCGACGAATTCCTCGACCGCGTCGAGGTTGGTGATATCGAGGGTATCCACATCCACGTAGACCGCTTCCACGCCGTCCGGGAGGGTTTTCTGCAGCGTGGTGCCGAGCTGGCCCTGACCGCCGGTTATCAGTACCTTGATTTTATCCATATCAGATTTTCCCGTAAATGAAATCGTTGTCTGCTTCGGCGAGGGGGGGCAGGTCGGCGTCTTTTTCGGAGAGCGCGGGATTGCTGACGCCCCAGTCGATGCCGAGTGCCGGGTCGTCCCAGGCCACACCGCCCTCGGCGGCCTTGCAGTATTCGTTGTCGACCTTGTAATGCAGCTCCACAAAGGCCGAAGTCGCCACGAACCCGTGGGCAAACCCGGCGGGCACGAAAATCATGGTGCGGTTCTCCTCGGACAATTCGACCTTGATCCACTTGCCGTAGTCCGGGGACCCTTTGCGGATGTCCACCACCACGTCGATGATCGCGCCCTTGAGCACGCGGACCAGCTTGGCCTGGGCATGCGGAGCTTTCTGGTAATGCAGTCCGCGGATTACACCGCAGGCCGATTTCGAATTGTTGTCCTGATTGAAGTCGACATTGATTCCGGCGGCTGCGAACTCGGATTTTTTGTAAGATTCAAAAAAATACCCGCGGTCATCGTAAAAGACTTTCGGGTGAATCAGCATCACACCTTCGAGCTCGGTTTTTTCAAAGACAAAAGGCATGAATACTCTCCTATTTATTAATTGAAAATGGAAAATGGAAAGTTGAAAATTGCGGAAAGGGACGAATCCCTTTGACCCTCTTCAGCATCAGAACTTCGATGGGAAATTTTAATTCTCAATTCTCAATTCTCAATTCTCAATTATATTTCAATTGCTCCGCTGGAAAAAAGATAGATCAATACACCCAACAATGCCATCAGCATCATGAAGGTGATGAACAACAGCACCGACCGCCAGTTGCGGACGAAAAAGAGCCAGACTTTTCTCAACGGCCCCGGCGATTCCGCCGTGGTCGCGTAGCCGCCGATGTAGGCGAAGAGGTCGTCGCGCAGTTCATTCACGGTCTGATAACGCATTTCCGGTTTCTGGTGCATGGCCTTCATGATAATGGCCTCAAGTCCACTCGGAACCGGACGATCCAGCTTTTTGAGTTTATTCGGCGGAGTGATTTCCCCGCGGATGGTCTTGATCAGCATCTTCTTGACTTCGGTCACGGCCAGAGGATTGCGGAGCGTCATCATTGCATACAGAATGGAACCGAGGGCGTAGATGTCGCTGCGTTCGTCTTTCTGGCTGTTCAGTCCGGCGGCCTGTTCCGGGGCCATGTAACCGGGAGTGCCCCGGGCGATGCCGTCCAGGGTTTCGCCGTTCGAAACTTTCGGCGTTTTGCCGTCGTCATAGGCGGGGTGATACTTCAACATCGGATTGGCGGGGTTGTCGGAGGGGCCGATGTATTTGGCCAGTCCCCAGTCCAGCACCAGCACTTCGCCGAATTCGCCGATATGGACGTTTTCCGGCTTCAGATCGAGGTGGATGATATGCTGCGAGTGGGCAAACGCAATCGCATTGCAAACCCGCATGAAAATGAAGAGCAGACGCTCTTCGTTGTATTTATTGGTCTCGTAAGGCTCCTTGTCGCGCAATTTCTTGATCAGCGTGGCGAGGGTGCGTCCCTTCAGCAGCTTCATGGTGAAATAGGGCGCGCCGGTTGAGTCGATGCCGATCTCGTGGATCGGTACGATGTTCGGGTGCTCCAGGCGGGCGGTGATGACGGCTTCCTGGACGAAGCGGTAAAGGTCGCTGACATGGCGGTCGGCGGCATCGGGGATCGAAGCCATGGCCACGGTGCGCCCGGTGTCTTTGTCGCGGACTTCGGTCACGGTCTTCATGCCGCCGAAGCCGATACTGCGGATAAAGCGGTATTTGCCGGAGGCCTGGGTGCTCAGGGAACTCAATGAAAAATCAACGCTGAGCCGCATATCCGGCCCGTCATCGTCGGTAAGGACGATTTTTTGCGTCGCCAAATCCTTCTGCTCCATGTCAACACTTTTGTTGAACATGATCTGAGCAGTACGGTCATCGATCTTAACATCAAATTTATCGGTTTTTTCCATCGGAATTCCCGAAAATCAATTATTTGGTTTTCGCCTTGCCGAACTTGAGCTCAGGTTTGGCAAGGCCGCGGACGACATCGCCGGTAATCCGGCACTCGATTACATTTTCCATGGACGGAATGTCGAACATGACTTCCATCATCAGTTCTTCCAGCAGTGAGCGCAGGCCGCGGGCGCCGGCGCCTTTGCGTTCGGCGATCTCGGCCAGGGCGTCATAGGAGTCGTCGCTGAATTTGAGCTTGATCCCTTCCATGGCCATCAGCTTCGCATATTGACGGGTGACCGCGTTTTTGGGCTCGACCAGAATCTTGATCAGGTCCTCGCGGGTCAGCGGGGTCAACTGGGCGATAATCGGCAAGCGGCCGATGAATTCGGGAATCAGGCCGAAACGTACCATGTCTTCGTGTTCGAGCATGGTTTCGCTGCGGCTGATGCCTTTCGGCAGCGCTTCCTGCTCTTTTTCACGGTTGAAGCCCAGGATCTGCTTGCCCACGCGGCGCTGGATGATCTTTTCCAGCCCGACAAAAGCGCCGCCGCAGATGAACAGGATATTGGTGGTGTCCACCTGCAGATATTCCTGATTCGGGTGCTTGCGGCCGCCCTTCGGCGGGACGTTGGCAGTGGTGCCTTCGACAATTTTCAAGAGGGCCTGCTGAACACCTTCGCCGGAGACGTCGCGGGTGATCGAGACGTTTTCGGTTTTCCGGGAAATCTTGTCGATTTCGTCGACATAGATAATACCGATCTGGGCCTTGTCAATATCGTAATCGGCAGCCTGAACGAGGCGCAGGATGATGTTTTCCACGTCTTCGCCGACGTAGCCGGCCTCGGTCAGGGTTGTGGCGTCGCAAATACAGAACGGCACGTCGAGAAGTTTCGCCAGCGTTTTGGCCAGCAGCGTTTTGCCGCTGCCGGTGGGGCCGACGAGCAGGACGTTGCTCTTTTCCACTTCCACGTCCACAAACTCTTCTTCGAGCTTGTTTTCGGTGTAATAAGACTGCAGTCTCTTGTAATGATTGTGCACCGCCACCGACAAGGTTTTCTTCGCCAGATCCTGGCCGATGACATAGCGGTCCAGCACGTTTTTGATTTCCTGGGGTTTGGGTACCCGCAGGGAACGGACGAGTTGGCCGATATCATTGGCGGCGCCTTTTTTGGCGGCGTTTTTGCCTTTGGCGTTTTCTTTCGGATGGCACATTTCATTGCAGATTTCCACGCACGAGCGGCAGATCGAAGCGCCGCTGCGGCTGGTAATCAGCCCGCCGGCTTCCGGATCCTCGGAATCGCGCCCGCAGAAAGAGCAGAGCAGCTTATTATTATTGTTGTTATTATTGTTGTTGTTAGCCACAATCAGTAAACCTTTACCATATTATTTATTGGCGCCGACCACGGAGTCGACCAGGCCGTATTTCAGGGCTTCCTCGGCGGACATGAAATTGTCACGGTCGGTATCGACTTCGACTTTTTTGATCGGCCGGCCAGTGTGCTTGCTCAGGATTTCATTGAGCATCTTGCGCAGGCGGAGGATTTCCTGGGCCTGAATGTTGATATCGGCGGCAGTACCTTCGGCACCGCCCCAGGGCTGGTGAATCATGATGCGGGCGTTGGGCAGCGCGAAGCGTTTGCCCTTGGCGCCGGCGGCCAGCAGCACAGCACCCATGCTGGCGGCCTGACCGATGCAGTAAGTCTTGACGTCGCAGGAAAGAATCTGCATGGTGTCGTAAATCGCCAGCCCCGCAGTAATCGAACCCCCGGGACTGTTGATATACAGGTCAATGTCCTTTTTCGGGTCTTCGGATTGGAGAAACAGAAGCTGGGCAACCACCAGATTGGCAATGTTGTCGTCGATCGGCGTGCCAAGCAGAATGATGCGGTCCTTCAGCAGACGCGAATAAATATCGTATCCACGCTCGCCCTGACCGGTCTGTTCCACTACCATCGGTACCAATACGGAATTTGCTTTCATCTTATTCTCTCCTCATTTATCGTTAGAGGGCACCGGTTATTTGGCGCCTTCCGCTTTGTTGACCAGGAAATCCATGACCTTGCTGATCATCAGGTCGAGCTGGATATCTTCCATGCCGCCGTTCTTTTCGAGCATGGAGCGGAGTTCTTTTTCCTTGTAGCCGTAGTATTTGCTCATGCCTTTCAGCTGGGAATCGACTTCCTTGCTGTCAACCGAAATGTTTTCCTTTTCGGCGATGCGGCGGCAGATGAAGAGCTTGCGGAGCTTTTCTTCGGCTTTCGAACGGGTTTCTTCCTTGTATTTCTCGACGTTGGCCTTGAAGTCTTCGACGTCGTTTTCGTTCTTGACGATTTCATTGGCCAGGCGGCGGAGTTCTTTTTCGTTTTCGTTGTTCAGCAGGTTCGGCGGGAGCTCGAAGTTGCCGATGGCGTCGCCGATCTGCTTCATGTAGGCTTCGGCGATATCGTTGCGCTGCTTCATGGAATTTTCATTTTCCAGCGCGGTTTTCATCATTTCGCGGAGCTTGTCGACATTTTCCAGATTCATGCGCTTGGCCAGATCGTCGGCGGAAAGAGCCTGACGGCGCTGGACAGCGGTCACATGGACCTTGTAAGCGACCTTTTTGCCGGCGAGTTCTTCGTCGCGGTAATCGGCCGGATACTCGGCGGTGAATTCATAATCCTTGTCCTTTTCGGCGCCGGTGAGGGCGGCGATGACGCCGGGGATCATTTCCGGTTCGCTCAGCCAAATCCAGTTTTCTTTGGCGTTCACCTGGCGGATCAGGGCCGGGGAGGCGTCTTCGGCAACTTCGAAGTCGGAAGTATAGCTGACTTTGAGCATGTCTTCTTTTTCGGCTTTGCCTTCGATTTCGGCGTAGGTGCCGTACATTTCGCCGTAGCTCTTGATGCGCTCATCGATGGCCGCTTCGGTGATTTCCGCTTTCGGCACGTCCACCTTCATGGCGTTGTAATCGGGCATGTCGAACTCGGGAGAGAGCTCCATGGCAAAGGAAAATTCATAATCGGCATCGGCATTGACATCCAGCGGCTTCTTTTCGACGGGTGCGCCCCAGGAAACGATATCGACGCTTTCGTCCTTCTGCAGCGTTTCAAATGCCTGCGAATACAGACGCATCTTCAGTTCTTCGATGATATCTTTTTCATGCTTGCGGAGAACGACTTGCATCGGAGCCTTGCCGCGGCGGAAGCCGGGGATGCTGGCGCCGTTAACGAAATAGGCAGTAACCTTTTTCAGTTCATTCTTCAAATTTTCCTTGGACACGGTGAAGTCGAAACGCTTCTGACAAGCCTTCAATTTTTCACTTTTCACCTGGAACAGAGCACTTGCGTCAGTTTTAGCCATTTTCAGTCCTTTTTGTTTTTATCTTAAATACATCAAAATTCACATAGATATAAAAATTATGCTAAGTTGATTAATATACTCGCGGAAAATAATTTTTCCAGCGGCAAAGGACAAAATTCGGGATTTTGTAGACAAAAAAAAGACGGCAGATAAACCGCCGTCCGGAAATGCTGTAACCCTGGTCAGGGTTTGGGAACCAGCAGGCACTGGTCGATGTAGATGCCGTAAGGCACATCGGCCGTACTGAATTTATAGGGTTGGCCGCTGAACTTGACGCTGATGTAGACGTCGTATTCTTTGCCATTTGCCAACGCCGCGGCGCTGTCCAGCGTGAACTGCAGCCGCCAGTCCCAGAGCAAATAGACATAAGCCGACAACTCCGGCTTTACCGTCATGCAGTGGTAGTAGTTGTAGCCGGGGCCCGGAATCGCATTCGGATTGATCAGCCCTTTGCCAAGATTCACAGCCCGCGAAACGGAGTAGGCACCGGTTTCCAGCGGCACTGCGCCTTTTTTCGCCGTTTTCGTCAAATCGACGAATACCGCAAAACCGGCTTCCGAATCGGGATCGGAGACGATTTTGTGCGAAAAGGTTTTGGCCAGATCGACCGTCATGTCGATGGTGCCGGGTGTCCAGTTTTTGAACTTCGCCGGTTTGCCCAGCGATTCCGGCAGGGCGGCGTAACGTTCAACAAACTGCTTCATCTCGGTTTGCAGTTCCGAATGGAATTTCTCAATGGTGGAAGCCTGAATATTTCGCTTCCATTGGGCTTCCACCCCGGTAAGCAGTTTCTGATATTTCAACGGAAAATCGCTGAGCTTGTGGCCTTTTTCTGTCCATTCGGAAGTCAGCTTGCGGTAGCGGAATATAGCCGCCTGCTCAAGGTTGAAACGTTCGCGACGAACCCGCTCCAGAAGCTCCGGGCGGTCGCTGACGGCCTGTTCCGCCTGATCGAACAGTTTCGCGGACTTGAGAATGGTATCGAGGTCCAGATAGGTGGTGCTTTCCATGAAGGCATAGACGAAGCTGTGGTGACGCTGCACCGATTCCAGCAGCAGTTGCCGGTACTGGGCGAGGTATGGCGCGGCGGCTCCGTAATAACCGGTCATGAAAGTATTGGTCAGGCCGGTGAGGTCGGCGGCGGGATTTTCCAGCATCTTGGCTTCCAGCCAGGTTTTCAGGGCATGCATGTCGGCCTTTTCCGGCAGTTCGTGTTCCATGAAAAGATGACGGACCGAATTTGCCGCATAAAAGTTGAAGAGGTCGCCCAGAAAATATTCGCTGGGGTAGGGCGGCTGCAGCGGACCGTAAATCACGGAATATTCCCAAACGTAGATTTCGCGGCAGATCTTGCTCCAGTCACGGATCTTGTCGCGGTACGGTTTCTGTTCGGGGGCGAGGATGGATGAGGTTTTGTTGTCGGCGGTATTACACAACCGGATGACGACGTTGTCCAGCGGTTTGGTTTTCTGCGGCGGCAGCTCGGTCATCATGTAGGCGAGGGTGGTGATCTGGCAGTCGGGACGGAATTCCTTGAGCACGGCTGCAATCCGGTTGATGAAATGAATGATCAGTCCGGAGTTTGCTCCTTCTTCGCGGACGATCGCCTGGCAGTTCTCGCATTGGCACATGACCGGATTGTCGTTCTGCGAGATATCATAAAGCCGGGGCGGGACGACCTGATTCCGTTTGGCTTCCTCCTCGTCTTTGACGATGTATTGTTTAAGTTTGTCAATGAAAATTTCCACCACCGCCGGATTGCTCAGGCACAATTGCCCTTTGTACTGGCCGCCGACACGTTTGCCGCCACTCAGCGAAAAATATTCCGGGTGCTTCTCCATGTAGTCCTTGACCGGCATATACCAGTCGAAGGTATGTACCGCATACGGACTGCCGAAGCGGATCGAACCGCCGTATTCGGCCGTGATCGGATGGTCGCCGTAATTATTCAGGCGATTGCGGACGGCGAAGTGCCCGTTGTCGGTTTTCGGTGCGCGGTTGTCCGGGTAAACGATTCTGGAGAGGAACACCGGCGTTTCGGTGCGGTCGAACCCGGGCAGCGTCAGCGCTTTTTCGTGGACGGGCACGGACTCCGCCTCGGGCGTCCACCAGTGGATGCCGATATAATCTTCGAGGAAACGGTACACGGCATAGAGCGAACCGCGCGAGCCGCCGCCGGTCAGGATGATGTCATTGCCGAGACGGCGCATGACGTATTGATCTTCCTGCAGGGTTTCCGGGGTGAGGCCGTATTTTTCGGCGAATTCGGTGGCGCCGACATGAAAGGTCAAGTCTGTGGCAAATCCCGCCGGAAGCGCTTTGTCCAGATAATGTTTCAAATCGGCGGCGGCGGTTTTCTCGGCCGGGGAAGGCGTTGCCGGGGTCAGGATCGTGACCGTGCCGGCCGTCAGCCAGAAGCCGAGTATCACAAACAGAAGAGTGGAAATTGCTTTAATCATGGTCGTGCTCCTGTGTCAATTAAAATCGGTCAATGAGCCCAGGGTGACGGCGCCATCCTGAACTTTGTTACGGCTGACCGCCCCCAGGAACCAGATCATGCGGTCGCGGTTGGGCCAGATGCCGTAGGCCAGCGACCCGGAACCGCCGAGCGCGATGGTCCTTTCCATCAGCCTGGCGTACCACACGACCGAACCATCTTCATACACGACATTGGCGCCGGTCTTGTGATTCATCAGGTTGCCTTTTTCCTCGCTCTTGGGGCCGTAGGACAAATCGGAACCGAGCGCCAAACCCGAGCGAGCCCCAATCTTATAGGCCACGCACTGATTCGTCAGGGCGTTATAATAGGCGAAACCTTTGTACATTTCGGTGGGCTTGATCAGATAGGAGGCATGCACCACGTGACCGTTGGACGGTTTGTAGTAATACTTGGTATCCATCCAGTAAGTGCCGGCCACGGGATCGATCGGGTTCAGCGGATAGGCGGGGCACTCGAAAGTGGATACGCTGGTATATTTGGTTTCGGCCAGCATCACCGCCATGTCGAACTTGTGCGTATCGTTCAGCGATAGCCAGCCGTTGCGCCCGGTAGCGTCCCAGGCATACGCCAGCGTGGAGGTGGCATTCATAAACGGTCCATAATCGTTGTTATCGCCGCCATACATGTTTACCGCACTACCGATCTGCTTCAAATTGGCGGTGCACTTGGACTGCTTGGCTTTGTCGCGTGCCTGATTCAATGCCGGCAGCAGCATTGCGGCCAGGATGGCGATAATCGCAATCACGACCAATAGCTCAATAAGTGTAAATTTTTTTCTTCTTTTCATATCTTTGCCTCCTGATTTTAACGGACTCTTTTTCTTCTTTCTTCTTTTTTCTTTTTTAATTTAAATATGGCCATACTTTGGCTGTGATCTCCTGGTTTTCGAATTTGGTTTTGCCGGTTTTCACCGCATCCACCAGCATGGCGCTGGCCTTCTGCCCCATCTCAAAAAGAGGCACACGGACATAGGAAAGTTGTGGATTCAGCATGGAAAATATCCCGCCCCCTGCCAGCGCGGTCACTTTGAACTGGTGATTTCGCTCGTACATGAGTTGCAGCAGCGCCACAATCGTGGGGTAATGGGTTCCGCACAGTGTATCCGGCAGTTCGTTCTCGTTATTCAATATCGAAACAATCTCGTCATAAACGGCTTCCGAGGGATGTGCATGCATGGTGGTCTGATAATTCCGGACCCGGATGCCGTATTTTTCCAGTTGATCGCGGAACATGCTGCGCCGCAGTTCCAGGTCCAGCCGGTCCGGTTCGTGGCTGGAAGTCATGCTGATGATGCCGAGCGATTTGCAGCCGTCTCCGGCCAGGCGTTCGGCGAATTCCCGGAAGCCGGGTTCGAGGTTGTAGCCGCAGCTCGGCAACCGCGATTGACCCCAGAAGTATTGCGGCGAAATGACTACCGCGGGAATGTTCTGCTGAAAGATCATTTCCTTGAGACTCAGGAATTGATGCCCGAAAAATACCACCGCATCACTGGTTTGCTGGATGAATTCCAGCTGACGGCGAATTACCAGCGGATCGTCGCTGTCCTCCATATACCGGGAGGCGACGCTGAAGTTATTGGCGGAACCCTGATAAATCAGCCCCTGGGTGATTTCCATATTGGCGATGTAATTGGCGTAGCCGAGACGCTCCGGCAGCATGGTCAATTCCGGCAGAGGAAAACAAATTTTGACTTCGGAAGTGGCTTTGCGGACGTCTTTGCGCACGAAGGTGCCGCGCATGGGCATGCGTTCGATATAACCTTTTTGCTGGAGCAGCCGCAACGCGGAGATCATTGAGCTCCGGCCGGCGCCGTATTGTTCGGCCAGCAGCCGGTCGCCAGGCAGTCTCTCGCCGGATTTCAGTTTCCCGGAGTTGATGTCGGAAACGATTTCCCGGAAGACCCGTTCCGGTATGGTTTCGGATTCGCTGAAGCTCTTTATCATCTCTCAAATTCTCTTGTGGTTTGCATCTGGTTTAAACCAGTTTAACATAATTATACAGGCATCTCCCGGTTTTGTCAATATGGCAATTGATAACTTTTATTGAAAAATTGCTTTTGGCGGTGTATACTATTTCAAAATTGATAATTATCTGGAAATAGGAGCCTGAATATGATGTGGAAAAAAGCTTTGATGCTGTTGCCGTTGATTGTCTGCAATCTCTCGGCGGCCACGATCGATGATATCTTCAAAGAACTTGAAAAAAGAAGCGAGGCGTTCAGTACCTTGCAGTACCGTTCCATCTATTTTGACCGCGAGGGAAGCCGGGTTCCCGGTTCCGATTCGGCGACTAAAATGATCCGCAAAGACGGCAAGGTCCAGATTCATTATGCCGTCAAAACCTCCATGCAGGAACAGGTCTATGAAGTCGAGGCCCTGATCACCCCCGAAAAAACCTACACCCGGACCAAGGTGGACGATATCACCGAGTTCCGCGAAGAACCGACGAAATCGCAGATTTACACCGGCATGGTTTGTCACGCCATGGTGCTGAACGACAATGCCACGTTCAAATACACTGTGAAGCCCGATGAAAAGGACGGCGAGTTGGAAATGTGGGTGGTCGAGGGCGAAGCCAAGGCCCAGCCGCGCAACTTGACGACCCCCGTCCGCGTAGTCTGGAAATTCGACAAAGCCTCCGGGCTGACCGTGCGCACCGAAGCCTACAACGCCAATAACGACATGATCCTGCGCGGCCGGGTATTCGACGTCAAAATCGACCAGGAAGTCAACGAGCTTCTCTTCAACGTGGAGCGCTACCGCGAAAAGAAATAATCGGACTCGTCTGGCTTCTGCGCGTGTCCGTGTAAGTCCATGTTTCCGGCTTGTCCGGCAAAAACCTGTCGCATTTTTCCCAAAGAGCTATTGACAGGAGGGCGGTGTGGCTGTATAATATTGATATATACAAGTCTATACAGGTTGTCTATGGAGCAGTTAATCGACAAAACTTCGGGAATACCGGTTTACCTGCAGCTGAAAGAACGGCTGGAAGATGCGATTTCGCACGGGCGCTTGTGCCCGGGCAAGCGGATTCCCTCGGAAAACGAACTCAGCCGCCAGTACGGCATTCACCGTCATACCGTGCGGAATTCGCTGCGCCAGCTGGCCGAAGAGGGGCTGCTGCAGAGCGTGCCCGGCAGCGGCTGGTTTGTCCGGCCCCCGGATGTGAAAATGCTGCAGATCGGAGTGGTCGATTTTGCCTGTCCGCAGTCCGCCAGCCTGTTCAGAACTGAACGGCGGAAGTTGTTCCTGGAAGGCGCGGCGCACGCCGGCTGCGAGCTCCATGATATTGCATTGAGCGATCTGGATAAAATATCTTCGCGCAATCTCGATGCCCTGGTGTTTGCCGATACGGTGCCCGATATCAAGGTTCACCGGGAGTTGCTGGAGAAACAGGAAATTCCGATTATCATCAGCAACCGGCAGATTTTCGGTTCGGACTTCCCGTATGTAGCGGTCGATCAGTATTATGGCACCCGCGAACTGGTGGCCCGGCTGACGGATGCCGGGCATACCCGGATCGGCTGTATCGCGTCGGACCTGCCGCTACGCTATGTGTCGCAGCGTTTCCGTGGGTACTGTGACGCGTTGACGGAGGCTGGGATCGACTTTGATGAGAATTTGTGCTGCAAGGTCCAGGATTCCAGTGACTTCCGCGAACTGGTCCGCGAACTTTTCAGGCGCAATCCGGAGATGACGGCGTTATTCGTCGGCGGGGAAGTTTTCCATGCCCAGACGTTTGAAGTGCTCAAGGAGTTGAAGCTGCAGGTCCCGGAGGATGTATCGCTGGTTCTTTACGACCGCCCGGACAGGGAATATTCTTATGTGACGTATCTGCAGCAGCCCTGGAATAAACTCGGCATGCGCCTCTTTAAGATGATCCGCCGGATTTGTGAAGGCGAAAAAGTGAACAGTGAAATCATCAATACGGAAATTATCAACGGCAAAAGCATTAAAAAGATAACTTGACGGAGGAACGGAATATGAGAAAGAATTTTACACTTATCGAGTTGCTGGTAGTCATCGCGATCATCGCGATATTGGCAGCGATGCTGCTGCCCGCGTTGAATAAAGCCAGGGACAAAGCCCGTGCGTCGCAATGTGTGTCGAACCTGAAACAGGTCGGTATGGCGCAATTCTCTTATCAGGACGAGAACGATGGCTTTTTTGTACCCGCCTGGATCGGTGCGCCGGTAAACAATCCGTGGATGATTACCCTGGCCAATCAGTTGGGGTTGAAGTTGACCAGAAGCACGGATATCACCAAGCTGGAGCCTAATTCAATGTTTTTTTGCCAGGCCAACAATTCAATGTACGGCAGTGATTCGACTATTGCAACCGGAGGCAATCGTTGCCGGGCCAACTATGCACAGAATTATTTTCTCGGTTTAAGTACGGCTTCCAGTGAATCCTGGAGCGCGATGAAATCCAGTCAGGTGTCCAACCCGTCCGTTGTCAGCCTGGTTACCGATGCATTGCAATCTGCAAGCACGACGCCGACATATCCGATTGCTCTTTACAATATTCAATTGAATAGCTCCGGTACTGCGTGGAAAGACGTTAATAACCGTCCGAATCCTCTGCATAGCGATGGCACCAATATGTTGTTTGTCGATGGACATGTGTCCTATTTGAAAAGTGCGGAAATTGTTTATTCCACATTCAGAGCCAAACAATAAATTCGAAATACAGAGAAATTATGAAATCACTGCTGATTATGTCGCTGATTGTGGTCGGAGCCATAGTAACCGCCGCCGAGGTCGTTCCTGCGAACTTGGCTTTGGGCAAAAAGGTGACTTACTCGATTGCCCCGGATAACCCGAAGGACCTGCCGCAGTCGAAGTTGACCGACGGTAAAAAAAATGTCCGGAAATTTGACGGAAGCGCCGACACCGGTACCACGTTCGACGAGCAGCGCCTCGATTATGACGATGCCATGGACAAGGCGCTGACCGTGGGCTGGCATACCAGCGTTTACGGGCGGGAGGCCATCGGCGTCAGCATGTGCATTGACCTCGGCAAGGAGGAAAATCTTGGCAAGAGCATTATCCGGGCGGGCAGTTTTACCAAGTCGATGTACCGCTTTTCCCTGCCGCGTGAATTCGAGCTGCTGGTGAGCAATGACGGACAGAATTTCTACCGGGTGGAGGCGGTGAAGAAACTGACCACGTTCGGGTACGATAATATCGGTGTTACGGACAAAACCCTCAAGCTGAAGGAGGACCGCAACCGCTGGATCGACATCGAGTTTGACTTGAGCGGTATTTCGGCCCGCTATGTGGGGCTGACGGTTAAGCCGGAGGGGTTCATGTTCTACCTCGACGAATGGGAAATTTTCTCTGGCGATTCAGCCGTCCGGAAAGAGGTGATGACCCCCGCGAACCGCCGCAATTTCCCGTTGTCCGAGCTGGATGCGATTGTGTTCAAGCCGACTCAAGACGTGTTTTATGTGCCGGAAAATACCTTCGTTCCCACGTTCCTGAGCTTTAGCGATTACCGCAAGGAAAAAGGCAAGGAGCCGTATCAATTTATCATCGAGCTGCCGCCGGGCGTGGAGCTGCATCGTTCATACCTGCTGCGGAATCAATTCGAGATCGCCGAAAAAGATGGGCAATACATCCTGACTCCGAAAAATACCGGCAAACATTTCAGGCGTTACCATGCGAAAATGCTTGGCGATTACTCGCTGGGGCCGCTCTATTTCCGGGCCGCCGGAAAGGTCGCGGCTGACGCTGTGGCGAAGTTTCATTGCCGGGTCGGCGATAACGATTTTTCACTGGTGACATGTCCGGTGCAAACCCTGGACATTCCGGTGGTGAAAAACGAATTGCCCGGCATGTATGCGATCACCTGGATGCTGGATTACTACAGCCTCGACTGGCCGGAGTTTTACAAATCATATACGAATCTGGGGCTTAACGCCGTGCCGTTTTTCCCGCGCAACTGGCCGGCCATGGCCGATCTGCCGGAACAGCCGTTTGACCCCGCGCGACAGATCACCGAAACCCGCGATAATGGACTGAAAATCATACAGAACGAATCGCCGCTGCACACGATCAAAGAACTGAAAAACGCCGCCTGTACTTACGAGGGGGCCAAGGGATTCTGTCCGTCCTATCGCGGCGAATTTTATCAGAATCACCTGAAGGAAATCGCGGCGAACAGTGAGGCGCTCCAGCCGGATTACCTGATCTGGGACATCGAACTGATGCACCAGTCCATCGGCGGCAAGCCGGAAAACATCCTGAAATGCGAACGCTGCTCCGAAGCTGTCGCCAAGTCGGGCAAGACTCCGCAGGAATACCTTTTCGACTGCGGCGCGGAAATCCAGCGCGATCTGTACAATGCCGCCGCTGCGGTGGTTAAACACGAATTTCAGGCCGGTCAATACGATGTTTTCGCCGGACAGAAGAATTATCACCAGTTCTGGCAGTTCGACCGGGTGTATCCGAAATATCTCCAACTCTCGATGCCGGCCGCTTACAGCGCGGGGCTGTTCGATGTCAATCACCGGATTGCCCAGCGCGAATACCGCCTGCTCGACCGGAAGTGGACTTCGACGGTCTGGGTCACGCCCGGCACCTATGGGTATTGTTCGCCGCACAAGCTGGAAGCCATGGTCTACGAACAGGCACTTAATGGCGGCAATCTGTGCATTTTCTCGTTTGCCGATTTCGCCTCGCCGCAACAGATGTTCTATCTGGCGAAAGGGCTGCGCAAGATCAGTTCGTACCCGGAGTTATTCAAAAACGGCAAACCGGATACCGGGTTCACCGTCGACAATCCGGCGTTGGCCTGTTCCAAGTTCAGCAATGACAAGGAAACGCTGATTTTCGTGGCGAATTACTCCTCGCCGGAAGATGAAACATTCACCATCGACAAGCGGAAAATCACGCTGAAACCGGCTGGATTCGTACTGCTGCACAGTGCTTTATAAGGCGAAGTTGAAGACTTTGTCGAGGATGGTCATGGCGCCGCCGCGGGCAGCTCCCTGGCGGCCGAATTGCGAGTACAATACCTGCGTTTGAGCGGTCAGGCTGCTGTCGTAAAAATACTCTTTGAAATCGTCCAGATAGCTCTCGCCGAGTTCCGGCGCGCGGCCGCCCAGGATGATCGCTTCCGGGTTCAGGAGGCCGGTCACTACTTGCATGGCGCTGGCGAGGTAACGGGCGTTTTTGCGGAAAATCCGCACGGTATCGGCATCGCCGGAATGGTATAATTCAAGGATTTCCGGGTAGCGGTGATGGCGTTTTTTGGCGTTGGACACCATTTCGATCAGCGCACTGTCGCGCGTCAGATCTTCCAGCGCGCGGGAGGTGCCGTTGAACTCCGGTTCGGGCTCGAATGGCATCAGCATCTGCCCGATTTCCCCGGCTGAGCCGAAGCCGCCGCGAAAGATCTTGCCATCCACGATGATCCCCGCGCCCACGCCGCGCCCGCTGGTCACGTAGACCAGGCTTTTGAACGGTACCCCGCAGCCGGTCTGTTTCTCGGCCAGCGCCGCCGCGTTCGGGCGCTTCTCCAGCCACACGGGGAGGTGAAAACGCTCCTGCAGCAGACCGGATAAATTGCGGCCCGCGATATCGAAATTGCTGCTGGAAACGATCTCTTTGTGTTCCGCGTCGACCAGCCCGGAGACGGCGATGCCGATTCCCCGGATGCGGTCGCACCACAGCAGTTTCACAAGGTCTGACACGGCCTTCAGGATGGATTCGAAATTGTTGTCGTACGAGAGGTTTTTGTGGCGGACGACCTGACCGTTCAGGTCGCAGAGCACGCCGCGGATCTGATACTCGTCCGCCAGGTCAATGCCGACGGCATAGCCGGAGTCCGGTTGGATTTTGAGCATGATCGGGCGCTTGCCGCCGCTGGAAACGCCTTTGCCGGTTTCCATGATCAGCCCGGAATCCAGCAGTTCTCCGATGATGCTGGACACGGTCGGCCGGGTCAGCCCGGTGAGCTTGGCGAGTTCCGCGCGCGAAACCTCGCCCCCGGTCCGGATCAGTTTCAGCATCTGGCGCTGGTTGCGGACGTTCGGAGGATTCATCCTCTTACTCCAGTTCGGATTTGGCCTTGCGCCCCATCAGTTCGTTGATTGCCTGTTGCGGGTCGCCGTTTTCGTAAATAATCTGGTAAATCTGCTCGATGATCGGGGCCTCCACCTGATTGCGCTGTGCGAGCTGGTAGGCGCTCTTGGCGGTCTTGACGCCCTCGGCCACGACCATACCCATCGAACGGATGATTTCATCGATCTGCAGTCCGCGCCCGAGCTGTTCGCCCACGTAGCGGTTGCGGCTGTGGCCGCTGCAGCAGGTCACGATCAGGTCGCCGATGCCGCTCAGCCCGGCGAAGGTCAGCGGGTTGCCGCCGAGGGCCGCGCCCAGGCGGCTCATTTCGGCGATGCCGCGGGTCATCATGGCGGCCTTGGGGTTGTCGCCCAGCTTCATGCCGTCGATGATCCCGGCAGCGATCGCCATCACGTTTTTCAACGCGCCGCCGAGCTCCACGCCCACGTAGTCGTCCGAGGTGTAAACCCGGAAATACTGGTTCATGAAAAGCTGCTGGACCTCCTGCGCCAGCGCTGCGTCGGCGGAGGCCGCCACCACGGCGGTCGGCACCTCGCGGGAGACTTCCTCCGCATGACTTGGGCCGGACATCACCGAATAACGGCATTCGCCGAGAATTTCGGTGCAGATATCGCTGACGCGCTTCAAGGTTTCGCACTCGATGCCCTTGGCCACGTCGATCAGTTTATGTTTTTTCGGATCATAAAACGGCTTGGCCTGATTCAATACGCCGCGCATGTACTGCGTGGGCGAGGCCAGCAAGAGGTATTCGGACTCCATGGCGACAGCCATGTCGGATTCGAGTTTGAGCTCCGCAGGCAGGTGGACGCCCTTCAGGAAACGGGTATTTTCGTGATCGCTTTTCATGCGCTCGATGTAGTCGGGGAAGGGGCCCCAAAGCGTGACGTCGTGACCGTTGCCGACCAGGACCATCGAAAGGGCCGTGCCCCAGCCGCCATCGCTTAAAACGGATATCTTCATTTTTTCTTTTCCTTCTTGCTGAATCGGTTTTCGGTGCCGTTCATCAGGCGCTTGATATTACTGGTGTGGCGGATGATCGCCAATATGCCGATCAGGTACAGGAAAACCAGAATCCAGATCGAATGGTACCAGACCTCGAAATACGAGAAAAAGGTCGCCGCCACCGGCAGCACCACGCAGGCCGCGATGCTTGCCAATGACACATAGCGGCTCGCCAGAAATACCACCAGCCAGACCACGCCCGCCACCACGAATGAATACGGCGACATGCCGAGCAGCACCCCGAAAATCGTGGAAATGCCCTTGCCGCCTTTGAAGCCCATGAACACGCTGAACATATGTCCCGCAATTGCTCCAAAGGCTGCGATGATCTGACCGAGCTGCTCAGGATCTTCGAATACTTTATGGAGCAACAACTGCGAAACGATCAGGACCGGGATACAGCCTTTCAGCAAATCCAGCAGGAAACAGAGCCGTCCCCACCATTTGCCGATGCTGCGCGTGACGTTGGTGGCGCCGATGTTGCCGCTGCCGACTTTGCGGATGTCCACGCCCTTCAGCTTGCCGATCAGGAAGCCCCACGGGATCGAGCCGAAGAGGTAGGAAAAGAGGAAAATGAGGATATAGATAATAATAGTTGTCGTCGTCATCTTGTTTTTACCTTGTTTTATGGATCAGTCTCATTATATTATTGCATAAATCGATAATTTGCAAACGAGGTTAATGTGAAAAAGGCGTCTTTAATCGTGGCTGAAAGCGAAAAATCGGCCGATATGCTGTACGCGACCGGGTTTCGGGCTCCGGATCCGTTCATCTATTTCTCGCTGGGGTCGAAAAAAGGGATGATTCTTTCCGTGCTCGAATACGACCGCGGCTGCAGTGAATGCCGCAGCGATGTCAAAGCGTTCCGATACGAGGATTTCATCCGTCACGGGCGGCGCGGCATGGGCGATGTCCTGCGGGTGCTGGCGAAGAGCCTGAACGTCGGTGGTTTCCGCGTGCCGCCGGATTTCCCGCTTGGGCTGGCGGATTATCTGCGCAAATACGATCTGGAAGTGAGCTGCAGCAAGAAAGAATTTTTTCCCGAACGCGAGTTCAAGAGTGCGGCCGAGATCGAACTCCTGCGCGAGGCGCAGCGCGTGACCGGGCTGGGCATGAAGCGCGCCGAAAATATCCTGCGCGAATCGGTGATTGCGAAAGATAAGAGCCTGAGCTGGAACGGTGCGCCGCTGACCTCGGAAATCCTGCGCGCCGAGATCAATATCGAGCTGATTCGGAACAACGCGTTTGCCACCTCCACCATCGCGGCGGGCGGCAAACAGAGCGCGGAACCGCACAACGAGGGTTGTGGCGTGTTGATGGCGCATACGCCGGTGATTCTTGATATTTTCCCGCGCGTGAGCCCCGGCGGATATCACGGTGACATGACCCGCACATTTGTCAAGGGCAAGGCCCCGGATATGGTCAAAAAAGCCTATCAGGCGGTGTTGAGCACCCGTGAGCGCTGCAAAACCATGGTTCGAGCGGGTGCGATCCCGGCCGAAATCCATGCCTTCGCCACGGAGTTCTTCAAGCAGCAGGGATTCCCGACCGGTCAGCGCGAGGATGGCAAAAGTTATGGATTTTTCCACGGCCTGGGTCACGGCCTCGGGTTGGAAGTACACGAAGCGCCGCGGATGAATTTGCGCAATGCGGAGCCGTTCAAGGGCGGCGAGGTGGTGACGGTCGAGCCGGGCGTTTATGATCCCGACTGGGGTGGTATCCGCCTCGAAGATGTAGTAGCGGTTGGGCCGGACGGCGCCGACTGCCTGACCGATTATCCCGATCAACTGGAGCTGGATTGATATGGACAAAGTGATAGCATTGGATATCGGCGGCGTGTGCGTGCAGCTGCATCACGAGCAGGCCATGGCGCAAATGGGGATTGCCTCGATGGACAAACTGCCGGAGGCGTTTATGTTCGCCTGCATCCAGCTGGAATGCGGGATGATCGACGACCTCGAATGGCTGGCGGTCAGCCGCGAATGTTTCCCGCAGTGCCTTGAAAAAAGCGACAATGAAATTTATGCGATTTTCAATTCGGCGATCGGCGTCGATATACCGGGCAGCGCGGCGCTGGCGCGGCGGCTGGTGAAGGAAGGCTACCGGCTGGTGTATTTCTCCAACACCTCGCGAATGCACGCACTGGAAGTGGCTCGCAAGCTGTCGTTTGCGCCGCTGATTACGGGGGCGGTGTACAGCTTTGAGGCCGGGCACATGAAGCCGGAACCGCGTATTTATGAGATTTTTGAGGAGCAGTACGGTGTGCCGGATTATTATTTTGATGACCGCGCCGAGAACATCGAAGCCGCCAAAGAGCGCGGCTGGAACTGCCAGCTTTTCACCACCGCCGAGGCCGCCGAAAAATTTATCTTCGGGTAAAATTCATTTCTCGGTCAGTTTGACGCCGATGGCGGTCAGCTTCTCCGTGAGGTGCTCGTAGCCGCGGCCGATCATCTGGCAGTTGCTGATTTCACTGGTGCCGCGGGCACAGACCGCCGCGATGATCATCGCCATGCCCGCGCGAATGTCCGGGCTGGCCAGTTTCTGGGCGCGGAGCTGGGTTTTGCCGGTGATCACCACCCGGTGGGGATCGCACACGATTGCGTTGGCGCCCATGCTGATCAGGCGGTCCACGAAGTACAGCCGCGATTCGAACATCTTTTCAAAGAACATGACCGAGCCCGCCGACTGCGTGGCGGTGACGATGACGCAGCTCATCATGTCGGATGGAAACTGTGGCCACGGGCCGTCGGAAATTACCGGCGTGTAGCCGCCGAAGTCGCTTTTCACATGCGGCTGCTGGTTGCCCGGCAGATAAATTTTGTCGCCATCGATGGTCATGCTGATGCCGAGGCGCTCGAACACGCGGCGGGTCATCCAGTAATGCCGCGCCGAAATCCCCTGCAAAATCAGCTCTCCACCGGTCGCCGCGCCCAGCGCCAGGAAGCTGCCCGCTTCGATATGGTCGCTGACCACGTGGTGCTCGGTGCCGTGGAGCTTCTCCACGCCCTGAATCGTCAGCGTGTTGCTGTTCATGCCGCTGATGCGCGCGCCCATGCTGTTCAGCAGATCGGCGAGATCGGTCACGTGGGGCTCGGCGGCGGCATTGCGGATGATGGTTTCGCCGTCGGCGAGCACGGCCGACATCATGATCTGTTCGGTGGCGGTGACGCTGGCTTCGTCCAGGAAGAGTTCACGCCCGCGGGGACGCTTGGGACAGGTGAATTTATAAGTATCATGACAATCGACCTTGATGCCGAGGGCGTTCAGGCCGTAGAAGTGGCCGTCGAGCCGCCGCCGCCCGATCACGTCGCCGCCGGGAGGCCAGAGTTCGGCGGAGCCCGCGCGGACCGCCAGCGGCCCGGCGAACAAGATCGAGGTGCGGACCCGCGAACAGGATTCGCGCGAGAGCGAGGTGGTGCGGACGTCTTTGGCGCGCAGCGAAAGGCGGTTATCGGCAAACGTGCTTTCGATGCCGATTTCGGCGGCGATTTCGAGCATCACGCGCAGGTCGACGATGTCGGGGACATTGTTTAAAATCACTTCTTCATCGGTGAGCAGGCAGGCGGCGATCATCGGCAGGACGGCGTTTTTGTTGCCGCTGATTTTGACTTTGCCTTTGACGCGGGTGCCGCCTTCGATCAGGATATTGTTCATTTTACGCTCCTTACCACGTCGTCGTATTTCAATTTGCCGCCGAAAATGTCCAGCGCCGAACCCACCGTAAACGATATCCGGTCCCGGCCGACTTCGCGAATGGTTTCAATATCGTCCAGTGAGCGGATGCCGCCCGCGTAAACCGCCGGGACGGGTGAGTATTCCGCCATCATTCCAATCAGTTTCGCGTCGATTCCGGCCTGTTTGCCCTCGACGTCGACGGCGTGGATCAGGAATTCATCGCAATAGCTCGCAAACATTTCGAGGTTTGCTGAATTCACTTCGACATCGGTGAATTTCTGCCAGCGGTCGGTGACGATGTAGTAACGGCCGTCGCGGAGGCGGCAGCTCAGGTCGAGGATCAGTTTATCCTTGCCGATCAGCTTGACCAGCGCGTGGAGGCGGTCGAAATCGACCGTGCCGTTGTTGAACACATACGAGGTCACGATGACGCCGGCAGCGCCGAGGTTGAGCCACTCCGGGGCGTTGGCCGGGGTGATGCCGCCGCCGAGTTGCATGCCGCCGGGCCAGGCGCAGAGCGCTTCGCGCGCGGCGTCGTCATTGCCGGTGCCGAGCATGATGACATGGCCGCCGGTGAGGTGGTCTTTTTTGTATAATTCGGCGTAATATGCCGGTGAATGGGTGGATACGAAATTTTCCGCGACCGCGGCGGGGGCGTCGTCACGCAGGCTGGAGCCGACGATCTGTTTGACTTTGCCCTGGTGCAAATCGATGCAGGGTCTGAATTCCATTGATGATCTCCAAATCAGATTTCGCGAATTTCCTTGGGGAGCTTGACCTTTTTCTCGATTTTATCGCCGCTGCGGCGGATCGAAATTTCGATATCACCGTAGGGGGTCGGCTGGGCGCCTTCGATTCTGGTCAGGTTCGCGGGGAGCGGATTGATCCGGACTTCGCGGAAGCCGGGCGCGGCGGGATAAATGCCGAGAATCTTCTCCGTCATAAATGCCGTCGGCCCCGAGGCCCAGCCGTGACACAGGCTGTGGCGCAGGCCCTGATAGCAGTATTTGCCGAAATCGCCGTGAATGTCCTTCTTGCCCGCGACCGGCAGCTGGTCGATGCCATAAGAATTTTTCGTCCAGTCCAGATCGAAATCTTCCCAGAAGGTGGTGGCACCGAAGTCGAGCATGCCGCCCCAGTAATTGCGGACGACGTCCAGCGCGCCGGAAATATCGCCGGCCTTGGCCCGTGCCAGCAGCACGAAATAGCCGTAGAATGTGCTGATGCCGTAATCCGGGTTCTGCTGCATGATCGATTGATTGAGCTGTTGCCACTCGCCGACGCCGCCGAGCATCTGCATGGCGGCGGCGATTTTGTTGCCCTGGCAGTCGGGGGCGTGTTTGCGCAGTTCGGCGGCGGCGGAGCGGCAGCGGAGCGCGAGGCGGTCGTCGCCGAGTTCCAGCGCCATGTAGTCGCCGCATTCGAAGGTCCAGGCGAGGAGCCCGTGCAAACCGGCGTGCTTGGCGTTTTCGTTGTCATTGGTGGACCAGTCGAGGAATCGCCACTCGGTGAGCGCCTCGGTGCCGTCCTCGCCCATGCATTCGAGCAGACGGTTCAGCAGGTGAAAAAGCGCATCCTTCTGTTCCCGGAGGTACGCGAAGTTGCCGGAGTAAAAATAAAGGTCGTAATGGCAGATGATCCACCAGCAGGAATAACTGGATGCGGTGTTCATCCATTTGTCGCCCGGCGTGTGGTCGCGGACGAAGTCGAGGCTTTTCATGATCAGCGCGGTTTCGCCGAACGCCGCCAGGATGGTGCGGACCTCGGGGTACAGGTCGCCCATCCAGACCAGCCGGTCGCGCTTGACGCCGTCGTAAATATATTCCTGACAGTTGAGGTGCACCGTGTAAGCGCCGACGTCCCAGATTTTGTTCAGCCGGGCATCGTCCGATTCAAAATGGCCCCGGTAGGTCCAGTCGCGGTAAATGGCGATGACGCTGACGCCCTGCAGACGCACTTCCGCCGCATCTGCCGGTACTTCCAGCCGGACGAAGCGAAACGCGCTCTGGCCGAACTCGAAGTTGCCCATTCGCGGCAGCGGGAAAACCGCCTGGTGGATGGCGTGGTCCTGAGTCGGGGTGCCGAGCGTTTCCGACACCGATTCGCCGAGCGTGACTTTGACCCGCGAACTATCCATCAGCCCGGTGGTCAGGAGCAGCTGGCCGTGGAGCTCGACGCCGAAGTCGAGGATGATCTCGGAGCCGGGCGGCAGGACGCAGATTTGCGGATTGTAATGGATAAAGCTCTGGACATTGACCCGGCCGACCAGCACGGCGGAGTCTTTTACCGTGTCCGAGACCCGGACGATCCGGGTCGGCGGCACGTACTTGCGGACTCTGTCGTCGGATACGGAATTCGCATAAATCAACTTTTTCATAGGATGAATTTCCCCGTTATATTGTAAATATCAATGCTGCTTAATATAACGACCGAAGGGTATTATACAAGCAGGAAGAACTTAAAAAATCCGGGATAAAATCATCGTTTCGCCTTTGGCGGACGGCAGGGTGACTTCGCCGTTTGCCGGGGCGAAAAGCCGGTCCGTCAGGATATCGCGAAGTGGAACATCGGTTTTGAACCGGACCGGCCGGCCGGTGAGATTGCGCAGCGTGACCAGTTGAGCGGTGCCGAACATCTGTACCCCGGGCGAAACGAGCAGTTCCACCCCGGCGGCTTCGGCCAGGTTCCGCAGCATTTGAGGCGGAATCTGCGGGGCGGCGGCCCAGAAGTCGAAGCGATTACCATCCTGACGGCAGACCATGCCCGGCAGTTCGACCGACTCAATCTGGCCGATGAAATCCGCCGTGTCCGCGTAGATGACCGGGCTCCAGACGGTAATCAGCTGTTCGACGCCGTTCAGAGCCTGCGGAACGTCCAGCCCTCCGCACAGCGCATGCCCGGCATTGAGCAGCGTGATGGAGTTCGAAGTGATCGTTTGCGGCAGCATTTTGACCGGGATATTGGTCAGCGAAGCGGCATCCTTGGTATTGATTTTATTGTCGGTAATGCAGCCCGCGGCGTAAAACCACACGCAGGAGGCGTCATGCTCACGGAAGAACCGGCGCAGTTTTGTACGCAGCTCTTCGTCGGCGTAAAACATATCGCGGAAAATGTAAAGCCTGTACGGCGGCAGCTCGAAAAGATCGTCGGCGGTGATGAGGTCATAAGGTGCGCCGCAGGCCGGGAGATCCTCATTCAGCATCCGGTTGAACATCCGGTAATAACCGCCCATGCCTTCGCTGATGCCGCAATTTTTGCTGGAGACGACGACGGCGATCCGGGCCGGTACGCCGTCGTTGCCGCGCCGGTGTTTTTTGACCTCTTGTGCCAGCTTGCGGACACATTGCGAATACTGTTCCGTTTGATACCAGCCGCGGCCGAAATCATACCACCAGAAGAGGCCGTTTCCGGTGCACAGGTTGTAACCGGTTTCGAAGAGAAATTGGTTGAAGGCTTCGGTTTCATCGGCCGCGCCGTAACCGTCGGTGGCGAGATGGGTTCGCGCGTCGCATTCAGCGATGAATATTTTGTGCTTCGCCAGCGATGTGACCGGGCCTTGCGAAAATATTCCGTTGCGCCGGTTGAAATAAGAGTTCGGCGTGGACAGAAAATCGACGTTTTCCGCATGGGTCAGTTCGTCGAACGAAAACCCTGCGCTGGTATGGTGCGCCATGTACGCCGACGACCCGAAACTCATCATCGCACCGCCGAATACCCCGGCCAGTACTCCGCCGGGGCTGTTTCGCTTGACAATGCCGCAGAAATGATCGATGGCCCCGGCCTTGAGCTGCGCCATGCACTCGGTGTAATCCAGCACATGGCGGTAGCTCGCCGGGGACCTCAGGCAGCCTGTTTCCGTGGCCAGCAGTTCGGGCTTGCCCGGCGGCATGGCGTCGGGGAAATCCCGGTGGTATCTGGCCTTGAGAAACGCCCGGAACGCCGAGACCGCCGGTCTGCTGAAGTCGGCGTTGCCGAACCGGCCATTTTTGTAGGAGCCGAAAGTGCCCCATTCGCCGCAGGTGCCGTAGGCGGGCATGAACCCGATAAAACGCTTGGGGTATTGCAGATGGCAGAACCGGACATAGGCCGCCAGCGCTTCGCCTGCGTCGGTACGCCATTGCAGCGAGGCGATGGAGGCGTTTCGCGTGCTGTGATACATCTTGGTTTCGTAGCGCCAGAGTTTCTGGTGCTCATGCTCGAAGCGCTCGATCTCGGGGACCGGGCCGCTGAATTTCAGGAGTTCGTCCGGGTAACGCTCGTCCCACCAGTCGGGCGTGGTCAGGAACACGCGCGGCAAGAGTTTGGCCTCCGGCGCGAGGGCGATGATTTCCCGGTGCAGCCCGTCCAGCAGAGCGAAGTCGTACGAACCGTCCTCGCGCCACGCCAGCGGCAGTGGCAGCAGAAACGAGAAGATCCGGACCCCGTCGCGGTACATCTGGAGAACCGCCTCTTTCCAGGGGCGGTCCTCGTAGGGGTCGAAGGTGTAAATCAGGTTCTGTTCGAGGATGTTCATTCGGCTACCAGGATTCGTTCGGGACCGTCGGAGAGCAGCAGCGGCTTGGCGGTTTTGGCCATGATGAAAATGTCCTGCAGGTAATACCCTTTCGGCGCATCGGCGATTTTCTCATAGCTCAGGACAAACGGGGTGCCGCTGTCGGTCATTTTCGTGATATAGGGTTTGTCTTCGGTGACTTGTGCGGCGGCGCCGTTGAACTTGATATTCATCATCTGCCACTTGGCACAGCGGACCGAAAGCTCGCCGGGCGTGGTGACGCCGTACATCGTCCGGCTGCCGCTGAAGAAGAAGTATGCCCGGGGCGTAGCTAATAACCCGATGTGCGAGCTGTGGACGCGAACGCTGTACCAGGCCAACCCGCCTTCGCCGCCGGTGATCACCAGCGCCCCGGTGCCGTTGTCGGCGGGCGTCACGGTGAAAACCGATTTTTCGCCGGCGCTAACCGCTTCATTGCGCAGTTGTTTTTTGCCGGGGCCGTAGATGATATACTGCAGAGACATCGGACGCTGATTGCCGGCCACGTGGGCGATTTCGAACTTGATCTCTTTGCCGGTTTCGGCCAGGAAATAGATGATCTGCTGTTCGCGCAGGACCAGAAACTGCGGGTTGCCGGAGCCATTGCCGACCGGGCGCAGGTTCGGGATCTGGACTTTGTCGAGGTTCTCCAGCTGGGCGACGAGCGGCTTGATCGGCTTCAGCGGAATATCCGTGCCGGAAGCGAGGGCGGCATTGGCCTCGGCGTAGGCGGCATAATATTCCTGGGGGGTATGCTTGCCGGGGAGCTGATAGCTCTTCGCAAGTTTATCCTGCTGCGGCATGAGCATGTGCAGTACCCAGGAGGAATAACCGTCGCCCGCTTTGGCGGCGTGGTACGCATGCGAAGCAATATATTCGGGCTGATAGGAGTTGATGCGGAACCAGGTCACGCAGCGGTTATGCGGATTCAATGCTTTGGCGCTTCGGATGGTTTTTTCGATGTCGGGAGTGAAGCCGAGTCCGTTGTACATATCCCAGTTGTCGATGATGGCCGGGGCCTCGGCGGTGCCGAAATATTTCATCATGGCCGTGCCGACCGTGCTGCCGTGCTGGGGCATCATGCCGAGCGACAGTTTCGGATTGATCGCGTGCAGCTTTTTCTCGAGCTGCAAAATGATATTATCGATCCGGGCGATAAACCATTGCTGGTAATCATCGAACAGGTTATTGTCTTTCAGATACTTGACGCGCTCGGCGGCGGGGGTATCCGCGGGGATATTTTTCTCCGCGGCATATTTCTGCCAGCTCTGGTCGTCGTAGGAGGTTTGAGTGCTCAGCGTTTCGATGTCGAGTTTTACGGCGGCGATCGGCAGTTCTTTGGAGAATTCCGCCAGTTTGAACGCGCTGGCGAAGATGGTTTCCCAGACTTCCCAATGCGCCATGCTGAATTTGGTCGGGATGGTTTCGCCTTTTTCGTTGACCATGGCGGGGAGGGCGGCATGGACTTTCGGGTCGCGATTGCCGTTGCCGCTGTTCGTGTCCGGGTAAAGATAGGCCATGAATACCATGCCGTGGTCATTCACCGCCTTGACCAGCTGTTTCAACTGCGCCGCGATTTCGGGTTTGACGGTGTCCTGAACCCGGTGCAGTTTCAGTTCGCAGACGTTGAAACCGGCCTGCTGCATGGGCTTGAGGTAATCCGCGGTCATCTGCTCCACGGAACCGGGCTTGCCTTCGAGGAAAAATCCGCCGTAGATGCTTTTGATTTTGTCCGGAATCTTCCGGTAGTCCTGTGCGCTGCAGATCAATACCGAGCCCATACAAATTGCCGTTAACAGTTTTCTTATCATGGTGTTTTCCCTTTTACCAGGTGTTGTTGTTAAGTTCAACCCGACCGATCGGATAATTGATCGCGTTGGGAATATCGGTGTAGACGTTTCCGGCCACGGCTGCGACATTCATTTTGCCGTTGTGGCGAACGAATCGCAAGGCCCAGGTTGCCACCGCGAAATCGTCCTTGCCGAAGATCGCGGTCTTGGAAGTGGTTTTGTCAAACTGATAGTAATCGGCAATCAACGGCCGCTCGGAAGCCCTTGCCACCGTGCCTATTTTGCGGTAAGTGCCGAAGCGGTGCGCATTTGCGTCCGTTACGGTATTGGCGGCATAGGTCGTGCTGTTGTAGCCGTAGGTGGTGGAATTGGCGTCTTCCGGCGGCAGGGTATACGAGGGACAGCGAAATACATCGCCCATGGAATATTTATTGTGATCCGGAGGCGAAATCACGATATTGATATAATTATTCCAACAGTTGTTGCTGTCTTTCATGGCCGGGGGCACATAGTCGTCATAATCATTGGCATACAGCATTGCCCCGTTGCCGAGTTGTTTCAGGTTATTGATGCAGCTGCTGTTTTTCGCCTTTTCGCGGGCGGTATTCAGGGCCGGCAGCAGCATGGCGGCGAGAATTGCTATGATCGCAATTACGACAAGAAGTTCAATGAGTGTGAAACATTTCTTTTCCATATTTTGTTCTCCGTTATTCTCGGGTGATTAAGGTTCCTTTTACTCGTTTATTCAGGGGGCTCCGGTAAATGAATGCGTATTCGCAAAGCGTATCCACGCTTGCCGCGCCGAGTGCTTCACAGTCGACCCGGTAAGTGGTCAGGTTTTCGAGGCCAGGCTCCTCGGCGGCGATATCGTCGAAGCCGGTGATAAGGGGCATTTTGCCGGGCTTGGAGGCCAGCATGTTCTTGAATTTCAAGGCCGGATCGTCTGCCGAGAACATCACGGCGTCCGGCCTGAATTCCGATACTTCGTGCAGCAGATCGTAATAGTTGCCGCTGAGAATGGTCCGGTACTCCATGCCGAACCGGGGTGCTTCCTGCAGAAATGCTTCCATCCGCTCATTTTCATTGAGGCCGACCGGCGAATTGCTGAAACATGCGGCATAAATGACCCGGCGGAGGCCACGCTCGTGCAAATACTTCAGCAGTTGGTAAATACCGTCGTGGTTATCGCTCAGCACACTGGGGCGCCAGGGGAACGGCATATTGGCGATCACCGAGCGGATTTTATAGCTCAGCAGCGGGATCATCACCTCATGCAGCAACCCGCTGTGGAGAAACAGAACCAGCCCTTCGTCGGCGGCGATGTTGTGGCTGTTGTTGAGAATCTCGGTATCGATCATCGAGTTATTAATGTATTCGACATTGAATTCGAGCTTTTTCTCGTGACAGCGCTGGCGGATGCCATCGACCAGGCGGCTACCGAAAATGGTTCCGGGCCCGATCGCGTTTTGAGCGCCGATGATGCGGACTTTGTTCAGCGGGAGGCGCTCGTGCCAGATCTCGTCGATTTTTTTGATGGAGTTCACGTACAGACCGCGCCCGGGCACCCGGGTCAGGAGCCCGCGCTCCTGCAGCTCGCTCTGGACCTTGGCCGCGGTCATGGCGCTGATGCCGAATTCATCGCAGATCGTCTTGCGCGAATAAAACATTTCACCGGCGCAGATTTCGCCGTTGAAAATTTTGTAGGCCAGCAGATCCAGCACATTTTTGTAGCGGTTGTCAGGGCGTCCCTTGCTCATAACTATCGTTTCCTTGATAATTATTATACAACCTATACAACGTATTGTCAATACCGGCCCGGAGAAATAAGAGGGAAATTTTTTTCAGTAGCACTCTTTGATCATCCAGACGTGGTCGAAGTTGCGTCTGGCGAGGTCGTCCTTGCGGATCCAGAAATAGAGCATGCCGGCGTCGCTCCACATCCAGCCGATATCATCGTCGCTGTCCACCTGCAGCAGTAGAATCCATTCGGTTCCGGCCGGGCTCCCGGTGATTTTGGTACAGTCGTCCTTCATGTCTTCGCCGCGCTGGATCTCGAACGGGAACCCGAGCATCTGGTGCTTCTTGCCCGCGGTGTCTTCGGATTCGATGCCGTATTCGATTTCGGTGGAGTGCCAGGTTTTGCCGGGGGCGAAGGCGATCCGCTTTTCCTCATACTCGGCGGGGGCGGCGGGGGTGCTGCCCGCAGGCGCATCCGTGGAGTAAATCACTTTCCAGTAACCGCCGTCCGATTCGGTATTGCCGGACTTCGCGGCCTTGATGTCATAAAAGAAATAGAGAGTTCCGGTAGTGGGCAGTTCCTTGCTCGGCGGCAGCTCGGTACAGCTGATCTGGGCGATGAAATCCAGCGGTTTTCCTTCCGGATTGGCGGGAACCGGCAGACCGGGCGGCAGGTCGGGCGCACCGGTGAATTTGCTGAAGTTTTTGCCGGATTCGTCTTTTTTCAGGTCAATCGAATCCTTCCAGACCCGCTTCGCCAGGGCTTTTTCCTTTTCTTCCGGATGCTCGGCGTAAAAAGCCTTCATCTCGTTGTTCTTCGTCTCAAACGCGATGATGGTTTTGCTGTAGTCGTTCTGGATGCAGTTGTTGAGCACGCTCATCAATTCCGGGCTGGGTTTATAGCCTGCGCGGAGGGCGCTCTGCAGCTTCAACAGCAGCGGGTCGGTAATTTCCTCGCCGGGGATATCGTTGATGATATCGAATACCCGGAGCGCGTTCAACTTGGCCAGTTCCACGCCATCCATGAGGTCGAATTCCATTTCCTCGTACTGCGAGTTCGCCCCGGATAACACCTGCTTGATTTTGTCAAAAAAGCCCATTCTATCTTCTCCTCAAAAGATTGATTTAATATTCGGAAATCATATTTAAGCGCCGGTACTCGGCGGGAGTCATCTGACTGTTTTTGCGGAAGGCGCGGTAGAAGCTCTCAAGGTTCTCGAAACCGCATTCGAGGGAAATTTCCTTGATTGATTTTTCGTTGCTTGCCAGCATGGTACGGGCCTTGCGCAGGCGCAGGTTCAGCAGGTACTGGTGCGGCGATACATTCAAATAGCGTTTGAAAAGACTGTACAGGTTCGGCGTGCTGATCCCGGCGCGCTGCGACAGCGTTTCGATCGGCAGATTGTCGGCGAAGTCGCGGTTCATGATGGCGATGGCGCGGCTCAGGTGCGGCGGGTAATCGGCGTCCTCCTGTTTTTTCTGATACATGTAGGCTTCCCAGAAAACCCGGGAGTAGAGCATGGAGCCGAGCACCTGGCTGTCGATACGCTCGTCGTGGGCGTAGCGGGATGCCTGACGGTGAAAATCGCTGAATCCGTTGAGGTCCTTCCAATGGGTGACCCGCGGCAGCACCCGGCGGTTTTCGGCCACTTCGAAGCGCATGGCGAGGCAGCGGTACGGATTGTCGGGCGGGTAGCGGTGGATGGTTTCCTCGCCGGCCACGTGCCAGAAAATCGCGCCGGGGCCGAATTCCCGGTCCACGCCGTTTACCTCGAAATAAAGTTTGCCGCCGGTCAGGATTTCAATGGTTTCGTGTCCGGGGAGAATCGGGGCAGGATTGATCTTGACGCCGTGCGGGGCGGCGAAATTCGACAGTACGTTCAGCCGGATTATGCGGTTCATTTCCATTTTTGAGATACCATATCAATAAATGATAACTTTGGTCAATTGTGATAATCTCCTTCTGGCTGTAGAATATATACAGGCAATAAATTTTTTCAATGCCTGAAACCAAAAACTAAGGAGTATTTCTAATGTACCCAATCTCAGTGCAGCTTTATTCGTTGCGTGGCATGATGCAGCCCGGTTATGAAAAACAGGATTTCATCCAGGTGCTCAAATGGGTGGCGGATGTCGGTTACAAAGGCGTGGAACCCGCCGGATTCTGGGGGCTGACCCCGAAAGAATTGAAGAGCATTACCGATGATCTCGGATTGGAAATCAGCTCCAGCCACAGCCCGTGGTTCCGCGAGCCGGAACAGGCCCAGGAAGTGATCGATACCGCCGGCGTGCTCGGCCTGAAAACCGTCTGCTGCGGCTTCGGCCCGGCCGATTTCCAGGACCTCGCCGCCATCAAGCGCACCGCCGACAAGGTCAACCAGCTGCAGGAACTCGCCGCCAAGGCCGGCCTGACGCTCTTCCAGCACAACCACGCCTGGGAATTCGCTAAAATCGACGGACGCTATGCTTATGATATTTATATCGAGCTCTGCCCGAAAATCATGTTCCAGCTCGATGCTTACTGGTCCGCCAACCACGGCGCCAACGACCCGGTGGAAATGGTCAAGCGCTTCCGCGACCGCTGCATCCTGATGCACATCAAGGACGGCACGTTCTGCCCGGAAATCCCGATGCTGCCGCTCGGTACCGGCAAAATGGATATCCCGGCCACCGTGGCCGCGGCCGATCCGGCCCTGAACAAATGGGTGATCGTGGAGCTCGACAACTGCGTGATCGATATGAACTACGCGCTGAAGAAGAGCTACCGCTACATGGTTTCCAACGGTATTTGCGCCGGCAATAAATAATAATCTGGAATTTCAATTATGAAAAAGATGAAAATCGGTGTCATCGGCTGCGGCATGATCAGCAATGCTTATTTGACCGCCGCTACTAAATTCGATATCCTGGAAGTTGTCGGCTGTGCCGATATGAATCCCGAACTCGCCAAGGCCAAAGCCGAGGAACACAAAGTCAAGGCCATGACCGTGGAAGAAATGCTGGCCGACAAGAAGATCGAGATCGTGATCAACCTGACTCCGCCCAAGGCGCATTTCCCGGTGACCATGCAGATCCTCGAAGCCGGCAAGCACGCGTATTCCGAAAAACCCTTCGGTATCAACGACGACGAAACCGCCAAGATCATGGCGCTGGCCAACAAGAAAAAACTGCGCGTCGGCTGCGCCCCCGATACCTTCCTCGGCGGCGGCCAGCAGACCGCCCGCAAGCTCATCGATGACGGCTGGATCGGCACCCCGATCGCCGGTACCGCCATGGTGATGGGCCGCGGCCCGGAAAAATGGGCCAATGCACCGTTTTTCTATGATATCGGCGGCGGGCCGATGCTCGACCTCGGGCCGTATTACATCACCGCTTTGGTGAACCTGCTCGGCCCGGCGAAGAGCGTGACCGCGGTCACTTTCCGCGGCGCCAAAACGCGCAAATGCGGCCCGACTTCGGTGCCGCCCTTCAAGGAATACCCGGTCAACGTCAATACGCACCAGTCCGGTATGGTTGAGTTCAAGAACGGCGCAGTGATCACGGTAATCGCCAGCTTCGAAGTTTACAGGAACCAGCATACGCCGATTGAAATCTACGGTACTGCCGGGTCGCTCGTGGTTCCCAATCCGAATACGTTCGACGGGCCGGTGAAGGTGTTCAAGCCGGGCTATGCCGACTGGGTGGATGCTCCGCTGTCGCACGGTTACACGGAAAACTCGCGCAGCATCGGCGCTGCCGACATGGCCTATGCCATTCAGAAGAAGCGTCCGCACCGCGCCAGCGGCGAACTGGCCAATCATGTGCTCGAAATCATGATGGCGTTCGACAAATCCAGCGCCAGCGGCAAGAAAGTCACCCTCAAAACCACTTGCGAGCGCCCTGCGGCGCTGCCGCTTGGCCTTGAGCCGGGATTGCTTGACGATTGAGTCTGAATTCGCATTAAATCACGAACTCCGGGTTGAATCTTTCGGCCCGGAGTTTTTTGTTGAATCCCCGAAATGGTTGCGGTTCCGCCCCGGGGAGAAATGATAAAACCGGGTGTAGAGCCGGATGAAATAATTGGGGTTTTCAAAGCCGCATTGCTCCGCGGCTTCGGCCACGGAACAATTGGGATCGCGCAGCAGGTTTTTGGCGTGTGCCAACCGCAGTTTCTGCAGATAGTGCACCGGCGAATCGTGGCAGTGATCCTGAAACAGCGAACGCAGATAACTGGTGCTGACGCCCGCCGCCCTGGCGGTATCCGTCACGTTGATCGGCCGGCGGTAATTGCTGTGCAGGAAATCAAGGGCGCGGCGCAGCCCCGGCGGCAGTGCCGTATACCGGGAATTGTGCTCCTCCAACTTGCGCAAATGAAGCAGCAACGAATAAACGAGCCCGTCCGCCCCGGTGAAGTCATTGGCGGCGGTCATCCGCCACAGCTCAAGCATGAGTCGCCGGACCCGTGGTGATCCTGCCGTGTTCAGCGTCCGCCAGCTGGACTGGAACAGTGTATTTTCCGCCTGAAAAACGCAATATAAATTGGCTTCGCCCGACGCATTGACCTGATTATGGGAAACCCCCGGCGGAATCACCAGCAAATCACCGCGATTACCGCAGAAACGCCCCAGTGGGCTTTCGATGGTGCAGCTTCCGCGCAGTACCAGAATCAGTTCGCTGCCCGCGTGTTTGTGATAAGGTACCTCGGCGGCGCGGTTGTGAAATCCGGCATGTGAAAAAATCGGCAGTTCCATATCGATTGCTCCTTGCGTATAGATTAATCCGGCTTTGAGATTTTTCAAGCGATATGTGCTTATAAATTCCTCTTTTGTGCAGATGTCTGCAATTGATTGTGTCGCAATGTACAGTTATAATTAATAGCAACCAACAGGAGAGTATGCAATGAAAACAGCAATTCCGGTAATTCTCGATACGGATATCGGCGGCGATATCGACGACACCTGGGCCCTGGGTATGATGCTCAATTCAAATGAACTCGATCCGAGGCTGGTCCTGACCTGTACGGCCGACACCGTTTACCGGGCGAAGATATGCTGCAAATTTCTCGACGCGGCCGGGCGCGGGGAGGTGCCGGTCGGGGTAGGGCTGCGATTCGCCTCGGACGGTCCGCGCGAGCGTCAGCTGGACTGGGTGCGGGATTACCGGCTTAAGGATTATTCCGGTACGGTTTATGAGGATGGAATCGCGGCCGCTATCGCGCAAATGGAGCAGGCGGACGAATTGACCGTGATCTGCATCGGCCCCCTGACCAACATCGCGGAAATCTGCCGCCGCCGCCCGGATTTGATCGCGAAATGCCGCATGGTGGCGATGGCCGGCTCGATACGGCGCCAGCATCGCGGACTTGACGGCGCGATCGCCGAGTTCAATGTCGTCAAGGACATCAAGGCGGCGCAAACGGTATTTGCCGCTCCCTGGAAAAACATCACCATCACGCCGCTGGACAGCTGTGGGACGGTGGTTCTGGACGGGGATTTATATCAACAGGTTTTGCATTCGGACAAGGTCATTCCGCGCTGCATTGTGGACAACTACCGGATCTGGCTCGGCGAAAATACCGGGAAAAGCGAAAAAGAGAGTTCCGTCCTGTTCGACACGGTGGCGATCTATCTGGCATTTGCCACGGAGTTGTTGACGATGGAAAAGCTGAAACTGACGATCGACGACGAAGGCTATACGCGGATCAGCGAATCCGGGCGCGAGGTTGATGTGGGCACCGGCTGGAAATCGGAAGAGGCGTTTATGGAGCTATTGGTTTCGCGTCTGCTTACCTGAACGCTTTTCCGTGGTTACAAATTCCCGTTGAGTAGATTGAATTTTGCGATCGGCGCTTGAAAATAGGGTCCGGATGGTATAATTTGGGAAAAACCATTTTGAGAGACCTATGAAAATACAAACCAAGTTGACCGGTTTTTTTATTCTCCAGCTCGCGGTGTTCTCTTATCTGCTGATCTGGCTGAGCTCATTTTCCTACAGGCAGGAGGTTTACCGCCTGAACCGGGCCGTGGCCAAGGAGCGCATCCAGAATATGATGGTGATGCTGGAGAGTCACGCCAATATTTATATGGATGCCGAGGGAGAAAACCAGCGCAAGGCCCAGGAGCGCGCGTTGGAAGCCATCCGCAGCCAGTATCAGATCGAGGGGATCGCGTACCCGGTCATCATGGACAACCGTGGTAATTTCCTGGCGCATCCGGGCAGCGATGAGGACTGGGAGCCTTTGGACCGCACGGATACTTACAGTCTGCTGAAAACCGGCAGCGGCGAAATCAGGATGCCGGGCAACGGGGGCAGGACGATTCATTTTGAGCTGTTCAAGCCGTGGAACTGGCTGATCGGGTTTTCGATTCCGGAAAAAAGCACGTTTCTCAGCAGTTTGACTTTTGATGCCAATTACCGGCTGGTGATCGCGGTGTTGTGCGGGGTAGGGGTGGTGGCGGGGTGCCTCTCGCTGCTGCTGCAGAAGGCGCTGGCGCCGCTGAACGGCCTCGTCGATTCCGCCACGGTCATGGCCAGGGGCAAGTTTCCCGAAGCCGGGGACTGGCGGCAGTATTCCAACGATGAAATCGGGCTCCTCGGGCGTTCGTTCGACGATATGGCCGGCAAGATCCGCGACTCCATGGGCAAACTGCAGACGGAGATCCAGGAGCGCCGCAAGCGCGAACACGAAATCAGCGAGCTGCTCGAAAACTCACCGCTGCCGATCCTGATTATCCGCCCCGACCATACGTTCACCACCAACAATATGTTCAAGGACCTTTTCGGCTGGGGGCACAACGAAATCGGCGATATCGCCAACTGGTTCGAGTCCGTGGTACCGCAGGAATATTACAGCGATCAGCCGGGAAACGTGTTGCGACAGATGCTGACCGCACAGCAGCACACCGCCCACGTAGTGCTGCCGATCCGCTGCCGCAACGGCCGGCGGCTCGATATCGACATTCACCAGAAACTGATCGGTTACAACAACCTCCTGATGTTCAACGACCTGACCGAGCGCAAGACCGCCGAGCGCAAGCTCCGGCAGACCTGGAGTTATCTGAATTTGCTTTTTAACTCGATCCGGCTGCTGATTATCGCGGTTAACAACAAGGGGCAGATCACCCAGTGGAACCAGTCCATGGTCCGCGCCAGCGGCATCTCGGCCAAGAGCGCGCTGGGGGCGAGGCTGTGGAACGCGGCCCCCTTCATGCGGCCCTTCCGCTCGGAAATCGAGGAGGCGATTGCCGGCGGTTTCGTGCGCGAACTGTATCGCCAGACCATCGAGATTTCCGGCGAGAAATATTTCAACATTTCGATCACGCCGCTGAGCAACAGCGAGACGCCCGGCGCGGTGATTATCCTCGAAGACGTGACCGAGTTGATCCACAAGGGCGAAGAGCTGATTCAGGCCCAGAAGATGGAGACGGTCGGCACTCTGACCGGCGGGCTGGCGCACGATTTCAACAACGTGCTCGGCGGCATCCGCGGGTCGCTCTCCATGATTAACTACATCATCGACAAATCGCCGGACAAAATCGACGAAATCCGCGAATACATCGAGCTCTCGGAGAAATCAGTGGCGCGCGCCTCGAACATGGTGGAGCAGCTCCTGACCTTGTCGCGCAAGAGCAAGCTCACGGTCCAGCCCGTGAACCTGCGGGAAACGCTCGAAGGGGTTTTGAACCTCTGCCGGGTGTCGTTCGACAAATCAGTCATCCTGAAGGCGCATTATCCCGACGTATCGCCGATCGTGGAGGCGGACCAGACCCAGCTCGAACAAGTATTGCTGAATATCCTGATCAACGCCGAACACGCGATGACGATCATGCGCCGTCCGGACGAGCCGCGCGGCGGCGTCATCGAAATCCGGGTGTCGCGGATCCTGCCGGAGTCGCTGAATCACGACGTTCATGGTTACTACTGGGCAATATCGATCCGCGACCGTGGGGTCGGCATTCCGCTCGATCTGCAAATGAAGATTTTCGACCCGTTTTTCACCACCAAGGAGAAAGGCAAGGGGTCCGGGCTCGGGTTGTCCATGGCGTACAACATCATTCTCCAGCATCAGGGGTTTATTGAGCTCAAATCGGAGCCGGGCAAGGGCAGTGAATTCATTATTTACCTGCCGGAACTTTTTGAGCACTCCGGCGTGACGGAGTTCGAACTGCCGGACCAGCAGGAGATCCCCGGCAGCGGCACGATTCTGGTCATCGACGACGAAGAGGCGATCCGCAAAACCGCTGCCGGCATTCTGGATAGCCTCGGCTATTCGGTCATCACCGCCCGGGACGGCAACGAAGGGCTGGAAACGTACTCCGCGCGCCGTCATGAAATCGACGTGGTGCTGCTGGATATGGTCATGCCCGGCCTCTCCGGCAGGGATGTTTATGTCAAACTCAAGGAAATTGATCCGCAGGCCAGGGTGTTGCTTTCCTCCGGCTTTTTCAACGATCCGCGGGTCAATGAAGTGATGGCGATGGGCGTGGACGGCTTCCTGAAAAAACCGTATTCACGGATATCACTGAGTGTCGCCTTGCATCGCATCCTGAAAAAAGGCGGGCACAATGTATTATGATTTTCACACCCACAGCCGCGAGCCTGTGCCCGAGGTGGTGAAAATGGTTTGCGTGAAGCCCGGCGAAACGGCTCCTGCGCCGTATTCGTGCGGTATCCACCCGTGGGATACTGCCGCCCCGGATATCGACGCACAGCTGCAGTGGCTCGGCGAACACGCCGGTGAGTTGGCCGCCGTCGGCGAGATTGGGCTCGACCGCCTGCGGGGCGCGTCGCTGGACCGGCAGATCGTCATTCTTCGACGGCAGCTCGATCTTGCTTTGCTGCATAAACTGCCGGTGATCGCCCACGACGTCCGGTGCAGCGCCGAAATACTTGCGATACTGAAAGAGCCCGCGCGGGCGCTCTGGCACAAGGCCCCGACCGGAGCGAATAAACTGTGCCGCATCATCGACTCCGGCGCGACGGTATCCTTCGGCGGCCGCGACCTGCAGCATCTCGACCCTGCGCTGGTGCCGCTGACGCAACTTGGGCTGGAAACCGATGATTCAGGCGACGACATCCGCGAGACCTATCAAGCCGCCGCCAAACTCTGGCAAATTCCGCTGACGCAGCTGCAGGAACAGCTGGCCGCGAACTTCCGGCGCCTTTTCGGCTGACCCCGGTTACTTATTTTTCCGGTAGGCGCCGGGGGGCTGGCCGCATTCGCGGGTGAAAATACGGCTGAAATAAAATTCATTGCTGAAACCGACGACGGAAGCGATCATTTTGATGGGCATTTCGGTGGAACGCAGTAAATTGCGGGCCCGCGCCATGCGGGTGTCGCAGAGCATGGCGTGAAACGATTTGCCGAAATGGAATTTCACCAGGTGGCAGGTATGGGTGTGGGATAGATGCAATGCCCCGGCCAGGTCGGCCAAGGTGATTTGTTCGTGCGCATGGTCTTCGACAAAACGGCGAATCATGGCGGATTTATCCGGCGATGTGCCGGCCTGGCTCCGGCAGAGTTCGGTATAATGCAGGATGCCCTGCCCGAAAATCTGCAGTTCAAGCGCCATGTCTTTCAGCAATTCCTGGTCGGCTGCCGCCAGATTCTTCCATATTTCGTGCAACCCGGCGGGAAGATTTTCCGGCGGTGCGGTATCCGCCGCCCGGAACACCCCGGCATAGAAAATCAGCCCTACGGAGCCCTGGCGTTCGATCGGGACCACCAGTTCCGTGACCCCTTTCCAGCATTCGCGGATGAATGGCGCTTTCAGGCGGTGGGCGCGGTTTTCTGTGCGGATCATGCATTCTTCATGGCATTGTTTGTTCCAGCCGGATATTTCATAGCGGCCGGTAATGCAGTAAGGATGCATATGCATACTCCGGCCGGGAAAAAACGGTTCGCCGCCGGGAAAATACAGCACACCGCGGCAATCGTGGATCGTCAGGCGGATTCCATGTTTCGCTTCATAATGCTCAAGGGAAGCGGCCAGTGTCTTCACCGGCGACTTCGGATCTATGGGGTCAAGAATAATCATAAAATTGCCGTCAGTAATAATATTGTATAAAGATATAACATTTTTGTTCATTGTCAAGAATGCATCATGGCGTTATAATAAAAATATGTTCAACCATGACTGGAGGAAAGAACAATGAATGATTATGATGTGATTATAGCGGGCGGCGGGCCCGCCGGAGTGGCTGCTGCGTATACTGCCGGCAAGTGCGGAGCCAGGGCGTTATTGCTGGAGCAGTCCGGGCGTCTCGGCGGAATGGCGACGCTGGCGCTGGTCGGTCCGTTATTGGGCGAAGCGGACAGCCGTATTCAGCGGGAAATTATTTCGCACCTGGGGGGAAGAGTGGTCGATTTCCAGAAAATGGATATTGATTTATATGAACTGCTTACGGCACGGAATGTAACGGTGCTTCTGCATTCCACGGTAATCGGGGTATTGAAAGACGCCGCGGGCAAAGTTTGCGGGGTGCGCATGCAGTGCGCAGGAAATATCCATGAATTCAGAAGCAAAGCGGTCATCGACGCCACCGGCGACGGCGCCCTGGCGTTTCAGGTGGGTGTGCCTTATGAAATGGGGCGCGAGGATGATCGGTTGTGCCAGCCGGTAAGCATCATGTTCACGGTGGCGGGGATCGCTCCGGGACGGCGCTTTTGCTGTGGTTCGGAAGAGGAGGCGCGCGTGTTGCACGTAGGAGAAAAGACCTGGGAAGAACTGGCATTGGCGGCACAGGAACAAGGGTTTTTGCCGGATACGGTGAGTGTGGTTCGCCTTTACAGTTCGCGCCGGGATGATGAAAATACGGTCAATGCGACTCAGGTGAATTATCTGGACGGAACCGACGCCGGGGACTTGACCCGCGGCGAAATTACCGCACGGAAACAGGTGTATGCGATTCTGGAATTCCTGCGCCGGAACCTGCCGGGTTATGAAAATGCATTCATATCGAATATGCCCGCCGCATTGGGGGTTCGGGAAACGCGGCGCTTCAAAGGGATGACACGTCTCAATAAGGCGGATTGCCTCGAAGGCCGGACGTTTGCGGACGCCATTGTCCGCGGGGCCAGCTTTCCGATCGACATACATAATCCGGCAGGGGGCGGCCAGGCTGCCGCGCAGGATGTTTTTGCCCATACAGGAGTGGCTGAACGCGTCAAGCCTTATAGCATTCCATACGGCGTGATGGTGCCTGAACAGTGCGATGGCTTGCTTGTTACCGGGCGCTGTATCGATGCCTCCCACGAAGCGCTGGCGAGCTGCCGGGTGATGGGGATCGCCATGGCCCTGGGGGCGGGCGCGGGAGCCGCCGCCGCCTACGCGGCGCAACACGGATGCGAACTTCGGGAGGTGCCGCCGACTGAATTGCACCCGATCCTTTTTTGACCGATTTCCGCCAACGACTACCAAAAGTAGAATTCATGGGACGAATGGGACCATATGAGACATATGGGAAACAGGCAATAAACTCAAAAACAGTTTCCCATAGGTCCCATCCGGCCTGTTCGGCAAAATATGATCCGTGCTTGTCTGTTCGTTTCTGCAACTTGTTTCTCATTTTGTGTTTTTTCTGAGAAATTTCGGCGCAGGTACTTGACAAAGCATAAAATTCCTGTATAATTTATAATAGTCAAGAAACAAGTTTCAGAAATGGAGAGTAACCGTATGATCAGTATGGATGATGTTGCAGTTAAGGCGAAAGTCTCGAAAGCAACGGTCTCGCGGGTGCTTAACGGACGACAGACCGTTTCGCCCAAAATCCGCGAAAAAGTGCTGGCATCCTGTCGCGAACTGGGTTACAAACTGAATCATAATATTCAGGACCTGATCCTGAAAAGCCGCAACGGTGCCACCCGCAATATTGCCTTTGTCGTGGTCAACAAGGAATTCGCCGACCCGGCTTACGCGCATTGGATCGACGGCATCAGCAAAGCGGTCAACGCGGCGCATTACCATTTGCTGCTGGTCAAGCTTTCGGGACAGGAGAGCAATATTTTCGACCTGCCGCCCATCTTACGGGATGAACGCGTCGATGGAATCATCATGACCGGCGAGTTGCAGAAAAACACCGTTGAACTGGTTCGGAGCCTTGATTCCAAATGTGTGGTTCTGGGCAATTACAGCGAACGGCTCCTGAATGGCATGGCCAATGTCCGCTGCAAGACCGAGAGCCGCATCGGCTCGCTGATGGACCAGTTGATTAAGTCCGGCAAAAAACGCATCGGTTTTGTGGAAGAAAATCCCGACAATTACGAAGCGCAGGCACTGTTCACCGCATACCGCGAGGTATTGGAGGAACATGGGCTTGAGTTCGACCCCGAGATCTGCTATTTCGGCAAGGGGTCCTTTACCGGTATTTTCGAGGCGATGCTGCCGGTGATGAAACGCAAAAAACTGCCGTTTGACAGCCTGGTCTGTCCGGATGTCCGGATCGGGCGCGAGGTTTGTTATCTGCTGTTCGGTCATTTCGGCCTGGAAAAAGCGATCAATGTTACGCTGGCGACGTTTCGGCCCTTCGAATATTACAGTTTGCCGGTGCCGGTGATTTACCATAATATCGATGTTGAGGATTATACGATTGCGGCATTGCAGCACCTGATCAACCAGATCGAGAAAAACGAAAAACCGAAAACGATTTCAGCGAATTGACGAATCATAAAACCAAATCAGGAGAAAATACATGAAGGTGCGAAATTTTACACTTATAGAGCTCCTCGTCGTTATCGCGATCATAGCGATACTGGCTGCCATGCTGATGCCGGCTTTGAACAAAGCCCGCGAAAGCGCGCGCAAGACCAGTTGCATGAATCAGTTGAAGCAATTTGCCGGCGCGGGGATATTTTACCAGGACGACAATGATGGTTATGCCGGGCCGCCGCGACCGTATTCCGTCTATCATTTGAATTATTACTTGCACTCCAAGCGGGATTCGGATCCTGCTCAGTTCAGGGTATGGAACGCTGCATTATTCTGTCCCTCCAACAATAAAGCAGGTTGGGATAAATTTGTCGCCAATGGCGGATTTATCGACTGCGCGCGGACCAGTTACACGCTGAATGATTTCCTGCGTTACCCGACCTCGGCTGCGAATACCAATACGCCGCCGAAAATCGACAAGGTACGAAATCCTTCCTCCAAGATCTACTCCACGGAAATTGCCAAGGTCGGTTATGATCTGCATTCCAAGGATGGTATTGTTTACAATGCCACCAATTTCCTGCCGTATTCCTACAGCAAACATGGCAACGGCAGTAATTTCTCGTATTGCGACGGACACGTGGATTTCAAGAGCGATTCGTCGCCGGAACGCGAGGTGAAAGCCTCTCCGACCGAAGAATGCAAAGCGGTCTGGCAGTGGTGGTATTAATATTTTATCAAAATGAGGTTATCAATGAAAATTCTGCTGGGTATTATGTTTATGTTGGCAAGTATTTTTGCTATGGCGGGGGATGGCTTCCCGTTGGTGGAAAAGGGGCAATCTCGCTCAGTGATTGTGCTTCCTGCGCGGGCCAGGCATGTGGAGAAATATGCGGCCGAAGAGCTGCAGCATCATATCAAATTGATCACCGGCTGCGAACTGGAGATTGTCCGCGAAAATAAGCTGCCTGAAAAACCGGCGAAATATATTTATCTCGGCGACACGGAAGCCGCGCGCAAGTTGAATATCGACGTCAAGAGCCTGCCGATCAACAGCACCGTACAGAAAATAACCGGCGACGCGGTCTATCTTTTTGGCATGGACGGGAACGGAGTTGTGCCGAAGGACGAGACCACCCCGATGGGGACCTTGTTCGCGGTTTATGATTTTCTGAATCAACAGCTTGGCGTTCGCTGGCTGTGGCCCGGCGAGAGCGGTATTTATGCGCGGAAACAGGATACGGTTTCCAGCGGCGCTCCGCGTGAGATCATCCGGCCGCAGAAATTGCTGCATACCCGGATGCGCGACGGTTCCGGACTGGGCAACTACGACAAAGTCATGAGCAAGGAAGAATACGAGCAGGCGGTGAATGAGCGCCGGATCTGGCTGCGGCGGCATCAGTTTGCCTGCGGGACCTCGTTTCAGTACGGCCATGCATATGAGAAATATTGGGATCGTTTCGGCGAATCCCACCCGGAATACTTCGCGTTGCGCAGCAACGGCAAGCGCGAGCCGGCCGACCCGAAGCGCTCGAAATTGATCCAGATGTGCGTGTCCAACCCGGAACTGCACAAGCAGATTATTGAGGATTGGGTGAAGAACGTGCAGAGTTACAAAGGCCCCTTCATCAACGGCGCAGAGAACGACAAAACCGCGGCGGATGAGCATTGTTTCTGTGAAAAATGCCTGGCTTGGGACCCCGTTTCAAACCGCGTGACCGCAGAGGAATATTTGAAGCGGACGGGTAAGGATTCGATGCCGAATATTCTGTCGGACCGTTACGCGAAATTCTGGCTGGCCCTGCAGAAAGAGGGTGCCAAACACCGTGAGAATCCGGTCGTGCTCGGTTACGCGTACGCCGATTACAGCAATCCGCCTCTGGAGACCACGCTCAATGAGAATATCATCGTGGCGATTGTGCCCGGCATTCAGTATCCGCTGGAACCGGACAGGCGCAAAGCGATGCGGCAGCAATGGGACGGCTGGCGCGCGGCGGGGGCCCAACTGTACCTGCGCCCGAATTATTTCCTGAATGGTTACACCTTGCCGTATATCTACGCCCGGCAGTTCGGCGAAGATTACAAGCATGCGTATGACAATGGCATGGTCGGCACCGATTTCGATAGCCTGACCGGCATGTTCGGTACGCAGGGCCCGAACCTCTACATGGTGGCGCGTCTGACCGACAACCCGGCGATGACGGTGGAAGACGTTCTCGACGAATATTATAGCTGTTTCGGCAAAGCCGCGTCGAAAGTCAAAGCGTACTTCGAATTGTGGGAAAACGCCACCCGTGGCTATACCCGCGAATTCGCCGAGAAATATCCGGGCGGCGGCTGGAATTACGCAGGTTGGAGCGGACATAAACTTTATCCGATGGAACTTCTCCCGGCCGCTGAAAAAATCCTTTTGGAAGCACAGCTCGCCGTCAAGGACAGCCCGGATGACGCCCTGCGGGTCGAATTCCTTGCCAAAGGTTTGAAGCACACCCGGTTGACGCTGGAAACGATGAACGCATTCGACGCATTCAGCAAAAACCGGAAGAGCGCGGTGCTGAAAGAAAAATTCCTTGAATCACGGCGTTTGCTCGACGAGTACCGTCAGGAAATCCGCAACGATCAAGTGATCAATGTAGTTATCACGGTCAAGCTCGAGCAGTGGATGGGCTGGAATATCAGGAAATAGCTCTTGCGCGAGGAGAGAATGCGAGGAACTGCGCGTTCCTCGCGCACCAGCGGCAGGCCGTATTGGCCTGCACCTCGGTACTTTTTAAAGGGGAGATCCGCGAGTTTCCGACTCGCGTCCGGTGGCTGCCGCCCCGGAACCCTGCCGAAAGCGTTTTACCCGGCACAGGTTTCCGGCGGGTTCTCAGGGTGGCAACCCTGAGTGCGAATGCGCATATCCCCCCCCATTATGCTCAGTCAGGATGCGCAGCATCCGTTCAGTGCAGATCAGTCGATCTGCCGCTGGA
>JBEBXH010000026.1:0-65923 GCA_040391785.1 Victivallis vadensis
GGGCCTGGTGGATCAGCTGGACAAGCTGGAAGCCCGCCTGAAGAAATAATCAGGTTGCTCCATAGCATTCAAGCCCGCCCGTCAAACGGCGGGCTTTTTTTCGCCCCTCAACCGCAGGCTCACTGCCGGCGGAATTCGCGGGGGGATTGGGCGGTGACTTTTTTGAACTGCAGCGAGAAATAATTGCTGTCGCGGAAGCCGCAGCGGAAAGCGATTTCGGAGACCGGCAGGTCGCTCCGGCGCAGTAATTCCGAGGCATGATTGATGCGGACCCGGATCAAGTAGCCCACCGGAGTTTCGTGCAGGAATTCCTGGAAAATCCGGCTGCCGACGCTGATCGAAACTTCCGCCTGCGCCATGATTTCCTCGCGGGAAATGTCGCGGTGAAAATTTTCTTCGATGAATTTAAGCATCAAACTGAGTTTGATCATGCGCCGCGAGTGTTTTTTCTCGTCACTGGCATAGCTCCGGGAGAGGTAGATCAGCAGCTCGAACAAGAGGTTCCGGGCGGCAAAGCGGAAGCCCGGTTTCTGCCGCGAGCACTCCTGGTCCAGCTGGTTCAGGCGCATTTCGACTTCGCTCAATTGAGCAGGGGACAGGGTGTGCTTGGCCTTGAAATCGCTTTGCGCCCGGGTGGCCGGTTCGGACTTAAAAAGGGCGAAAAAGCCGGGAATTTCCGGCAGGTCCAGCAGTTCGGAGGCGAGATCGTCGAAATTGAACATGAGATTGGCCAGTTTCAGATCGCGGGTGTTCTGGTAACAATGAATCGAATCCTTGCGTACCAGAAAAACGTCGCCGCGGGAGATCGGGTAATGCTTCTCTGTGGTCCGGTGCTCGGCGGAGCCGTTCAGCACGATCACCAGTTCCTGGAAGTCATGGTGATGCGGCAGGTTATTTTTCTGGGGATAGAGCATGATACGGAAAGGCAATCCGTATGAATGGATGTATTCGCTTGCGGAATAATATGGAATTTTCTTCATAAATGTTCCGGAAAATTATGATTCTGCGACAAATATATATCTTTCTGACACAAAAATCAAGGTTTTTTATTCGGCTGGAACTATATTATAGAAAATACTTTACCAGAGGATAATTATTATGATTATAGAACCGGCCAGAACAGTTATAGAATGAGAAGAGGTCTAAGCAACTCGATGGTACTCGAATGAGCTCGAATCATCTCGAAGGTAACTTTACGCAAACGGGCCTGTTTTCGGTGTGCGGAGACGGGAACTCGATTATTTCTCATGGTGTGCGTGCCCGGTGTGCGCGGATACGAAAAGCCCCGGCTGTTTGACGGCCAGGGCATGGGTGTGGGGATTGGATCAGCGGAATCGGCGCATCGCTTCCGGATTGCGCCAGATGCATTCGACGCGCTGCTGTTTGGCTTTGACGTTGCCCTGGCCCTGGAGTCCGCTGACGCGGGTCCGTCCGGCCACCGAGCAAACGACGTCAACCGTCTGCATATCCCAGCCGGCATCGGCCAGCGGGGTGTACAACGGGCTGTTGTAGCCGCTTAGGACGACCGCCCCGTCATAACTCATCAACGTGCGGATCAGCGCCTCATGGTCGCTATCTTTGAGCTCATGGTCATATCCGCCGGCTTTCCTCGTACCGGTGACATACGGCGGATCGCAATAGGCCAGATAGCCCGGTCCGGAAAACCGCTTCAGAATGTCGCGCCAGTCGCAGCATTCGATCTGGACCTGCTGGATGCGCTCGTGGACTTTCGGCAGGTTCTCGAAACTCGATTTCCAGCGGTCTGTGCATGTCGTATTGATACCGGTCCCCCAGGACTTACCGAACTGTCCGCCGAAGCTCTGACGGGCCACGTAATACCACCGGACGGCCTGTTCGACAGGATCATGGACCGCGGGCCAGGTGCGCAGAAACTCCTCGTATACCTCCCGGCTGTATGGCAGCAGCGCGGCCCGGGCCATGAACTTGCCGAAGTAATCCGGATCGGCGATCACCCGGAAGAAGTTGACCACGCCCCGATTGACGTCGTTATAGGTTTCAACCTTGCAAGGGTCCTTCGCGATCAGGATCGACGCGCCGCCGCCGAACGGCTCCACGTAATAATCATGGGGCGGCAGCAGTTTCAAGATCGCGTTTTTAATCTTCGGAGCGCCCTTGCCGCCGAACCAGGGAAAAGGCGCACGGATTGAATCATTCATAAATACCTCATTCGTTAAATTTGGGAACAAAAAAAGCCTGGTGATTGCGCAAACCGTTTGTTAATGCTACTGTATTCTATCCAACTTGAGCGGAGAAACGGTTCGGTGCGATAATCACCAGGCTGTGGGAGAAAAGAGACTGCAATCTCTATCTCTCCCGCTCATCTATCGGGAAGTGTATTGCTAAGTCAAAATGATCACCTCCTCAAAAGCCTAACGGCTCGTAACGGTATTTAGCCAGGTAGTTTTGATCGGCGTCCAGGCGGCGGCGAAACTCCGCAACGGCGTCCTGGTGGTAGACGTGAACCTCGTTGTAGACCAGGCTTAAGGTGTCGAGTACCGGACGGCCGATCTCCTTGCTGATCTTCACCAGCTCGTGTCCGATCACGGGCAAGGCGACGGTTTTCCTGTTCGCGGGAATGTACGTCCACAACCAGGGAATTTCGGCTGCCGTGATGTATTCGGATGCACGTGTTTTCGTCTTAGGCATGGTCCACCTCCTTAGAACTGCTTGTCACCGTGCTTGTACGGTCGCGTTTTGTTATACTCGATTTTTGCCACTACAGCGGCGGCCACATCCTCGGCATTGTGTTCCGCCAGGTGCATGACCCGGATAATCACATCGGCCAGTTCCGCAGCCAATCCCGAAAACATCGGGATATGATTGTCCGGCGGATTGCCATGCCGCAGCGCTTCCAGCGCTTCAGATAGCTCCGAATGGATCAATGCGATCTTCTCCCCGTTATTCCAGTTTGTCCCCCATCCATGCGCCTCCGCACAAGCAGAAACTTCTTTTTGCAACGTATTAAACAACTGTACAAATGTCTCTGACTTCTTATTATCCATGGTCACCTCCTTAGAATGGTACGGGTTCCTGTTTATTGGCCTGGGCGATCTCCTGGGCCAGACGGTTCCGGAGCGCATCGATGACGTCGCGTTTTTCGGCCACGGACAGGTCGGACAGTTTGGACACGTCGGACCGGCCGAGTCTCCGGCGAATGAAGCCGAACAAATAATCCGCGGTGCGTTCCTGTTCCGGGATGTACTGGCAAATGCCCGGGCCGCCTTTGCCGCCGAGCCAAACCGCCCATATCTTGCAATCCTGGGGCGTTTTCTCGCTTTTGCGGCCCGGACCATAGACGCGGTCGCCGATCGCGCGCATCGCCGCCTGGAAGCCCTCATAACTCAAAAACTTGGCACTGGTCACGCCGGCTACTTCGAAAAGCAGGTTCCGATACTCCGGATCGCTTAATCCGGCGTTTTTTGCCGCTTTATGGATTGCACCGAGTTGCTTTTGATCCAGCATGATCAATCCTCCTCCTCGTCCTCGTAAATGTACCCAATTTCGATTTTCTTGATTTGGGTGCGTTTACGGGTGGCGGCCACTCCATCGTGAACCAACTTCATAACATCCTTGGGAGTCTCCCCCTTATACAAGGCGTGAGCGTTAACCAAACGCCGCAAGGCTTCGGTTCCGAGCATCAACCAGGACAACTCCGGCCGTTCCGTGACTTGAACAAGGACATATTCGATCGCATCGGCCATTGCCTGTTGCGTTTCAACGGAAACCGTTTTCGTTTCTTTAGCCATAGTACCTCCTCAATCTTCCGGCCAGTCGTCGCCGACGGTGTAGAGGTCTTGGACTTCGAGCAGGAAATCACCGTCGAAGATGTATTTCTCCGGATTTTCCTCGACGAGTTCTTTGGCGATTTTGAGGTATGCGACCAGGGAGCGGAGCTTGCCGATGCCGGAGGCGATCTCAAGGGCGGCGGCGATCAGTTGGGGGGACGGGTTCGGGGCGAATTGGCGGACGATGGGGGCGATTTCGGAAACGGAGAACAGCCGGGGCGGGATGTCGAGGCGGTTCTGGGCGCGGCCGATGAACTGTTCGAGGAAGGTCCCGAGCTGGCCGTGGGTGAACTCTCCCATGGTGTAGGTGGTGAAGATCAGCGCCACGGGGGTTTGGGTCTGTTCCCAGATGTTGAGGCGGAGATATTCCATGTTCTTTTTGCGGGCGCTGAGGGACGGCGGCGCGAGCAGCTGGTTGGCTTCGTCGATCACCAGCACCACGTCGTTGTTGAGCAGATAATGCTCGACGGCGTCGGCGTTCTCCAGAATGGAGCCTTTGGCTTTGCCGGTGGTGGCGGCGGCGAGTTGCCGCAGCAGCCCGGCCAGGGTAGTGGTGGCTTTCAGCTGGAGGTAGATGGCGCGCGGGTTGGCGGCGCACCAGTGTTGCGCGGACAGGGACTTGCCGCGTCCGGTTTCCCCACAGATGAGGGTCAGCATGTTGCGTTTGTCGCAGATGTTGAGTTTGTTCATGATCCTTTGCGTGATCACGTTCTCGTAAAGCGGGGGCAGTTCCTTAGAGGTGGTTCCCATCGATTTTTCTCCTGTTTTTCGGGTTGTTTATCGGCTCGTCGGCGATAGCCGTCCGGGCCGTGGTTTTGGGTGCAAGCAGATGGTTTTCGATGTCCTGCGACAATTGCCGGCGGCGGCGTTTTTTGGGATCGGGCGGCGGCGGCGGTAGCGCCGGTTTGACGGACGGGTCGGACTTGTCGGTCGCACCGACTTCGCCGGGCAGGACGTAGATTTTCGGGTTATGGGTGTCGCCCTTGACAGACGTCCGGGAATCGAGCAACTTGGCGGGGGGCTTGCCCTCGAACGCTTCAGGCGGCAGGGAGATGATGGTCTGGGGATCGAGACGCTCGAAGCCGCCGGTCTCGCGCAGCGCCATGGTGCGGAGTTGCTTTTTCGCGTGTTTGATGCGTTTGATCTCGGCGGCCAGCAGTTTCTTTTCGGCGTGGGTTTCCGCGAAATAAGGAACCAGCGGGGGGATGGTGCAGCGGCAGATGTAGGTGCCGTCGAGGTCGAAAGCGAAAACATGCTCGGTGTCGAACGGGGCGATTTTGACCATGACGGGCTTGCCGTCGCGGCGGATCAGCGCGGCATAGCCTTCGGGGTCGGCGGTGTAGCGGCGGCGGGCAACGTGGACGGACGGGCCGCGGGGATCGACGATGCGGGGTTCCGGCAGCGGCATGAGGAACGCGCGGTAGAGTGCGTCGAGCGACATTTCCGGCTTGCTGAACCGCAGGCCGGGCGCAAACGCCTGGGCGGGCGTGAGGCCCTTGAGGTATTTGCCGTGGCTCGGCAGCGCGTGATACGAATTGACGATTCCGGCGATGAACTCACAGGCGGCGTATTCGTTCATGAGGTGCTCGCAGTTCCCGGAGCGAGCCCAGAGCTCGGCTTTGGCGGGACGGTCCTTCGGCTCGTTGCCGAGGTATCCGCGCGCTTCGCGGGAATACTCCGCCACTTCCTTGAAAAATCGCTCGACGATCTTGGCGCGGGCGTTGTAGGCCTCAGCCTTACGGTGCTCGATGTCGAGCTCGCGCAGGATCGAATGGGCGTACTGGGTGCTGGTGCCGGAGTTGAGCAACACAGGCTCGGTGAACCCGTCCTTGAGAAAGTCGGTGCCGTTGTCGGTGAGGAAATATTGAGGGCGTCCGTAGCGGACAATGCCGAGCGCGAGGCCGTTGCGGATGGTCTGGTGGTTGACGGCGTCGGCAGTGAACTGGATGGAGATGACGTGCTGGCTCTTGATGTCCATAATGACGCAGATCGAGGGACGGACGGCCTTACCGTTGGACTGGATCATGAAGTCGCACTTCTGGGTATCGGCGACCCAGCCCTGGTTGGGCTGGATGGAATCGGGATCGCGCTCGATGTAATCGCGGTAGCGCTGGAGATAATGGGTTTCGCCGCGCCGCATCATGGCCGTGAAGCGCTCGGGATACTGCTGCTTGTAATAATGGGTGACCTGGGCCAGGGACGGCAGCTTGATTTCGGGGTCGCGGGCGATCCATTCCGTGGCGGTCCGGCGATAAAGCTTGGTGAGTTTCGTCTTGTTCTCCTGCAGAAATGCGGCGCGGAGGGCGGTCCAGAAACGCTTGTCGCCCTCCATGCGCTCCTGGAAGCCGGAACGGTAGGCGGGCAGCAGCAGATCGGCGCGGGAATAGTCGATTTGGCCGGTGGCGGGGTTGCGGAGCGCGGGGCGTTCGGGACGCCCCTCGGTCCAGTTGCGGAAGTTGCTGTAGGCGCGGCGGCCGTCGAGCAGTTTCTGACGGTGGAGCTCCGGCAGGATCTCCCGGTCGCGGTCGGCCACCAGGACGCAGCACTTATCCATGCCCAGGCGCGGATTCGCCACCTTGAAGTCGCATACGGCCTTGACGAACATGACTTTTTCGTCGCGGAGGATCAGCGCCTCACGGGACGCCGGCGGCGCGCCCGGCGCGGTGGGAATGGAGAGCGGACTGGCAGCCTGTGCCCCGGCCGCGATTGCGTAAACCGTTTGTTGATTTTTGGACTGCGTTGAGGCGGAAACCGGGTGCTTTAATGGTGCCGGCACCATCGATTTCTGTGGTGCCGGCACCACTGTTTTCCGGGCCTGGAGTTCGCGCATCAGACGTTCGGTGAACTTACTCATGATTGCCCTCCGTAAGCTTCAGAGTGGTTTTGTGATTGATGACCAGTTCCAGGCGGCGGGCGACTTCGAGGATGTCGCGGCGGAGGTCCTCGACTTCGTCAAGATCGAATTTTTCCGATTCCGCCTCCAGCTTCGGGAGCGCGGCCTTGCACAGTTTGAGGCCGTTCTCGGTGAGGAGCATCGCCCCGAGATAATCGTAATGCGTGGAGCGGGTGACCCGGTCGAGGTCGATGTCTTCGACCACCCCGGACAGCGGATCGAACTGCAAGGCCAGGAGCGGTTGCGCCGCCGCCGCGCCGTCCGGATCCAGCAGCTGCGCCACCAGGGCGCGGATGTACTTCCGGCTCTCGGACATGCAGCCGGCGTTGACCTTCAGAAACGTGACCAGGGCGTCGATCTGGCGCTGGTGGTGAATTGGGCGGATCGCTTCCAGTTTGGTAATTTCCACCTGCATGAGACTTTTAAAGAACGTGATATTGACGTCGCGCATGTCGTACAGCATCGCGCCGATGGCGCAACGGTGATGCGCGGTATTTTCGTCCGCGATCCCGAAGTTCGCCACCGCCCATGCCGCCCAGCCTTTCGAGCCGCGGAGGCGCTTGGATTCCTCCAGCTGCAAAGCGATCATGGCGTCGGTTTTGACGCCGTAACGCGACAGGACCTTGAGCGAACCGCTGACTTCTTCCAGCGACTCGGCCCGCCCGCCGGCGATGATTTTATCGTGTATCTCTTCGAAAGTCATTGCGTGAATCCTTTTATCCTTTGAGCTGCTGCTCGATGTAACTGTCGCTGATCTTGATCTTCGGCACCTTACCGGGCGGCGTGTACCTGGCCCCCGGGACCGTGACCCCGTCGCGGAACGTCTGCTTGACCGTGGCATTGTCGACCTGCTTCACCTGGGCGTAGAGCATCAACCCGCTGGTGTCGGAAAAATCGCAGACCTGATCGGCGTCGAGAATTTTCAACTTGTCCGGAGCGACCTCCAGCCCGTAAGTGCCGATCCCCTTGACCGGGTGCTTGCAAGGACGGACGAACCGTTCCGGGTGTGCCTGGATGTATTCAGTCAGGCGCTCATACAGGGCGTCATATTCCCGCTGTTGCTCTGCGGTATCGGCGGCCAGCGCCAGATCGATCTCCGCTTTCTTTTTATCCGCGACATTGCCTTTCCGTTTCAGTTCGGCGGCCAGCCGGGCCAGCTGGATCAGGATGTTGTCGGCCTCAGCGACCGTCATCGCCAGAAATTCCCTGGTGTCTTTCGCGATAGCCATATTATTTCACCTCCTGGAAGATTACGTATTTATCGTCGTCGCGGTCTTCCGCATTGCACTGCATTTCGGTACACTGCGCCAGCATGTAACTCTTATTGTATATGCAGCCCTGGCATCGTTCAGTATCCGGAGTCTCGCCGGTGGCCGCGACCTCCACGGCCTTGATCTGTTTGCCGTAATGCTCGATGACTCCACCGACCGGGCAAAAAATCTCCATGATAATCATTTCGTCACCTCCGCAGTTTTATCGCCGTGGGTCGTACCCACGCCGAAATGTTCGGCGAACGCCCGTTCAACTTTGCGGGCCGGTTTATTGAAGTGGTGACAGATGGCATTCGCCGGCAGCACCATCAGGCGCTCCAGCGCGGCCTTGCCGAGGCCGTTGCGGCCGGCCAGCGTGATCACCTGCTCGATCGTGGCGGCATTGGTCTGTTTCGCCAGTTTTATCAGTGCCTCAAATTTCTCCTGTTCCTCCGGCGTGGCCGGCTTATTCGTCGCCGGTCGCCGCTTCTTGGCCGGCTTCTCCGGCTCGGACTTGCCGGACACATTGGACCGATCGGACTCGTCGAACTTTTCCAGCTCCGCCTCGACCTCCGGACCGAAAATCCCGCCACCTGCCAGCTTTTCCCATTCACGCGCGGAATTCAATCCTAACCGGGAGGAGGTTTGGAGCACTTCATTGCTTTTGCGCTCCTGCTCCACGAATGCCCGGATCACCGCAAGCGCCTTGCTGCCCGCCGCCGATTCCTCCCATTCGTAATTTTCCAATATCTCGACCGCCATCATCACCCGGCCCAATTCAAAATTTTTATTCATCGCATACCTCCGAAATTGTTAATTAGTGATCTCGATCTTATGACAAATGACGCATTCCCGGTAACCGCATTTCAACGTCCAATCGTGCGTACAAGCCGCTTCCAGTTCCTTCCGCAGCTCGCTCCGTACCGATGCCGCACTCAAATCCTCAATCCTGCGCTGGAGCAGCTTCAGCCGTTCGCGATCACCGCCGGCCGTCCCGATCCGGTGGCGGATTAACTCCGCTTCCGGATTCAATTTTCGCAGTGATTTCATAGAACCTCGCTCATCAGATCTTTGTTGAAAAATTCGTCCGTCTCCGCCAATTTCACCGGCTGCAGATGCTGTGATACCGTCTTTTGGGAAGTTTCCAACATCACCGCCAGTTCCTGCTGGCTCAGGTCGGGAAAAAAGTAATCCCGACGAATCGTTTTCCAGCGCTTCGGCTCCCGGGCCGCGAAGTCCAACGCCAGGAGGAAATACCGCGCCGTCGGCGTCGACAACTCATAAATGCCGTCGCAATCCCATTCCAGGCAGAGCATCAGATCATCCAGTGTAACAGGCCGCCCCTGCCAGAGCAGGTCCTCAACTGCCAACTGTTTACCGTTTCTGCCTATCCTGTCGCGGAAAAGCTCGTTCGCCGTTGTCGCCAGGTTTACCGGTCTCAAATGGTTTCTCACGGTTCGCTCAGTGACTCCCAGCACCTCCGCCAGTTCCTCCGGGCTTAAATCGGGCAGCCTGTAACGAGCCCGGAATGTCCGCCAGCGCTTCGGATATTTCGCGGTGAAATCCATTCCCACAATCAAACAACCGATCGCAGAGGGCGACGGTTCCTCTACGTCGTCAAAACTCTGCTCGTCGCTAACCGGCAGCTCATCTGCCGCGACCAGGTTTTCCAGCTGGAACAAATCTCCGAATGTCACCAAACCCTGCGCCACTTATGCCCTCCGCCCTTTACCGCTTTTCCGCCATTTGCTGATCTGCTGCTGCGACGGAACGATGTAGCCGTGCGCATTATCGAATGTCGGATGTGCTTCCTGCTTTGCCACATCCCAGCCGATAATTATATGGTTATAATACTCGCGGAGCTCATCCAGCAGCATATCCAGGATCGCCTCAGAGAAACCGATGCGTCTTAGCTTCTCTATACAGATAACTCGAACCTGTGCCATCAATTACCCCCTTCCGCGGCCATTGACCGCGCCCGGCGACGCCGGCGCAGCGGTTTGATCTTGTCCCGGGCGTCGGTCAGCGTCATCAGCTCCGCGCCGCTTAATTTGTCCTGGTCGAAGCCGAGCACGATCGACACCGCCCGGTAAACCGCCTTCTGCTCGCGCCGCGTCAGCCGCCGCCGGTTCACCGGCACCGCCATCGGCAAATCCTGTTCGATCATCTTTTCCGGCCTGCTCATTCACTCACCCTCACATTGATAATAATAATCTAACCAGCCCGACCGCCGCCAGGAAACCCAAACTGAAGATCAGACAAACGATCACGACCTTGGCCGAAAACTCCTGGTTGCGGTTGGCGTAATAATCGTCTGACTCATCCGATTCCTTAGCGTGATGCGTTTCAGACAGGCGGATCAGGTCATTAATGAAATCCATGCAGCCAGGCCCGGTTACATCGCCCTCGAAATGGTAACGGTCTCTCATGATGACAGTGTCCATTTCCTTGCCGGGAATACCAGTACAGACTTCATAAGGATCAATTTTAATGGACCAATTAACGCGGGTACAATTGACAGGGGTTGAATTCTGTTCCATGGTCTTCTCCTCAATCCTTGTACCGGGGAACGAACAGAATGTCGCACCCGCAGGAGTTAAATTTCCGGCTGCATTTGGGGCAGCTTTCCTGCCCGCAGCCTTTCAGGTGATGTTCCCCCGCGGCAACCCCGCAATCGGGGCACGAGAAGCCGGCCGGGTCCTTATGGGCGAGCCGCACGTGAACCCGGCGCAGGATGGTTTGGGTTTCCTCGTGCTTGACCGCCAGCCCCTCCCGGACCGCCAGGTCCTGCGCCAATTTTTTGCCGACGCCCTGCGTGGGAATCGTCAGCTGCTCCATGCGGAGCGTCGTAATCAGCTCCGCAATATAATAAGTCCATAGATCAGCCGGTTCGGAAAGACTGATCCTGAAGCAAAAATCTTCCCCTTTCCGGTCCCGGCCGTGCACCACCAGCTCACTGTCCGTAATGTCAACCGTTGCCAGGTCGACCCGCTGGGTCCAATCAATGCCCTTGAGTTTTTCCGCCATAATCAGCCCTCCACGACGGGCTGCGTCGCCCTGGCTGCTTCCGGGACGAAAAAACCGGCGTTCTTCAACTCGACCGCCGACACCACTCCGATCCGGCTGAAAAAGCCGTTGACCGTCCCCAGGTAATCAACCGAGACCCACGCTGCGACGAGGTCCGGCCCATCCGCGAAATTGTCATAGATCGCAATCTCGCATTCCCGGCGCTGCTCCACCGCGATCGCCAGGTAATGCAGCAGCATCGCCAGCCGCAGCTCCGGCGGTACCGGTGCCGACTGCCACGTCTGGCCCGATTGACGGAACTGGATGTTCCACCGCTTCAAAATCTCCAATCTGCCTCGATTCCTCATATTTAAATCCTCCTGGGGTTGGTTAACTCAGTAATTCCAGCGGGTCGCAGTTCAGCTCCGCCGCATAACGCCGCGCCAGCCGGATCGTCTTGATCCCTTTCCGCTCATGCACGCAAACGCAGGACTTGCTGACCCCGCAGCGCTTCCCCAGCTCCTCCTGGGTCAAGTGGGCCTTCCGCCGAAAACGCCTTAACGCATTTTCCGTTTTCGCCATGATTCACGCCTCCTGTATTCAATAAGCTATAAATTGTTCGTTAAGTTTTAATTATTGACAAAAAAACACATAATCAAACAGTGATATCATTATGTTCTATGTTGAATATTATATAACTTAAAGAATAATTATCAAGTAATTTTGTAATAAAAGTTGAAAAATTATTCAATGTCGGATATATTAGTTAAAAATAAATTCAACTTTTGGCTGTTTATGAACTTGATAGCGCGAACAAAACAGGCTTTTTTTAAAGCTCTAGGTCGTGAGGACAACATGCTGCGGCTTTCCGAGAAGACCGGCATTGCCTATCCTATTATTAATAAGCTCAACAGCGGTAAAAGTGCATTTGAAAACATACCCCTGGGAACTTTTGAACGCCTTTTCCCGGAGCTGGAAGTCACCTTTTTCAAGGATGAGCGCAAGGCGAAAGACAACACCGTCACCGCGAAGGATATTTACGGCGGCGTCCAGCAGGGAAGCGACATTGAAGGCGGGCTTCACATCGACGCCTCCGGCAACCAGCCCGAAACCCCGCCCGAACACCTCAAATCTAAAATTTATGCGGAAGTCATGGAAAAATTGATGGACTCCGAGGAAATTGATGATAGTATAAAAGTAAAGATATTCAAAATTTTGAAGTCACATAAATAGTGAGGTTGTGTGATGAGAGAGGTCAATAAAAAGGAGCTCTCATCATGCAGGAAACCAAACAAGGTAGCAAGAACACCGTAACTTGCGAGCGGATTTTCGGGGACATTAACCAACGAGTGATCATCGTACTGTGGAGAGGGAAGATGAGCATGAAAAAAGTTATTGGGGGAGTCGTGGCCGCGGCAACGCTGGCTGCGGTAATGTACGCCGGCTGGTGGCTGTGGGAAAATTATCCGCGCGACTACTGGGTGACCAAATCGAGCGGCGTGGTTCACAACTACCATTGCCAGCATTACGCCAAATCGAACGGCTATATGTCGTCCGACCCGGTCGGGCCGGACTGCAAAAAATGCGGCGGCAGGATCAAATAATCGAAACAAGGAGAATAGTATGAGTGCGTTACCGATCATCAACATTTTAATCCTGGTGTTTATCCTGGTCTGCCTGTTTTCGGCCCAGAACAGCGCCGCCAAGGCCGCCAAGGAACTGGAGAAAACCCGCGAGGACCTGCGCCTCGGCATTGAAGCAATCCTCAAGGCGCTGAATAAATAAGGAGTAGTTATGAGCATCAATCTGGAAAAATGTAAAGTCTGCGGTGGTGATGTCGCGCCGAAAATCTATAAATGCCCCCATTGCGGGGGCAGCTTGCGTTCCGTGCGCAGCGTCAAGGGTGGGATCATTTCTCTGGCCTGTATGCCGGTGGTAATCATTGCGTGTATTTTGCTGGCGAAGCTCATGCCTGGGGACGGTGTGTCCGTCCCCATACCGGTATATATTGGCGTACTTGCCATGATCGGCTGCTTCGTTGCTGCTGCGGTCTGCTTTACCAAGCCCAGCGCATAAGCGCCGATTTTCTTCATTGCCCTGGCCTGAAAAACCGGGGCTTTTTTTATGCCTTGATTTTAGGTATAATACAACTTCTTGAAAATAAATTACTTAAGTGCGATTTTTGAAAACTGCTTTCCGTTTTTCGCGATTTTCGCCTATATATAGAGGCGTGTGATTTTTCCGTTACAGTTTTCGTCATGCACCTTCATCTCCATTTTGGAGCCGCCGGGCGTGGTCGCTACGCTCCAGTTGAAAGTTGACAGTGGAAAGTTGAAAGTTAGAACCGCAATCTCTCGTGACATTCTCCTCCTTACTACTTGCCACTTCGTACTTACTACTGGCCGGTTTACCGGCCTGCCCGGCGGTTCCTTTTTATTTTGAACCCCTTATTGATTAGGGGCCGCGCCCGGCCTGGGTTTTAACGCATTGCGTGTTTTTTCGGCCGGCCGGGTTACTCTCCCACCCGGCAAGGGCGCGGCCCCACTTTATTTTATCGCTTCGCTCCAGTTGAAAGTTGACAGTGGAAAGTTGAAAGTTAGAGCCGCTGCGCTCCCGTAATTTTCAATTCTCAATTTTCCATTAATTTTGAGCCGCCCGCCCCTTGCGAAAAGGGGCTTCTTTTTGACACCGTAGGCAGAATGGCAATGCCGGGGACCACTCCTGTTTCCAGCGACTGATCAGAGTAATGGAAACCACTACGCGCGTAGTTGATGCCGGTTCGAATCCGGCCGGTGTCACCATTTTTATAATCAGTTTGCGCAAACCATTTATCATTTTCAGGAGTTTTTTTATGTTTGAAGTCGTAATTGGTATTCTCTCCGGGCTGGCGTCGGCGGTGACGGTGGCCGGCTTTCTCTGGGCTCCCATATCCAGCATGAGGCGCGAAATAAAACGTCTTGAAACGGAACGGATCGCCCGCATGGAAACCGATCACCAGGAGCTGAAAAATCGCGTGGACAAACACGTTGAGAACGACTGCTCGCAACGGATCCTGGCTAAAATCGAAACCATACTGACCGAACAGGAAAAGATGGACGCCAAGCTCGACCGAATTTCCGAAGATACCGCCAGGCAAGCGGCGCAAATCACCGCCAACGCCAATTTCATCCAGAACGTGGACAACAATCTGCAAAATCACAAAAATTCCGGGGGGCACCACTATGGCAACAATTAACGTTTATACCCTGCGCAAAGCGATCCTCCATGAAATGCGCAAGGCCCAGGGCGCGCCGCTGACGGTGGCGGAATTCGCCAACATTGCGCCGCATCCGGCCATCCGGCACTGCGATTTGGAGTCGCTGATCCGCGAGTGGGACAAGCTCAAATCATTTGGTTACCTCGCGCCGGTCGCAGGATACGCCGGTGAATATTGTAAAATTACCGAGACGGGGCTGCGGCAGCTTGAGCCTGAATTTCCGCAGGATAGTTTTATCCATGGCCCGGGAGCTGTCAAATGACAGCCCGGCAGCGCAACAACATCACGCGGCTGCCGCAGCCCGTCCGGTATCTTATCAGTGAATTGCTGGACGACAGCGTGACCTACGACGCCATCCGCAGCCACCCGGAAGTGGCGAAAGCCTGCGCCGAACGCAAGCTGACGCTGCACGGTTCGAGTTTCGGCACCTACCGGGAAGGCGTGGAACACCAGGAATTTCTGCGTTCGCGCCGCAAATACGGCGAGGAAATCTCGAAAATCCGTGCCAGGGCGATGGTGGTGGAAACGCTGGAGGGCGCGGATTCGATTGCCCGCGCGGCAGACTTCGAGCTGCTGCGCCGGGCGCTGGACAAGCTGGATCACGCTGAAAATCTCGACCCGAAAGAGGAAGCGAGCATTTCCCGGATCGTGGCCTCCTACAACCGCAACCGCATCGCCGCCGAAAAGGAAAATGCCAAGCGCGAATACGCCGCCAAAGAGGCGGATTACCAGGCGAAAATCGCCGAGTTGACCGTTCTGATCCAGCGCCAGGATGAGAAAATCAGGAAACTGATCGAAGTCGCCGGCACCGTCGACGGCAGCGACGTCGCCGCCGCCATGGACGAACAGTACGGCTTAACTTGAGGGCGGGTACGGGCGAACGTCGCCACCGACCCGCGGCGAAATTTCTTTGAGGAATAGAGGAAAAGATGAAATTTTTAGCTTACCAGAAACGCTGGATCCTGGACGAATCGACGTTCAAGCTCTACCGGAAATCGCGGCGCGTCGGCATTACTTATGCCACCAGTTACCGCTCCAGTATGAAGTGTCTCCGGAGCGGTAAAAAGGATTCGCATTTCAAGCAATGGGTAAGCAGCCGCGACGACATGACCGCCTGCGAGTTCATCACCGATTATGTCGCGCACTGGGCCAAGGAAGCCAACCGGATCGCCCGCGAACTGGCCGCCGGCAAAAAGTTATTCAAGATCACCGATCCGCGCACCGGCGCGGAGTTCGACGAACTGGACACCGCCGGCGCGGAAAATTACGTCGACGGCTGGGAAGGCGTCATCGGTCTCGACGGCAAAAACGTCGAGGTCATCGACGTCGAAAAGGGCATTACCGCGCATGTCGTCCGTTTCAAGAACGGCGCGCGGATCATTTCGCTCTCCAGCAACCCGCGCGCATTCGCCGGCAAGGGCGGCGACGTGCTGATCGACGAATGGGACCTGCACGAAAATCAGGGAACGATGCTCGATATGGCATTCCCCTGTACCATCCAGGGCGACCAGCTGGAAATCGTTTCCGCGTTTGACCCGGAGGGTTCGGAACATACCGAATTCGCCAAGCTCTGCGCAGCCTGCGAAAACGGCCTGCGCCCGGACATCAGTTTCCACTCGACGAATATTCTCGAGGCCGTCGACGACGGCTATGTGGAAATGATCAACGAGATCAAGCGCGCCAAGGGCCGTCCCACGCAGACCCGCGAGCAATTCATTGAATCCATGCGGCGCGGCTGCCGTACCAGGGACGCGTTTAACAGCCAGTTCATGTGCATCCCGAACAAGGCGTCCGGCGAACAGATGATCGCCCCCGGCGACCTGACCGCGGCGCAGCGGAAACTCGACGTCGCCTGGATCCACTGCGAGGGCATGGCGGAGCTGGAAAAGCACACGCATTTTTTCGAAAAGTCTTACTGGGCCGGGGTGTTCGGCAACGACCGTTTCGCCGTCGGCTGGGACATCGCCGCCACCGGCGACCTGACCGCGATGTTCGTCAACCGCCTGCGCGATTCGGACGTTCCCGGCAAGCCGCTGCATGAGCATTTCATGCTGATCACCATGCACCATTGCGAACGGCTCTCACGCCAGCGCGATGTGCTCGACACCATGCTGGAAAGTTCGTATAACGTGGTCGCGGCCGGCGATAAATCCGGCATCGGCTTCGGCGAATGCACCGAGCTCGAATTGAAATACCGCGTCAGTAAAGACGAAACGCGTTTTCTCGGGATGAACTTCTCGTCCGTGAAACTGGCGATCGGCACTACCATGCAGGCCGCCTACGAACAGGGCCGGCAGCATTTGTCCGTCGACATGCCCGAAATTGTGAGCGACGTCGCCGGGATCAAAAAAGAGAAAACCCCGAAGACCAACAAACTGACCTTCGTCGCGACCAAGAACGAACTGCTGGAGGACAGCCACTGCGACATCGGCTGGGCGGACGGCCTGGCGATCTACGCCGGCGAAAACCTCCGGATCAGTGGCCCGGCCCGCGCCATGCCGGCCGCCGGCGAACCGCCGAAAGGTTCGCGCCAAGGATTTAACAACCCCAGGAGATTCAACAATGATATGGGAGAAACTGGCCGCCGCCGTTGGCGCTAAACTCCGGCCGCTGTTCGGCAAGTATGCGCAGCTCGAGCTGGTCGACCGTTACCGTTATACCTCGCCCGGCGAACTAACGCCGGAGCGCCTCGGCTCGATCATCGACGCCGCCGACCATGGCGATATCGATCAGCTGATGCTGGTCGCGCTGGAGATTGAGACCGGCAACTGGGACATCCAGCACTCCATGTCCACCCGGCGCAACGCTCTGTGCGGCTGCGCCTGGGAAATCCGCCCCGCCGACGAGGAAAATCCGGACGCGGTCGAACTGGCGGAGCGCCTCAAGGATGACCTGAAATACACCGGCATGACCAGCGACTGCGAGAGTTTTCAGAAACTGCTGCGTTCCATGACCTCGGCCGCGATCGCACCGTTTACCGTGGCGGAAATCATCTGGAGCCCCGGCGGCGGCATCGCCGGCTTTTCTCCGCTGGAAGGCTGGCACTTCACCATGCGCAATTCGCTGGACATCCGCCTGGTCACCAGCGACCACGCCGAGGGCGTCGAACTGGAGCCCCATAAGTTCCTGATCCACCGCCTTGGCAACACCGTCAACCCGCTGCGCGACGGCACGATCCGCACGCTGGCCTGGCTGCACGTGTTCCAGAACTACCCGGTCAAGGACCTGCTGGCGTTCGTGGAACGCTACGGCATGCCGTTCGTAGTCGGCCGGGTCGGCGAGGCCGCCTGGGAAAAGGACCGCGACCTGATTCGCAGTCTGATCCGCAACTTCGGGCCGTCCGGCGGCGGCGTCTTTTCCAAGGCCGTTGAAATCGAATTGCTGCAGGCTGCCAACAACACCGGCGACGTTTATTTCAGGCTGCTCGAGTACACCGGCCAGGCGATCACCAAAGTGCTGCTGGGTCAGCTCGCTTCCAGTTCCGATTCGTCCGGCCTCTCCGGCGGCGATGCCCAGAGCGAAGTCCGCCAGGATATCCTCTCCGCCGACGCCCGGGCGATCGAGGACACCATCAACACCCAGTTGATCCTGCCCTGGACGCTGTTTCACGGCGGCACCCCGGAGCTGGCCCCGCGCCTGGCGATCCTGAGCGATCCGCCGGAGGACGCGGCCAAACACGCCGCCGTCGTGGAAACGCTTTACCGGGCCGGCCTGGAGGCCGATCCCGCCGAAGTCGGGAAAAAGTGCGGCTTCACGCTTACCCGCCGCGAAATGCCTGCGCAAACGCCTGGAATGGGCGGTTATAACTCATTCGCCATGTCCGCCGACGATGAAAAGGGACGCATGGTCGACCAGTGGCTCGGCAATTTCGCGCAGCAGCTGGAGGCGCTCTCCGCCGACGATGACCTGAGCGAGGCCGAATTCGCGGCCAAACTGGAAACCCTGCTCGCCGCGCCGCCGATCGACACCGACGTGTTCGCAGCGGCCGTCCAGCGCGAACTGGCTGCCGGCGTCATTGCCGGCATGCGCAAAGCGAGGCGCGGGAAACATGAGCAAAACGATTGAAACCTGGCTCGAAAACCGCGTCAGCGCGCTGACCGGCAAGTCGCAGAAAGAACTGACCGACATGGGCGTGCAGCTGAATTCACACGCATTCATGGTGGCGAAGGAGACCGAGGCCCGGATCATCGACAAGATCCGCCCGGTATTCGACGCCTACAGCGCCAACAAAATCACCATGCACGACGCCCAGCGGCAGCTGCGCGAACTGGTTTCCGGTGAAGCCGGCGACATCACCCGGTCGCTGGCCGTCAAGGCCCGCGCCGAATTCGTCCTGCGCACCCAGAAGCAGATGGCCCAGGCTGTCGGCGAGTGGAAGGAAATGATGGACCCGGCCGTCAAGTCGGTTTATCCGTTCCTGATCTACCACACCAACAAGGACGGTTTCGTCCGGCCCTCGCACAAGGCGCTCGACGGCAACGTTTATTCCAAGGATGATCCGTTCCTGCGGAGCCACTGGCCCGGCAGCTGGGATTATAACTGCCGCTGCTGGGGCGAGGAATGCACCGCCGAACGCGCCGCAAAACTCGGCGTGGTGCCAATGTCGCCCAAGCCCGTTTACGACGCGGAGAGCGGTTTCGCATTCAACCCCGCCGACGCGTTCAGCGTGAACGATCTGACTGCGGAGCTGGAGCCGAAAACGCGCCAGATGATCCTGGACGACATCACCGGCGCGATCCGCTCCGGCAAGTTAAAGAAAATCGGCCTCATGGTCGGCAACGCGCAAAAACCGTTCCCCAAGGCTGATTTGAACGGCCTCGGCAACATGACCAAAGCGATGCGGCAGCACCAGGCAGCCGCCGAGAAATCGGTCAAAGCCGCGGGGCTCGACCCGGCAAAAATGCCCGATTACAAAGCCCAGGAAGCCGCTTACAAAACGGCCAAAGCGCCGGACCTGCACACGCTGCCGTCCGGTGTGTCCGCCTCGGTTAAAGTCGGCGAATTCTCCCCGGAAGCGATGAAAGCGATGGGGTTGCCCGGCCAGAAACTCGAAATCGTGCTGGAAACCGGCACCAAAGAGTTCGGACTGGCGCACAATTGGCAGCACCATAAAGAGGTGTTCACCCGGCCGGACCTCGGCGAGAAGATCATCAAGGCCACGCTGGGGAACCCGAAAGCGGAAATCGTCGTCAGTTTGAAAAATGCCGGCAAAGGGATGGTTTCCCGGGTGGTGACCGTCCACGATCCGCGGACCGGCGCGTACTGCGTCGGCAAGATCGACGCCGGCGACAAGTTCCAGATCATGAGCTACCACCGCGCCCCGGTCGCATACGGCAACAAACAATGGGAACTGCAGTAAAAAAAATTGCGGAACCCAGTTAATCCGTCAACATGTGACCGCGCGAAACCGGATTCCGCCATTGCTATTATTCTACATCCAAACCCCGAAAAAGTCAAGCGGCAACGTGCCGCTGCGAAGGACTTTAAGGGAAAATCGCAAAAGGTTTGCGCAAATGAAAATTATCGGTTTATCTCCCCCCGCCGGCCGGCTGCTGCATGACGGGATTGCCTTCGACGCCGCCGGTGACGGCACAGTCGAGCGCGACGAAAACAACGTCCCAGCCGCCTGGCGCGTCCTTTCCGAAGGCTCGAATCCGCTGATCAAAAACGGCGTCCCCGGCGAAATCATCCTCTCCGCCGATGACATGGACTCGATCGTCAAGTATTACACCGACAAAGGGGAAAGAATTCCGGTCGACTCCCGGCATTACCTCTACCGCCTCGGCAATTTGAAAAAGCTGGATGAGGCTGAAATCGCCAAACTCATGCCGACGAAAGTCGCGGCCATGGGTTACGGCGGCATCGAACGCCGCGGCGGCGAGTTGTGGATCAACGACGTCCAGTGGAACCCCACCGCCTACGAGCTCATGAAAGAGGGGATTTTCAAGTATTTCAGCCCGGCCCTGCGCGGCCTGGCCAAACCGCCGCTGCGCCTCACCAGCGTAGCGTTGGAAAACGAACCGAGCATCAACCATCTCGACGCCCTGGCGGCGTCCGCAGACGATAACCTGTCCGACTCCGACGAGCCGGACGCCACCCCCACAAGGAGGTCATCCATGACCAGGCTTGAAAAAGCTATTGCCGGGCTGATAGGGCGCGATTCGATCGCCCTCGAAGCGGAAGGACCGGCAGCCGACGCTGCCACTGCAATCGAAAGCAAAACCAAGCTGCTCGCCGCACTCCGCGAAGCGCTGAAACTCTCCGATGATGTCAGCGACAGCGAACTCGCCGGTGCACTGAAAGGCGCGATCGAAAAGGCCGGCGGCTACGATGCGATGAAAACGGAACTCGACAACGTCAAGGCCGAGCAGGAAACCGCCAAGCGCGACGACCTGGTCCAGAAAGGTCTGGACGAAGGCAAGCTCACCGAGGACACCGCCGAGAAATGGGCCAAAAAGCAGGATTCCGAAGCCCTGGCGGCGTATCTCGAACACGCCCCGGTCGTCGTGCCGCTGGACAAGGTCAACCGCAAGAAACTGCCGGAAACCCCGAACAAGGACGAGGTCGCACTTTCGGCGGACGATGAAAAAGCGATCGGCTTTTTCGGCTTCGACAAAGAAAAATACCTCGACGCAAAGAAAGGAAAATAATCATGGCTGCTCTTACCGCTCCCCGAAATACCGAAGAACGTATCCCGAAAACCCGTGTTTTTGAGGTTGCCGCCACAATTTTCGCCGGTTCGCTGGTCGCCCTCAACGCCGAAGGCAGGGCCGTCCCCGCGGCCGACACCGCCGGGCTGAAAGTCGCCGGCCGCGCCGAAAACAATGCCGCCGCGGGCGAACGAGTCGAAGTGACCATCGGCTGCTTCGAATTCGCCGCCACCGGCATCACTGCCGCCGACATCGGCGTGGAGGTGTTCGCCGTTGACGACCAGACCGTCGCCAAAACCTCCACTAACAGCGTCTCCGCCGGCACCGTTTTCGCCGTCGACGCCGACGGTGTGTGGATCAACATCAACAATTAATAAAAGGTTTGCGCAAATGAAATTCACCAAAGAGACTTTGACCGCGATCAAAACCTCGTTTGTCCTTAAATTCACCGAAGCCATGATGCAGGCGAAAGCCAACTCGATTTACGCCGAGTTCTGCACCGACGTCGGCGACGCCGATTTCCAGATCATCGAAGTGCCGTTCCTCGAACAGTTCGCCTTCATGCGCGAATGGATCGGCGACCGCAAGATCAAAAACCTGCAGGAAAAAGTCCTGCGCATCGTTGAAAAAGCCTGGGAAGAAACCGTCGGCATCTCGCAGCGCGACCTGGAGACCGGGGCCTGGAAACAGAAAGGCTCGATCATTGCCGCAATGGGCAAGGCCGGCGAAATGCTGTGGGATAAACTCTTTTTCGACGCGATCATCAAGCCACCGGCCTGGATCGACAGTAAGCCGTTTTTCTCCGACAACCGCAAATACGGCGACGGCAAGGACGCCGGTGTGATCTGCAATGTCACCGAAGCTGATCTCTCCTTTGACAGTTTCGGCGCGGCCTATGAGGCCATGTCCAGCTACACCGGAGCCGCCGGCATCGCCCTGGAAGTGAACCCGACGCATTTGCTGGTCGGTCCCTCCCTCTATGACCGTGCAAAGGAGATCCTGGAGTCGGAAAAGATCCGCGACGCCAACAACGTCGAAGTCAACAACCCGCACCGTGGCAAAGTGAAGATTGCCAAGTCGCTGAAACTGGTTGGCAAAAACGCGAAATACTGGTTCATGGCGGACAACAGCGGCGTGATCAAGCCAGTGATGATGCAGAAAAGCAAACTCGCCGAAATGGTCATGTTCAACCAGCCGACCGATGAAATGGTATTCATGACCGGCAAAGCGCTGTTCGGCACTACCGCCTACGGCAACGCGGCCGCTGCATTCCCGCATCTGATCTACCGTGGCGGCAAGGCCACCGCATAAGGAGGCGCTATGTACGCTGCCGTCGAGGATTTGAAAAAACGGATCGGCGACCTGTATGCGGATTTGTATATCGCCCCGGACGGCAGCGCCATGGACACCGACGCCGCCGATGACCTGGATGCCGCCGCCGCCGAAATCAACGGCCGGATCTGCAAGCGCTACCAGGTGCCGGTGACGTCGCCCGGCGCGCTGCCGCTCCTCAAGTCGTGGACGGTGACGCTGGCCGAGGAACTCGCCTGGGCCAGGAGCGGCAAGCCAGATACCCCGGAAAACGTCAAGCGCCGCGTCGACAACATCCGCAAGCAATTGGACGCCGTGGCGGAGGGCAGCATGTCGCTGGACGCTGCCGAGGCCGTCAATACCACCACCGCCGGGCTCGTCCTGCAATGCGACGAGCCGCTTTTCACCAAGAAAAAATTGCGGCGTTTCCGCTGATCCCGGAGGTTCTATGCTTACCGTCTGCCGCATCGACAACAAAAGCACCGCGGCGGCGCTGTCCGGGCTGATGGAGAAACTGGCCGACCCGGGGCCGTTCCACCGCACCTGGGCCGCGGCCGTGGCGAACGACGCCCGGATCAGTGCCCGCGGCAAGGGCGGCCGGCGCTTCTGGCGCGATCAGATCGCCGGCACCATCGAGGTCGAATACCTCGACGACGGCGCGCTGGTTTTCACCGAGAGCGCGGTCGCCGCCCACAAGGAATACGGCGGCCCGATCAAGGCCAAATACCAGCAGTCGCTGACCGTGCCGTTCGCCCAGGCGGCGCGCGGCAAGAGCGTCAAGCAGATGGAAGCCGCCAAGGGCAAGAAGATCTTCCGCATCCGGAGCAAAAAGGGCAACGCCGTGCTCGGGTACTCGCGCAAAAAAGGCAAGAAAACCGAGTTCGTCGGGCTCTATGCGCTGGTCAAGGAAACGCGGCCGCAGCGCCCCGATCCGTGGTGGCCCACCGCCGACCAGGTGCTCGAACGCGGCGTCGAACACGCCGGAATCTGGCTGAACAAGGAGTAAACCAAATGCCATTTCACCCATTGATCGACATCGCCGTCGACATCGCCCGGCAGATGAACGAAACCAAAAAGTTCCGCAAAGTCCTGATCAGCTCCGCCACCAACACCTCGCAGGTTTATGACTCGCTCGAGGCGCTGGTCGCGCTGCCGGCTGCGATCGTCTGTTTCGGCGACCTGGAGTACGACGACAACAATCTGGTCCGCACCGCCCGCCCGATCATCATCGTGGCCGACCAGTACCGCAAGGGCATGGAGGCCAAAGCCGGCGGCGTCTGGGCGCTGCTGAAAATCGTCGAGGGCCTGTTCCTCCCGGAAGTCACCGACGAGGGCGGCGCGGCCATCCCCGACGTGCTGGGGATCGAATTCGGCCTGGCCGGATCCACGCCGGTCGAGAGTGATTCGGCCAACATCAGCGCCTATGCAATCACGCTGCAGGGCAAGGAGTTTTTAAACAAATGAGGTTATCATGAAAAATATCGGAAAGGCGGTGCTTTTCCCCGGCACAAAGGACGAAGTCTGGGGCATCTGCGAATCGCAGGACCTGGCGACCGAGGCCAACAAAAAAGAGATCGACAACGGCGAAGGCGACACCGTCGCCATTCTGTACACCAACTGCGGCAAGCGCAAATATTCCGCCGTGTTCACCCCGCTGGACGTCGAGGGATCCATCGTCAAGCAAATCAAGGAGGAGGACCTGATCGGCACCAAAATGCCGGTCGAATTCCTCGACGGCGACCCGATCGATTATTACATCGACAGCGCCACCATCAAACGCAAAAAAGGCGACACCGCCGAATTCACCCTCGACGGTTATTATTACCCGAAAGTCGAGGACAAAGTCACCACCGGCGGAGGCGGTGAATAATGGACGCCAGGGCGGAACTGAAGCTGCGGATTTTCGCCCAGCTCAAGCTCGTGGCGGCCGCGCGGCAGGTCCAGGCGATCGAGGCGCATTTCATGAGCGACCGCGTCGCCGCCGCCGGGCTCACGCTTTACCGCCCCACGCTGGCGCATACCTGGTGCTTCATGGAAATGGAGCGCCTGAAGCTCTGGCGCACGCGCAGCGAGCAGCTCCAGCTCCTGGGCTACGGGCTGACGCATTCCCCGCCGGACGTGCGCAACGTGCTGCTCCGCCGGCTGCAGGTCGACCCCCAGGCGGTCAAGGCCGACGCCGACGCGCTTTTCCGCGACCATCCCGAAGCGCTGGCCGTGGCCGACACCCTGATGGATGACCTCCGGACGGACGGCAACGACGGCGATGACGGCGGCGACGATATCGGGCTGGGCTGGTGGAGCCGGATCATCCACAAAATCGCGCTGAATTACCACTGGAGCGAGGAGCAGATTTTCGCCGTTCCGCTGGCGCGTTTGCTCGCTTACAGCCGGGAGATCACCGAGCACCACGGCGGCACCGTCGTGCGCCACGTGGCGAAGCTGCCCGAAGAAATCGAACTCGGCCGCCTGATGCGGCTGCAAAAGGAAATGACGCAGAATGGCAGACAAGAAAAAAACGCTGGCAATCGAGATCAAGGCCCAGGCCGACGAGGCGATCAGCAAGGTTGAATCCGTCGCCGCGGCCGTGGCCGAACTCGACCAGCAGAGCCAGCAGGCGCAGCAGGCCGTCAGTGAAGTTTCCAGCCCTCCGCCGGTCGAGGTGGACGCCGACACTTCCGCGGCACAGGAGAAAATCAAACAGCTCCAGCAGCAGCTCGACGAACTCCAGAAGAAAAACAAAAAGCCGCCGCCGACCGGGTTTTTCGCCGGGCTGGCCGAGCGGATCAATGGCGTCAGCAAAAAAGCCGGCGGTCTGAAACAGGCACTGAATGGTTCGCCGATCGCCGCGGCCCTGACGCCGGTGGGCGCGGCCATGGCCGTCGTCAACACGCTGGTCAAGGCCGGGGCGCTGCTCTGGGGCTCGTACATGGAGAAACTGCAGGCCACAGCCAAAAGTTCCCGCGACGTGTCCGACCAGCTGCAGAAGCTTTCCAAGATCAACGAGGAGCGCCGGCAGTCGGACCTCAGCGCCATGCAGCAGCTGCAGATGTACTCGACCGTCGAGAAGTTGAGTAACGCCCAGAAGGCTGACGCCGAAAAACTCATCAACCGCCTGAACGCCTCTTACAAAGGGCTCGGGCTGGCGCTCGATGAGACCACCGGCAAGGTCACCGGCTTCGACGGTGCGTTTACCGCCATGCTGGAAAAGCAGCGCCAGAATAAAATTTCCGAGACGACCGCGCAGCTCCGCCAGATGGAGGCCGAATACAACCAGCTCAACGACGTGATGAAAAACGCTGGCGTTCATGTCGGCGGCTTCCAGATCGGCGGCGAACAGGAAACCTTGCAGGCGGCCGAACGCCAAAAAGAACTCATCGACCAGCTCTACGAGAAGCGCAAACAGCTCAACGACCTGAAAAACGCCGACCCGGAAAAGGACCGCCAGCTGAAAGCGGACGCCGCGCTCGAGGCCGATCGCGAACAGCTGCGGATCCAGCAGCTGCGCAACCAGGGCCAGGACGAGGAAGCCGCCAAGCTGGAGTTCATGATCTCGCTGCGTTCGCGCAACGTCGACCTCACCGACGAGGAGAAAAAGAAACTCTGGGAAATCAATACCCAGATGGAAAAAGAGAAGAAAACCGCCGAGGAGATCGCCAAGAAAAAAGCCGAGCTCGCCGCCAAAGAGGACGAGATCAAGCGCAAGGCCCAGGAGCGCCAGGAAAAATACGACGAGATGATCAGCCAGTCGGAATTCGAAATCGAGATGGCCCGGCTGAAAAGCCAGGGGCTCGACGAGGAAGCCGCCAAACTGGAATTCATCAACGAACTGAAGCGCCGCGGCCTCGAATACACGACCGAGGAACTGGAAGCGCTTTACGCGCAGCGCCAGGCGGCGCAGGAGGCCGCGAAGTACGCCAACAGCCGCGAGTACGCCGACAAAGCCGTCAGCGACGCCGAATACGAGCTGGAGCTGCAGCGCTTGAAAAATGCCGGCATGGACGACGAAGTCGACCGCCTGCAGCTGATGCGCGAGATCAAGGAAAAGAACCTTGAACTCACCGAGGAGGAAATCGAGCGTATCCTGGCCGCCCGCAAAGAACTGCGCGAAATGCAGCAGAATAAAAAGAATTCCAGCAAAGCCTCGGCCGGCAAGGAGACCGACAGCCTGGCGAAAATCGGGCTCTACAACTTCGGCAAAAGCGCGGTCAGCTCGATGGACAAAGAGCGCAACACGCTGCTGGAGCAAATCCGCGACGCAATCAAAAACCAGGACACAGGAGAATCACTTTCATGAGCGCCAAATTGATCGGCAACGCCGACTGGATCGTCCAGAAGGGCTTCCCGAAACTGTCCGGCCAGGACGGTGCCGAAACGGTCACCGTGGAGGTGGTCGCCACGCCCGAGGGGATGGTGAACCTGCCGTCCTACGGCGACAACTTTTTCGGTTACGACGGCTTTTTCAGCCAGTTCGACAAGCTCGTCCTGCGCGGCCGCGAAGTCGCCTGGATGGAGGGCAAGCAGACCTACCTGATCAAGCTGACCTTTTCGCCCGAGGACTCACTGGAAAACACCGACGCGGTGGTCACCCAGGAAGTCGAGTACGACACCCAGGACGTCGACGTGCCGATCGGCCAGCATGAGAAGTACGTGACGAACTGGAACCACTGCCTCTGCGGCCGCAACGGCACGCTGACGGTCCCGGCCTGGTGGAAAACCGCCAAGGACCTCGTCATCGCGCCCGAGGAGGCAAAAAATTACAAATGGATCAAGCCCGACGACGACCCCGGTGCTGGCTGGTACATTCTCAAAGGGCCGGAAAAAAAAGATGTTGAATCCTACCGCTCCGGCATCTGCACCGTGATGCTGACCCAGCGGTCGACTAACAAAGGCAGACTGGCGCGCTCGGCCGAAAAGGACTACACCATCCAGTCCCCGCCGGACACCTTCGGGCGTCCCGGCGAATGGCTGCGCGGCGGCTCCAAGATCCGCAAGGGCGGCCGGCAATGGGAACTGAACGTCAATTTCCTGAACAGCAAAAAAATCGACAAGGATATTTATTCCTGACGGGAGCAATTATGAAACCTGATTTGCCGTCCTGCCCCAGCGGATCCGGCTGGATCACGCGCATCGACTCCGCCTGGATGAAAAAGCTCTGGCGCTGCGTCGCCTGGGCCATGGACAACCCCACCGGCGACGGCATCACCATCATCAAAAAAGAGGGCGGCAAACTCAGCCTGATGCGCCGCGGCCGCTCCGCCGCGGGCGGCTTCACTTACAACGGGCCATTCGCCATCACACAGGAAAAGGAACTGATCAACGTCTCGCCGGGCTATCTGCTGCGCAACAGCGAGCTGGTCGAGGTGCCGGAGAAAAAAGGCATCAAGCCGGAGAAAGGCGATTTATGCGTCTGCTCCGACATCGTCAGCGGCAAGTGGACCGAGCCGGAGATCAAGGTCGCCAAGCCCGCGAACAATGCGTTCCCAATCGCGAAAATCACCGTCGACGAAAAGAGCGGCGCGGTCACCGTCGAGCCGTATTTCGTGGCAGTCGCGATCAACCTGGTGGCAAAGAAATGTCCACGCGTCGAGGGCGAAAATGGCGGATAACTTTTACGTCGACGAACACTCAAGCACCGGAGGCGCCGGCCTGGGCCTCGGCGAATTCGGCGCACTCAAACCAGGCTGGGGCGGCGGCGGTGGCTCCGGCGGGAATAGCGGCAACTGGGGCAGCGACCCCAAGGACGCAAACAACGACGAATGGTGGTGGCTCTGGGTCGGCGACGCGCCCTATCTCAAAATCGACTGGGACGGCGCACTGCTGACCGACGGCGGCCCGCATTTGCTGATCGGCGAAAAGACCTGCACCGAAATGCCGTCCGTGCTGATTTTCGGCGAGGGCACCGAGGCGCACAGGCACGCCCGCTGCATGCGCTGCGAGCTGTCGGATCCGGACCGCGAATTCGTGATCGTCCGCGCGCCGGCGGATTCAACGTCGGACTTTTCCGTGGCCGGGTACATCATGAACGCCCACGCCGGCACCTTCCAGCTGCGCGCCCGCTGGCAGGGCGGACATTACAATTACGCGCTGATCCGCCGCATGGACTTCGCCGTTTACGGCATCCGCGTCGGCTTCCGCATGGTCCCGCTGGGCGGCTGGGCCGACATTGCAACAATTCAATTTACCGCGGACCGCGCCGTTTACGTGAACGGCGTCCGGGGCGACTTTAACGGGAACGCCGCTTTTGTGGAGAAAACATGAAGACAATAACTCGAATACTGATGGTCGACGGCAACGTCGGCACCTGGTCGGACGAATGGGGCAAACAGGTTGTCGCCCCGGAAATCGCCATCGGCACCCGGCCGGTGCTGCGGTTCGACCTGCGCCGGAAAGCCACCGGCGAAGACCAGCGCACCAGGCTGCCCGTCGCCGTTGAGGACATCACCTGCGACAGTTATTGCCTCGCGATCGACAACGATTACGATCGCGACACCGCGCCGAAAATGCTGGCCTACACTTCCGCCGCCCCGGTGGTGCAGGACGGCTGCGTGTTCCTGGACATCCAGGTCCCGAAAAATGCTTTTCCCGGGTTGCTGGACGCCGTCAAGACCAAAGAGAAAATCAAGCTGAAAGCCGAACTGATCGGCCTCGACGCCGGCGGCGACCTGACCGAAGCGTCGTTCGTCGTCCAGTTTGAGATCGTGATCCGTAACCGCGTTTACCTCGGCGGCGAAATTCCGCCGGAAGTGATCGGCAATTCCGATTATCTGACCCGCGTGGAAATCCTCGCGCTGATCTCGCAGTTGGAGCGCCCGGAGAAAGGCGACAAGGGCGATCCCGGCGCGGCGGGCCGCGGCATCACTTCAATCGTGAAAACCGCGTCCGAGGGGCTCGTCGACACCTACACCGTCACCTATTCCGACAAGTCGACGCAGCTGATCAGCATTTCCAACGGCCGGGCCGGTGACGCCGGGCGCGGCATCCGCTCGATCATGAAGACCGCCACCGAGGGGCTCGTCGACACTTACACGATCACGTTTTCCGACAACGAAACGGCGCTGTTCAACGTCACCAACGGCAAGGACGGCGAGGGCCTGAAGCCCGACGCCACCGGCGCGGAGTTGAGCGAGCGCTTCATTTACGGCGGCAAGCCGGCGGGGTTCGCCTTCGCCTGCACCGTCACCGACAAGGTCAACCAGTACTCGCAGCTCTATTATTACCTGAAGCGCTCCGACGAGGTCAACGACTGGTACGAGCCGCTGGTGATCACCTATTTCGGGCGGAACGCGATCGACGGCGAAAACATCGCGCTGATCCCGCCGCTCGAATTCACCAAGCCGCCCGCCGGGGCCGAGTACCTGACGTTCGACATGAGCAAGCACCCGTCCGCCACGATCGGCCACGTCTGCATCGACATCGCCGAGGGCGAGTATCATCTGCCGTACGATTCGGCCACCGGCGTCCGGCGGATCATCAAGAACAACGGCAAATATTACGTCTATTTCGGCGCGTACTGCCCGGGCTTCGAGACCGGCCGGGTTTACTTCACCCAGGGCGCGAGCGGGTTGACGCAGTATCAGTGGTACATCCAGGGCGGCGGCACGCTGTCGTTCGAGGAATGGGCCAACGCGCTGAAGAACCTCGTCCCGGAGGCCCCGGTCAATGACCGCTTTTACGCGCGCTGCAACAAGCGCTGGGTCGACATCACCGACGCGCTGGCCGGCCTCGGCCTGCCGGATCCACCCGATCCGCCCGGCGACGACGAGGTCATGTATTACGGCTACGTGCCCTACAGCGTCGCGGGCAATATCACCAAAGTCTCGCAGGTCACCAAGGCCATGCTGACCCATGCCGACAGCGTGATCACGACCGCCGCTCCCGGCGTGCTTAACAAGAAGTCGATCGGCACCGTCCCGGAGGGCGCGTGGGTGGTCGTGCTGCTGCCGGCGATCGCGGGCCTGACCGCCTGCAAGATCACCGACCTCACCGGCAAGTCGGCGTTTTATGAGAACAACGGCCAGAACGGCAGCGGCGCGAACGGCAAGGCCGTCACCTTCAACGGCACCGCGTACGAGCTGTACGGCGAGTTCAAAGTGAACACCGCCGAGCTTTTCATCTGCATCGAGTACAAATAGGATCACAGCAATGAGTGTAACAGAAATCCCCAATCCGATTACCCTCGGACAAACCGACCAGCCGCTCGACGCGCGGGCACGTATCGCCGGCCTCGACCAGGTCGGCAGTATCGATAATCCGTTTATCGGCATGATGTTTTATTCCATTGCTGAACGGAAGACCTATAAAGTCACCAAATTGAAAGCGCGGCAGGTCGGCGCGATGACCGTCCCGAACCGCGCCATCGACACCTACGAGGAAGTCCCCGACGCCGCCGCGATCAAGGCGATCAACGACCAGCTGGACTCGCTCGACGAGGAAATGGCGCTGACCGCGAAAAGCGTCAACGGCATCACCCCCGACGAAACCGGCAACATCCAGCTTGAAACCGGAGGCGGGGGCGGAGCTTCCGCCCTGTCCGACCTGTCCGACGTGTCCGACGTGTCCGGCGCTGCCGGCGGCCAGGCGCTGGTCTACGACGCCGAAAGCGCCACCTGGAAGCCCGGCACGGTCTCCGTCTCCGCCGGCTGGCTCACCAGCGTGACCGCCGCGGCCGGCATCAACACCGCCGCCGGCAGCTGGTACATCTGCCGCGAACAATGCACCGTCCGGCTGCCCGCCGGGCAGGACAACGGAGCCAAGATCAAAGTCACCATCTCGAAGACCGGCAGCCGCGTCGTCCCCTCGGACAACATCACGATCAATTACGACAGCGAGGCCGTGTTCGACATCACCGCGACCGCCGTGTTCGTTTACGACGCCGAAAAGGGCAACTGGTACATCCTCGACCTCGTCGAGTACAAGCCGGTGGCCGAACCGGCGCGGCCCGATCCGCTGGCCGTCGACCACTTTACGATCCGCGCGTTGACTGCCGGCTCCTACAGCAGCCACAGCTGGGAGGCCGGCCACGAATGGGCCACCCTGACGCGCAACACGATCAGCGGCGTCGAGGGCTACGTATGGCTGCTTTACGAGCTCTATCTGTACGTGAAATGGGTCAACGGTTATTACTACTTCAACGACCGGAAGCTGGTCTGGAGCGAAAAGACCAACAGCGGCAAAGTCGTATTCGACCAGTTCAATGTTGAAATCATCCCGGTCTATCAGGAGGGCACATGATTATATCCGATCAAATTTCCCTGCGGCGCTCGACCATCACGCTGCCGGTGGCGTACGACGACGACAAAAACAACATCTCGCTGATCGTCGATTTTTCCCCCACCGGCGAATTTATCGACGCCGCCGGCGACACCCCGGCCAACTACGCCCGCGTCACCATGGCGGCCCATCACGCCAAAATGCGCGTATTCGCCAACGACGTCTGGAGCGCGCTGCCGGGGCCGTCGCTGGGCGTGCCGCATTACGGCGGCTCGGTGGAGTTCACGCTGGACCGGGAGCTCTTCCCGGGCTACGTTTACGGCGAGAAATACTACGGCCGCTTCTGCTGGATGGACTCCAAGGGCGACGCCGGCGACTGGTTCGGCTTCGCCTTCCGCGGCGACGTGGTCGTGCTGCGGCCGATCCATACCAACTACAAGACGCCGCTCAAGGTCAGCGCCGAACAAACGGTCTCCGGCAGCGTCTCGCTCGACTTCGCGAACGGCGAGGTGCAGAACCTGTCGCTCGACTACAATGCGACGATCGACCTCGCCAATGTCACCAACGTGATCTTCGGCGAGGCGCTGATCGTCAACGTCAAAACCAACGGCCATAAACTGACCGTCGTCAACGGCGAAAACAGCCTGGACTATCCCGACAACAAGACGTATGTCGTGGTCATCACCAATTTCGGCGTGCTCAATCTCGCCGTCACCGAAACCGTTTAAAATAATGGATAGTTGATAGTGGATAGTTGATAGTTGAGGAAAAACGCAAGCAACCCGATAACTGTCCACTGTCAATTGTCAACTGTCAACTAAAAAAGGAGTTCCCCATGAAATTCAAACTCATTTCCCTGCTGGCCGTCATTCTGCTCGGTGCCGCCGCTGTCTTCGCCTGCTTCGATTCCGACCCCAATTCCCTGCTCGGCAATGACTCCACCACCGTCACCGGCGGCGGCGGCAGCGCCGTCGACATCTCCTATACCAAGGACTCCTGGGATTCCCAGGGCTGGCTGGCTCAATTCCTGGGCTGGAAAGATTTTGTCGAAAAGCTGACCGTGATCAAGCCGGAAGCGGTGATCCGGGCGTCGTTCCCGTTCACGCTGAACCTGTCGTTCTCCGGGTTCATCAACGACGACGGCACCCAGGACACCGGCAAGATCACCCGCCTGGCGCTGTACTACTACTCCAAGTCCGGCGAATGGATGGTGCTGCAGGACATCCAGAACCCGCAGTACAGCATCGTTTCCGACGCCGAATCCACCCGCGCGCTGTTCGGCCGCCACACCGTCGCCAGCCCGCTCGGCTATGCGGAGGGCGAATACATCCCGGTCGTCTTTTACTTCAAGACGATGACCCATGAATCGTTCAACCTGACCGACTTCCTGACTTACCGCAAATACCTCGGCGCGCCCAACTTCGCGGAAGGAGCCAACGTCCTCGCGCTCATGGTCAAAGACAACCGCAATCCTTATTGAGGCAACCAATGAACCGGCAATTGATTTTCGCCATCATGACGGGCTCACACCGCCACATTTACCGCGACGCCAGCGGCAACTGCGCCATCTGCGGCACGCCCCACCTCACGCACAACTACGGCCGCAATGCGTACGGGGTAGGATACAACACACCCGGCATTTGCGTCACCTGCGGGGCCGAGTGCCGCCACCCGAAGGATTTTACGGCGTATCGCGATCTCGTGGAGCACTGCTGCCCGGACTGTTACGAGTACCGGGAACATGCCATCAGCTTGTCCTACAACGGGCAGCAGCCGACCAAGTGTTTCCACTGCGACGTTTGCGCCTCGGACGTCGGGCATATTTTCAACGCGAACGCCGCCGACGAGCGCATCTGCCCCAAATGCGGTTACCAGTGCGCGCATCCCGCCGACCGCCTGGTTCCTTACAACCCCACGCAACACCACTGCCAGAACTGCGGCAAGAATCTGGCGCACACCTGGGGCGCGGAGGTTCATCAGTCGCTGATCTGCCGCACTTGTTTCGGCTGCGGCCATGAGGGCCGGCACACTTTTCCCAGCCCCACGCCAAGCGGCTGCGGCGTCTGCAGCGTCTGCGGTATGGGTTCCACCACCGTACACGACTGGGTCACCGGTTATGTGACCTGCAGTTATTGCAAGTGGAACCGTTTCGACCCCGATTTGCCGTCCCTCTGCAAAGGGTATCACGCCGGTTATTATTACGGAGGAAACCCGCACTCTTTTTCCACCGATTGGCGCAAATACTGCCGCCGCTGCGGCCTGACGTACCCGGCGGACAGTTACGGAGTCACCGGCGTCACCACCTACAGCGGCCAGTACCGGCACGCGGGGACGGTCAACGGACAGAATTATTACCGGCAGCATGTCCTCCAAAACGGCGTATGGGTCGAGGGCACGTACTACATGGTGAAAATCGACATCACCACGCCGACCCGGTTCGGCGGCAATTACGCTTATACCGGCTCCGGGTACGTGTTTGTAACCTCGATCGACAGCTTCCCGATCAACGACGAGCTGTTCACCGGCACCGGCAAATATGAAGTTGAGCTCTCCCAGTATGAACTCAACGGCACGTTCAAGGCCAGCGGCAGCTATACCTCCAGCGACTGCCATGGTCTGTATGTAGGTTAAAAATTCAATCCAACTAAAAGGACTTTCCCATGAGCAAACTCACCAATACCGTCGCCGCCGTCACGGCCGCCGCCGCGGTCGGGGGCGGTGCCCTGCTTTACTTCGGCGTCACGGACCCCGAAACCGGTGAACCCGTCATCGATGACGTGGAGGCCGTCGCGGTCGCCATCCCGCAGGTCGCGCTGCCGGTCGTGGCGCTGCCCGGCGTGGCCGCGGTCACCGTCGCCATGCCGACCGTCGACACCGTCCGGCTTTTCAGCCTGGCCGACTTGTCCGGACTGGTCGACGCGACCGAACTGCCCGACCTCTCCGAACTGCTGGTCACGCAGCAGCTGGCCCCGTCCATCGCCGTTCCCGCCGTCGCGGATCCGACCGTCGACGTGCCGCGCATGATCGCACACCAGAAGCGCCTCCGCAGCGTGTTCTGCGACCAGCGCAACGTCCAGTACGACCCCGGCCTCGGCCTCTATGCGGCCGCCTGGCCCAAATGGCAGGCCATCTACGAGGACGCCGCGCTGGCCGCCTACGTGCCCGAATACAAGGCGCTCGCGCCCGGGCTGCGGATCATCAACGAAGTGCGCTGTCCGTCCGGGGCCGAGGAATTCGCGGTTCTCCAGGAGCGGCTCGACTACTACGCCGGGCGCGGTTACAACGCCGCGCTGGTGGCGTTCGACACCACCGAGTCCGTGAGCATGCTCGCCGCCGCCTGCGACTACATCCGCAGCATCGGGCTCAAGGTCGTGATCACCTATTCCGGCGGACGCGAAAACCTCCACGATTCGGTGTTCCGCGACCCGGACAAAATCCGCGCGTTCCTCGCCGCGCTCGCGCCGAAGGCCGACGCGCTGCTGCTCGGCTGGCGGCGCACCAGTCTGCATTTGTTCCTGCCGGACCAGCCGTTCACCAATTTTCTGATCCGATCCGCGCGGTCGGCGAACCCGGAAATCCCGTTCATCGGCCAGGCGTATTTCGGCCAGACCGCCGACACCAATATGAGCGACGCCTACGCCGGCAAATTCGGCGTCACCTGCGTCGTCCCCGAAAACGCCGCCGCGGTGCTGATCGTCGGCCTCGGCTACCCGAAAGCCTCGACCCGCAAAGCGCTGCTCCAGCTGTTCCCGGAAGTCGCCGGCCACCCGCACAAAATCGGCCTTGTCGTGGGCGACCGCCCGTATTTCGACACCGCGCACTCGACCGGCAAATCACCGGCCGAAAACGACCGCATCAAGCGCCGCATCGAGATCCGCCTCCAGCAGGCCGGTTTCGAGTCGACCATGACCTATTCCGGCGACGGCTCCAACGGCAATTACGACAAAACCCGCACCGAAAACCTGTGCCAACACTACGGCACCAAATAACCAGGAGGCCCCCCATGAACCCCGATCCCGTACTCCCGCACGACCAGTGCCCCGATCTCGCCGAAGACCCGGCAAGCCGCCTCGACCCCGAACGCGACGCCGGCAGCGACAACCCGCCCAACCAGGAGGAACCCACCGGAAACCAAAACTGAATCTCCCCAACTGTCAACTGTCAACTATCAACTGTCAATTAACAAGGATTTCTCATGAAAAAGATTTTCTCGCTCGTTCTTTTCGCCGGACTCATTTGCTCCGGTTTCGCCGCTGAATTCGTCTTTCCCGGCTGGAAGTGCACCGACGAAGCCAAGCTCACCGCCGCCCTCGACAATGCCAAGGGCACCTGGGAAAAAACGGTCGTCATGATCCTGCAGCGCATCAACTCCGAAAAGGTCGCCACCTACGAGGCGCTCTGCACCCAGATCGACGCCGTCATCGACACCGCGGACTTCGGCAGCGAAGCCGCCCGCGAATCCATGCGCGTCACCTACAAAAAGCAGTTCCCCCTCTGCCGCGGCGAATACATCGCCGAAGCCTGGGCGTTCTGCCTGAAGAACCCGACCAGCTACGACTTCTATTATTACCGCTCGCACGCGGCCACGTTGAAGTTCACCGACACCCAGGTCTACAACGCGGTCCTGTCCTGCCTGTTGAGCTACAACTACTCCGCCAAGGAAACCCTCGGCGCGGTCAACCAGCTGCTCGACAAAGCCGTCCTGGCCGACGTCACCACCCAGAAGGCCGACCTGCAGAAACTCAACCGCAAGTTCAGCCCGAAGCTCATCGCCGACAAAGCCGCCTGGGAGCCCGTCGTCGCCGCCATCCGCACCGCCATCGAAACCTACTGACAACCCTCAAAATAAAGGTCAAATCATGAAAAAAATCATCACTCTCGCTCTCCTCACCGTCGCGGTCGCCTCGTTCGCCGCCCCCGTCGACAAAACCGACTTCGCGGCCAGGTCCAAAGAGCTCACCCCCGCCGATAAAGCCGCCGAATACGTCGCGCTGATCGAGGCGCAGTACCCCGCCGTCAAAGCCAGCACCGTCGAGGGCGACAAAGCCTGGGGCTACAGCATCGTTTACAACGCAATCCACCGCCAGGCCAAAATCCTGAAAGTGTTCGCCTCCGTCGCCGAAGCCGACAAATACGCGGTCGAGGCGTCGGAAGCCTGCGGCCTCGACGCCGACAAAACCGCCGCGCTCCGGGTCCACGCCCACGTCCTGGCCGCCGGCAGCTGGCCCGCCGGGCTCGCCTTCGCCAAAACCCTCACCGGCGACGGCCGCTACTTCCAGCGCGTCAAAGCCTCGGCCCTCGTCCATGGCGGTGCCGACGCGGTCGAATGGGAATCCGGCTACGCGCTGGCGTTCAGCCTGGGCGACTTCTACCTCGCCAATACCGCGGCCCGCAAGCTCCAGTCCACCGAGAAAACCTTCGCCGCCGTCAAGGGCGCGATCGACAGCGGCAAAATCCGCGTCAATCAGTACAACCTTGCCCGCAACTACGTCGAATCCCTGATCGCGGTTTCTCCGGACGGCAGCGTCACCGCGGCCGACATCAAGGCCCTGCTGCAGACCGCGAACCGCAAGTTCTCCGGCTTCCTGATCCAGGACAAAACCAACTGGGAGCCGGTGATCGCCATCATCCGGACCACCCTCGACACTTATTGAAGCAACCACCCGGGGCGTCCCCGCCACCCGGGCGACGCCCCGCACCATGGGGGCCGGTCCGATGTTGACTTTATCATAATAAATAGCGGGCAGTTGGTCCTTTAAGTCCTTTCGGTCTTTTAAGTCTTTTCTCCCAAACTTTCAACTGTCAACTTTCAACTGAAAACCGGAGGTTTTTAAAGTGCTTTATCATTACGACCAGGATCACATCCGCCGGCTGCTCGATGACATCCACGATTGCGGCCTGAGCGCGCCGGCGGGCTTTTTCCGCGCCGGCGTCAACGTGCTGCAGGCGTGCTACAACGGCATCGGCCCCGATCGCTGGAGCCCGAAGTTCCGCAAACTGATCACCTGGCTGCTGGAAAACTTCGAAGCCGACGCGCTGATCCACGACTGGGAATACGCCTTCCAGCCGCGCACGTACCTGCATTTCACCATCGCCAACGTCCGCATGGCCGTCAACGCGTTTTACTATGCGTTCCGGCGCAATAAGGGCTGGAAGCACGTCATCAAACAGACCGCCCTCGGCGCGCTGCTGGCGACGCTCTGCCAGCTCTTCGGCTGGCGCGGCTACCGCGACACCGATATGACCCTATTTCAAAACCTGGAGGCCAACCATGCGTAAATTCTTAACCGATCACATGCCCGACGCCTTGCCCGTCCTGCTCGCGCTCGCGGCGCTGGCCGGGCTGCTGCTCTCCGGCGGCTGCGTCAACCGCCAGCTCGCCGAATCCTACGGCCGGTTCCTGGAAACCGTCGGCGCGGAATACATCCAGTACGTCGACGCCGACCCGACGCTGGACGACACCGACCGCTCGGTCCGCCACATCAATTACGAGGAAGCCGTCAAAACCGTCGACAAGTTCAAGTCGACGCGCTGGGGGTGGTGACATGATCGACCACATTCTAAGCTACGATGATTTTTCGGCCGGCGTCAGCAAAGAACTGGCCGACCTCCTGGCGAGCGCCAAAGCGGAATACCAGCCGCGCCTGATCGAGCTCTCCGGGCTCTTTTCCGAACAGGTCTACAAACTGCTCAACGCGACCACGGACGCCGACCGCAAACGCGCCGAATCCAACATCTGCCACATCCAGTCCGGCCTGACGCACATCAGCGCCCAGCTGGGCCTGGACGTCACCGAACGCCTGATCGCTATCTGCTCGGCGGTCCTGACGATCGCCGCGGCGGCCGCGATCCGCGCGGTCATCCCGATCCCATGAGGTGACGCCATGCCGAAATGCAACCAGAAAACCGAAGTCTACAGCCGCGTCTGCGGCTACTTCCGCCCCACCGCCAACTGGAACAAAGGCAAACAAGAGGAATTCAAACAAAGAAAAACCTATAACGCTTATAACAAGCCACTTACAATCAAATCGAAATAATAACAAACGGTTTACGCAAGTCCCCACCCCTTGCGCAAACCGTTTCTTTTTTTTGCCCTGATCACAAACGCGAAAACATACAAACGGTTTACGCAAATCCGCGACTATCTGCGCAAACTATTTCAAAGGAAGCGCGCAAACTATGTCGCGTACTATAACAGTGAAATCCGCGGACCATATTTTAATCGATTTCGGCAAAGATGCTTTCGGGCGGCTGGAGGTGGAGCTGAGCGGGCAGGGGGGCGAAACGGTGGAGCTGGCGATCGGCGAAGTGCTCAAGAACGGGCGCCTCAACTGGGAACCGGGCGGCTATCGCTGTTTCAAGGTGCAGCAGCTTACGTTGAAGCCGGGCAAGCATACTTACGCGTTTGAAATTCCGCTGCACAAGGCCCCGGACCCGAGCTTGCCGAAGGTTTATCCGCCGGCTTCGGTAGGGGGCGAGATCGCTCCGTTCCGCTATGCCGAAATCAACGGTTATGACGGCGAATTTGCAGCGCGGCAACTGGCGGTGTTTGCGCCGTTCAACGACGATGCGGCTATGTTCGAGTGCTCCGATGAGCGGTTGAACCGGATCTGGGAATTCTGCAAGTATTCGATCAAGGCCACTACGGCGTTCGGCAAATACATCGACGGCGAGCGTGAGCGGCTGCCCTACGAAGGCGATACCTATATCAACCAGCTTGGACATTTTTGCTGCGACGCCAGCTATACGATCGCCCGCGACACCATCGACCAACTGTTGAAATACCCGACCTGGCCGACCGAATGGCACCTGGTGATGCCGCTGGTGGCACGCGATTATCTCATGTACTCCGGCGATGCCGAAAGCGTACGGCGCTGGTATCCGGTGCTGAAGGAGCGGACGCTGGTCAGCCTCGAAGGAGCCGATTACCTGACCCGTGGTACCAAAGACATCCGCGATATCGTCGACTGGCCGCTGGGCGAGCGCGACGGTTACGAATTTGGCGAAGTCAACCTGGTGCCGAACTGTTATCATTATGCCGCGCTGCTGGCCATGTACGAGCTTGGCGGCGATGAATTTTATCCGCAACGGGCGGCATTGGTCCGGGAATCGATCCGGTGCACGATGCTGAAAAACGGTTACTTCGTCGACAATCCCGCCTCGGAACACGTGTCGCTGCATGGAACGATGTTCTCCATGCTTTTCGGCATTGCCGAGGCGGCGGAGATTCCGGCCTTGGCGGCGGTACTGCAGGAAAAGGGGATGGCGTGCAGCGTTTACGGCGCGCAGTTCCTGCTGGAAGCCTGCTACAAATGGGGGGTAGCGGAGCATGCGTTGAAGTTGATGACCGACAACGGGTTGCGGAGCTGGCAGAATATGCTGGACAAGGGGGCCACGATTTCCATGGAAGCATGGGACGATTCGCTGAAGCCGAATCAGGACTGGAATCACGCCTGGGGGGCGGCACCGGCCAACATTGTGACCCGCGAGCTTTGCGGCATCAAACCGACCGCGCCGGGATTCGATGCGTTCCGGGTGGAGCCACAGCCAGGAACTTTGTCGCATTTCAAAGTGCGCCAGCCGACCCGGCACGGTGCGATTGAACTCGAATACGATGGCCGGGGCTATACCTTGACGGTACCGCAGGGCAGCAAGGGTATGTTCAAGGGCATTGAGTGCGGCCCCGGCACACACCGGTTCTGATTACTCCGAAACAAAAAAGGACGGCGGTGAAGCCGTCCCTGATTTCGAGGAACATGGTCATTCGATCTTGACCGTGAATTCCCCTTTGGGCGGTGTGTTTGTTTTAGGAATGGTGATAACCAGAACGCCGTCTTTGCACTGCGCTTTGATGGTATCTTTGTCGAAGCCGCCGGGCAGGGCGAAGCCCCGGGAGAATTCGCCATGCGAACGCTCGGCGCTGATGACTTTGTCATCCTTGACGGTTTCCTGCCGGCTGTCGCGTTTGCCGCTGACCATCAGGAGATTGCCGTCCACCTTGATTTTCAGGTCGGATTTATTGATACCCGGCACATCCATCCGAACAGTATAAGTATCTTTGTTTTCGCTGAAATCCGCTTTGGGCAGGAATGGAAAGTTCCGATCCTTCGCATTAAACCCGGGGCTTTGGCGAAGCCGGTTAAGGGTATTTGTGAAAAGCCGTTCCATATTGTCGTGCATCAGCTGCATTTCGGCGAACGTATCAAGATCGGAGTAATCCCGAAACAACGGAACAAATGAATCCTTATCGAAGTTATCTGTTGCCGGTTTAGTGGAAGGCTCTTTGGCTTGTTCAACTGTTTTATCCTGTTTTTCCGTCTTTGCCGCCTTCTCCTTTGCGTACAGATTTGAGGCATAGAATGTGGTAAACACCAGGCAAAATATGACTACTGGCAGTGCTATGGTGCTGCACAAATTCTTTTTGTTTTTGCATATAGGCATGATTTCAACTCCTCTGTCTTTCAGTTTGGGATAGTTGATTCTCATGCTTCCGGAATGACATTAATTCGTTGATCATAAAACATTTCTCCTCTTCTCGCATTATTTTATGAAAACTGGTAAGATAAATAAAAAACGTAGATAAATGGAGATTTAAATGTACATCGGAATCACCCCCTGTGTATTTTTCAGGGTATCAAGAACCGGCCTCCCTGGCGAACTCCTCTTCATATTCGCCAGGGAAAACCGGTAGGTTGAGTGGGTTGCAGGAACTGTGCGGCTATTCGAGTTCCAGTACGCTATTCAGGCTGCCGGCAAAATTCGGCACGAAATTGGGGTTGACCGGATCAATGCACCAACTGTCATTGACCAGAAATTTATACTGATAAACTCCGGGGGGGAGCATGACGGTACAGCGGAAATCGCCGTCGCCGTTTTTGTCTTTCAGTACTTGCTTGTGTGGGCACCAGTCATTGAAGCATCCCGCTACCGAGACAATGCTGCCGGGCTCCGCCTGCATGGCGAATGTGTGGCGGCATTTCTTTTCGCTGGGGGCCTTCTTCTGGTTGGCGACTTTTTCCTTTGTTACAATTCCTTTCTTACCCATAATCAATTCCTCCTTGAATGGATTGTAATATATTATTATAACGTTTGTGGTTATTGATGCAATAGGGGAACGTGTTTAAACTGTTAGGATTATGTTAGATCTATATTACCTGGATGTGAGATTGTTTCCGAAAAGAAGTATGACATATAGCATACTGGTTGTGGCGGTGAGGGAAAAAGATTCCATAATTGATCTTTGCATCTGCGGAAATAAGGGCAAAAAAAAGGACGGCGATGAAGCCGTCCGGGGAATGAGCTTTTTTTTAATCTTCTTCCAAAGCAGGGAGGCCGGATTTCAGGCGTTTTTCCATGACCGGAAATTCTTTCTGCAGCATCAATTTCAACGATGCAATGCGCTCATGAAGCATTTCCGCGTTGAAACGGAAAACACCTTCGCCGAAATGGAATCCGATAGTGGGATCCCGTTCGATGACCAGTAGCATGCGCCGTGAATATTCGATCTGGTTGCGGACCAGCTTGCGAAGCTGCTTCAGCTTCAGCAGGCGGTCGGGGCTCGTACCCGCGAAAAGCTGACAGCGCAGTTCGTAGAACTTAAAGATATCGTTGCCGGCATCAAACAGCAGCCCCAGCGCTTCCATGACCGCGATTTCGCGCATCCGCTCGGGGAATTTACGGAAATGCTTGACTTGCTTGGACATGATCCTGACGCCGACCGCCCAGCGGCGCGCCAGCTTGGTCAGCAGTTTGGTGACTTCTTCGAGATTGAAATCGCAATCTTCCAGGCAGGCTTCGATTCGGTGTCCGAAATCATTTTCTCCGCCCGGCAGCAGGTTGAGCTCCCAGACGACGCTGTCCTGCAGGGGACCCGATTCCCGGAATGCATGGCAAAGCGGATAGTGATTGAAGGCCTGTGAAAAATGCTTCCACGCCGCGACAATTTCCGTGGCGTTTTTTTCGTCCCAATACATTCTGGCCAGTTTGTTCAGGAAAATATCCTCGGTGGCCGGGAACGGCTCAAACGCGAGGATACCGGCGGCATGAGTCATTTCCGAAGGATACATGCCCATTTCCCAGCTCTGAACCACCCCGGATACGCCCAGGCTGCGCATGGCGCGGTATTTGCGGTAGTAATTGGAGGGCACCGGGATATTGCGCACGGTGCCGACTTCCGGCGAAGAACCGAGCGGCAGCATGGCGTAAAGCGGATCGCCCGCTTTGCGGCTGCGTTTGGCGCAGGCCTTGAAATACGGGCTTGGCCCGATGTACGAGAGCCAGTTGTCAGCCACGACCCGCTTTGCGCCCATCTGCTGCTTGGAGCCGAACGACTCCAGGTTGCGCATCTGGACGATGCCGCGAGGCATCTGGTTGGCGCCCTTCAATTGATTGTCGATGCCGCGCCAGAAAATTTCCTCATAGGGCCAGAAAGCTACCGCGGCGTTCGGGCTGACCCGCTCCACGGCTTCGCTGATCAGTTCCAGCGTCTGCGCCGCGGTTTTCCAGGAATTGCTTCCGGTTTTGGCGCAGTTGGCCGCTTTGTAACCGTCCTTGAGACTGCGGAAAAATACCCCGCCCAGGGCCGGAACTTTGGCGAATGTGCGCCCCATCAGGTGCGCCAGTTTTTCGCGTGCTTCCGGTGAACTGTAGGCCTCGGCCGGAGCCAGCTCGGGGAAATCTTTGAAAATCGGGCAGTCTGCGTCAAACGAGATCGGCTCGGTGCAGAACAGATAGACTTTGATGCCGTAACGGTGGCATTGGGCCACGAGCGAGCTCAGTTTGTCCGTGTATGCCTTGAATTTTCCGGCCAGTTTTTTCAGGTCGGCGGTCAGCAGAAGGCCATTGACCGCGTCGCGGGCCAGCATGCTCAGATATTCTTCGGGGCATTGCTCGGGGGCGGTTCCAAGTTCATCGTCAAACGCATTGAGCGGATAGCCGTGAACGATCCGGTTTTCGACGATGGCGTTGCGCTCGACTTCGCCCAGTTTCAGGAACGGGCCGCCGCTGAGCATCATTTCACTCATCAGATAATACATCCCGCGCCGGATTCCTTCCGTGTCCGCGGCTTCCAGCAGGCACTCGGTGGTGTTCACGCTGATCCGGTAGGATTCATGCTTGCTGACCCGGCCGAAGCGGCAGATGACCGGATAGCCGTCCCGCTTCAAAACTTTGATGCCGCCGAGCTTGCAGAAGTACTTCAGGTCCTCGACCGCGGTCTCCAGAACTCCGCCTTCGTCCGGAAATTCCATCTCGATTTTCACGCCGCCGCGCAAATCCGCTTCACTGATTCGGACTCCGCGCCACTGCCAGTTCAACTCTTTGACTTTCACGTTCCAGAACTTCGCGTTCAAATCCCAGATGTTCGTAGTGTTCTGATTTTTGTTACTCATGATGCACCATTTTTGTATTTTATAGTTCTTCTCTTCATTGGTTCTTCAAGTCAACCCGAAAACGCAATTCGGGATTAAGCCCATTGGCATCAATACTGTATACCGATATATTGTCGATGCGGAAAGGGTCCCGCGGAATCGGCAGTTTCATGATTTTCTCCGCAGTTTCCGGCGGCAGCGGATTATCAAACAAGGTCAGCGTGCAATGCGGCAAATAAGCATACGGCGAACTGTTGTATTGGATATCGGCTTCGCAGAAAAGCTGGTGAATCCGGCGGAAAACCTGCTCATCGCTCATGGTGAAAAAATAGATACCGGTCCCCGGAAACGAGCCGATGCCGCCGAAGCTGGCGCTGAACGCAGTCAGCATCGCGGCGATTCTGCTGATTTCGGCGAATACTTTCTGCTCGGATTGTCCGGCAACCAGGGTACCGACCCCGGATGAACCGGTGAGCGATACTTCCGCATTCAAATTCGACCGGTTCGGATCGAATTGTCTGCGGATTTCATTCACTTGCAATGTCGCTGCTTCCGGCAGATCAAATAGTATATATGACGGCCGGGCAAAATAATCCAACTTCATCATTATCCCTTAGTGGATTGTTCAAACAAAAACTATATCTCGAATTCATTTATTTTCAAGGATTTTAAAGTAAACAATGGAATATTTCCAGATATTTCTTCGGAAAAGTTTTTGAATTTTTTTTCAAACCCTGCTTGCATAAATAAAAAAGCATTGTATCTTATAGCCCATAACGCTGGAAAACAGTGTTAGAAGTTGATTCAAGATCTAATAAGCCGATGTGGCGGAATTGGCAGACGCGCTACGTTCAGGTCGTAGTTCCTTCACAGGAGTAAGAGTTCGACTCTCTTCATCGGCACCACTCACGTTAAATTGCCTTTTTGCGGGTATGGCATAACGGTTGTGCACCAGCCTTCCAAGCTGGATATAGGGGTTCGACTCCCCTTACCCGCTCCAGATACATCTTGGCGGGGTTCCCGAGCGGCCAAAGGGGGCAGACTGTAAATCTGCTATCAGTGATTTCGGTGGTTCGAATCCACCCCCCGCCACCACTTACAAATCAAGGACTTACAGCTTATTTCAGTTGTAAGTCTTTTTTTACGCCTTGTTTCTTGTTTCACCTCAAAGTATCTCGTTGTATTACGAATAACAACATCATAACAACAACAGGTTATTCCTGCAGGAGTTCCCTGGCGACTGGAATTCTCTAAGGCTTGATAGGCATAACGGGCATTCCAATAACAACAACAGATAGCCGGATAACAACAACAATCAGGGCATGAAAAAGCCCGAAACGGTTTTCAGGCGTTCCGGGCTGGCGGGGAATGGCTGGTGGTAATCAGTCTTGAAGTTGAACTACACCAAATCCTAAGGACAATTTTGTTTCACCGTTTTTAAAGTACGGGAAAGCGGTTACTACGGCGCGGGCTTTTGTGCCGGGAATAATCGCCGCCGAACTGATATCGCGCTTCTTTCGGTCAACGGTGGCAGGCGGATAGCTGGTATAGGCAATCGCCGCCGGAAGGCCGGTATAGCGTTTGTCCAATTCGCCGCCGTCAATCAAAACGGTACTTTCGCGTATGGTGGAAATATCCGTACCAGGTTCAAATACCATGCCGATTGAATATTTGCCGTTATCATCCGGCTTGGAGAGTACCGGATTGACCACGGTGAATTTCGGCGTTATGAACATTTCACGCTTGATCATAGGTTCAAGTTCTTTCATGAGCGGCTGATTGTCTTCAGGCGTGGGAATGCCGTATTCATGGCAGCGGTTACGAATTTCGCGCTTGTCATCGTCGGCACGTTTGAACTTGCGGAAACGGCGTGCGCGTTTTCCAGTGGTGACTGTTGAGGCGGTGGTTGTGGTGGTTTTCATGGTTTGAACTCCATTGTTGCGGGCAATAAAAAACCGTTTCCGGTCGGTGGTACAAACACCTTGCAGAACCACCACCACGTGTAACTCTGTTTCACGGAAACGGTAAAAGCCCAAAATAAAAAAGGCTTTCGGTTAACGCCGCTACGGACTGGTAATCCTGAAAACTTTCGGCGATTGCGTTTTGTACTCGCAATGTCAATATTATATCACCGATACGATTAAAAGTCAATAGGCGATATTAATTATTTATCGATTATTTTTCTTTGTATCTTATTGGTAATCAAAAACTAACAAGGGGGCGATGTTTCCGGGAAGCGGCACCCCCACCCCCCAAAGTTGCGTTTGCGCGCGCAGGGGGTGTCATTCGAGCATCCACAACGCAGATTTACAGCTCGTTTTAGGGGCCGCTGTTCCTGGAAAAAGGAGCAGAGAAAGCGTCTATGAGGATGAAAAATTGGTCAAAACAATTCTCGTATCAGATATGAAATGGGAAATGATGCAATAAACTTTAAACAATTCAGGTTGACAAAAACAGGTTTATGAGTTATTTTATTTAATATAGAATCATGGTAATAATTATAAGTCAAGGAGGTATCTGATGACATATTCACCAGAAGCGGTATCTAATGCGCTTATTGATATTGCCAATTCACGGGGCATTCCACTAAGCAATATGGCTTTGCAGAAACTTTTGTATTTCGCTCATGGGTGGTATCTCGCGTTAGCCGATCAACCTCTTGTTAATGAACAATTTGTAGCTTGGAAATATGGGCCGGTTGTGGAGAGCGCTTACCAAGCGTTCCGTAAATTTGGCAGTGCCCCTATTGCAGAGCACGCGTTTTGTTTTGATGCTGTGCCGGAAAACTCACCAGATTATAATTTCTTAGGGAGCGTATTAAACAAATACGGGGCAGATCCCCTTCGACTTATGCAAATTAGTCATGAGCCAGGATCGCCTTGGGAAGAGTACGGAAGAGGCGAATACTTCTCTAGGCAGATTCCTGATAGTCGGCTAAAAGAATACTTTTCCGAGAAAAGGAGAAGGGGGACCGCATGAGCAAAGGGCCTGATATTGCAGCCGAAGTGGATAGGTTAAAGGATCCCGCTCCAGAGGATGATCCGGGTGTGGATGCCTTAGCCAAAAAGGAAGATTTTAAGTATAAATCTGAACAGCAAGATTATTTGCAAAAATGTGAAATTACCAAACTAATGAAGTTGGAGTATTGGCTGAAGATCATTTTTGCTCCCGCGGTTACTTTTATCGTTTTGGCGTGGCTGGTTTTCATTGCGGGGGTTGTTTGGAAGTGCGCGAAAGTCGGGGACGGTAAATTTGAGCTCTCCCCGAATGTGCTTATTGCTCTTATCGGGGGGAGCTCGGCAAATGTAATTGGTTTGCTTACTATAGTCATGCTGTATATATTTCATAAACGTAAAATAGATAAATAAGCAGATTTATTCTTAGTCTATCAACTGGTCACACGATGAGCCTCGGCATGGGCGATCAAATCGGATACTGCGATTGTTACTTTACTGCTTTTCGAGTTGCCATATTTGCTGAAAGGTATTTCACGTGCTGCGAGTTTACGATCCAATGTTACCAGAGCCATACTGAGGAACTTCGCAGCTTCTTTCCGGCTGAGGTAGCCCAGCGATTTTGAAGTTTCTGCCTGCTCAGGTGAATAGCTCTTACCGTATGGGGCCAGGAGCGTATTGATCGTTTCAATGATGTGAGATGGTATTTTATTTTCAGTTGGCATGATCTTTTCCTCTATGATATCGGTTAGCGAACCTGACGATGGGCCTCTTGGAAAACCTGCAGATCGGCGATAGTGATCGCAATCCTGCCGAACCTACGTTCACTATATTTAATTACGGGTATCTCTCCCGCTGCAATCCATCGGTTCAACGTAGATAAGGATACACTGAGAAACGCGGCCGCTTCCTTTGGATTCAAAGAGCCTAAGGGTTGTGGCGCGTCTAGGGAGTATGTTCTGCCGTATGGTGCCAGCAGTGCGTTGATGGCCTGGACGATGTGGGGTGGGACTTCCTGCATGATTACCATTCTCCTTTTTGGCTGCGGTGGTATTGTTTGATCCTGGCGCAGGCGCACTCTTTGCACCTGGTCAGGGAGCCAACGGTGAATTCGCTTTTCGGTTTCAGCTCTCGGCAGATCCGGCATTTGAGGATATCGGGGGCGGCGGCGAATCTTTTCCGGACGCTCGCATGGTGGCAGGATTTGCAGATATCCACGCCTTGGGAGGAGGCTTGATCTGCTGTTCGCGGTTTATGGCAGGACTTGCAGGTGAAGGATTCCTGCGCCTGATTACGCCGCGCTCCATACCGCTGCCGCGTGGCGGCGTAGAGGCATTCCCTGCAGACCCAGCGCCGGTGTCGACTGAAAGCCCGGACCGGTAATATCCGCTTGCAGCTTTTGCAATACCGATAATGCATTTTGACGGGCATAGGCATTTCTCCATAGATAAAAAATATACCTCCTCAAGAGCATGAGTCAAGAGGAGGTATCGGATTCAGTGGTTATTGTTTGCGGTCGTCGGTCAGTTCTTTCAGGTCCGGCAACCATTCAATGTTGTTCTTTTCCAGCATACGCTGTGAACGCTCGTAGATTTTCAGCGCGGGCATTCGCAGGGAATTCCCGATGGCGTCGCTCCACAGATAAAGCGCGTAGTCGAAGTCCTGCCGGGCGATGAGCGCTTCGGTCGCGTCGGCTGATTTCAGGAGCACGTCATTGATGGCACGGAACGATCCGGCTTCGAATATCGTCCGGAAGCGGAAACCGGAGGATCCGGTCAGGTTTCCGGCGATGACCCCGGCGCCGTAGTCCGCGACGTCCCTCACCAGTGGTATGCCGCTGAAATGGCTGGATATCAGCTCCTGGATGAAATCCTTCTTGGCGCTGTCGAGATCGTCCTCATCGCCGTCACCGATCAGGGCGTTCAAGCCGCCGCCGAGGATAAAGGCGTTGGACGCCTGCAGGATGGAAGGGATTATCAGGTCCAGCGCGAAGCCCCAGACTTTTTCCTGCGGGCTTCTGGTTTTGTCGGTGATATCGTGCGCGGCCATGTTGTAAGCGGCATTTGCGGCAGTGATAAACGGCGTGAACAACCGTCCGATACTGGTCAACTGTACCGGTGTGAGGTCGACGGACCGCGCCGCCCCCTGAGTCCTGGCGACGAAGTCATCTGCCTCTGCAACGGCGAGTGACTCCCTGAAATGATCGAGGTTGATATCGCCGTGCCCCGGAAGCTGCTTTGGGTCGACGCTTTCACGGTACATCCGGTCAATGGCTTTCTCGTAAGCCGCATTCCAGGCGATCACCGCCACTTTCATATCCATGAAACGCATCCCGGCGTACCCGATTTTCTCAAACGTCTTCCGGGCTTTGTTCGCCGGGCTGTCGGAAAAGCGATTGACTTCCGAGGCCAGGTCGATGTCCTGAAAGTTCATGCGATCACGGATCATTGCCGACTTACTCTTTGCCATATCGGTCATTTCCCTGCGAAGCGACGGCGAGGCAAAGTCGGCAACGGTTTTCGGGTAGAACTCCCCGAGCTCATGGGTTCCGACAGTGGTACTGACGCCCTGGGCCATGATCGAACGGATATTCAGCATCAGCGCGGTGCCGGTGAGCATACTGCGCCCCCATGCCTCAAAGCCGTTGGTGACTCCGCGTGTCGCCGGATCCGGCTTCGCGATATTCCGGATAAGGGTCATGACGGTATGGTACCGTTCGAATGACTGGGTACCGCCGAAAGCGTTCTTGAATTCGCTGCTGGTCACGACGCCGAGAATTTCCTTCAATACCATCCGGTGAGTCGCGTAATGCGAAACTTCGAAGATATGTTCCAGCGGTACCAGCAGCGACAGCGAGACTGGGCCGGGGCTGATCGCCGCCTCGTTGCGCCGATGAGTGGCCGAAGCGTCAAGGTGCATGGACGTAGGCGTGTAGCCGATGTCCTGATGCTGCTTTTTATCCCGGTAGGCATAGTCCAGCGGGTAGTATCCGCCCTGAACGGTAATTACCTGGCCGTCCGAAGTGCTGACGTCGAATTCCTGCCCCTGAATCCGCTTCATCGTGTAGTGATTTTCCTCGCGGAAAGTCTGCTGCACGCGGTTGAAGAGCGATTCGATCGCCCGCCAGATGGTTTCAATTTCCCCATACGCCTCAGCAGACAGCCGCGAAGCGATGTTGGCGAGGTCGGCTTCCGACCAGCCGTAACCGTCCTTGAGCCGCTGGCGGTTGACCGCGTTCCCCATATTGAGAACGGCGGCGACCACCATCTCCGGCGTCCATTTGTCGTATTGGCGCAGGCGTACCGTTTCGTTGAATTCCGGCAGGTTCTTGAGGTCGATATCTTTCGTCAGTGCATGGAGATGGTTGATTGCTTCGCGGCACGGCGCTTTAGCCGTTTGCTGCAGGTTCAGCATATCCGAGACCGCATAGTTCAACGTGCTGTACAGGCTGTGGCATTCCTTTCCGGCCTCTTTCAGCGGGCGCCACAGCTTCATGCCCCAGGTCCAGAAGGACCGGTACATGTGTTTGACCTTGTCCGCCGAGGTCTGCCTGCGGTCGTGGTACTTTACCGGCTGGGCCGATAGCTCGGTTAAACAGGAGTCCAAACGGGCTTCCGTCCGCCCGGTCAGGGAGTTCTTCGAGGCTTTCACCAGATCGCGGCCCTCACCGTAAAGATACCGGGCGAAGTCATTCAGGTCGTTGAACTCGGCAAAGGTCAGGTCCTTGTAGCCGGAACGGTCGAGCCGGAACAGGAAATCGGGCCATTCGCGGATATCACCGAAGAATCCGGCGACTTCGTCCGGAGAGATTACTTCGCGGCGGGCGAGGCTGTCAGTGCCCGGAAGCCTGCGGCTGAAACCGAAGAAGTAGGCCAGTTCCTTGATTGCGTTCTGATGGTCCTCCGCGATATTGCCCTTCGCCATGCGGGCCGAACGTTTTATCAGGTTTTCGATCTTGGCGATTTCCTTTTTCGCGTCCGCCTTGAGCTTGAGTAATTCGAGGTTTTCCCGCAGCTTCACCGCCAGGTTGAACGCCCCGAGGTAGTCGCCCTTGTTGATCAATGCAACCATTTTCTTTGAACGGTCGCCGCTGTCATCGATCAGCTTGCGGTCGGAGAGGATATCCCGTACCGACATAGCCGCGATCTTGCGCTCCGCCTCGGCCCTCAGCGCGTTCCGCCGGATGCGGTACCCGTCGACACCACCTTTTTCGGCCAGTAATCCGGTGAGCTTTTCGAGCGTTTCGACCGTCGCGCGGGTGGACATCGCCGCCTCGGTGTATTCGAAATCGTTCTGGAACGCCTCTTCTTTCCGGCGGATGAAATCCGCTTTGAATTCCGCAGGCGAAACGGCATCGACGAGTTCGGTCAGGAGTTCGTCGACCGTATTGTAATTATTGGCGATCGCGAAGGCCGGAACGTCTTTGCCGGATCCGCGTTTTTTGCCGGTCAGGCCCTTGTCGTACAGGTAATCGGCAATCTCCTTGCCGTAGTCCGGGTGGTTGGCGATAAACGAATAATCCAGTCCGCCCTCGGCCGTGATATTATTCCATGAGTTATACACACGCATATCGGCCATCTGTGCTTCCGCTTCCTTGCCCCATTGCGTTCGGAGGCGGCGTAGCATCTTCTGTTTGGCGGTGTCCAGTTCCTCGGCGGACTGCGCCAGTGCCTTGTCGATCAACCGGCGGAAGTCCGCAGCTTCCTGCTGGGAAATGCCGAGCAGCCCGGTGAACGAGCCGCGCAGGGCATCCGCAGCTTCAGCCAGCGGCGATTCCCGTTCGATCAGTTCCTCGGTGGACAGGATACCCTCGAACACACGGGTGATACCATCATCCAGTTCAACGCCCAGCGCGGCGGCCTGGCGGTAAATCGCCAGAAGCATTTTCTTCAACGAGCGAAACGCTTTTTCCAGTGCCGACACCGGCGGCCTGCCGGTAAGAATGAACGCTTCGAAGCCACGGGCAAAGAACTCCTCACGTTCCGCCAGGTACTCCGGTGTCCCGGCTTCGCTGTTGTACTTCTGCTTGTCCAGCCAATGGTTGATATCGGCAAGGTCCGAGACCATGCGTTCCTCTGCCAGGCCTTTGTCGGCCAGCGTTTCCATCATCCGCTTGAGCCAGTGGGCGCTTTCGTGTGGCAGCGTGGAAGCGTCCGCCTTGCCTTTGAACAGTGTGATGACGGCGTTATAGGATTCGATGAAGTCCGACGCAAAACTGATCTGGCCGCGTGCCGCCTGAGAAAGATTATCAGGCTTGACATTTTCTGATTCGGCTGTATTATATCTTAAGAAGTCGGAAACAGTCCTAGCCTTCCCGCCTGTCTGAGCTTCACCGCTCTGTCTCACCGGGTTGAGTGACGGTTGTAGTACCGGGGACTCGGCGTTAGTTGCGTCGCCTTGGTTTCCGGCTTTTATTTTTTGATATTGTTCCGCCGTGATCTCATGCGCTGAACGGATATGATTGGCATTTCCTCTTATCTTCGGTTCAATCTCAATCCGATAATATTTTCCAGTCGATTCATCGACGCGGACGAATGCCCGGTTATTACCAACCGTTCCAGCTGCTTCCGGATTATCCAGTACGAATTCTACCACTGCACGCGCAGTTTCCACATCGGATAAATACTCCGGGTGTTTTCCTCGCAGAAATTCATAGTCGGCAAACAAATTCTTGCCGCGCAGATTATATTGCTCCATAAACCCGTCAGTTTTTGGAACCCGACCATCACGCAGCTGACCGGATTTATCCGCATCATTTGGTGCATCATCCCTGCGGAGTGCCGCTGCAGCTGCCGCCGCCTGATCCAGCGTCCGCATATCTTTATCGAAATTGCCGGGATCTTCGAGAAACTGGAAAATCAGCTTATCGACAGCGGCATCGATCTCCGCGTCACTGGTACTGTAGTTTGAAAGATAATTTACCATGAACCCGAAGATAGCGGCGAAATTCCGTGCGGCGGTTTTGGTGACGCCCGCCCCCTGTGCGGCGGTTTCCACAACGAGGTAGGCTTTATCGCGATACGCTTTCATCCTTTCCTTCTGTTCTTCGATCAGGAAAATGGCCTCTTCCCCCAGGTCGATATCCATCGCTTCCGCCGCAGTCATGCCAGCCTGGCGGACGTGACCGAGGAGTTGCTCCCCGGCTTCCAGGTTCTGCGGGCTGCGCGCCTGTTCGACGGCCAGCGTATTCTGCGATACCCGCAGGAGCGAACCGCTGTCAAGAGCCTGTGCGATGGTGTCCTGAGTGATTCCGATCGATCCGGCGAATTCGGGATGGCTCTGGAAAAACACCTGCGCATCTTCCGGGTCGATTGCCAGTTCGACATCTCCGCCTCGTGCGGAAGTAAGAAAGTCCTTCGCCTGTTCAACAGAGCGGTGAGTGATCTTGTTCTGCGAGATGGAGTCGACCAGAGCTCTGTGATCGTCGACAAAACGGTTGAGCTTCATGACATTGGCGGCGGCGAACGGAGCCCGAAGCGCCTTGCCCCCGGTACTCAGGATCAGCGATGACGTGAAAATCAACGCATTCTCTTCCGCATCACCGAAAACGGATTTCCGGCCGGTATTGAATGCTTCGGCCCCGGTAACTTCCGAGATGACCGTAACCGTGCGGTTCAGGGCATTGCTGATCCACTCTTCGCCGACTTCCTCGAATACGCCCTGCAGGGGGATATTGTCGTTGATTGCCCGGAGGAGAACGCCGCGCCGCACCCGGTCGCCTGAGATATCCCCGATGAATCTTTTGACCGCTGCATTCTTGAATTTGGCGGGGATGAACGCCGCAACGTCGATACCGGGCAGCATAATCCCCGCGCCCTCGGATACATGCTCGATATAGGTCGAAAGAGCGTTGCGGAAAATGATATTGCCGAGCTCTTCCACTTTCTGGTCCGGTAACACCTGCTGTACGCCTTCTTCGTCCAGATAATAGACTGGTCCGGCTTCCCATTCATTCAGGGATTGCGCCGCGATCTTCGGGGCGAATACCGGCAGTCGGCGGGCTTCCGCAGCCAGTAGCGTTCCGGAGGCTTTGCCGAGTGCCTGCCAGCCCTGCGCGGTGCCGAGCGCCCGGACCCCCGCGCCGAAGCCGCCGGTGAAACCACCCGCCCGCAGAGTATTCCGCATCGCGCCCATTACGCCCACCCGTGCCGCGCCTTTGCCGACAGCGGCGACTCCCCCGGTAAGGGCAAAGTCCGCGATGAAAGGTATCGCATTCACGACCACATTCGCAGTCTGTCCGGCGAAGTTGAGCCCGCGCAGATCGAGGCTCTGGTCAGCAAGATAGTTGATCTTTGCGAGCTGCTGATCGAGTGGCGAATCACCATCGATCGCCGCCAGTTCTTCGGGCGACATCCGGGTGGCGTATTTGTAGATATCCCGCCAGCCGAGTACGTTGGTCGCGTTCATGTAGTCCACTTCCGACAAGCCGCCCCGGCGCAGGCGCTCGATATTGATATCGGAAGTATCGATGCCGAAATCTTTGGACATCAGATCGAGGCGGCGGCGAATGACCTCATCGGAAAGTTTGATCCATCCGGTCGGATAGTCGTAATTCAATTGACGGAGGACGGCGTTTTCCTTTTCGAGATGAGCCGCGAATCCAGCCGCCAATCGACGCTGCCCCGATTCCGACAAGGCGGTGAAGTCTTCACCATCCAGCGAGAATCCGGTTTTGGATTTTATGGTTTCAAGAGCCTTGTCAATCAATGCTTTTTCCTGGTCTCCGATGATCTCATCGGGAAAAATCGGATGGCTGACCGCCCGGCCGTCCTTTACGAATTCGCCGCTGACGCCTTCCGGGTCCCCCATCGGAAGCTGGTACCCGTGAGTGAAAAGCCGGTGCCTCCTGGCCGGAGTCTCGCCCGAGCCATTGAGTTCCGATTTCAGCTCCCAGATCCGGCCAGACGGATCGAGACGGTTCCACCGCGACCGCTTCGCCGTCCGGTTAAGGGCGGGGAGGTCATCCACGTACATCGGCACCTTGTCGTAGCTGTTCGCCAGCAGGTGCTGAAACGACGGATGGAAGCGCGATGCGTCCACCGGCTGCTTCAGCGTGCGGTTGTCAAGGCGTTGTACCCATTGCACCGGTACGTTCTCCCGTGAAGCGATGTCGGCGAATGCCGTGGCGTTGTCGGGGTTGGCGTCCAGGTTCAGATTGATATTTCGAGTGGCGATCTGGTCGATCGCCTCCGACTCGGTTAAGGGAATATTGTTATTCATCAGCGTAAGCCTCCTGACAGTCCGCCGAGCCAGATGTTCAATTTCTCGTCATCTTCCCGGCGTTTGGTTTCGCGTTGCTTCTCAACTTTATCCTGAGCCTTCTTCGGCCGGTAAACTCCTTCGCGGGTGTCTTTCACCAGACCTTGCTTCTGCGCAGCCGCGTCCGCATGACGGGTCGGGATATCGTCCGGGTAAACTGCCGTACCAATTGCCGTACCCCGGAGCTCCTGCTGGTTACGAATATCCATCTTGATTTGTTCCGGGGTGCGTCCGAGGTTCAGGAACTCGCCCATCGTCATAGCCGTTTCGCCTTCGCGCGGGGACCGCTCCCTGCCGCTTGTATCAAAGCCGCGACCGAGGAATTCATGCAGATATACCGGTTTCACCCGGCGCCCCAGCCAGTCCGATTCCATAGCCTGTTTAGAGCGGAGGATGCTGGTCACCTGACGTTCCAGCCAGTCTTTACCCTCTTTGCTCTTCAGATTGATCTCGGGATAATACTTCGCCACCTCTTCAAGTTCGGTCAGAATCTCAGGGCAAAGGCGCAGGATATTCTGCTCGGTGAACCGTTCTTTCCCCTTCTTGTAGCCGTTCAGCTCATTCAAAGCCGACGCTACCGTCCGCGCCGCCAGGCTGGTATCGACACGCTGGTTCTGGATGTAGCTTTCGATAGACGCGATTTCCTGCGGAGTCAGCCCCGCGATAGCGGCCGCCGCCGCCAGCTGCTTGTTGTCATTCGGATCGTAATTCTGCCCCTGGCCGAAACTGATGGGTTCGCCGAGGGCAATTTTGCGTTTGAATTCCAGCACGATTGATTCACGCTGCCTTTTCACTTCCTGATCCTTGCTGATCGCGTCCTGGATGGCGCGCTCTTTACGGGTTACGATTTCAATCAACTGGTCGCGCACGGGAGAGTCCCCGAATCTGATAACTTTGGATTTCAGCTCTTCGATCCGGTGAGGATTGCCCAGGATACCATCATCGGAGAATTCTTTCAGCGCCTGATGCAAGTCGGCTTTCTCGTGCGCGAGGGCTGCCGCGCGTTGCGAGGCAATAAAGCTCTGAAACGCCGATACTTTCCTTTTGGCGAGTCCGGTTGGGTCGTTTGCCGCTTCCGCGTTCAGCCGGTCCAATTCCTCGGCGTAGGCTTTTTCCGTGGCATCGGTCCAGTACTTGCCACCTGACGAACGGGGATCCTGTGCACCGGTGGCGATGACGCGTTGCGCTGCAATACCGCTGTCCGTGATAATCGATTGCTCTTTGCGTTGAAGGTCGATGGCTTGCCGTATGACACCGGCTGTCCCCTCGGTCACAGGTTGCGAATAGCCCTCTGCGGTAATCTGTTTCAAATAGGCTTCCGCAGCGTCCGCTTGACCATCTTTCAGCAGACGGTCGACAACGCGGGAATGCGCCGAATCGTAGAGCTTCTTCAGGCCGTTTTCATAGTTTTCCGCCTCCTTTTCCATATCACCCCGGATCTTCATCAGCCTTTCCCGGGAAATAGTACCTTCCTGTCCGGTTTCCTGATCGACAATGGTTAACTTTTTACCTCCGGGAAGCGTGATGGTGTTGTCGCCGTCATTGAGATCCTCATCGAAAGCGGCGATGCTGCCGGAGTCGAGCCGTCGCCCATGAATCTGCGCCCATGAGTCATCATACGCCGCGCGTATGTTGTCCAGAGCACGAGGATCCTGCGTGACGATGTAGGTGTCGATTTCGCTTTTGATGCGTTCTTCATTCGCGCCGAGCCGGGCGCCTTTCACCTGGCCATGCTCATGCCCCATGATCGAGGGAGTCAGGGTATTCCGGCGGCCGGAGAATTCATTCTCGAAGCGCTGATATCTTCTTCCCTGAAACCGCGAACCGTACTTTTGAAAAGTATCATCAAATATCTTATTCGCCCGGTCGAGGGAGCCCGCCGCGCCGAAACCACTCTGGGAATAGACTTCCTCCTGAAGCCTTTTATTCGATTCGGCGACAGCCTCGTTATATGTTTTACGATAATCAAGCTCATCGTTTTCAGCCTTGATATTGGCGACCACGTTGAGAAGACTGTTGGCCGCCGGTACCAGGTTGCTGATGCTTTCGCCCAGCCCGTTAAGGCTGGCCGGGGTTGCCACAGGGCGGGCGTTCAGTTCCGCATTGCGCGGCTGCCCGACCAGGGTTGGTAATACTGGTTTCATAGTGTTTCCTTATTTTACCAATCGAATTTGTCAGATAAGCTGAGAGCGCTACCTAATGAACTCGCCGTATTTGCGGCAGTTCCGAGGGTTCCATTGAGAAGCGACACCCGCTGTGCTCCCCGGAACGCATTAGCCTGGCTTTGATAAATACTTCCCTGATTCTGAAAGTTCACAGAGGCGACTTTCTGCTGCCAGGCGCGGGAGGCGATGTCGTAATCGAGATTACGCCGGTCGAGGTCGTAGGCGTCGGCGATATCCGCTTCGTAGTCCGCCGGAGTGCCCTGGCCAAGGACGACCCCGGCGGCGGCATACTTCGCCCGCGCGTCACCTTTCGTCTGAAGCATATCGTTGCGGAGCTGTGATCTCTGCTGGTTGCCCTGCAGTTGGATCGCTTCCGCCTGCCGCGCTGCGATCTGTGCGTTCGCCGAGGACTGGTCCGCGAGGTAGTTCGCCTGAGCCTCCTGTATCTGCGCCTGCTGGATACCGGATACCGTGCTCGTAACGCCACCGGCGACAGCACCCCCGACCGCAAGTGCTCCGAGGCCGATCGCGCCAGCGGTTCCGAGGACGGAGGCCGTGGTGGCCGCTGTGCCCGCTACCACCGCCGTTGTACCGACTGCCGCAGCTGTACCTGCTGCCAAAGCGCCGCCCCCGATTGCCCCCGCAGCTGTAGCGCCAGCCGCTGCCGCCGCACCTGTGGCCGCTGTAGTTGCTGCCGCTCCAACACCAATACCCAACGCCGCACCGAGCGACGTTGCCAAGGAAGTAGCTAAAGAGATGAGACACATAGTTAATTCTCCTTCTTGATTATTAATTTTATTTTGCTTTGGTTCTGAGAGGTCTGAGGAACTTGCGGCAGTTCGCGGATGCATCAGCCGCCAGCCTCAACAGCCGCTCGGGGATTTCGTGCTGGTATTTACCATGCAACATCAGGAATAAGGTCGATTTCGAGATACCAATCAACGGCGCGAAGTCTGCGACACACAGGCCCGATTCGTCGATAAGTACTCTCAACCGTTGCGCTGGGGTTAAGTTTGGAGTCGATAACGTACAACTATTCGCTGTAGTTGATAATAAGATATTTCGGATGTCCGAAATGTTGTCATAGGGCTTGCGAATTCTCTTGCAACGGTCCGGGCCGAACAGCTTGAGAGCCCGCTCCGCCAGTACCGATGCTTCTGCAAGGTGGTGAATTCGTACTGGGAACGCACCGGCGATCAGGTATTCGACCATCCGCCGCGTAATGCCGATCGAGGTGGCGTATTGCCGCTGAGATACCCCGGAAGCCTTCAGGATGTCGCGAAGCCGCTGCCCGCGCTCAGCGTTCGTCAGGCACATGATCCCCGGGTCCCGTATCAGCTCGCGGAAATGCTGGGCAACTTCCTTCGCCGTTTCATAGTCGGCATAGTGGCGGCATCCCCAGGGCATATCCGCCGGGTTCCGCAGCTCTACGTGTTCGGCCATACCGGGATCCCCCGGCCCAGCCTCAGCGTAACCGTGCTCCGTGCTTTCGCACCATGCAACCCAGTATCGGGTCGCCGTATTTTCGTTTTCATTCATTGGGTATTTATCCTCCCATCGTTATTGTAGTTTTTCGCGACACGGCCCATCAGCGCGTCACGATCCTCGAATTTAAAAAACAAGTTGTTGTCTCTTTGGTCCAGCCGAAGCCCGGAAGAACACAATACTCCATATGCTTCTGACGCCGACATTGGGTCGGGAAACTCGATCAACCCATAGCCAGCTGGCGGCGCAAGACGAATCGCGCGGCGGCGTCGGCGGGTAAAAATTACTGTTGAACCATCAGCAGATATTTTCTTCCGGCGACGGTACCTCGGCGAATCCGGCGGCGGGAACAAACGGCGGATATCCCGGCGCCGCTGGGCTGCATCCACGTCAGGCAGATCGTCACAGTTCGCCCTGACATACCGCAACAGCCCCGCGATCACTGAAAGCGGAGTATTATTATGTATTTGGATTGTCATTTACCATTCTCCTTTCATTGGTTGAGCTCAAAAAGCCGTTGTGCATATCATCCTCCGCCGTTACCCTATAATTACGGGTAGTACATCGGCAATTATAGGGAATAACGGATGGATGGTACTGCATGCATACGTAGGTACTTTTACTATAAGGAAAACATCATATGCATATGCGCCGGTTTTAGGTGCCTTTGATCTGATATCCATTCACCTTTTTCCTGCAACTGTTCGGCGTCATTACCTGAATGATTAGATCTTCAAATAGTAGTGCCTCGATCGCTTGACATGCGACTTTTTTCCCTATCTTCTCACCGTCATCTTTTTCCAGAGCCCAAAGTTTCCCTGCAGTTACGGCGCCGTTTTCCTTTCGCAAATGCTCCAGAATGATGTCGCAAGCCTCGCGAATAGCTTCTTCATTGTTACCGTCAGCTTTATCTGCTTCGACCAGAGTATTATATTCTTCCTCGGTAATCGCATGGTGACACCAGTTTTCAGGGTTGAATCTGGAAAATAAAACTTCGCCCAGCACCGCGCCGTTGGATTTATGAACTTCCGTCTTGTATCGGCGGTTTTCCTTCGTTCCCGACGCGGTGGTTTGGATTCGTGTTCTGACTTTATTCTCCCACCCCGAGCTGCCTGAATAATTATGGGCTTTATTTGTATGCGAGAGTATAACCACTTTGGCATGCAAGAGGACACAGATACGGTAGAGTAGTCGGCAGAAATCAGAGACCTCAGTTCGGTTATTCTCGTCGCCGGGATATAAATCGCTTAAGTTATCGAAGACAAAGAGATTGAATTTTGCCTTCTGGGCATCTGCGATAAAGGCGTTCCAATCTCGCCCGGAAGTAATCCGATGGTTCTTATCCCTTTGAAATATTTGATAATCCGTTCCGTAAAGATTGAGAAGATGTGGCTCCCTCATGTCCAGCTTGCATAGGCCTTTACTTTGATGCTCGTACCGGCGATGATGCTGATCCTCTATTTCCTCCGTTCCAATGTAGCACCCGATTATTTGCCGGGTTCCAATCGAATTGGTTGTTTTTCTGCCGGGTGCATTTTCGCCGTCGAGGGGGAAATTAATCTCGTTCATTACTGAACGTAGAAACTGGGTTGCCAAGGTGGTTTTTCCCATCCCGCCTCCTCCTACCCATAAAAGTATGTCCGGATCGCCTGTTAAAAAATTTTCCAGAATATAGTTGACCTTTGGAGCCGGTTTCCCCTTGAATTTTTCATCGAGCTTACGCCACAATGCCGAAAAATTTAGTTTCTCTGTTGCCGAGAGTTCCGTTTCTTCACCCTCATCTTTCAGCTCGTCCAAACCTTTCATCTTTTGCTCGCGCAGGTATTTGGGCGATTTGCAGCCAATCAGCGATTGACGGTCGCCTCTGTAGGCGCTGTTTACCTTCGCTTCCAGCGTTTCGCCGCTTCCGTATACTTTCCATGGGGGAGCACAGCGCTGATTGAAGTATTCCTCCATGAGTTCCAGGCATTTGTCGCGGCTGATCCCGTAATCGGCAACCGTGCATGCGACGTTGCGGGTATACGTGTCGCCGTCTTTATCCTTGTTCCTGCCGTTGGCGCCGCCTTCAATCGAGGGCTCCACGGTCTTCAGGTATTCTGTCGCGGCGGCAATGTTCTCCTCTGAGTCGTATTCAAGACCGGGGATGGTTTCCTGACCGCAATAGGTCTTTTGAGTGGCTTGCTTTGTCGCTTTCGCCGCCAAGGCAGACATTGTATCGAGGCTGACGGCTTCAAGCGCCTTGATCTTATCAGAGAGTCGCGACATCCGTTGCGGTCGATCCTTCGTCGCCGCATGCTTCCGGGTAATCGTGCCATACAGCTTGGTAATACGGCACGGGTTATGTACGCAGGTGTCGATCTCAAAATCGTCATTCGAATATTTTTCGCCCAGGTAGCATAAAAAATTCGCCAGGATATGCTGCTGATCGCAAGGAAAATCGTAGCACCCCACGAGATGTGCCCCGTTGCCGGAACACGCCAATGCCAGTGGCGGGAAGCCCGCCACAACCAGATCTTTGTTTATCGTTTCCGCTATGGCTTTTGCGCCTTGGAGCTCCTCCGGGGTCGCATTGCCGTTTTTATTCCGGCGATCAATGTCGATCAGGAACCTTCTGAAGCCTACGATATCTGAGTCCTTTGAGCGGTTACGTGTGGGGGCCAATGTCGCATGGGGGACAGCTTCCTCTTGCCAATTGACCAGCGTTACCGTTGTCGGGTTCAGCCCGATATAGACCGTCATCCATTTGTCCTGATGTGGCCGGAGCGCCTTGACCAGCGCGTCCACGTCGTTGCGCCCAAAAAGCCCAACGAACTTTTTGCTAGATTGACGCTTCGTACCGTCGATGTCCTCTATGGTTTTTGGCGGGCACATAACGATTACCTCGCGGCGCTCTTTGTCATTATCAAAGAGTAGTGAAAACGTTCTCTTTATATCGGGAATCGACATTGAATTATTTTCGGCCTTTTCGCCGTCAATGTCTTTTTCAGGTACTGATTTTTTCATGATTTGGCCTTATAATAATGGTATTATCGGGGAGGAAAGCCCGGCTGCGTCTCCAGCAGTTTGCACAAATGCCGCCACGGATATACCGCCCGTGGCGGCGTCTTCATTCCCGGAGCTGTTGATTGTGACGGTCACGGACACATCAGATAAACGATATGGATTATCCCTGTTCTGATTACCCAGCAGCCCACCGACAGAAATACACGGATTAACTTTTTTCGGCACAAGACCAAACGGATCCCAATCGGTAATATCGTTCTGTTCAGTATTGAACGGAAACTGTGCATTTTGTATTGCATGGGCCGCGCCTCCCATTAATGTATAATTTTTAGTCATAACGCTCTCAAATTCCTTTATTCTGATTGTTTTTTTGATCTTCACGAAGCCACGCAGTCCAGTCGAAGCCGCACTTCGCGCCTCGGCAGTAAATATCTTCAGCCTCCTCGTCAGCGATTTCCCACAGAAGGTTCCGCAGGAGGTGAACCACCGCGCCGATTACCGGCGGAAATGCCCAGCCCTTACCGGCGAGATGGAAGACCCAATGCAGGACCTCCTCAGAAGTTTTGGCTTGTTCCAGATCAATCTCGTACATCCAGCGGTCATTCTGGTCGATGAATTCGATTACAGCGGTCTCACGGTTGAATCGAACCTGGCGGACATATCGCCCGGCCCAGCCTTCCGGCTTGTCGGGCAAGATCGTTTTGCCGTTCAGGTATTCCTGTTTGGCGCGCTCGGCGTCCACTTCGTCGATCAGTTCTTGCGCGGTCAAAGTCCTGTTATCCATTGCAGACCTCCTGATTCCTGCCTTCCAGCAACGCACGGACGCTGGCGGCGTCGACACGAACCAATCGGGTTCCAACATCAATTCGCCGGAGTGTCCCGTTCTTCAGATAATTGGCAATGGTATTCAGGGATACGGAAAGTAATGTGGCAGCTTCTTGGCGCGTCAGAGGGCGATTATCCTGCTTCTTTGCGTTCGAGGTGTCATAGGATTTGAGGGCATCTACGAGACTTCGCGGGGAGAGTTCCGGCACATATACCTGTAGTATGGCCGTTGCGGCGCTGAGCACCTGCGGGGAAATTTGGTTTCTCATTAACATTGTTGGTTCTCCTTATTGCAAGATTCTTTCTTGCTTTCGGAGAATAGTATACAACGAGAAAATGCACCTCGCGGTAATGAGAGGTTCAGGAAAATTCGCGAAATTTTTCTTCGCTAGGTTTAATCCAATAGAGATAACGCGTGCCGAATGCGGTCTTCACGCTCTTTGATCTGGTCGACTTGATTTGCCTGACCAATCTCGATATCGAGGTATTGATCCTCAGCGATTTCGACGACTTCAATTATCGGTTTTTTGGGTAGTCTGCGATCCAACGCGTTACGAACAGAGACCTCTTCGATTCCATATTCTTGCGCCAGCACGCGATATAACCTTGCCTTTGTTCGTTCTCTGGAATTTCCGTGGCTAAAAATCTCTTCAGCTTTATTAAGGATATCCTGTACGACTTCCGGGTTATTCAGATCGAATTGTGTGTGGTTATGGATATGTAGTTTTGCGGATTCACGGCGATTACTTCGTGCTTTCTGCAGCTTTCTGTGCCGCTCCGCTCTTGCTTTAGGGTCGGGATTTTGCTGTCTTTCTATTTCATCGACGACTTCCTGACAACGAAGCAGGGCTTCCTCAAAGAGTCCGATCGCATCTGGTATGGTTTTATCACCCTCCGGTTTGTTTTCAACAGCGCGAATAGCCTCGTAGAATTTTTCTTTGGCCTCCTGCATTTTTCCCCATGCATCTCGCCGAACGGGATCATCGGTATAGTGTTCCTTAGTCCGCAGCCCACTGTTATCTTTCTGCGATCGGGCATAGTCAAAAAGTTTTGGCAAGCAGCTGTCAGATATAATCGGGAAGGTGTCTACGACTTTATAAATCATAATCCGTCGCGCGACCTCATCTCCATTTGGAAACAGTGGGATATTTTCGTTATCTTGCAGCTCAAGGACTTCGCACAAACACTTGAGTTCATCAGATGAGTATTTTAATTGAGCACGGAAGCTGTCTTTTCTACTGGTATTCATAAAATTAATTTCCCTTCTGCAGTTTATAATACTGGAGCAATTTACTTATCTCATCGATCGACAAGTCATCGGCCAGGCGATGGAGTTCTGTGCGTTCTGGCTCTGCATCCTCACTCGTTTCACTTGTAGCGATTGGCAAATGGAGTACCTCCGCATACTTTACGGCTGCTTCATCGCTAATCCGGGTATAATGCTCAGTCATGGCAGGACTGGCATGCCCCGCGTTCTTTTGGATGACGGCGGCGGGTGTTCCGGCTTCAGCATTGTGCGAAATATAGCTGTAGCGGAGACTGTGAAAGCCGATTTCGACAACGGCACGGTCGCCGGTAATTTTCGGTTTACCCGTTTTGGCGTCGATCACAGGTTCGCCGGTTTCGGGATCCATTACTATTTTCCGGCCAGTACCAGAACGATGAATTTCAAGCCCGCATGACTGGAAATGCTTGAGAATCCATTTGGTAATCAGTTGGTCCCGCCCTGCCAGATATAATTCCGCAAATTGGGGCAAGATATAAGTGCCGCGTTCGCTTTCCGGAATTGCCGCCAGCAATTGGAACAGAAAATTTGGGATCCCAATTTTTACGACAGCTTGCTTCTTATCTTTGATGGTATGCGCCGTCTTCCGGGGAATGCGCTCGATCACACGTCGAATTAAGTCAACTTCACGCCACTGAAGCGTGCAGCAATCTCCGAGGCGGAGCCCGGTGAAGTACCCCAACGCCACGAGCAATTGCATATCCCCGGTGGCGGTATCGATTAATTGCTTGATTTGCTCCACGGTTAAAGGACGCTTGCTATTGTACTGATGGTCAGCACGGTCAAGGTCTTTGAAAGGATTTACAGCCGATATTTTGCCAGCGTCAATCAGAGTATCAAAGAGGCAGTTGAAGAACTGGAGGTATTTGTTAAAAGTTCCACTGGCGGACGTTTTATGTATTTCGTTCATAAACATTGCCGCGATCTGAGGAGTAACATCTGACAGTAGTTTATCAGAGGGCCTTTTGGCACTCATCCAGAGGATAAAACGTTCATAGTACCCGCGGTAGTTGGAGGCAGTGGTATGTCGCGGGATATCATTAATAGTATATCGTTTACAACTGGTTGGACGTTTCGGGCATTCCATGAACATTCGCCAGCCGTCCGCGACTGTGGCTCGCTTGTTTTTGGCGATGTCCGCCAGTTGCTGTTTATGCTCGGCATATTCGTTTTCGAGTCTTATGGCCTTATCTTCTGCGGTTTCCAATTCAGCTCGGACTTGACGAAGCTGCTCGGCCTTATTGGTCGCTTTGATGGGGTTCAGAATTCGATCTGCTGCAATCTTGGCCTTGGCTTCTACGGTAATGGGGTCGCCGTTATCATCCTTCAATGCAACAGCAAATTGTTTTCCGTTTACATAGTATTGGAGATAATAGCGGCCCGATTTGCCGCGTTTGAAAAGTCGCCCTTTTGTCGTTCTTGCCATACTTCACCCGATTTCAAATTTTGCCACGGAACTAATCTTTTTCGCATTGATTTCTATTGCATCTTGTTGTATAAATATACAGCCGAAATTCAAAATTACAACATCATATAACTACAAAATATTTAAAATATGTACAATAGGGCAGACTGTAAATCTGCTATCAGTGATTTCGGTGGTTCGAATCCACCCCCCGCCACCACTTACAAATCAAGGACTTACGAAATTTTTCGCAAGTCCTTTTTTCTTGCCTGATTGGGGGGCAAAAAGAAAGCCGGCTCGTTTGAACCGGCTTTCCTGTATAAGGGGCTGGGATTTGATTACTTGGCGTCTCTCGGGCCGCGTCCTTCGCCGCGTCCGCCGCCGCCTTGACCACGGCCGCCGCCCTGACGGTCACGGTCGCCGGGGCCGCGATATTCGCCTTTCTTGATCGCTTCGAGATCCCTGGCGATATTGGCGTCTTTCTTTTCCTTCATTTCGGCGGCTCTTTGCTCAATGGCTTTGATCTGAAGGTCCTGGATGGCGCCGAGCTGGGTTTTGATTGCTTCCAGCTTTTTCTCGTCCTTTTCTTTGTTGTACTCGTTGATCAGCTGATGCAGTTTCTTGTTGGCTTCAACCACTTCCGGAGACGCCATCATCATGCCGCCGCGACCGCCACCGGGGCCGCGTCCTTCGCCGCGCTCGCCGGGAGCCTGCCGGGGTTCATGTTTGGCATCACCTTTTTCCTGGGCCATGGTGGTCATTCCGATTCCCAGAATTCCGACACTGAGGAGC
>JBEBXH010000027.1:0-65721 GCA_040391785.1 Victivallis vadensis
AATGGAAGAAATGCGGACGATGTGATATGTTATTTTATGAACGGACTACTAGATGCCAGTAACTGGTATTTCCTTCTTTCAGACCAACCACAGTTTGCAGATAAATGTGACTGGGAGAAACTTAATGGTAGAGCCTGGTATTTCCTTCTTTCAGACCAACCGCAGTTTGCCGATAAATGTGACTGGGAGAAACTCGATGGCAGTGACTGGAGTGGTCTTCTTTATAAACGACCGAGGTTTGCCGATAAATGCGACTGGGAGAAATTTGATGGTAGTGATTGGAGTAGGTTGCTTTCAAAACAACCGCAGTTTGCCGATAAATGCGATTGGAAGAAACTTGAAGATTATAATTGGAGTAGCCTTCTTGTTGAACAACCGCAGTTTGCGGATAAATGTCTGTGGAAAAGGTTGAAAGGCAGTGTTTGGGCTATTCTTCTTTGTGAACAACCGCAGTTTGCGGATAAATGTGACTGGGAAAAATTAAATGGAAAGGATTGGCGTAGGTTGCTTTCAGAACAACCGCAGTTTGCGGATAAGTGCGATTGGGAGAAATTGACTGGGGATGATTGGAAAGAATTATTAGACAAACGTCCAGAATTTAAAGAAAAGCGTCCATAATAGGAGAACCGTAAAATGGCAATTTTTGATCGTATTTCACAATTTTTGAATTCTCTGACTCCAAACCAACCGCCAGCATCACCATTTGAAGGTGATTTGGAGTTCTTTATCAGCACAGCTACGGACGGTTATTTTTATGCATCTGAACTGGGCGGAGAAGATCGGAGGTTCAGACTGATCCCTTGGGACGGAACCCCTGCTTGGACATGCACCTATAAGGGTAAGAAGTATACAGTTGAAGAAATCAGTAGGGAAGAATACTTGGAGTGCGTCAATAAAGGCAGAAAACCCTACGATGATGACGATGATGGCGACTTTGAAGAAGACGACAATGATGATGATTATGAATGGAGCAATGATGATGATGATGATGACGACGAGGATGACGACGAGGACGGCGACGACGATACCCCACGCCGTTATATTAAGCCAGGAGATAAAACCAAGGATTTGATGGACGATGACGATTGGAAGGAACATTTTGCTCAGCAAAAACGCCTCAACAAACCCAAGCCCATGGATAAAACCAAGGGAATAGATGACTAATTGTAAAATGATTGATCTATTACAAAAAAGCCGAATTTGCTATTATCCGTCCGCAGGGGATGATTATCGGGATTTCCTTTATCTGACCCCTGCGAACAGGATATATTCATTGTTTTTGGAGAAGTCAGTGGCTCCACCAAATTTGCATGTGCATACGGACTGCAGAATATTGCCCACGCCTGGTATCGTATATGCTGACCATAAGACCGAGGTACGGCTCAGTCTGGTCGAAGAATTTTCGTGCTTGGATTTGCCGTTGACCATGGGAATTACGGTCAATCCAAAGATTCATGACGATCTGGGAAAATGCCGATTGTTTGAATTGGAAATAGAATCGAATACCTTGGGATACATCACGAATCGGCTTCTATACTGTTGTTGTGAAAATGAAGCGTTTATCTCCAAGGTGCTGATTGAAAATCAGATTGAAGTACCCCATTTGATTCATGTCCGATATGGTGGTGGCTTTGGCGGTGCTTATGCTTCTGGAGAATATTTACTTCACTGCCTATCGACGCTGAAGGTCGAGCTGTTTATCACCGATCCGCATTTGAATGAGCAGAGCGGAGATAGAAAGGCATTGGAGGCATATCCTAATCTCAATGGGGAACGCCCTTCGCTAAATTTGCTATATAAATTGAGAGGAAAATGCTGGTCGAATCATGGTACTGTTTCATGGTATTTATGTAAGAAAAATAATAATTCACGGAGCGATTTTGAGCAAGCCTTATATCTTTAATAAGAGTGGTACTTGGTTTGATCCGTCAAGCGGAAAGCTCTACGAGTTCACCAAAAGTACCGTTTCCGTTATGGTTGCTTATCCTCAGCCGAAAGCGTGGAAGAAAACGACCAAACGGTATCCGAACTGGACACGGTATCGACCATCATTGCACTGGCTTGACTCCAGACTCAAATATCATTTCGAAAAGCATGGTGGTTATTCCGTGCTGGCGGTCAATGGCGAAGGCTATGACCTATACGATCCGTGGTTAAGGTGGTACTGCACAATTCCAGCAGAGATCCAAGTTCATCTGAATCTGTTCCGAACGCATAAGTGGCACATGCTGGCTTTTATGGCGTACGGAGGGCAAGCCGCTATTGATCTGGTGGCCGATAACCCTGCCTTAGCTTTTGCCTTGGCATCGAATTGGATTTTTCATAAACCTGCCGTGCAACAGCCAATGCGTGCCGTTCACCGCCATCTACGTGCCAATAAATCACATGCGAGTATCATAGCTTGGCTAGGGTTTTCATATCCGTGGAAAGCAGAGGTGATTTTGAAAAAACTGTCAGCTTCGGAAGTAAATGTTTCAAGATTACTGACCTTACGTGATATGATGACTTCAACAGACGTAGTAAATATGCTCATGAAGCTACCTCGCTTGGACGGTGCAGTGATATATTTGTTGAGTCTGAAATCAAAAGGGTATCTTTCTCAGCGATTCATCAATGATTTCATGGCGATTGAAGGTACTCAACTTAATGAAGAAATCACCACTGCTCTTTCTGATTCCATCAAAATTCACGATGCATATAAATTTTATCAGGAGTTTCCACGCATGGACTCGATCAGGCAGTTACTGCAGTACCGCAAGCAATTATCAGAGGAATTTGAACAGTGAAAAACATAAAACGAATGGCTTTTGCATTTCTGGTATTGCTGAGCTGTGGATGGGATCATGCTCCTCAGTTTACTTCCGCTGAACTGACAACAGCCGAAAAGGAGCTGAACAATGCCACAACTCAAGTAGAAATGACTGGTGCCGCTGGTGGTATTGCCGAATGCTCTCGGAATCTGATGCTGGAGGCTCTGGATTATCGGCTGTCTAAATTATCAAAAACTGAGCGTAGCCAATTGTTACAGGAACAGTATGACTGGCATTTTTATATGCAACGCAGAAATTCTTATCCAATGGGAAAATTTTCAATGACTCCAATGTTGGGATATCTACGGGAAGCAAGCCGCCATAAATACCGCTTCGAGGAACTGGCTTGCCCGAATGATACTTATAATGCCTATCAGAAAATCAAAGATGCCCCTATCAAGTTCAATAAATCGGCAAAACCATTATTCTGGGGTGAGCTGGATATTCATATTCCAAAAGATAAAAGGAAAACGGACTCCGCTGATCTGGAAACAGTAGGACAGCTCCTCCCACGATTCTGCCGTATTATCAAAAAAGACACTGATGAATACTGGATCGGGATCATCGTACCGACAAATTACAGCGTTGTTTCATCGTTCGGACTGGGAACCGAAACCAATCTTTGCATATGGAAGAATGGTCAAAACGTTGCCAATCACATTATCGGTAAAGAAATCACCATCAAGAAACTGGAACTGAAAGGCAATATCATTATCATCCGCTACCGCCAAGATGAAAAACAATCGCCCATGATTGCTGAATTCAATCTGACTGCTGAAAATAAAAATGAGATTCAAATTAACCATTGGACAACGGAAACTAGTGAATAATAATTAAATAATAATCCTAACCAAACGGAGGGTATTAATTACAATGAGCACAAAAGAAACTAAAAACGAAAAGGAACTAAAGCCAATGAACTCAAAAGAACTCAAAGCGAAATTTGAAAAAATTCAAGGACTAATAAATGACTATTATGCCGTCCCTGTATTACGCTTTATAGAGCAAGAAGACGAACCTATATTTGAATCTGGAGTGGAACAGCCTCGTCATAACATGTGGAAATCTGATTCTGAGAATTGCATACTTTACTTTGGACGCAAAACCCCTATTAAAAATGAAGAAGATTGTGATCTGGATGAAGAAATCAAGAAACTGACGAACAATCCAGAATTAGCTGATATCATCGAAGAACAATATTTTTTTGATGGTAGCATAAATCTTATTTCAAGTGACTGTGGTGGAAAAACCCCAGAAGAAGCATTAGAAAAACTCGAAAAGCTCTGTGAGTTGCTCAAAAAAGATTACATTCTTATTTCTGAAATTAAGTATAAACTTGGCTGTTTTTGACAACGACGATCGGGATGATGATGATGATGACGAGGACGATGATGAGGAATAAGCAGCTCGAAATTTTCTTTTTGGTTGGTTCTGAATCTCAATTCAGAGATCGGACAAAATCGTAGATATTAAAAAGTGTCTTTTCTGAGTTCTGCCTCCATCATCAGTATCTGCAGGCATGCTCAGAAAAGACACACGGAGATTATTGATTCAGTAGCTGATGGACTCTGGTTCTGGATATCCCCACCGCCTTGGCAATTTCCGAAAGACTTTTCCCCTCTTGTCGCAAAGATAAAACTTTGGGAACATCGGCAATCTGAGGACGACCGAGTTTTTGGCCTTTGGCACGAACACGGGCAAGTCCGACTTTGGTTCGTTCAGAGATCCGAATCCGCTCTTGTTTTGCCAAGCACGCCATGAGGCTGACGATAGCGTCGGCAAATACCCCCAATGAAGATATATATTCTTCGGTATAGGAATGCCACTTCACCTTGTAGTTATCGAGGCGAGTCAGGTAATCGAGGGTCTGCCGAGAACCTTCACGGCTAAAGCGGTCGAGACTCCAAAAGAGCAGAACGTCGAATTTTCTCTGCCTGGCTTTTTGAAAAACACTTTTCAAACCGGTACGTTCCTCTGCCGATTTACCACCACTGGCAATATCACTGACAACGTCGATAATCTCCCATCCCTGTCGATCAGCGTACTCACGGAGTTGGCTAATTTGATTCTCGGTAGTCTGGTCTTCGGTACTGACTCGGGTATAGATGATGCAACGCATGTTTTTATTCTCCAATTTTTGCTGTTAAGAAATGGGTCTCAAAATGTCATCGAAATTGCCGCTTAAAATTCATCGATTCTCCGCTGTTCAGATTATGGTCGTTTTCTGTACAGCACCATCAAAAAAAATTTCACACCCTTCCATTTCGGATATGTTGCTGAAATAAAAACGGTACGGACTGCCATTCCGTCAAATCCGAAATATTGAATCTGTAAATTCGCATGGAAGCAAGTTGCAATGACTGCCAACCGCCCATCGTTGCCGTAGCTTTGATCAGTGGAGCGGCTTCGCTGGAATAAATGATGCAACGGTATACTTTATGGTAAAGGAACGCTATGGGCATATTTCCAACGCCGACATAGATTGAATCTGGTTCAAGGCGGTTTATCAGCACAAAAGACATTGTACCTTCGAAATCACATAGGCTGTCAGCAAATTGCTCCATATCGAAGCCGCCATCAGATATACAACTGTCAGCTAATCGAAATAGTGCCTCACTGTCCACTTGACCAATCCGCTTCCAACCATGCCGGGCAAACAAGGCATTATGGTTCAGGATAGTTCCGTTATGAGTACCGACGCAACGATCAGTGATAATCGGATGGTTATTGACTGCGACCGATTCGCTACCGACAGTTCGCCAACGAGTATGACCAAGGGCAGCCGCAGAATGATTATTGACCCCATTCATCATCCGTTGATATTCTGGACTCTGCGTGAGGCGGCTGGCCGAAGTCGCATGCTTCAGAACTCGACTACTACTATCTTTATTGGAAATATACATGCCGCTGGCATCACGACCACGAGATTCATTATATAATAGAAGCTGAGTGAATACCGAAGTAAGGCTATTCAGCTCTCGCTGAGTTCGCCGCTTCTGTCCAAAGATTACGCCACATTGACCGCACATATCAGGCTACCTTCTTCGGCTTCGGAAGCCCATTCTTATATGAAGCACAGCCTGGCATATATTCCAAAAGGAAATGCCGCATGGTCTTGAACTCATCGCCAATAGCTCCAAGCCTCAGCAGATGAACTCTCATATCATATTTCGCCGTTGACGAATTGAAACAACGTTTCTTACTGGCGGCGTACTGAACTTTCTCCGCACGATTGAGCAAGAGTAAGCAGTACTGCAGATAGGATTTTATCCTACCGGCATGAAGCGTCGATTCAAACCACCTGAACTCAATCGTACCACGATAAAACAACGAATGAAAGTTCACCCCATGATACCGTGAACTATGATAATGCTGGTGTTCTGCGGATTCGCCATTATACCATAACCGATTCAGATCGGTCAGGGTTTGCGGACGCTTCAAATTAATCTTCTCTATGAAATCCGTTTCCATGGGCTTGGTATACATCTCCATGCGATTGGAGGATATTTGCAGAGCATGGATAATCAGCGGTTCTTGCTTGTACACGATCTTGGCGAGATTGCCGAGTTGCCTCCCATTTAGGGAAAGAGCATCCACATGGACATGGATACCGCACGAACTGTTTACACGAGCTCTGCTCTTCCGAACCGCACGGATAACCTGCTGTAAGGTAGCGACATCATTGGGATAAGTAAGGATAGGGCTGACGATCTCAGTATTTGCGGCTCCGATGCTCCGATCTCTGACCGCTTTCCAAGTGCGACCGTCAGCACAAGTACAGCTCCAAGCCTCATATATATCATCTTCATACTGGACATCACCGCCCACCACCTTCTGAATGGCAGAAATAGTGTCTTTTCTTGTCAAATTAATCGTCTCGATTTCAACTCCGAATCTCATTCCAGCCAATTCCGCTCTCTGATCCATATCTGCCTCATAATCATGGTTTTTGTCAATGCCAGACAATATCATCAAAATACGAAAAATCAAGCACAAAATAGATGTAAATCATTAATAATTAATATGTTGCAAATATTCACTATCGATACTGAAGATAATCTGATCTGGATAGGGGCGAATATCGCCATTTCGAGTTAAAATCAGGAGATACGCCAATAATCTGGATATAAAGAAAAGACACAATCTCTGAGGGCAGGACGAAGGCAGAATACTGCAGTTTTTACAAATTCGGAATGTGCCACCTAAAATCTAAAATTTCAATCTTATCCGACATATCAGCAGACGGCAGTGAAAAAATTTTCGGAAATTTTGGATTTTTGGGAAATAACAATTTGGCTCTCTGTGCCTTTTTATCGATATTTACCGTAGGCTATAATGCTATCTCCTTGTAAATGTTTGTAATAATGATATTTTACCATATCGTAATCATTATATGGTGGGACATAAAAATGTTGAAGCAAATATATTCTACTGAAAATTTGGCAAAAGTTATTAGAAAGAAACATATTGTTGCGTGGGAATTATGGAATAACAATAGTCAAAAGCGAAAGAAACTAGAAGAATTAGTCTTAGCAATAGCTAATAATAATTATAAATTGAATGAAAACTTGAATTGCCAGATGTTTAATGGCAAGCTTGCTTATTTCCCTGCATGCGCAGAAGATTTTTGTGCAATAAAACTTGCAGATTATTTTATCCGTAGAATATATAAGGTACAACAGGCAGATCGTAGAAAAATCATAAAACAGTTGAAAATTATGCTTACGGATGGGCTTCCTTATGGAATGATTAAATTGGATATATCCGATTTTTACGAGTCTATTGATTTTGGGAAGATTATTTCGCAAATTCAAGATGAAATGATTATTGGCCATGAAACGATTTTTATTTTACAATCTGTATTGGCGCAAATTGGAGATACAACGGGGCTTCCACGAGGGTTGGGAATCAGTGCTAGTTTATCTGAGATTTTCATGCGTTCAATAGATCGGGAAATTAGAAAAATTGAGGGAATATTTTTTTACGTTCGTTATGTAGATGATATCATCATTATTTATGATTGCAAATACGATATAACTTCTTTGATTAGTAATATATTGCATGATAACCATCTGTCGGAGAACGAGGGAAAAAGAAAAAATATAGTTATTAGCGAAACTCGAAGTAATGAGCATTATTTTGATTATCTTGGCTATAACTTCAAAATACAAGAAGGTAAAAGATCTAATGAAATTACGGTGAAAATTGCTGAACGGAAAATAAATAAACAGAAAACACGAATTGCGTCAACTTTTATACATTATTCTAAAACTCATGATTTTTCTATGTTGAAAAGGCGACTTCGCTTTCTTAGTGGATTAGTTCTACTCAATGATGATGGGCGAGGGCGATTATATGCAGGAAATTCCTATAATTATAGTGAAATATCTGAGAATACATATTTATCCGAGCTTGATCAATATTTGTACTCAATTTTGTCCGGGAGTGGGCGCTTAGGAAGGAAAATTGAAAGATTATTAACCTCAGGACAAAAGAATGAGCTAATGCGTATTTCATTCAGACAGGGCTACAATAAAAAATTTCATTTCTTTTATTCACGCAGTCAAGCGGCAGATATAAAGAAAGCCTGGGGAAAGTAGAATGATAACAATAAATAAAGATGACAAATTTAGAGTATTACTCACTGAAGTTTTACCATATGAAGTTCCTATTTGGCTCTCAAATAATTGCTTTTATAAGTTATGTTTTTCTGGGCTTATTACTTATCAGTCAGGCGCATTAATAATTAATGGTCAAGGAATTTCATTAAGCGACAACCTGATTCCATTGGATTATTTCATCGGAAAAGATGATAACAGTTTCAGAAAACTCTCGATCATGCATCCATTGGCTCAATTAAAAGTTGTTGATTTTTATGAGCAATACGGAGATATTATTCCATATTATTGTCAATGTTCAGAGGCTACTTTACGAGCTCCATTTGCAATAGCAAAAACAATCCGTAATACAGATGATGCTGAAGAAGAAAAAGAACTCATAGAAGAAGAAGGTGAATTGAGCCCCAAAGACGAAGATCCTCCTTGCAGAACATTTCTTGATACATACTGCAGTTCATATTACACTTATAAAAAGATTGATTTCTTCTATAAATTTTTTGAATCATACGAATTTCACCGACTTGAAAAAAGATATACTAAATGCTTGCAGGTTGATGTAGCAAAATGTTTTGATAGCATATATACCCATTCAATTTGCTGGGCTATTAAAGGAAAAGCAACAGCCAAATTAATGGCAGGTAAATTGGAATCATTTGAAGGTAATTTTGATTACCTAATGCAAACCACAAATTATCGTGAAACTCATGGCATTTTGATCGGGCCAGAGCTTTCTCGTATATTTGCAGAAATTATTTTTCAGAAAATTGATAATGACCTTATAGCTACCCTCTCGCAGAATTCAGTTCGTTGGAGCAATAAAAAAGATTATGAATTTAGGCGGTATGTTGATGACTATATTATATTCTTTAATGATGAAAACTGTGTTAGAGACATCATCGCATGTTTAGAAAAATGCTTGATAGAATATAAAATGCATCTGAATGAATCTAAAACCTCATATAGTATGCGTCCATTCATATCAGAAATTTCAATGTGCAAAATGGAACTTCGTGATTTGATTAAATCGTACTTTGACAGCAAATATGATGAAGAAGGAGAACCTCAAAATATCAATAGACCCTCATCTGTTGCTAATAGAATTATCATTCGCATTAAAGCAATCGTTAAAAAGTTTAGCTCTATCTCTTATAAAAGTATTTCTGGTTTTTTATTAAATGACTTTACTCGTGGAATTGATCGATTTTTAAAGAAAGCGGCAGAATATGAGACTGATGAACGATGTCTTGTAAACAATTTGCTAATTGATTTGGATATCATATTTTTTGTGCATTCAATGGATATTCGAGTCAGGCCGACTGATTTGCTGACTAGAGTTATATTAGGCATATTGCGATCTCCATTATTACAGGAGGGAAAATGCAAAGCTCCTATTCAGAGAAAGATCTTCGATTCATGTCGTGACATATTCACAATATTAAACGTGCAGAAGAAAAAATGTAATGTTGAAATCTGTAACGTTCTGTTGATGCTTTCAGCTTTGGAAGAAGATTTTCAATTTACGGAACCATTCTTAATAAAACATTGTGAAATGGACGAGGAAAAACCCATTGATTATTTTTTATGGGGGACATTGATGCTCTATATTCGTGATTCACCAAAATATTCATCTTTTAGAATGGTTTTAGAAAAATGCTTAATTCGTTCATTTGAAACAGGGAAAGATATCTTGAATTCAACGGAACTTTTTATGCTGTTACTGGATTCGTTAGCTTGTCCCTACCTTCCAAAAGAGACGAAACGAAAAATTATACGAATTGTAGAAGCTCGTTCAACCTTAGGCTTAAGCCAAGCTAATCAGGATAAATTTATAGCGAGCTGTTCTCGGCACAATTTCTTCTTGGACTGGAAAAATGAGGATTGGCTATTTGAAATGGCAAAACGGAAGATGTATATTTTCCCATATGAATAAATATTGAGAAGTTTTTGGCGGGCAACAATATTTTTCTCTTTGGATAAATCGCATTTTTTTAATAAGAATGCATTGTTCTCTGAGATTTCCTCTCTCCTATGAGAATAGATGAGAGTGAGGAGGAAACTCCACACACAAGCGATGCTCGCCAAAAGCTTCTCTTTTTTTGTTCAGGTATATATTCTATAGATTGCTTTCCTGTTTTAAGCAACTTCAAGCCATTGCAATTCAAGAATGATTCGGATTAGTTTGTCTTTTGTCAATTGCTTCAGGCTTAGAGCAGTATACTTTTTGTTATCCGAGGTTTCTTCTGTAGCGGGAAGGACGTTTATTACCTTTTGCTTGGATTCCATTGAGATGTGGGGGTAGTGGGAAGTCATGTCGGCGGTGTGGAGCGCCCTACCATTGATTGGATCACGGATATGAGAACGGCTTGGTTTATGGTCATGGTGCAGAAGGTGTGGCATGGAATAGATACTATGGGGTTTTAGCTGTCGCCCATGGGCGAAATTTCTTTTTCAGCATGTATGTCTTGAGTTGAAGGTCGAACATCTCAGCCTCAAAAGTGGTCAGTCTTTTGTATGTCTATTATTTGGTGTTTGAGCTTGAACGGTGGTGGCTGATGGTGTTCGATAGGGATTTTGGAAAAAAGAAAACCAACGGTGTTAAATCGTTGGTTTTGAGCTTATTAAGTGGAGCCAATGATCGGAATCGAACCGATGACCTATTCATTACGAGTGAATTGCTCTACCGACTGAGCTACATTGGCTGATTTCGCTTAATTTAATGACTCTTTTGGAAATTTCAACTTCAAATTCAAGTTTTTTTATCTTTTTACCGGGGAAGAGGGACGTAGCCTGCGGCTTCGATCACGGTTTGGCCCTCTGGGGTGGTCAGAAAGTCGTAGATTCGACGGGCAGGGGAGTCGGCGGGTTCATCGCGCCGGATGGCCGCATAAATCGGCGCGCGGAGCGGGTAGGTGCCGTCGGCGATGGTCTCATTGGTTGGCTTGACGCCGTTGATCGCCAGGTTTTTCGAGTATGGCACCGGGTGAATGTTCTGTTCGTAGTAAAACACCGAAAAGCCGAGCGAGTTGACTCCCAAAGCATCAAAGATGCCTCTCATGGTGAATTCTTTATGGACCAACTTCTTATTACATGGCAGTGATCCATTGAAAATCAGATTCCTCATCAGGATGCCAGTACCGGAATTCGGATTCCTGTCAAGCGGGCGAATGGGCTTGGAGGGGGCTTGATCATCGATATCTTTCCAGGTGAGCCTATCCGGCTGCGCCTGGGTATAGATTCTTTTGATTTGCTCCGGGGTTATGTTTTCGATCGGGTTCGAGACGTGGACTACGACCACCAGCGCGTCGTAGGCGATGATCTTGGATTCGAGTTTGTCGAGCGATTCGCGGGGAAAAATTGCGCCTTTGCCGGGAAACGGGGTCGAGAGGTCGAACTTTTCCTCGTAATCCTTTTCCGTCAATGCGGCCACAGCTTCCGGGGAAACGGAGTTGATGACGATCAGATTAGGATTGTTCAACAATTGCTGATAGGCTGCGCCAGTCTGGCTGTTCGGAGTCAGGGTGTTGCCTGTGTGGAGCAGTGCCCACCGGCGTTTTTGAAGGCTTGTGGCGTCATCACTCAGCCCATATCTGATTCCGGGAAGATTATTCTCATATTGGATGAGAATATGGGGAAACAGGCTTGTTTCATCCGTTTTCAAATGTTCTTGCCAACTCGGCTTGATCCCGAACATATAACACAGAATAATCATACGCATGGGTAAAGTCGATGTCGCACCATCCAAATCGGGAGTAGCATCGATGGACAAGTCCCCAAACGGCGGTTTGTCGTAGTTGAACTTGATTTTGGACAAACTGCGGTTCAAGCGGTGGTTTACATGTTCCTGCAGGTCGTGCGCATATAATCGTCCCTCCAAGGTATTAAGCAGCCAGAAATAAGACATGAACTCGTGCTTGGATGGCTCGTATTGGAAAGATATGGACCCGTTTGGGGATGGCATATATGGCTCATATTGATATAGGGTTGACAAATCCTTTTCGAGAATCTCGCAGGAAGCATCGCGATAGCGTTTTTCCCCTTCTCCTGTGAAAGTGAAAGAAAAATCATCTTTGTCTCTTATTACCAACTGCAGGAGCTGTTTGGCGGAAAGTTTTTCCTCGGCCAGGGCTGAACCGGTTGAGAGAAGAAGCGAAAGCAGAATCAGCACGTAACGAAACATATGCACCTCCGGTTTATAAAATACATTATCCCGGGGAATGGGGGTTGTCAAAGTTGAAAGTTTCTTTTCCGGCGATAAATTACCGTATGACTACTCGATATCTTGGCAGAAATCCTTATCTGGCGACGGTGGTGCACGGCGGGCCCGGCGGCATCGGATCGGCTCACGGGCTGGCACGCGGCCTCTCCGCGTATTGCGGTGTGTTGGAGCCGCTGCAGTCGGCTTATTCGGTCGAAGGACAGGTGGAGGAGCTGCGTCAGCAGATTGGTGATTGCGGGAAGCCGTTGATTCTGATCGGGCATTCCTGGGGAGCATGGCTGGCGGCGATGGTAGCAGCCAGATATCCGGAACGTATAAAGCAACTGATTCTGATCGGTAGTGGCGCGTTGGACGAGAAATACCTGCCGCAGCTTGAGGAACGGCGTCTGGCACATCTTGACGCAGCGGAGAAAGAACAGTATTTCGAGGCGATCCGGCACTTACAGGAGGAGGGGACCGACAAAGATGCCGGGCTCCGGAAGTTAGGCGAACTGGCGGACAAGGCCGATACCTACAGCCCACTGGATGAAGTGTTCGAAATTGCCACCATTGACGGTGAGATGTACGCTAAAGTCTGGCCGGAGGCCGCGCAAATGCGCAGGAACGGCGAACTGCTGGCGCTGTTCAAAAAGGTCAAATGCCCGATTACCGTGATTCACGGAAACTACGATACAACCCCGCCGGAGGCCGTGACAGAATCGCTGCAGCAGGCCGAGATCAAGTTCACGGCGCACATCCTGGAAAAATGCGGCCATACCCCCTGGCACGAGAAATATGCCAGAGATAAATTCTTCCTGATATTATCCCAAATCGTAAAGGCCGGGGAATGAGATTTTTGAACACGGAAAGCTTGGTTGCGGCTCCGCCACGCCAGGTATTCCGTGTTTAAAAATTTTCAGCGTTTGATGGCTTTGTTGTATTCGAAAAGATTTTCGAAGAGATTGACATTGCCGCCGATATCGCCTGCCAGTACGACCATTCCGTTGCCAAGCGGGCGCGCCATGATGTAGGGCTTTTCCGTTTCGTCGGCAAGTTTCTGACAGGCGAGGTTCACCCATTTATCGGGGAATGCGGGCTCGAAAACGCCCGACGGGGTGTGCCCGAGCGCCTTTTTCATGTCGTGCGGCGTGGTGGCAAAGCTGTCGGGCGAAATGTAGGTCGCTTTGCGGACCGGATGCGGCTTTTCAATGAACTTCACCTGAAAGCTCGGATCATCGAACTGTTTTTCCAGTTCATGGACCCAGAAGTAACAGCTGAAAACCACCACCGCGCCGTTTTTCACCGCCGGAATCAGCTTGTCGCGGTAAAACTCCAGCGGCAGCTTGTTCTGATAGTTTTCGATGACGACCAGCTTGCTGTCCGTCAAGTCCAGTCCTGCCGCGCCTTCCGGGCCGATGACATTCTGTATCTGCCAGCCGCTCTTCAGGAAGTTGCTTTTGAAACTATCGAAGCGGCGCCCGTTGGCCAGCCCGGGCGTTGAGAGCCAGGTCAGGCGGTAATCCGGTTTGCCTTTGGTAGTGAAATACAGCGTGGCGCTGCCGCTCATGTCGTGGTAGGCGGGGAAGGGGTAGCCGCTGGCTTCCGGCTTGCTGTTGCGGATCAGGACGATCTGCCACTGGTCGCCGTCCTTCGGTGTGACTTCGAGCGAAGTGAAGGGGATGCGGATATTGGTGATCCAGCGGTCGGCTTCGAGAGTCGTTTGAGCTTGCCAGACCGGGTCCCAGTTTTTGTCGTTGCCGAGGGCGTCATAGGTACCGCCCGCCGGGTTCGCGGCGAAGTGGCGGTAGGGGAGGCCATCGCCCGGATCGAGGAAGATTTCGATGTTGTCGTCGCTCCAGAGCGCGACGTCGCGCACGCCGGAGGTGCCTTTGCGCAGCTTCGCCATGTCGGGTTCGGTACAACTTACCTGAATATGAAGGGCGTCCTTGCTCCAGAAAATCCGGCTCTGGGTGGGGAGGGGAGTGCCTTTGTTGCTTTTCATCGGCAGGATACCAACCTGGGCGAAGTTCTGCGGATCGTCGGAGAGCTGCGGCAGCGTGGCGCTGGCGGCGTTGTCGCGGGCCAGCTGATACAGCTTGAGCCACTGGTTGAACAGGGTCTTGTCGAGGGCGACTTCTCCGGAGAACCGGGCATTGTTTTCGCCCTGGACCGCGGCTTCGGCGGCCTTGAATTTCTCATTGGCCGATTTGATCAACTCGGCATTCAGGAAATGCTTGGCGGTACCCAGGGGCTTGGCGCCGAAATAGCTCAGGTGGATTTTCATGCCGTCCCAGGCCGCCGCCATCATCTTGTGGTATTCGAGCATGGAGGCCGCCGCCGGGCCGTAGACGTATTGGCAGTAGTCCGCCAGCAGGGCATCGATATTTTCGTCCGGATTCCACAGGAGCCTGGCGTAGATGTAGTTGGACAAACGCCAGACCAATTGCGGTATTTCCGCTCGGGGGGCGTTTTTCGGATACTGTACGCCCAGTTCGGTTTTCATCCGGACCAGTTTCATGTCGCGAAAAATCTTCATTTCATCGGCCAGCATGTTCCAGAACGGCACATACATGCTGGGGCTGAACACATCGAATTCATAGCCGTAGATGCCCATCGGGGCCTTGGCCTGCCAGCGCTTCAGTTCCTCCATGGATTTCTGGTTGAAGGCACATTCCGGGTTGTCGAGTTTATGCACGTAACAACGGTTGTACTGGCAATATTCCACATATTCGAGGCCCTTCACTTCCGTGGCCGGGACCGTACGGTATTCCTGATACGCGATACCGGCGAACATGACGTCCGGGCATTTCTTTTTGATTTCCTGAATCAGCTGATAATAGTAATCGTACCAGCGGGAGGAAGGATCGGGATTTTTCGTGCATTCGGCGCATTCGCAACGGGGAACGATGTCGGCAGGGAAGGCATTTACGAGGTTGAGGCCGCGATCTTTGATCATCTTGACGTGTTTCTCGACCATCAGTTTGGTGAAGCCGGGATTCGACCAGCAGCCGGCTTCTCCCTCGGGAACGCGCTTGCCGTTGATCAGAGAGAAGTATTCGGGATGTTCGTCGAAATCCTTTTTGTTTATGCTGACGGAGTGAAGACCGTCGAGACTGTAGAACCCGGCTTTGTCGCGGATGGCCGGAGTACGCGAACCGCCGTTCAGGAAATTGCGCGCCAGCCAGATTTCGGTGGGAATGTGATAATGCATACCGCACGGGGTCATTTCCCGGAAACGGAACTCGGGCTTGTAGTTGCGTTTCAGACCGGGCAGGGTATAGCTGGTTTTCGACGCGATGAACTCGCCGTCATCGCCCGGCCAGAACCAGCGGACGCCGAGCTCATTCTGCAGGAACGAGTATACCGCATAAAGCGCGCCGCGCGGATTGTTGCCGCACAAATAGAGGTTGCCGTTCAGCGTATAAACCGCCAGTTCCTCAGTATCGCCGGCTTTCAGTTTCAGTCCGGCGGGCAGCTCGGGAAACGTGGTAAGCGAGGCGATGACGATGGTTTTGCCTTGCGGCGGCTTGGCGCCATCGACGATGGTGAATTCAGCACCGGATATTTTCTTCAATGCTGCCTGAAGCTCCTCGGCAGCGTATTTTTCCGCTGGGGCAGCCTGCGGAAGGAGCCAGATTTTCCAGTCGGTTTTTCCTTGATCGAATAAGAGATTTTGTGCCGAAACGGCAGCGCACACCGTCATGACCGCCAGCGCGGTTAATATTGTTTTCATGTTTTTTTTCCTGTTTGGGTTAATCGTTGAATGAGCACCAGGGCTCTTTGGTTGAGGCGATTAATTTGGTGTAAAGAACTTGATGGTTCTCGACGTGGCCGTCAACGTGGACGGCGTTGCTGAAGCCATTGTAGAAATAGCGGCCGCTGGGATCCGTGGTCACCTTGCCGGAATGCCGTCCGTTCATGCAGACCGGGAGCAGCAGATAGCGCCCGGTGTCCGCCTGCTGAGGAGTCATGCTGGCATCGCTGTTGAAGGAGTCGGCAAGCATAATCATACTGGATGCCGATTTGATATTTGAGGTTTTCATGGTCGACCAGGTTGATCCATAAGAGGCAATTTTCGCATTGTAACCATAGGACACACCGTTGATGGAAAAGGCATAGGCGCCTGTCTTGGGCATGGCGGGCCACATTTTCGGGCACCAGAAGAGCTGGTCGCGGACGTTGGTGTCGCCGCTGGCGATGAAGGTATCGCTTTTGCCAGTGGCGTAGGAGTAAATGGCTTTTACATAAGCGCCCTTGGCAATTACGTTCAGCGGGAAATAATCATCATAATCAGCATGGTACAACGCAAAAGCACTGCCGAGCTGTTTGAGGTTGCTTTTGCAGTTCGCATCATGAGCCTTATCCCGGGCGGCATTCAGGGCAGGGAGGAGCATTGCGGCAAGGATGGCTATGATGGCAATGACTACCAGCAGCTCTATAAGTGTGAAATTCTTTTTCATAAAATCGCCTCCATTTTAAGTATTTGGTTTTGCACAGGATTCGCGTATGATCAGTTGGGATTTGGTGATATATCGCCGGACGACCGGGGCGGACGGATTTTCGATGCGTTCCAGAACCAGCTCGATCAGTGAATCGACGATTTCCCGGTTATGACAGTTGAAGGTCGTCAGCGGCGGCTCGAAATAGGATGACTCCTCAAGATCGTTGTAACCGATGATCGAGAGGTCGCGCGGTATCTTGAGGCCGGCCCGGGCCGCAATGGCAATGGCGCTGTAAGCCATGGAATCGTTAAGCATGATTGCCGTGGGACGGTCCTTCAGGCTCAGGAGGTGCGTCATGAACTCAACTCCGCCCTGCAGGGTCCCGGGAATACTGAGTGACCAGGCGGGGTTTTCCGGCAGGCCGAGCTCGCGGCGGTATTGCATCAGGCACTCATAGCGGACGTCTTGCTGCACCAGCCCGAATCCGATCCGGGTATGTCCCAGCGAAACCAGGTAATCGATGGCATCATGCGCATAGGCTTCTCCATTGAGCTCGATGCAGCTGAAGTCATTGCCTTCGTGATAATAATAGATGACGGTCGGCACGGTTTCCGAATGCAGGCACTCATGGTAAACCCACGAGATGATGCCGTCGACATTGTGCTGAAGCGCCGAGTCGTATGCCTTGGGCAATTCTTCATCGCACCGGCAAAAGGAGAACAGGCCCATATAGCCACGCTTGGCCAGTTCAAACTGCAACCCTGAAACCATGTTGGCATAGAATGAGTTGGCCGGGGTGGGCATGATGATGCCGATCGTGTATTGGCGCTGCGCCCGCAGGCCGCGCGCGGCCATGTTCGGCCGGTAGTTGTGCTGCCGGGCCAGTTCGCGGATCCGCTCCTGTTTCGGCTTGGCAATACGGCCGTCGCCCTTGCCGTTCAGGACCAGCGACACCGTGCTTTGCGAAACTTTGGCCAAAACGGCCAGCTCTTCCATTGTTATGCCCATAAATCACCATTTTTTGTCATGGAGTAATACGTATTACGTCATACGTATTATTATATCGTTGCCGAATGGTTTTGTCAATAGGGTTAGAAAAGATTTCAACAAATATTTTTCAGGGAGCAGGACACGGACTTACACGGACGGGCACGGAAGTCTGATTCTCCAATTCAGGCACGAAGTGCCGGCCAATTCCCCAATTATTCCACCGTGACGCTTTTCGCGAGGTTACGGGGCTGGTCGATTTCGCAGCCGCGTTCGCGCGCTATGTAATAGGAAAAGAGTTGCAGCGCCACCACCGTGACGATCGGGGCGATGTATTGCGAACAGCGCGGAATCCAGATGACATCGTCTACCATGTCGCCGACTTCGCGGTCGCCGGTCGTGGCAGTGGCGATTACCGGCGAACAGCGGGCACGGCATTCCTGGATGTTGCCGATCATCTTGTCTTTGCCGGGGAGGTCGTTGGCCAGTGCCAGTACTGGGACTTTGTCCTCGAGCAGGGCGATCGGGCCGTGTTTCAATTCGGCGGCGTGGTAGCCTTCGGCGTGGATGTAGCTGATTTCCTTGAGCTTGAGCGCGCCCTCCAGCGCCACCGGATAGAGGTAGCCGCGGCCGATGAAGAAGAAGTTGTCGGCGCGGGCGTATTTCTTCGCCACGGCTTCGATGTGGTCGCGGGTGGCCAGTACTTCATTGACCAGTTGCGGGATTTTTTCGATTTCGGCGATCAGGTCGAGGGCGGCCTGGTATGACATGCGGCGGTTGCGCCCGAGCAGCATCGCCATCATCAGCAGCACCGAAACCTGACAGGTGAATGCTTTGGTCGAGGCCACCCCGATTTCCGGCCCGGCGTGCAGGTAAATACAGCGCTCGGATTCGCGGGCGATGGTTGAGCCGACCACGTTGCAGATGGCCGCGACGATCGCGCCTTTGTTCGCTGCTTCGCGCACCGCCGCCAGTGTATCGGCGGTTTCGCCGGACTGACTGATTGGTACCACCAGTGTATCGGGCTGGATGATCGGGTTGCGGTAGCGGAACTCGGCGGCTTGTTCCACGTCCACCGGAATTGCCGCGAGGTCCTCGAAATAATAACGCCCGACCATACCCGCGTGCATGCTGGTGCCGCAGGCGGCGATCACGATCCGGTGAATTTTAGCGAGTTCATACGGGGAAAGGTTCAAGCCGTTCAGCCGGGCGTTGGCGGAGCGGGGATCAAGACGGCCGCGGATGGTGTTGGCGAGGGCTTCGGGCTGTTCGCAGATTTCCTTGAGCATGAAATGGTCGAAACCGCTTTTTTCGACGGCGCCGGGTTCCCAGTCGATGTTTGCCACGTCGCGATTAACGGCCACATTGTCGAGATTGCGGATGTCGACGTCTTCGGCGGTGACGAGGGCGATATCGTGGTCGTTCAGGTAGATCACCTGCCGGGTAAACGAGGCGATGGCGGCGGCGTCGCTGGCGACAAACGTTTCGTTTTTGCCGATGCCGATCAGCAGCGGACTGCCGTGGCGGGCCACAATCATGGTGCCGGGATGTTCGAACGAGATCACGGCCAGCGCATAAGTCCCCTTGACCTTTTTCAAGACGCTCGCGACCGCGGCGAAGAGATCGCCTTCGTAGCATTCGGCGACCAGATGGGCCAGAACCTCGCTGTCGGTCTCCGAGGCGAACTTGACGCCCCGGTCCGCCAGGTGCTTTTTCAGTACCTGATAGTTTTCGATGATGCCGTTGTGGACAATGGCGAAGCGGCCGGCGGCGTCGAGGTGCGGGTGGGCGTTTTCTTCGGACGGGAACCCGTGGGTGGCCCAGCGGGTGTGGGCGATGCCGAGACCGTTTTTCAGGTTCAAGCCGACTTGCTCGGCGGTTTTCTTTTCGAGATTGGCGACCTTGCCGATATTTTTCACCGTGACCAGGGTTCCCTGATCCAGCAGGGCCAGCCCCGCCGAATCATAACCCCGGTATTCCAGTTTCTTCAGTCCTTCGAGTAATGTTACCGGTACTTCCCGGCCCCCGACGTATCCAACGATTCCACACATGCTGTATTATCCTCTTTTAATATTATGATTCGGATAATATAACACAAAAATGAAATTTACGCAAATTTACGCAGAATTATTTTTCCATAATCAAACAACTTCCAAACAACTTAAATATCAGTTATCCTGCGGTAAATCATTGACAGCCGCAGAAAACCCGTTATAATATAAGCGAAGAGGTCAGACAACTTCGATAACCGGTAAACAAGATGAGTATCATATCCTACAACGCCAGCAACAATGTTTACGATGCGCTCGAATCCGAATTGCGCCGCCGGATCGTCAGCGGTGCGTTGCGGGGAGGACAGAGCCTGTATTCGGAAACCCAGCTGGCCCGGAATTACCGGATCAGCCGCAGCAGTGTCCGGATCGCATTGGGCAACCTCGAGCGGGACGGTTTGGTGAAACGGGTGCGCGGCAGCGGTACTTTTGTGGTGCCGCCGGAGGAACGGAAGGTCGATGTCCTGTCCCGGCGGACAATCGACAAACAGGTTTTGTTTCTTTCTTTTTCCTCCTCATATTCCGCAGAGACTTATTTGGAGCACCATATGCATGAAACGATTTGCAACGGATTGTCGCGGATCCTGCAGTCAGGCGGCTACAGTCTGTTGCTTTCGCATGTGGGGCTGAATGATGAATTATCGATTTCACTGAAAGGCAAAAGTATTGCCGGGATTATTTACAGCGGCCGCCCCACTCAGGAATTTCATCACAAATTTTTGAAAGACTATACCTGTGTCGCCCTTGGAGCATATAATCCGGAATTCCGGCATTGTACGGTGGAAGTAGCGCATGTCGAAGTGAGCCGCCTGGCGGTCGAGTATTTGAAAAAGACCGGCTGCCGGAAAATCGGATTTGTTTCGAACGAATGCGAGGAGTACACACCGAAGAAACGTTTTCAGGGATTTTTGCAGGCCATGGAAGAACTTGAACTGGAAGTGAATCCAAAGTTTTTGATTCAGTGGCAGCGGCCCCGGCTCAACGGTGAGTTGACCCTTGAACATGGTATGCCGGATTACCGGGGACACCTGAAGGGGGCGTTTTCGGGCAGGGAGCGCCCGGATGCATTGGTCTGCATTGACGATTGGCGTGCGTTATGTACCATGAAGGCATTGGAGAAAATGGGACTGAAAGTACCGCAAGATCTGAGCCTGATCGGCAGTTGTACCGCGATTCACAGCAGACCTGAACGGTTCACCAGTGTTTGTGTGCGGACCGAGGAGTCGTATGCACAAGCCGCAAGACTGCTGCTGGATCAATTGGAAAATAAAGATGCGGTAAATAATATAACAATAAAACTTCATCCGGAGCTGATTATCGGTTACAGTACCGGAAAAAATAAGGAGAAATAAAAATATGACACACAGAAAATTTACACTCATTGAACTCCTCGTGGTAATAGCAATTATTGCCATACTTGCAGCCATGTTGCTGCCGGCGCTGGCCAAGGCACGGGAGTCCGCGCGTTCGACAAATTGCATCAACTCGCTGAAACAGATGTTCCATTATCTCTCCAACTACAGTGACGACAGTGACCTATGGATCATCAAGGATTATGATGACGGACGCAATATTACGGCCAGCTGGAAAAACGGTTACTGGGGAGCATGGCTGGGATTGAAGGGATACGTTCCCGGGGTTGCTCCCGGCAACAGTTTCAGCAATGCTTTTTCGGATCAGATGATTAAGCGGAATGTGCTTTGTTGTTCGACCAATATCAGCCGCGGCTCGGGTATCGGATATGACAGTGCGCTCGGCATTCCGTATTACGGTTATGGCTTGAATACCTTTTGGACGAACAACAAACTGAACCGGATGAAGGGGACTTTTTCCAATACTCCGTATGTGGCGGAAACCGCACGGTATATTGTTTCGGTGGCCGATGCCGCCAAACTTACGTTCAGTCACGGCAAGCGTGGGAACTACCTGTTTTTCGACGGGCATGTGCAGAGCGTGTCTTCTGCCATCGGGCCGGGGGAAGTCGAGTATGAACGTTGGCAATATGGCCGAAAAAATTGGAACTGAATATAAAAAAGGAAAAATCATATGAAGGGAAAAATGATCTTCAGCGCAGTATTGGTTCTGACAGGACTCGTACAAGGTGCCGACTTGCCGCAGGACAATCCGGTGCTGGACAATGGTAAGGCCCGGGCCTATATCGACAGCAGGCATCTTTCGCTGAGGCTGAAAAACGTCACCGCCGCCGGGGCGGAAAAACAGGTAATTGCCAGTGTGTACCCCACTTACTTCGGCTACGGTACCTGGAATCTTTTTCAGCTGAATACCAAAAAGCTGATCGAGGACCAGGAGGAACCGGGCTTCAACAAACTCGAAGCGTTTGAGGTGCGGAAGGATGCGTCGGGGAACGTTCGGGAGGTGAGCAACACGGTAGCCAATCCTCATTTCAGATGCAAGCGCACTTTTTCCCTGCTGCCCGGACAACCGGTCTTCAAGATGGATCTGGAATGGGTTTCGCTGAAAGATAATTTCGTACAGAGCTTCGGCATCCAGGCGACTTATGAAAAAGAGTTTTCCAAGCTGGTTTTTGTTCACAATGGCGAACGGAAAGAGATTCCGGCCGGGGGACGTTATGAGGTCCCATTTTTGAAGTGGAGTTCGCGAACGGATGAGACTGGCCGCAATGGCGCGGTGGTGATGATCGACAACCGGCCGTATGCGGAGCTGACGCAGGGACCGCTGTTTACTCAGTATGGCGGAGTAAGCTTCCCCGGCAACCAGCACCGGTTGATCGGCAAGGGAGAAACGTTCAGGGCCACCATTTATGTCATACCTTTTCGCGATGCGGACCCGGTGGAAGTGGCGGCCGCCGCTGAGAAAACCATTTTTGGCGAAGCCGGGAACCCGGAACATGTGTGGACCAACCGCGTGAAGCCGACCACCGGCAGAATCCTGAAAAAATCGACGGATGCCGTTTACTGGCGGGCCGGCATCGAGCATGTCCTTTCCGATTCCGAGCTGCCGGATCAGGCGGTAGCCGCGTGGGAACTTACCGGCGCAGCCAATGAGTCGATTCATGAGCAACTGGTCGTTACCGCAAGCCGCAACCTGCCGGAAATGACGGTTGAGATCGGTGAATTCCGCAGCAGTGACGGCGGAGTCATTCCAGCCGGGAATGTCAAGGTTTCTTATCCTAAAGCATTTACCGCGTATTTGCAGACGACGGCCGTGAGCTTCAGCGGGGAGTGTCCCGACCTGTTGGATACTATCCCGCACCGTGAACTTGCCGCCGGGACGAATTACGCCTGTATATTCAGCCTGAAGATACCGGCGGATACGAAAGCGGGAGTTTATAACGGCCATATCACTGTCGCCGGCGAAAAGTTGCCATTAGCCGTGCGCGTTCGTGATTTCCGGCTTCCCGATTACCCGGCGTTCCGGGCGGATTTCCTGATGTGGGGCGATCAATATACCACCGAGAAAAACCGTCTGCCGCTCGCCGCGTATGAGAAGGATATGCGCTCGTTGCGGATCTCCCCCGGATTTTCGAGTACCCTGGTTTATGACGCCGACGGCAAGGTGACAGGCAATACGGCCAGCGCCGTGCGCAATGCTGTTCTCAAGGAACACGATACCTCTTTCCGCATTTACGGCGTATTTGCCCAGCGTAAATTCAGCAAGCAATACAAGATGAGGTCGCCGGAAATGGACCGGGCCATGATCCAATTCGCCGAAGTCGCCGAAAAAACGTTGAAGGAAGCGGGCGTGATCGACAAACTGCTCTGGCAGCACGGAGACGAAACCCATAATGAAGAACAGTTGAAAACCCAGATTCATTATGCGTCGTTGACGAAAGAGACAGCTCCTGCGATTCCGATTTTTACCACGATCAACGGCTGGCACGGCAGGATTCCGGAGCTGGTGAAAGTCTGTGATATCATGGCCTTTCACTCGGAAATATACTTCAATTGCGTGAAGGACCGGATGGATCTGGCGGGCAAGGAAGTCTGGCAGTACGACAATGATTATATGCGCGCCACGGCGCCATCCGCAGCGGTCCGGGGGATCATGTGGCGTGCATTTCGACAGGGCTTCAAGGGGTATCATCATTGGGGAACTATGTCCTGGCCGAAAAACTACACCTTTGAATACAGTTCCAACTACTGCGGAGTGATCTATTATCCGCCCATGCAGGATCAGAAATCGCCGCTGCGCTCCTCACGGTTGTTGAACTTTGCCGCCGGAGTGGCCGACTACGATTATTTGGTACTGCTGCAGAACGAAATTTCGCGGCTGGAAAATCATCCCGAAGCCGTGGCAGCCGGGAAAGAATTGGATGCCATGCTCAACCGTCTTCTTCCGGACCAGTGGAGCCTGAACCCCGGCTACTCCGGTATTCTCGACGGACGCGAGCGAATCGGTGATCTGATCGAGAAACTCCGAAAATTGTAGTTATTTGGCGGACTCGGCTTCGTGGAGCTCTTGGGAGCGGTCGAGGCTCAGATCGGATTTGGCGAAGGCGGAATCCCGCGGCAGGATCATGCGGAAATCATAGACTTCGACCAGTTCCAATGAGCCTGTTTTCAGCTCGAAGTCCAGTACATGACCGCCGTGTGTCCGGTCGGCGGTGATGAAGTGGAGGTGCCAGCCCGGCACGTTGATCCCCTTCACATAAGCGGGCAGGCGGAAGCCGACCAGGTCGCCGGACACTTTTTCAAACTTGAATTCCGGCTGGGTCCGGGTGACTTCGGCCAGCGGGCGGTACGGCTTCTGCTGCGCCGGCACCGAGCGGGTCCGCATCCAGGTGAATTCGCCCTTGATATGGATCGCCGTCATCGCATTGGGATTGGAGGCGTGTTTGTCCATGAAATCGAGCAACTGCTTGAACTTGATGTTCAGCGGCAGATCGATGAATTTCTCCGGTTTGAAGTCGACCACGGATGCGAACGGGGTGGTCCGGTCGTCGGATGGGCGGTATACTTTGCCGTCGGCGCGGACCTGATAGACCGTGCCGTCAAGCATCAGCATTTCGCCGTCGAGCTTGTCGATGGTGCCGATGCCGAGGTCGCCGTAGCGCTTCAAGTTGCCGAGGGTTTCCGAGCCGTCGTAAACGCCGGCGAGCAGGGAGTCGATGGTGGCGATCTGGGTGATGCGGGGCGCGGCAGTGCTGCAGCCAGCCAGAATACAGGCCAATACCGCAAAAAGAATGAACCGTTTCATAATATTTCTCCTGTTATACAGCAAAAAATACATCGGCAAGCGTATTTTGTCAAACAGGAAAAATAATTTACCGGAACCGAACAGTGGTTCCGGTAAACATATGGGAATCACGACTCAGAGCATTTCCAGCATGAATTGATAGGCGCGGTCGGACGACCCCGGCAGGCCCTCGTGGCCGAAGTCGGGGTAAAGCACCACATCTTTTTCGGAGGTGATCTTGTTGTAGGCCGCGAACTGCGTCGAGGGCGGGCAGACCGTATCCATCAGCCCGGTGAACATCAGCACCTTGGCGCGGATGCGCGGAGTCAGGTGCTGGACGTCGATATAACCGAGCTTGGTGAAAATGGCGTCCTCGCGCTCGTGGCGCGGATCGTGCAGCCGGAAGTAATCCTTGATTTCCTGATAAGCATCTTTGGCGAGATCCATTTCCCACACGCGCCGGTAGTCGCAGAGAAACGGGAAGCTCGGGGCCGCGCGGTTGACTTCCGGCGCCAGCGAGGCGCAGGCCAGTGTCAGTCCGCCGCCCTGCGAACCGCCGGTGACGCCGACACGGGTGCGGTCCACGCCCGGCATGTCCATGACCAGATAGGTGAGCTGGGCGCAGTCCAGGTAAATATTGCGGAACACCATGTTCTCCGGTTTGTCGTCGATGCCGCGGACGATGTGCCCCCGGAAGGTCGTGCCATGGATCGAGCCGGCGTCCTCGGAGAGTCCGCCCTGGCCGCGGCAGTCGAGAAATGCCGTGGTGAAACCGGCTGCCACATAGCCGAGCGTACCGACCCAGTCCCCGGCGTTGCCGCTGTAACCATGAAAAAAGACCACGGCCGGGCCCTTGCGGTCCGCCGGATTGCGCGGGCGCAGGACTTTCGCATGAATGCGGGAACCGCCGACGCCGTTGAAGAAGGCGTCGAAACACTCGGCGAACGGCGCTTGAAACGGCGATTCGCGCAGCTCCAGTTGCGGATCGAGGGCGCGCATTTCCCGCAGAGACTTATCCCAGAATTCATCGAAGTCGGACGGACGCGGGTTGATTCCACGGTATTCCTTCAATTTCGCCAGGGGCATGTCAATTAACGGCATGGTCGTTTTCCTTTTTTGATTATTTAATTTTGCTGCGCCGGAGCTGGAAAACCCGGGCACAGAATAAGGACATGAAGAGTATCATGAGCGCCGCCACGAAAAAGGTGGTTCCGGCGCTGTTGAATTTCGCCAACTGGCCGCCCGCAATTGGCCCGAACGTACTGGCGATCCCCACCGTGATTTCGTTCACCGACACATAACGGGAGCTTCGGGTAGGGTGTACCAGCGAGTGAAATACCAGATAAAAATAACTGCATCCCGAGAACAGGCCGTACAGTACCGCTCCGATATAAAACACCGGCAACGATGTGCCGAAAGCAAACAGTAACAGCGCCAAAACACCGGCGCCGCCGGCCAACAGCATCGGCAACGGACGGTACATCCAGAACTTGCCGCGCAGCAGCGCCAGCGCGATCAACCCCTGGGACAGGCTCACAACGGTGAGAATCAACCCCAGTTCTGCTTTGCTGAACTCCAATTGAATACCCTGGAACGGTATCAGACTGCGGACCAGGCTGACCGCCACGGTGCCGCAGCCGCCGATGACCCAGCCGAGCCAGGCATAATCGGGCATTTTCGAGTAATCGGCTTCATTCTGTGCGGGGGGCGTTTCGCGGCGAAGCACCGGGTGTTTGTGGTAATAAGTATCGATCAGCCGCACCGAGACCATGACTGCCAAGCCCAGCAGAGCTGTCAGGATGAATGCAGCGTTCCAGCTCAGCAGTCCGAAAGCCAGCGGCCCGGTTGCCATGCCGAAGCTCCACGAAGCTGTGTAGAGCGCCGTCGAGCGCACCACTCCGGCATTCTGGTCCGGCTCCAGTGTTTTCATGAAAACCTGGAATGGCGTGCAATACATTGCCGAAGCCACGCCGATCACCCCGATCAGAATGAATTGCGCCGCCACCCCAGGAAAAAACAGAAATCCGAGCGAGCCGAGCATGATGCCGCCCGCTCCGGCCATGATCAACATCCCGGCGTTGCGCGACGTGGTGATCCGGCCCATAAACAGTGAGGAAACGCAGTAAACTGAGGCCCATGTCCATATGGTGGCGGTGACGACTGCGGCACTATACTTGGCCTCCGACAGATGATGAGCCGTGATGAAAAACATTCCGCCGAGAACAAAGTTCACGATCATCGGAAACGCGTAGATGATGATGCGCAGCATAGAATTTACCTTGATATTTTTTTGTGAGTCATATAAAATACCCTGATAAATCTGAATTGCCAGTATGGATTGCGAGATTTCGGCGATTATAATCCGATGAATTGTTCGAGGCGCCGGCGCATGGGGTCGAGATAGGGATCCACCAGCAGCAGATGGCCGCCCTTGCGCATGCGGACGATTTCGGTGGTATCGGGCAGCAGCGTGTGGAGCTGTTCGGACTGGCTGAACAGCACATCCGCGTCCCGGTCGCCGTGAAACATCAGGATCGGAGGCGTGAGGCCCTGGTAGTTATTGACGTTCGCCCCCAGCACGTTGCGGTCGTCGTTCCAGATGCCCTTGCGGAGACGGGCGAAGGGCACGGTATGACGCAGGACATTCAGCAGGAATTCACGGTCGTAGGGGCAGTCATCCAGGCGCTTGATCTCGGTCGTCAGCACCGGGCCGCGAAGCCGGCTCAGGTTCATCAGCAGGAAACGGAGCGCCAGATTGGGCCAGCAGGAAACCATGAGCGCGCTCAGGCGCATGGTGAGTGCGGAGTAGAGAATGCGGTTGACGAAACGCTCCCACGTGCCCTCGCCGAACATGGCGTAGCTGCCGGTCACGGGCGACAGCAGCACCAACTTGGCGGTCAGCTCCGGGTGGTATCGGGCAAATTCCAGCGCCGAAACACCGCCGCCGGAAAACCCGATCACTACTGCCGGTTCTTTCAGGTTCAATCCTGCCAGCAACACCGCCAGCAGGTCGCTTTGCTCCTTGAGGCTCCGCCCGGATGAAAGCGGCGTCCTGCCATAGCCGGGCCGCGAAAATGTAAGGCGGCGGCAGCGGTCCCCGGTGAGCTGCAACCGATCCAGGAATACGCTCATTTGAAAACAGGACCCCGGCGAACCGTGGATGCCGACCAGCAATGGACCGGCATCACCTTCCAGCTGGTACTCGACGGGCCCGGCCGGTGTGTGTGCAATTTGCGAATGGCTCCGGGGAGCGGTCATGCAAAGTCCTCGGCCGTGGCGTTGGCCAGCGTCCGCTCATTGAGCATTTCGAAGAACGCGCCGTCCGGCTCGTACTGGATCTGAATGCTCTTGATTTCGACGATCTTCTTTTGGATTTTTTTGCGCAGCCCGGCGGAGAGTTTGAAGGTCTCCTTGACCGTGAGCTCGGGCGAAACTTCGACCGTCAGCAGCAGCACATAGCCGGTTTCGTACGGCACGAAAACGATGTTGTGCACAAAGTGAATTTCTTTTTCGGAATCGACGATGTTCGAGACTTTGACATACAATTTTTCGGTGTCTTCATCGAAATTGCCGTAGAAGAACATGGCCTGACGTTCGATTTCCGGGGAGATTTTCTTGAAGCCGCTGGTGATCTTGTCCAGCAGTTTGCTGACGGTGGATTTTTCCAGTTCGCTTTTCTTGGCGATTTCGTTGGTCGGAACCCCTTTGATCATGTCGTCGACGATGGCAGTGACCTGCTTCTGGTCGGCTTCCGGCTTGGTCTTGGCGTGGCTGAATAATTCCTTGACGATGCAGCCGCCGAAGAAACGGATCGACTCCAGGTAGCTCTGTTCCGGCAGGATGCCGATGTAGTTGAACACATGCATCATCTGGTTGAGCGGCAGCGCGCCGCCGACGACCAGGAACTTGGGCTCGCGGACGCCATTCACGCCGTCGCAGTAAGCCTTTTTGTGGGCGTCGAGCCCCTGATACGCGTACATGTCGTTGCCCTGCTGGTAATTGATGCGGAAAATCGAGGCCACGATCGGGTTATATAGTCCCTCGACGTCCTGCTGGTCGGCCAGCGGAGAGAGGCCGAACGACAGGGTGTCCACCTGTTCATCGCGGAACGCCGCCATGGCTTCGTTATATATCAGGTCGAGCGTGCCGTTCGGCGCACAATCGAGCGCCCGGACGAAGTCGGCATAATATCCGGTGACTTTGTTATTGCGATAGATCGGTTCGAAGATGACGAACGCCACGATTTTGTCCTCGAGCATACCGCAGAAAAGCCGGGTATCGGGCTCGTATTCGAGCTTCAGCGGGCGGGTCAGCAGACGCAGTTCGGTCTGGTTGATTTTGCCCTGCAGCCACTCGTCGGACACGGCGGCGATGGCTTTGGCGGTACCCTTGTCCTGCATCGACATTTCGATGACTTTTGCTCCGGCATTGCGGGAGCCGTTGATCCAGCGGCGGACCTTGGTCATGGCCTTGCCCTCGGCGGAGAAGGTCGGGACCTTCAGGTTGGTTTCCACACCCATGTGATTGGCGTTGAAGCCGCGGGCGGCGAATTTTTTCGCGACGTCGAGGCTGCACTGGAGCACCACCGGGCTGCGGCGGTCCGTCTTGGCCTGTTTCAGAAATTCATCGATCACTTTTTCCAGATCGGCGGGGGCGCAGAGCGGATCGCCCAGCGCCACGCGCTCGGCCTTGGTATCCACGTAGGGGATGAACCCCTCTTTGGCCTCGAAATATTTCATTTCATCATCGTAAACAGCGGAGTACGCAATCGGGAACGAACCGTATTTTTTCAGGAACTCAACAACTCTTGCTTCAGGCATAATCAATTCCTCCATATGGTATTATATTATTTTCTGCCACTCATTTTCCAGTATTCCACATCGGCGTCCGGGTGCATCTGGGTCAGGCCGAATTCCTGTGCGGTTTCGATGCCCAGTGCGAGCAGCGAGAGCAGCAGAAATACGACGCCGAGGATGCGGAAACGGAGCGTGTTGGTTTTTTTGAGGATCGCGATCAGGGACGGCAGCAGTCCGAAGAGGATTACAATGCCGATGCCGCCCACCACGTCGACTGCCTTCAAAAACACATCCGGCCAGATGATGGCGATCAGGATCGGCGGGGCCAGCGCCAGGACGCGGATGACGAGCATTTTCACATTCGGCATCATGCCGCGCAGGAACCCCTGCAGCGCCACTCCGCTGCCGAGAAAGGCGGTGACCACCGTCATCAACGGAAACACGGTCGCCGCCACCATAAAGATTTTCGAACCGATGATGCGCCCCATCGGCAGCGTGGCCGGTTCCGCATTCATGTAAGCGCTGGTGACGCTGTTTTCCCCTTCCAGCGGCAGCACGCAGATGCCGGTCTGCAGCCACACCGAACACATCAGGAAGGCGAGGCCGATGCCGCACATCGCGGCGTAGCGGATTTTCTTTTCGTTCCATTGCAGCTCGGCGCTGACGACCGGGATGATGTTGTGAAAATAAAACGCGGTCAGAATCAGCGGGATCGCCGCGGGGGCATGATCCCACGAAACATGGCTCAGGCGCGAAAAATCGGTATGCATTTCGCCGATGACCACCATGACGACGAAAGCCGCGATCACGATCAGCATCAGGAAAATGTTGTATTTCTGAATGATGGCGAGCTTCATCACCGCCAGCGAAACCGGGATGACCATCATCACCAGCACTACCCATGCAGGCGAACCGGTCACGCCGAGCAAACTGCCCAGCACCTTGGCGCCGCCGGTCACGTAAGCGGTCAGCAATCCGTACAGTACCAGCAGATTGGCCGCCACGGCCAGCCATTTGCCGATACGGCCGATGTAGCCCTGATACAGCTCCGGGAGTGTATAGTTTTTGCCCGGGTGCGCCGCCGCCTCGCGCAGCAGCACTTCCGCCGAAAACAGCATCAGCGCGCCGTACACGACCATCATTAGCAGCGACGGCAGCATGCCGCCGAGGCCGAGGCTGGCGGGCAGGGCCAGGATGCCGGCGCCGATCAGGTTTCCGGCGATCAGCCCGACCGCGGCCGGGAAGGCCCATTTCGGTGATTTATTCATTTTCCGTTCCTTTCTCGGCATTGATGCCGACCGTCAAAATATTGTGTCCGTCCCGGTAACAGTATTCGAGTTTTGCCGCCAGGGTGCGGGTGATGTGAATGCCCATGCCGCCGATCTGCAGCTCCTCGAACTGCGGTTCCGGGGCCGTCAGCGGATCATACGGTTTGCCGGAATCCGCGAAGGTCAGGTGAATCCGCTGTTCCGCCGGCAGATAGTCAAACGATATTTCCGCCGTACCGGTGCCCGGGGCGTAGGCGTAATTGGCGATGTTCAGGAAAATTTCCTCGGCGGCGATCAGCAGATGGGCATTTTCCGGGAGCCCGTATTGGGCGCAGCATTGTTCCAAAAATTGCTGCAATTGAGGAAGATTTTCGGTGGCGGCGTCAAGCTTCAGGACACGGCCGCGATACTCAAGCGCCAACATGGTGATATCATCGTACTGCGGCGCTTCGCCGGTAAAGGCTTTGAGCTCGCCGATGACCCGTTCGACCGTCTGCCTGGGCGCAACTTCCGCTCGGTTCAAGATTTTCTGCAGCCGTTCGGTGCCGAATTGCTCCTCGCCGGAGGTCTGGGCCTCGGTGACGCCGTCGGTGTAGAGAAACAGCCGTTCGCCAGGGGCGAGACGCATCCGCTGGGCGGTGTACTGGACATTCGGCAGCGTGCCGAGCAGGAAATCCGGTTCCAGCTTCAGGTATTCGTATTTGCCGCCGGCACGGCGCAGCAGCGGGGGATTGTGCCCGGCGTCGATGCAGGTCAACTCACCCGAGGAGAGCTCAAGCACGCCATAAAATACGGTGATGAACATCCCGGTGGCATTGTCGCGGCTCAGCATCCGGTTGGCTTCCTCGAATACTTTTTGAGGCGGTATCCCGGCCATCGCCAGGCCCTTCAGCCAGGTTTTGCCGGTCATCATGAAGAGCGCGGCCGGAATGCCTTTTTCGGAGACGTCGGCCACCAGAAATGCCAGGTGGTTATCGTCGACCATGAAAAAATCGTAGAAGTCGCCGCCGACTTCACGGGCAGGGGACATGGTGGCGTAAATGTCGAAATCATTGCGTTCGGGAAAAGCCGGAAACGTCCGCGGCAGCGCCGAGCACTGGATCGCTTCGGCCAGAGCCAACTCATTGTCCAGCCGGCGGGCGGCCTCGGCAATGGCGGTTTTCAGCGCCGTGACGGTGGCGTTGATGCCGCCGGAGAGCAGGTCGAATTCCTTGCAGTTGTGAACATCGACGATTTCGGAGAGGTCGCCGTCGGTAATCCGCTGCAGCGAGGCGCAGACTTTGTCGATGCCGGAAAGGACGATTTTGTTCAGCAGGACCGCAATCAGCGCGAAGATCAGGCCGAACAGCACCAGATACACAATGACCAGTACCGACTGCGCCAGGTTGCGCCGGTAATAAACCTCATCGTAGGGCAGCAGCCCGATGATCGTGTATTCGCCGTACTGTATGGCGCTGGCAAGATATTCCACGTCCTCGACCGCCACTGTGAACGGTTCGTCTTTCGGCAGGGGAAGGGGGAAGCCGAGTTTGGGCAGATTCTTTTCCGGCAGTTCCAGCATGCCGTCGCAAATCAACTTATTGTCTTTGGCGATCAGGACGCCGCCCTTCAGGCCGATCCGGAATCCCTCGGAAAAATTGCGGATATCGGCAATGGCTTTGGCGGCCAGCAGGTGCTCGGGCTTGTCGCCGATTACCAGAATGCCGTCGACGTCGAGGCGCTTGACCGCGGCGTACTGGATTTCATGTCCGGACGCATTGGTCACCGGACCGGAAGCCGGCAGTTGATTCGGCAGTTCCAGATCTTTGTACGAGCGTCTGGCGGTAGTCTCGGGGTAAGCCATAAGAATATTCCATTCCGGATCCAGCGAGTACAGTTCGTCGACATCCATTTCCTTGCAGAACAGGGCCAGGGCGGCCTTGTCGTTGAGAATACCGGGATTGGATTTGACGGCTTCGGCAAAGAGTTTGGATTTCAGCAATACGGCTTCGTCGCTGAGCTCGGTGACCCGGTCGACGTTGTGGACGGCATTGCTGAGCTGGGCGGAGGCGTCGGAAAGTTTCAACCGGATCAAAGCCAGCGACCCCAGCCGCGCATGTCGGGTATTGACCCCGAAGGAGATCGCGAAAGTCAACAGAAAGGCCAGCGCGACTACCGCGAAAATCCATTTCTGAAAGAGTTTTTTCATTCTTCGATCTTGAGAAATTTCACCAGACGGGTTATTTCAAAGACTTCCAATACACTTTTGTTGACATGGCGCAGCGTCATCGAACCCTGCTGCTCCATGGTTTTCTGGGCCTGGACAATGACCCGGACCCCGGCGCTGGCGATATACGGCACCTTGGCGAAGTCCAGATACAACTTTTTGACGTCTTTCAAAGAGGCCTGTAATTTTTTATCGAGTTCAAGCGCGGCGAGAGCGTCCAGCCGGCCGTCGAGTTCCAGAGTCAAAGTTCCGTTGTCGCGATTTTCCACTATTTCCATGGTCCCGTTGCTCCTGTGTGTTGATTTATGATTCTTTAAGATAACATTTTTGTCAAAAACATGCAAACGAAAATTACTGGAGGATTGGCTGAAATTCAAAAATTTATATGGACATGATGGACCGCATGGATAACTTTAAATCTGTTCATAAAGTCCATTTGGTCCATCGTGTCCATGCATTGGAGCTGGACTTTATTCATACTCAAGTTTGAAGTCGCCGTTGGCGGCCTTCATGGTTTGTTTGGCCCACTGGTAAAGCTCGAGGCTGATCATCATATCGCAGTGCGGCAGGAAACTTTTGCGGTTGCGATCCATGTGGGCCGCGTCGCCGCAGAAAACCGGTTGGTCGGCTTTGACATAGATCTTCGCCCCGCGGGCCGCTGCCGCGCGGACGGCCTTTTTGAAGGCTTTGCGCCAGGCGGGGGCCTGCTTGCAGATCATTTCGGGGTGCCGCTTGCCGTCGGCATCGAACGCCTGGATGTGCTCCGGCAGTTCGGCGGGGTCGAGCTTGAGCTCTTCCCAGTCGCCGGTGACAGACGATTGTTCGCCGCACCAGCCGATGAACCACTTGAAGCGCCAGCTGCGGTTGCCGCAGGAGTACTCCTTCGGGAAAATATACGGTTTACGGCGAATCGCCACCCCGGCAGTGCTCGCGGCAATGCTGAACTCGGCGGTAACGCCTTCCAGTTCGGCGGCACCGCTCCAGCGCCACAGGTCGTCGCCGCAGCCGATGGTCAGGCACTTGCCCTGTTCATCCTCGACGATGCAGTAGAGAAATGGTTTGTCGCCGCTGAAAAATACCGTTTCGGCCGCCGTCAGCTCCTGCCATTTCGGCTCGGGGAAGGGCTGGCCGGATTCCGGGATGTCCGCCACGGCGATCCGGCGCAATTTTCCGGTGATTTCGAGCGGGTCCACTTCGATGTCGTCATAGGAGGCCCTGCCGCCGATGCCGATGTCGGTCACTACCCGCAGCGAACCGTCGCTGAACTCCGTGTCGCGGCGGACCAGCGGCTCCACGCCGAACGGAATAACCGTTTCGCTGTGGCAATCCTGTCCGAGGCCGTCGGCGCGGTGGTGCAGCTGCTGTTTTTTGACAATGCCGTTGCTTTCGGTAAACACGCCGAGCGAGACGCCTTTGATCAGGACCGCCGTGGAGCCCAACTCAAACTTGAACAGGGTATCCGGCGACGGGTCGAGCTCGACGAACCAGTTATGGCCGTTGATGGTTTTTTCTTCGCCTTCCATTACTTCATCACCTCAAAGACATCGCTGAGCTTCTTGCGTTTCAGCGGCACCGGATCCTTGGCGGCATAGCCGAGCGGCGAGATCGCCATGGTGGTCCACGGCGATTTCACCTGCAGTGCTTCGTTCATGGCGGCCACATTGTAGGCGCAAATCCAACAAGTACCGAGCCCTTCGGCGGCGGCGGCCAGCACAAAATGCTCCATGGCGATGCCGATATCCATGGCGGCGATGGGGTCGCCCTCAAGGCGCTTCCAGCAGATTTCATTGTTGCCGAAGGCCACGACGATGGCCGGAGCTTCGGCCAGCCACGGCTGGCTGTAAATTTGGCAGATCCGGTCGCGGAACTCTTTATTTTCCACCACCAGGAATTTCCAGGGCTGCAGATTGCAGGCGGAAGGCGCGAGGTTCACCGCTTCGCCGATGCGCTGCAGAGCGTCCGCCGGAACCGGTTTATCCTGATAGCCGCGGATGCTGCGGCGCTGTTTAATGACATCATAGAATTCCATAAATACCTCCATCGTTGATTTGCTATTTAACATACTGGGGATATACGGAAATTACAAATAAATTTTTTTTCGTCTTTTGATATTGCGGAATTGCATTTTCGGCGCTATATTGATCATTCATGTTAAAATTATACAACTTAAGGATATGGAATTATGGCAAAAGGGACCGTTACCCAGAAAATTATTGATGCTCATTTCGTTTCCGGCGACAAGATCACCGGTTCACCGATTTCGATCAGAATCGACCAGACGCTGACCCAGGACGCCACCGGCACCATGGCTTACCTCGAACTCGAGGCGATGCGGGTGCCGAAGGTCAAAACCGAGCTCTCCGTCTCTTATGTCGACCACAATATGATGCAGAACGGACCGGAAAACCGCAACGACCACATGTATCTGCAGTCGGTCGCCGCGAATAAAGGCGTGCAGTTCTCCGCGCCCGGCAACGGTATTTGCCATCAGGTACACCTCGAGCGCTTCGGCGTGCCGGGCAAAACACTGCTCGGTTCCGACTCGCACACCCCGACCGGCGGCGGCATCGGCATGATGGCCATCGGCGCGGGCGGCCTCGACGTGGCGCTGGCCATGGCCGGCAAGCCGTTCCGTCTCGCGTATCCGAAGGTCGTCGGCGTGAAGCTGACCGGCGAACTGCAGCCGTGGTGCGCCGCCAAGGATATCATTTTGAAAATGCTCTCGATCCTGACCACCAAGGGCAACGTCGGGTCGATTGTCGAATATTTCGGCCCGGGCGTCAAATCGCTCTCGGTGCCGCAGCGCGCCACCGTCACCAACATGGGGGCGGAGCTCGGTGTGACCACCTCGATTTTCCCGTCGGATGACCGGACGCGCGACTTCCTCGCCGCCCAGAAGCGCGGTGCGCAGTGGGTTGAGCTGGTGGCCGACGCCGATGCCGAGTACGATCAGGTCATCGAAATCGACCTCGCGCAGATTGTGCCGCTGGCCGCTTGTCCGTCCAGCCCGGACAACATCAAAACCATTGCCGAAATGAAAGGCGGCAAGGTCAATCAGGTCATTATCGGCTCCTGTACCAACAGCTCGTACCGCGACCTCGCGATGGTGGCGAAAGTTCTGAAGGGCCGTCAGGTCTCGCAGGATGTGACGCTCTCGATCGCCCCCGGCAGCCGTCAGGTGCTGGAAATGCTGGCGCGCAACGGTATGCTGGCGGACATCATTGCCGCCGGGGCGCGTGTGCTGGAAACCGGCTGCGGGCCGTGCATCGGGCAGGGTCAGAGCCCGTCTGACGACACCGTGACCCTGCGGACATTTAACCGCAACTTCGCCGGGCGTACCGGCACCAAGGGCGACCAGGCGTATCTGGTCAGTCCCGAAACCGCCGTGGCCGCCGCGCTGACCGGTGAATTCACTGACCCGCGCAACCTCGGCATCGAATACCCGGAAGTCGCCGAACCGCAGGAATTCCTGATCAACGACAATCTGGTGTTCGCCCCCTCGGCGAATCCGGTCGAAATCATCCGCAAGCGGACCATTGGCGAGCCGCCGATGAACCAGCCGCTGCCGGAGAAACTCAACGGCGAAGTCGTGATCAAAGTCGGCGACAAAATCACCACCGACCACATCATGCCCGCCGGTGTTCACCTGAAACTGCGCAGCAATATTCCGGCTTATTCCAAAGTCGTTTTTGAATGCTTCACCGAGCCCGGCAAGCCGAGCTTCGCCGAGCGTGCCGCCTGCGTGCGCGATGCCGGCGGACACGGCGTGATCGTGGCCCGCGACAGCTACGGGCAGGGGTCCTCCCGCGAACACGCGGCGATCTGCCCGATGTACCTGGGCGTGAAAGCCGTCATCGCTCTGGCGATCGAGCGGATTCACTCGGCCAATTTGATCAACTTCGGGATCGTGCCGCTGACCTTTGTCAATCCGGCCGATTACGACCTGATTAACGAAGGCGACGCCATCGTCATCGAAAACCTGCCGCAGCAGCTGCAGTCCGGTAACACGGTCAAGGCCAGAATTCCGGGCGGCGTCGAGATTACCCTGAACCACAAGCTCTCCGACGAAGATCTGCGGATCGTTCTCGCCGGCGGCATGCTCAACTGCGCGGACTGATATTATGAATTTGAAACAAATGATACCGGGGGATTGGCGCCGGGAGCTTGAAGAAGCGACCAGCGCTCCGTCCTTTGCCGCGCTCGAGGAAAAACTCTCCGAGGAATACGAGGAACAGACCATTTTTCCGATGCAGAAGCACATTTTCAGCGCGTTGCGGCTGACCCCGTACGCGGACCTGAAGGTGGTGATCCTGGGGCAGGACCCGTATCATGACGATGGACAGGCGCACGGGCTGGCGTTTTCGGTCCGCCCCGGCGTTAAATATCCGCCGTCACTGAAAAATATTTTCAAAGAGCTGCAGGAAGACCTCGGCTGTGTGCCGCCGGAAAGCGGCTGCCTGGAAACCTGGGCCGAGCAGGGCGTGTTGCTGCTGAACACCGTGCTCACGGTGCGTGCCCACGAGGCTGCTTCCCACCAGAAAATGGGCTGGGAAGAGTTCACCGACGGGGTGATCAAGGCCGTGAACCGCCGCGAGAAGCCGGTGATTTTCGTGCTCTGGGGCAAGCCGGCGCAGAAGAAATTGGCGCTGATCGACCAGTCGCGGCACATGGTGCTGCAGTCGGCGCATCCGTCGCCGCTCTCCGCCTACACCGGATTTTTCGGCAGCAGGCCGTTTTCCAAGATCAATCAGGAACTGGCGCGCCGCGGCGAGGAACCGATTTACTGGACCAGCGAAGCCGCGGACGTGATGGGACAGGGAGAGTTCGATTTCTGAACATGAAGATCGCGCTTTGCATCAAACAGGTGCCCGATACCCGCAGTGTCCGGATGGACGAAGCCACCGGGACCGTGGTGCGCGAAGGCGTGGAACTGATTGTCAATCCGCTCGACCTCTATGCCATCGAACTGGCGCTGCAGCTCAAGGAACAGCATAACGCCGAAGTCGATGCGTTTACCATGGGGCCGCCGCAGGCCGCCGGGGCGCTGCGCGAGGCGATTGCCATGAGCGCCGACCGGGGTTTTCTGATTAGCGGGCGCGAGTTCGCCGGTTCCGACACCTGGAGTACCGCTTATGTGCTGGCCGCGGCCATTCGTCAACAGGGCCCTTACGACCTTATCATTTGCGGCGAACGCGCCACCGACGGCGACACGGGGCAGGTCGGCCCGGGCATTGCCGCCGCGCTGGATTTGCCGGTGGCCGCTTATGTGAATCATTTATTGAAACTGGACGCCAAATCCTGCGAATTGACCCGTCTTACCGAGCATGGTAGCGAAAAGCTGCGGATGGCCCTGCCGGGCGTGATCACGGTGGTCAAAGAGATCGGCGAGCCGCGTTTGCCGACACTGCGCGGCAAATTGCGCGCCAAAACGCAGGAAATTCCAATCTTGAAATTGGATTTGGACCCCACGCTGTTGGGCCTGAAAGGTTCGCCGACGCGAGTGGTGAAAATATTTCATCCGCAAATGACCCGTCAGTGCATCAAAGGGGATATCGGACAGGCCGTCGAATTCCTTCGCGAGGTGATCTCGTGATCTGGATCTTAGCGGAACAATTCAACGGCCGGATCGAGCGGATTTCGTTCGAGCTGTTGACCCGCGCGAAAAATTTGAATGCCGGGAACGTCGGCGTTTTGCTGATCGGGCCGCCGCTCGGTGACGACGAGTTGATGCGCCTGATCGCCTGTGGCGTCTCGCGTGTGGTCGCCTACGAGAGCCCGCAGATGGCGCATTTCCTGATCGAGCCGCACGTTTATTGCCTTCAGGATTTTGTCAAAGCAAATCATCCGGAAATACTGCTCGCCGGAGCCACCGCCTACGGGCGCACGCTGATGCCTTACGCGGCGATGAAGCTGCACACCGGGCTGACCGCCGATTGCACCGAGCTTGCCATTGAGCCGGAGACTGGATTGTTGCTGCAGACGCGCCCGGCCATTGGCGGCAACATTATGGCCACGATCAAGTGCCCCGCATACCGTCCGCAAATGGCGACGATTCGTCCGCATTCGACCACCCCCGCGCAGCCGGAGGCCGGGCGCAACGGCGAGATCGACCGGATCGCCATCGAAGGACTGCCGGAGAGCCGGATGGAAGTACTGGATTTTGAGGCGTTTACCGATGAATTGAATTTAAATGATGCCGAGCGTGTGGTCGTGGTCGGGCGCGGCATCAAGAAGCCGGAAAACCTGCCGATGGTGTTTGAGCTCGCCAAAGTGTTGGGCGCGGCGGTGGGAGCCACCCGCGAGGTGGTCGACCGCGGTTGGCTGGATTATCAGCACCAGATTGGGTTGAGCGGCAAAACGATTAACCCGAAGTTTTATCTGGGGATTGGCGTCTCGGGCGCGATTCAGCATCTTGCCGGCATGCAGAACGCCGGCAAGATCATGGCGGTGAACAAGGACCCCGAAGCGCAGATTTTCAAAGTGGCGGATTTCGGATTGGTCGGCGATCTTTTTGAAATCGTGCCGGAGCTGACGCGGCAGTTGAAACAGGGAGAGGCGGCATGGCTGAATACGGCAAAGTAACCCCGGAAATCGTGGCGGAACTGCACGGCATCTGCGGCCCGGAATACGTGATTTACAACGATCCGGAAGCCATGGAAGGTTATTCGCGCGACGAGTCGCCCGGCAAGAAATACGGCGTTATGCCCGAGGCGGTGGTTCGTCCAACGGACGCGGCGCAGATTGCCGCGATCATGCAGCTGGCGAACCGAGAACGCATTCCGGTGACGCCGCGCGGGGCGGGCTCCGGGCTCTCCGGCGGCGCGGTGCCGGTGTACGGCGGTATCGTGCTCGCCACCGATCGCATGAACCGGATTCTGGAGCTCGACCGGCCGAATATGATGATCGTGGTCGAGCCGGGTGTGATCGCCAATGATATCAATGAATTTCTGCGCGAATACAAGCTGTTTTACGCGGGGTATCCGATGAGCCTCGAAACGTGTTTCATCGGCGGCAATATCGCTGAAAACGCGGGCGGCGGCAAGGCAGTCAAGTACGGCGTTACGGCGCGTTATGTGCTTGGATTGGAAGTGGTCACGCCGACTGGTAAGATCGTCGAATACGGCGGTAAGCTCCTGAAGGATGTGACCGGGTTCAACATGGTGCAATTGATGGTCGGTTCCGAGGGGACGCTGGGCGTGGTGACGAAGATCATTTTGAAGCTGCTGCCGCTGCCGGCTTACCAGACCGATCTGCTGTGCTTGTTCGACTCGCCCGAGCGGGCGATTGCGCTGGTGCCGGAGATCATCACCAACACCGGGATTACACCGACCTCGATCGAATTCATGGACAGCGCCTCGGTGCGGACCTCGTGCAAGTACTTGAACGAGTCGCTGCCGTACGACAAATGCGGCGCCATGCTGCTGATTACCGTGGACGGCGTCGACCGGGCGGCGGTCGAACGGGATTACGAGACGGTCGGGCTGTATTGTCAGGAGAACGGCGCGAGCGAGGTGTATGTGGCGGACAATCCGCTGACCTCCGAGCGCATCTGGAAAATCCGCAAAAATATCCCGGACGCCTACAATATTTACTCGACCCGTCAGAGCGGCGAGGATCTGGTGGTGCCGCCCGCCTCGATTCCGTTCGTGCTGAAAAAGCTCTACGGCATCGCGGAAAGTTACGGCGTGATCATCCCGTGCTACGGCCACGCCGGGGACGGCAACATTCACGCCCGGATCATCTGCCCGCCCGACTGGAGCAATGAAAAATGGCAGCAGATCCTGCCGGAAATCCTGAAGAATGTTTATACCGACATTGCCACCGTCGGCGGCCGGATTTCCGGCGAACACGGCATCGGCTGCAAGCGCAAGGACTACATGAAATATGTGGTTTCGGAGGAATATCTGGATGTTTTGCGGGCGATCAAGAAGGCTCTGGACCCAAATAATATTCTCAATCCCGGTAAAATAATTGATATTTTCTCCTGATGGCTCTATATTACCTCATTATAGAATTGAAAGTTGAAAATTGAAAATTGAAAATTATTGGGAATCGCAAAGAACGAACTTTCTGAAGAAGAGTTTCTTTCATTTTCCACTTTCCATTTTCCATTTTCCATTTTAAAAGGAGCCTCTTATGGAGAAGATATCTTTTGATGGTTTGAGTTTTGAAACATACACGATTCCGACCACCAACAGTGCCGTATTGATGATCAAAGGCAGCAAGGGATTTCTGGGTTGCCGGTATTTCAATCTCGAGATCGCGGAGCGCCTTGGCGACGCGGTGGCGGTGGTCTCCGCCAAAAATATCGACACGATGCTGGACGCGGAAGTGCTGGGTGTGAGCCCGAAGGCCGCTGAACTCGGCGTTACCCCCGGCATGTCCGGCAAAGACGCCCTGAAACGGATGGTGTGAATATGAAAATTGTCATCGACGATAAAATACCTTTCAGCAAAGGCGTGTTCGAACCCATGGCGGAGGTGCTTTACCAGCCCGGCGCCGCCATCAATGCCCACAGCGTGGCCGACGCCGACGCGCTGATTACCCGTACCCGGACCAAGTGCAACGCCGCTTTGCTGACGGGCTCGGCGGTTAAATTTGCCGCCACGGCCACCATCGGCTATGACCACTTCGACACGGATTATCTGGATTCGCACAACATCTGCTGGACCAATGCGCCCGGCTGCAATTCGAGCTCAGTGGCGCAATACATCACCTCGGCGCTGCTGAATCTGGCGGTGAAGCACGGTTTCAAGCTGGAGGGCAAGACGCTCGGCGTGATCGGCGTGGGCAACGTCGGCAGCAAGGTCGCCAAAGTCGGACAGGCGCTCGGCATGAAGGTATTGCTGAACGACCCGCCGCGGGCCGAGTGCGAGGGCAAAGCCGGGTTCGTGGGGCTCGATGAGATTCTGGCGCAAGCCGATGTGGTGACCACTCACGTGCCGCTGGAAAAGAGTGGGAAGTATCCGACATTTCACATGGCGGGTAAATCGTTTTTCGACCGGATGAAATCCGGCGCGTTTTATATCAACTCCTCGCGCGGCGAGGTTTGCGACGGCAATGCCTTGAAAACGGTATTGAAATCCGGCAAGCTGGCCGGTTCGGTGCTCGACGTGTGGGAAGAGGAACCGGATATCGACCTCGAACTGCTGGCGCTGGTCGACTACGGCACGCCGCATATCGCGGGGTATTCGACCGATGGCAAGGCCAACGGCACGGCGATGAGCGTCAACGCGCTGGCGAAGTTCTTCGATCTGCCGCTGGTCGACTGGTACCCGAACAATGTGCCGATGCCGCCCGAGCCGAACATCAAGGCAGAGGATACCGGCGATTTTGAACGGGATTTGCTGAAAATAGTCAATGTGTCTTATGATATCACCCGGGACAGCGACGGGCTGCGGAAGTCCGTGGAAACGTTTGAGAAACAGCGCGGGGACTACCCGCTGCGCCGCGAATTCCCGGTTTACGTGGTGCACGGTACGCTCGGCGACAAGCTGCGCGACGCCGTGCTCGGTCTCGGATTCCAATACAGGAAATAATTATGTACAATGCCGTAATCTGCCGTTACCATGAAATTGCCACCAAAGGCAACAACCGCAATATGTTCGAAAACCAGCTGGTCGAAAACCTGCGCTATCTGCTGCGCGGTGTGGCGGACCTGAAAATCGCCAAGGTCCGCGGCCGCATCTGGGTCTCGCGCAAGGATAAACAGGTGTTCACGGGCGATGAGCTCTCCGCCATCAAAAAACAGCTCGGCTATGCGTTCGGAATCGAGTCGTTTTCGCCGGTGATTATGGGGCCGAGCAACATCGAGTTCCTGCGCGACACGGTCAAGCATTACGCGGGCGGATTTTTCGAGGCGGCATTTGCGAAACACGACAAGGTGGCGTTTGCCGTGCGCGCCCGCCGCAGCGACAAGCATTTTCCGATGACCTCCAAGGATATCGAGATCGATATCGCCGAGATCATCGATAGCCATTTCAACCGCAACGACGGGCTGTACGTGAACCTGACGGAACCGGAAATCACGGTTTATTGCGAGGTGCGCGACGAATTTTCGTTTGTCTATTTCGAACAGGCCAAGGGGCCGGGCGGGCTGCCGGTGGGGAGCAATCCGCCGGTGCTGGCGCTGCTCTCCGGCGGCATTGACTCGCCGGTGGCCTGCAATATGCTGATGAAGCGCGGCTGTCGGGTGCATTATGTGACGTTTCACAGCGATCCCTACACGCCGCCCGAGACTTGCGAAAAGGTCCGGAAGATGGCCGATTCGCTGAACCAGTGGCAGCGCCCGGGCAAGCTTTTTCTCTGTAACCTGGCGGAGATCCAGAAGGCGATTCGCGACAATTGCAACGCGCGCTACCGCACCGTGTTGTACCGGCGGATGATGTTCCGGATCGCCGAGAAGCTGATGAACCGCTGCGGGGCGAAGGCGCTTGTGACCGGCGAATCGGTGGGGCAGGTGGCCAGCCAGACGATTGTGAACCTGGGCACGACCAACAGCGCCGTCAGCGCGCTGGTGCTGCGTCCGCTGATCGGCATGGACAAGAGCGAAGCCATCGACATCGCGCGGCGGATCGGCACGTTTGAGCTTTCCAGCTGGCAGGTGCCGGACAGCTGCACGGTGTTCGCGCCGGACCAGCCCGCCACCTCGGTGCCGCTGGACAAAGCGCTGTTCGAGGAAGAGCAGCTCGGCGACTACGACGCCATGCTCAACGAAGTCGTGGAAAATTGCGAAGTTTACATAGGAGGAGAAGCCAAATGAAGTACATCGGAGCACATGTCAGCAGCAGCGGCGGGGTGGAGAACGCGCCGTTGAACGCGCATAAAATCGGGGCGAATGCATTCGCGTTGTTTACGAAAAATCAGCAGCAGTGGCATGCTACGCCGCTGGGCGAGGCGAATATCGCGGCATTCAAGGAAAACTGTAAGAAGTTGAATTTCCCGGCGGAGGCGATTCTGCCGCATGACAGTTATTTGATCAACCTCGGGCAGCCGACCGAAGAAGGACTGGAGAAGTCCCGCAAGGCGTTCAATGACGAGGTAAAGCGTTGTCATCAGTTAGGGTTGATTTACCTGAACTTTCATCCGGGCGCGCATTTGAACCAGATCAGCGAGGACGAATGTCTGGCGCGGATCGCGGAGTCGCTGAATATCGCGCATCAGGAAGTGCCGGAAGTGATCACCGTCATCGAAAACACGGCGGGGCAGGGCTCGAACGTGGGATTTAAATTTGAGCATCTGGCGAAGATCATCGAGCAGGTCAAGGATCAGAAACGGGTGGCGGTGTGCCTGGATACCTGCCATACGTTTGCGGGCGGTTATGACCTGCGGACCGAGGAAGAATGCGAGGCGACTTTCGCTGAATTCGACCGGATCGTCGGTTTCAAGTGGCTCAAAGGGATGCACCTGAACGATGCCAAATCCGATTTTGACAGTCACGTGGACCGCCACAATTCGCTCGGCAAGGGAAACCTCGGCGAGGCGGTTTTCCGGTATATCATGAAGGATAAGCGTTTCGACGGTATCCCGCTGATTCTGGAGACGATCGAGCCGGAACTGTGGCCGGAAGAGATCAAGTGGCTCAGGAGTCTGGAGAAATAATGATTGCGGTAATGTCATTTTGCGGACTGTGCGTGCTGCTACTGATGGGGAAGCTGATCCGCACCTACGTGCCGCTGTTTCAACGGTTGTACTTGCCGGCCTCGGTGATCGGCGGGGCGCTGGGATTGGTGATTATCAATGTCTGCGGCAGTTGGATTTCCCCGGAATGGTTCGCGGCGTGGAACAACCTGCCCGGATTTCTGATCAATATTGTGTTTGCTTCGCTGTTCCTCGGCGTGAAACATTCCAGTAAGGCTGGAATGTGGAAAATCACCATGCCGCAGGTCTGTTTCGGGCAGATTACTGCCTGGGGGCAATATGTGGTGGGGCTGATCGTGGTGCTGCTTTTCCTGGGGCCGGTGTTCGGTGTGCCGAGTGTGTTCGGGAACCTGATCGAAATCGGGTTCGAAGGCGGACACGGTACGGTCGGCGGATTGACCAAAATGTTCAAAGATCTGGGGTGGCCGGAAGGGGTCGACCTGGGCTACACCATGGCGACGACCGGGATGATTTTCGGGATTATCATCGGGATGATCCTGATCAATGTGGCCGCACGGCGCGGCGAGGTCGATAACATCCGTACTTTCAACGATATGAGCAAACTTGAACAGCGCGGGATCTACCGGCTCCGGCGGCAGCCGCCGGCCGGCAAGCAGACCGTGCATTCCGATTCGGTGGATTCGCTGGCGCTGCATATCGCGATCATCGGGATTGCGGTGTTGATCGGGTACGAAATGAAGGCGGGGTTGATGCTGCTGAACGGAGTGGTTCCGGAATCCATTCAGAATACGCATATCCTGACCAGTTTTCCGCTGTTCCCGCTCTGTATGATCGGCGGGCTGATTCTGCAGTTCATGCTGAATAAAACCAGGACGCGTGCGCTGGTGGACGCGGGGCAGATGCAGCGTTTGTCCGGGGCGTCGCTGGACTTTCTGGTGGTGTCGGCGGTGGCGACGATCCAAATCAAATTTGTCTTGAACTACTGGCTGCCGCTGTTGATCCTGATTCTTTTCGGCGTTGCCTGGAACGTATTTACGGTGCTGTTTCTGGGGAAACGGATTTTCAAGGAAGCGTGGTTCGAGCGGTCGATTGCCGAGTTCGGGCAGTCGATGGGGGTGACGGCGACCGGACTGCTGCTGCTGCGTACGGTGGACCCGGACAACAAAACCTGCGCGGCCTCGGCTTTCGGTTACAAACAATTGTTTCATGAGCCGTTCATGGGCGGGGGCATCTGGACCTCGCTGGCGGTGCCGCTGGTGATTCAAAAGGGGGGCTGGCCGGTGTTTTTCATCTGCCTGGCATTTCTGATATTCTGGTTTGCGATCTGGCGAATATTTTTTTACATAAAACCGGTGAAAAATGAGTGAAGAAAAGAAAAAACGGATAAACCGCGGCTGTCTGACCCGGATTGCCATTGTGGTAGTAACGGTGGCGGTGGTTCTGCTGCTGCAGAGTCTGCCGGTGTGGCTGAGCGGTAAACTGCTGCCGGCGCTGGCGGAGTCCGCCGGTATCGCCGGGCTCGAGGCCAATGTCACTTCGCTGGGGCTGACTCAGGCGGAATTGCGCAATGCCAAAATCCGAATCGAGGGGAAACGTTCGATCTCAGTTGACTCGATCCGGGTCAACTATTCGCTGCCGTTCTATCCGTTTCAGAAGCAGATCAAGATCAAAAGCTTGCTGATTACGGGGCTGCGGGTCAATGCCGTGCAGGAAAATGGCGAGTGGTCGATTCCGGGGATTTACCCGGATCTCGTCAAGAATAAAAGTACCGCCGAGCCGGCGAAAAGCGATAAAAATGAAAAGACGGAAGGCCTGGTGCATCTGCAGCGGTTGATCCTGAAGGATTGCGAATTCCGGATCCGGTACAACGAGGCGCTGTATACGATTCCGGTGTCGCTGAGTCTGAATATGCCGGAGGAGGCGGATAAGCCGTGGCGGGCCCGGGGGGCGATCCAGTTTTCCGGGGATAAATTCAATATGAACGGCACATTCAATCGTGACAGCGGCCAGTTTGAGTTCAATCTCAAATCATCGTTACGGCTGGCCAATTACACGAATTTCATGCCGGAAATGAGACAGAAAAGACTATTCGGCAATGCTTCGTTTCTGGGGAAGGTGACAGGGCAGATTCGTAATACCAATGAACTGCGCGACTTGAAGGCCGAGTTATCATTCGACCGCCTGAGCGTCGGTTCGCCTCAGTTCGCGGTCAGCGTTCCCGATGGTAAATTCTTTGTCATTTCGCTGACTCAGGCGGACAAGGATCATTTTGACTGGAGCATGAACGGAATCCGGTTGGCGCGCCCGCTGATGTTTGAGCTCACCGAGAGCGGCGGGCAGATCGTCCGGAACGGGGATGAATTGACCCTTAACGGCAAGATCGGCAGCAGCTTGAAAAAGCAATTATGGATCACTCGCGATTTGCCGTTAAACCACGATTTCGACTTCAAATGGAACTTGAAAGAGCAGGCAGGAGCATGGAATTATCAACTGGCGGTAACTGAATCCGGATGGGAAAATCTGGTGAATATGACATTCGAAAAAATCGCGGTGAGCAGCAGCGGTACCATCGATAAAGGGGGGATCAGCTCCCGGAACCAGGTGGCGGTGACGCCGGATTTGAGCTTGAAAACGGCGGGGAAGTCGATCAAGATTGCGGCCCCGTTGTTGAATGGCGATGTCGGACTGAAAGACGGCAAGCTTATCGGCAGTGTCAAATTGCACACCGGCGGCATTGCCGCGCCGGAGCTTGAGGCGCATACCGGGGCGCTGGATATCGTGTTGCCGGTAGATGCCGCGGAGGCGAGCAGCATCAATCTCGCCGGAGCGGAATTCAAGAATTATAAGATTGACCAAATCAAATACGGGGTTAAACGCACGGAAGATCAGCTGGTATTGGACGGTCAGATTCTGCAGAGCATGCTGCCGCTCGATTGCCGGAATGTCTGCACGGTTTCGCTGAGCCCCGAGCTGGCGGTGGATGTTCAGTTGAACGTGGCCGCCAAAGATAAGACCGCGCTGATGGAGTTGGATAGCCTGGCCCCGGCCTTGAAGAATATGAAGCTCGGCGGCGATCTGGGGATTGAGGCGAATTACCGCTGGACGGCGAAGAAGCAGACGGGGGCTTGTACGGTTTATCTGGCGGACGGGCGGCTGGTCAACGATGAGATGAAGTTGACGGCGTCCGGGCTGGATTTCAAGGTCGGGCTTCCGGATTTGCCGACGCTGAAAACCGAGGCGCTGCAGCGGCTGAATTGTAAGGAATTGAAGTTCAAAAACTTTGTGTTTAATAACATCGAAGCCGGGTTTTCGCTGGAGCGCAATATGGTGTTTCTGCTGGAAAGCTTTAGTGTTGATTGGTGCGGCGGCAGTGTGTTCACCTATTCGCTGCGCCTGGCGCCGGGCGACCGCAATGTCAATGCCACGATCTATTTCGACGGCTTGAACATTTCCCGGGTCATCGGACAGACCGGGCTGGCCACGGCCGAGGGCGACGGCACGATTTACGGGCGTTTGCCGATGACGGTGGGGAGTGCCGGTATCCAGCTTCGCCCCGGATTCCTCTATTCGGCGCCCGGCGAGACCAAAAATATCCGATTCAAGAATCTGGACAATATGCTGGACTCCATACCGCAGGGGAGCGCGCAGTACAATCAGCTGGACCTGGCGTCCGAGGCGCTGAAAAATTTCAATTACGACTGGTTCAAGGTCGATCTGAGAAGCGAGGGGGACAAGTTGATCCTGGCCTCGCAGTTCAACGGCCGTCCGGTCGATAAACTGCCGTTCACCTATGACGCGAAAAGCGGCGGACTGGTCCGGGTGGAGGGCGCGCAGGCGACTTTTCAGGGCATTAAGCTGGACCTGAATACCAGCGTGCCGTTGAATCAATTATTGCAGTTCAATTCTCAAATACAAAAACTTGCCGGAGGTAAAAAATGAAAAAAGGATTGTTGGTACTGGGGCTTGTCGCCGCTGCGGCGCTGGCCGGATGCATTAAAACGGAGAGCAAAGTGGAAATCGCCCCCATCGAAGTGAAGCCGGTGCATTTGACCATTGACATCAATGTCAGGGTGGAAAAGCAGCTGGACGACTTTTTCGGCGATCTGGATAATCAACAACAATAATAAACAGCAGGAGAAAAGAAAATGTTGAAGAAAATTTTACTGGTACTGTGTCTGATTTTGAGTTTCAGCGCTACGGTTTTTGCTGCGGATTCCAATGAGCAGATCAAGGAGCGCATGAAGCAGCGCCTGACCAAGATCAACGATTACAAGGACAAAGGCGCGGTGGGCGAAGACAACAAGGGCTATCTGGTAACGAGAGCCAATGACGCCGAGGCCGACAAGATCACCAAGGAAGAAAACGCCGACCGCAAAACCGTTTACAACGAAATTGCCAAGAGCACCAAAGCCTCCGTCGACCAGGTCGGACAGCAGCGCGCCGCGAAGATTGCCGAAATCAGCAAAAAGGGCCATTGGCTGCAGGACAAAACCGGGAAGTGGTACCAGAAACAGTAATTGTTTAAAGGTAGATATTTATGAACATATCCGAATTCTGCCGCGTTTACCGGGTGGATGAAGCCTGTGCTCTGGCCATGGGCCGGAACTGGTGGCGCTCGCAGAGCGAAATACCGGCGTCCGGCCCGGAGTTCCTCAAACCTGAAACTCTGCGCGAGAATTTCCGGCACACCGGCCTGGTGCCGGAGGCGCTCGGCTTGCTGGAAGAGATGAATGCGCGTATCAATGCCGATCCGCAGCTCGTCCAGCTGGCCTGGCACGCTCACCGCTGTCTGGTGGTTTACGATCAGATCAATTTCCGGGAATGGAGTGATTTCGAGGAACTTTTTGCGGGGAAGGGCGGATTGTTCTATTTGCTGATTGCCTGTTCGGTGCCGCCTTTTGTCCGGGCGAAGCTCGGCGAACTCGGCATCCCGGAGGAATATCTGTGCTGCTGTACGCGGATTCGCGGGTATTACGACACCTATATGAGCGGCTACGGCAAGCCGGGGCTGAATCGCACCCAGCTGCATTGGCTGCGGCATTATATTGACGGCACGGTGTTCCGGGTGGGGCGCTTCGAGTACATGCTGGCCAAGGCGCATCACTACAATGCGATTGTCTTCCGCCATCGCCGCGACGGCCGGATACAGGCGGTGCCGGGCCCGCTCGAAAATCTTTTCGACAAAGACGGATATGTGTTGTTTCCCGATGACAAACAGGCTGCGTTCTGCGGTTCGTTTGTCCGGGCGGGGGGAACCGTGATGGCGATTCCGTACAACCCGGACGGTGTGGCGGAAAACCGGATCATCGAGCTGCCCGAGAGCGATTGGGAAGTGGTGGTCCGGGCGGATTCGGACGTGCTGGGCGTGCATATTCCCGAGGGCGGCAAGATGACGCCGGAACTTTGCGGAGAGTCGTTCCGTCTGGCATTCGAATTTTTCGGCAAATACTTCCCGCAGATGGATTTCCAAGCGATTTTCTGTGCGTCGTGGATTTTTTATCCGTATTACGAGCAGGTGCTGCCGGAGTCGAATCTGGCCAAACTGATGCGCGAACTGTACCTCTTTCCGCGGCCGTCGAGCGGTCACGACGGGGTCTATTTCATCTTCGGGCGCGAAAAAGGGGATTACATGGAGTACCCGCGCGACAATTCCATGCGGCGGGCCATGCTGGATGTGCTGCAGAACGGCGGGCGGCTGCGGAGCGGCGGCATGTTTTTCCTGAAAGAGCATTTGCCGCTTTTCGGACAGAGTCCGTACCGGAAGATGCAAAAAAATATTGAAAATTGATAGAATCACTGTATATTTGACTGAATAAAAACAAGGAAAATGATGTCGTTACTGGAGGTTGAAAACCTTTCGCTGGAATTCTGTTCGGACGGGCAGTGGCTGCCGGTGGTGAGCAATGTTTCGTTCCGGGTGGACAAAGGCGAAATCCTGGCACTGGTCGGCGAGAGCGGCTGCGGCAAAAGCGTGAGCTGTCTTTCGCTGGCACGGCTGCTGCCGCCCGCGGCGCGCTATGCCTCGGGCAAAGTGACTTTCCGCCACGGCGGCATCGAGGGCGACACGCTGAGCATGTCGAACCGGGAGCTGCGGAAAATCCGCGGCGGCGGGATCGCCTATATCTTTCAGGAGCCCTCGGCGTCATTGAATCCGGTTTTCCGGATCGGCGACCAGATCATCGAAGCGCTTGAGCTGCATCGCAGCGATGTAGCGGATTACGGGGCGGAGGCCGTGGCGCTGTTGAAACAGGTCGGCATTCCCGCGCCGGAAACGCGGCTGCGCAGTTTCCCGCACGAATTGAGCGGCGGTATGCAGCAGCGCGTGATGATCGCCATGGCGCTCGCCGGCAATCCGGCGCTGCTGGTGGCGGACGAACCGACGACGGCGCTGGATGTGACGATTCAGGCGCAGATTCTTGAACTTCTGAAAAAGCTTCGCGATGAACGCGATATGGCGATTATCCTCGTTACGCACAACCTCGGGATCGTGGCGGAAATGGCCGACCGGGTGGCGGTGATGTACGCAGGAAATATCGTCGAAACCGCGCCCACCGACGAATTGATCCATCATCCGAACCATCCGTACACCCGTGCTTTGCTGGCGGCGGTGCCGAGGCTGAATCATGAGTCCGGGCGCTTGACCACGATTCAAGGGGTGGTGCCGTTGCCGGCCGATTTCCCGGCGGGGTGCCGCTTCTCGGGGCGTTGCGACGAAGCGGCGCGGCGTTCGGAAGCCTTCCGTGAGCGCTGCCGCTGCTGTATGTCGCCGGAAACGGAGGTCGCTCCACAGCATTTCAGCCGTTGTTACCTGAATAATCCGGAGGGGGACGCATGAAATCCCTGATTCCGCTGATTTTATTTCTGAGCACGATCGTGTTGTTGACGGTGGTGCTGACCAATACTCAGACGATCCGCCTGGAAACCACGCGCAGCGGAGAGGCTCCGGAGCGTGATGTCGGCCATTTCAGCATGGATGCCGGCAGCTCGCTGTTGACTACGGTGGCCGCCCCGAATTCGAAAAAACGGCCGACTCCGGCGGAGCGGCTGTCGCTGGACCATCTGGCGATCGACGCCACCGCGGCGCTGGTCGATGATGATTTTGAGACGGCCATCAACAATTCCCGGACGCTGCTGATCTTTGACCCGCAGAATTATACGGCGCTGTCGGTGCTGGGCAAATCGCTGTTTCTGACGGATCGCTTCAAGGATGCCGAGCTGGTTTACCAGCGCCAGGCGGTGTTTTACGCCACGGACCCGATCGTGTTTGCCAACCTCGGTTACACGCAGGCGCAGCTGGGCAAATATAAACAGGCGGTAGATAGTCTGCAGGAAGCGCTGCGGCTCGATCCGCGCTCCGGAGAGATTCTCCTGAGCATGGCCGGAATCTGCATCATGGACGGTCAGAAAGAGCGGGCGCTGAACTACCTCCAGATGGCCGGCAACCGCATGGGGCCCCGGTTGCTGGATGCATTGCAGCAGTCGATATTTGACGATGTCCGCGAGGACCCGGCATTTCACAAGATTGTCCGGACGCTGCAGGAAAAGAAGGACGAATGAAATGAGCAAAATTAAAGTATTGTCGGAACAGCTGAGCAACCGGATCGCCGCGGGCGAGGTGATTGAGCGTCCCGCCTCGGTAGTCAAGGAACTGGTGGAAAATTCCATCGACGCCGGGGCGACCCGGATTTCTGTGACGATCGAGAAGGCCGGGCAGAAATCGATCGTGGTCACCGACAATGGCTCCGGCATGGATGCCGACGATGCCCTGATGTGTCTGGAACCCCACGCCACCGGCAAGATTCACAACGAAGGTGATATCGACCATATCATGACCCTCGGGTTTCGGGGAGAGGCGCTGCCGAGCATCGCTTCGGTGGCGCGTTTCACGCTGCGGACCCGGCTGCACGATGCCGGGGAGGGGACCGAGGTGGTGGTGAACGGCGGCAAGGCCATTCATTCCAAGCCGGCGGGTTGCGCCCCGGGAACGGAAATTCAGGTGCGCGATCTTTTTTTCAACACTCCGGCCCGCAAGAAATTCATGCGGTCGATCGCTACCGAGGAGCGCCAGATTCAGGAGATGATGTATCAACTGGCGCTGCCGTACCCGGAAATCGCCTTTGAGCTGACCATGGATGGGAACCGGGTTTTTAATTCGCCCGGCGCTCCGACACTGGATTCGCGGATTACCGCGTTTTTCGGCAAGGCTTTCTGGAACTCGCTACTGCCGGTGAATTTCGTCCGGGAAGACGTGAAGGTCGAGGGATATGTGGCCATGCACGGTTTCACCCGCAATTCGCGCCGCGAGCAGCGCACGTTCGTCAACGGCCGCGCGGTGGAGGCCGCCGGGCTGTACCGAGGGATCCGCGAGGGGTACGGCGGCATGGTCGAAGTGGGGCGTTTCCCGCCGGTGATCGTGTTTTTGACCGTCGATCCGTATGAGGTGGATGTGAATGTGCACCCGGCCAAGCGCGAGGTGCGTTTCCGTCAGGAATATAAACTCGCCGGGCTGATCGCCGAGGCCATTCGCAATGCTTTGCGGCAGTCGCCGGCCCCGACCGTGAACATCGATCCCGCGATTTCGTTGCGCTCACTGCTGGAATCGACCGAGATCTCCTATGAAATTTCCGAGCATGAACAGCCGGTCATGGATTTCGCCCGGCCCGAGCCGCAGGATTATGAATATTCCGTGCCGAAACCCATGGTCCAGAAAACCTGGGAACCGGAGCAGCCGCAGGTGATCGTCAGCGAGGGGCCGAAGGAACCGGTCAAGGATCCGTTCCTGCCGGGCAGCGGCAAAATCAATCTCCTCGGCTTCCTGGACCGCTCGTATCTGCTGGCCACTTCCGAGAGCGGGCTGCTGGTCATCGATCAGCATGCCGCGCACGAACGGGTACTTTTTGAACGTTTTCTGAAGGCGGCGGAGCAGGGGGGCGTGGCCCAGAAACTGTTGCTGCCCATCACGCTGGAGTTGTCGCGCGCCGAGGCTGCGTACATCGACAAGAACAGTGGCATTTTCGAGAAGCTCGGTTTCGACATTGCCCAGCTCAGCAGCAACACCGTGATGATCAGTTCGGTGCCCCCGGATATCCGGCAGGAAAATATCGGCGGCATCATCCGCGACATGCTGTCGGAACTGATGGACGATTCGCTGACCGGGCGCAACGAGATCGACGTGATTGCGCGCTCCGCCTGCAAGGCCGCGGTCAAGGCCCACGATTACCTGACGCTGGACGAGGCCAAGGGGCTGATCGCTCAAATGGCCTGCTGTGAACTGCCGTTCTCCTGTCCCCACGGGCGCCCCACGATCATTAATATTTCGATCGCCGAACTGGAAAAACGCTTCGGTCGGCGTTAATGCGGTTGAAAAGTCCGCTCTTTTGAGCTATATTGTTCCGATAACGGAAAGGTTGAAACACATGAAACGATTTGAAGAACTTTTTGTCGAATTGAAAGCCAAGATCGAGCGCGGCGACCCGGAATCCGGTACCGTCAAAGAACTGGCCAAAGGCAAGCATTTCATCGGCAAGAAAATTATCGAGGAAGCCGGCGAAGTCTGGATGGCCGCCGAGTACGAAGGCAAGGAAAAGACCGCAGAGGAAATTTCGCAGCTGCTGTATCACCTTCAGGTCATGATGATTGCCAATGACCTCGAACTTGAAGACGTTTACCGCTATTTATAAGAAGGAATCAAAATGAATAATAATATGCTCAGGATCGCCATCCCCAACAAGGGGGCGCTGTCCGAATCCGCCGTGGATCTGCTCAAGGAAGCCGGTTATAAATGCTCGCGTTACGGCCGGGAACTGATGGTGACCGACCGGGAAAACCAGATCGAATTTGTGTTTCTGCGTCCGCGCGATATCGCGGTTTATGTGGGCAACGGGATCATCGAGCTCGGCATCACCGGGCGCGACCTGGTGCTGGACAGCCGGGCAGTGGTCGACGAGGTGCTGGCGCTGAACTTCGGCAAATCATCGTTCCGCTACGCGGTGCCGAATGCGTCCGACCTGACGCCGGATAAATTCGACGGCTTGCGGATTGCCACGTCATATCCGAACGTCGTTCTGAGTGACCTGGAAACACGGGGTATGGAAGCCTCGATCGTCCGTCTGGACGGTGCGGTGGAAATTTCGATCAGCCTCGGCGTGGCCGACGTCATCGCCGACGTGGTCGAATCCGGCGGCACATTGAAGGAAGCCGGTTTGAAGGTCGTCGGCGAGCCGCTGATGAACTCCGAAGCGATTCTGATCGCCCGTAATAAAGAAGTGGCCGCCAGCCCCGCGGTGCAGACCCTGATCCGCCGCTTAAAAGGCATTCTGGTGGCCCGCACCTGGGCCATGGTCGAATATGACATCCCGCGCGAAAAGCTGGAGAAGGCCTGCAAGGTCACTCCCGGGATCGAGGCGCCGACCATTGCGCCGCTGAGCAATCCCGACTGGGTGGCCGTCAAGGCCATGGTTAAGCGGTCGGAGAGCAACCGCATTATGGATGAACTTTATGAGCTGGGCGCGCGGGGCATTATTGTGACCGATCTGCGCTCCTGCCGTTTGTGAGGTGCGTATGGACCGGATTATTGAGCGCGCCAGAGAAGTGTTTGATGTGGAAATCGCCGGGCTGCAAGCCCTGCGCGACAATCTGAACGGTGAGTTTATCGAACTGGTCAAGCGCTGCGAAGCGACATTGGACAAGGGCGGCAAAATCGTTTTCACCGGCATCGGCAAAAGCGGTTATATCGGCAAGAAAATCGCCGCCACCATGTCGAGCATCGGCTCGCCGGCGGTATTCATGCATCCGGTGGAGGCGCTGCACGGCGACCTCGGCATGCTGCAGAAAGACGACCTGCTGATCGCATTAAGCTACAGCGGCGAGACCGAGGAACTGCTGGTGATTTTGAATCCGGCCAAGCGCCTCGGCATCGAGATTGTCGCGATTACCGGCAACAGTTCTTCGCGGCTGGCTGAGTTCAGCAACATGACTGTGAATATGGCGGTGCCGCAGGAGGCGTGTCCCTTTAACCTGGCCCCGACCACGACGACCACCGCGCTGCTGGCGCTGGGCGACGCATTGGCGATGGTCCTCTTGGAAACCCGCGGTTTCACCAAGGAAAACTACGGCATGCTGCATCCGGGCGGCGCGATCGGCCGGGCCGTCACGACCCGCATCCGCGACATTATGCGCAGCGGCGAGCGCCTGGCGCTGGTCCGTCCCGAAGATACCGTCAAAGATACGCTGCTGAAAATCACGGCGTCCCGCAGCGGCGCGGCGATCATCGTCGATGACTGCAACCGCCTGCTCGGAATTTTCACCGACGGGGATTTCCGCCGTCATGCCGAGCACGGGCTGGAAGTTCTGGCGCGGCAGGTGGGCGAAATCATGACCCCGAATCCGGTGCGGGTCCAGGCGGATTCGCTGGCGATCGAAGCACTGAAAATCCTCGAAGAGAAACGCATCAACGCGATCATTGCCGTCGACTCCGACAATGTGGTGATGGGCCTGGTCGACGTGCAGGATTTGCCTCGCGTCAAACTGATGTAAAAAACTTGACATTTCCGCATTTCAGTGCTACCTTTCTTTACTGGAAACCCATTAAAGGAGGAGGAATCTTATGTGGAAAAAATGCATCGACATCAATGCTGTTCGTGAAATCAGGGTCCGCAATACCGTATTTTTCGGGGTAGGGGCCATCGCCAAGATTGATTTCATCGTTGAGAAGCTCAAAGAACGCGGCGTGAAAAACCTCCTGGTGGTTTCCGGCCGCGGCTCCTATAAATCGACCGGCGCCTGGGATTATGTCTCCGAAGCTCTGAAAAAGCACGGCATCGGCTACGAAATCTACGACAAAGTCACCCCGAATCCCACTGCGGACCAGGTGGATGAAGCCGTCGCGCTCGGCAAGAAAGTCAATGCGGACGCCGTGATCGGCATCGGCGGCGGCAGCCCGATCGACGCCGGCAAGAGTGCCGCGATCTTGCTGAAAAATCCGCAGTACAGCGCCCGCGATCTGTATGTTTTCAAATTTGAACCCAAGGAAGCGCTGCCGATCGTGGCGATTAACCTGACGCATGGCACCGGCACGGAAGCGAACCGCTTCGCCGTGGTGACGATTCCGGAAACCAACTACAAACCGGCCATTGCCTGCGACTGTATTTATCCGCTGTATTCGATCGACGATCCGGCGCTGACCACCGGGCTCTCGCTCAAGCAGACCTGTTATGTGAGCATCGACGCCGTGAATCACGTGGTGGAAGCCTCCACCTCCAAGGTGGTGAACCCGCTGGCCATTACTTTGGCCCGCCAGACCATCGATATCGTCAACGAATACCTGCCGCGCGTGATGGAGAATCCGAAGGATCTCGAAGCGCGTTATTTCCTGATGTATGCGGCCATGCTCGGCGGCGTTGCCTTCGACAACTCGCTGCTGCATTACACCCATGCGCTTGAGCATCCGTTGAGCGCGCTGAAACCGGAACTGAGTCATGGCCTCGGGCTGGCCATGCTGCTGCCGGCGGTGGTTCAGAACATCTATCCGGTCTCCGGTCATGTGCTTTCCTATATTTTCGAACCGGCGATCCCGCATTTCAAGGGTGAACCGGGCGAGGCCCACAAGTTCGCCGTCAAGGTCGAAAAATGGCTGAAGAAAATGGGCGCACCGGAAAAGCTCCGGGATGACGGTTTCAAGGAAAGCGATATTGACGGGCTGGTGAACCTGGCCTTTAATACGCCGTCGCTGGAAGCCTTGATCGGCCTGGCACCGACCCAGAGCAGCTGCGAAGCCGTAGCCGAAATCTACCGCAACTCCCTCTGTCCGATGGACGACGGGAAAGACGATTAAATTGGACGGCGGCGTTGCCGCCTGAATTGGACGCTGCCTGCGGCAGCTGAATTGGCCGGAGCCGTTGGCTCCTGAATTGGAGAATTCAGGAAAGATGGTGTACCGGCCATATTTTTTTCTCGAAAACCAGTGAATATTATATTTTTGTAATAAAACTTTTGATTGTGGTTGAAGTTTCCGGGGTTGGGGTTATAATAAATATACAACAAGGGGTAAAATCAATAAATATGGAGAAAAGAATGAAAAGGGATTTTACTCTCGTCGAACTGCTCGTGGTGATCGTGATTATCGCCATCCTCGCCGGGCTGATGCTGCCGGCTCTTAACAAGGCCCGTAATTCGGCCGCCGCTTCCAACTGCCTCAGCAACAACAAGCAGATCGGGCTGTTCATTGCCCAGTATGTGCAGGATTCCGACAACCGGCTGCCGCTGGCCGCCGACGCGCCGAAGTGGGAAGAAGAAGTAGCCGGCGGATTGCACGGCTGGACGAACAGTTTGCGGATTGCCTGTGACGCCCAGAAAAAGATTTTTCACTGCACCAAAGATACGGAGCGGAATTTCTCCTATTCGCTGAACTGTCGCGAGGTGTTTTTGCGCAGCAATAATCAATTCGGCGCATGGCACCAGACGCTGATCGACCGGGCGAAAACCGGGGCGTCCAGCATGATTCTGATTGAGGAAACCGGGCGCGATAATGTGGTTTTCAGCAAAGAAGACAGCGATCATGATAACTATACTCAGGATTGTGAACCATCCAATGACTTTGACCGCCATGGCGGGGTTGCGGTTCTGTTTATGGATATGCATGCCGAGAAATTGCAGAAATACGACTTCGATAAGGTTACTTATTACACGACGGTTTTTAAAAACTGGAACGATATTACGAATGTCTCGCAGTTGTAATGGGATAAGTGGAGAGGAGGAGCAGGATGGGGCTTTTCGGTAGTTTTTTCGGCAAAAAGAAAAGCAGTTCGAAAAATGAACATCAGTCGCTGTTTGACGGCGATTATGATATAGACCGGAGTAATTGGAACGAGGTTTTTTCCGCCTGTTTAGGGGAAATGATGGCGGTTCAAAGCGCCGTCGCGGAGTTGGTGGTAAGGGAACGGGAGTGGAACATGGATTTTGAGCGAGGGGTGATTTCCTTCGGTCAAGACGAATATCCGCTTCAGTTTATCGGTTCCGAGGCGAACGTATCCAACAGCTGGATGTGGGGTTGGGAGAATATCAATGAATTCGATGAGCAGATTCTGGAGCTCGCGAACGCCGCCAGGCAAACCGGTGAAGCATGGGGCCTTGAGCCGTTTGCCACGGCGCAATTCGAGCTCACAGAGACTGTCAATGGCCATCATTTAGCCATTGCCGCCTGCGGTATTTTCAGCGATAATTTGTGTTATTATCGTGGAGAGCATGACGCGGGCGCGGTTTTTGTGGCGTTCTCGGGGGTGCCGGACGAGGTATTTAACTCTGTCAAGATGCAGGACTTCATCGATATCACCATGTGGTGCATTCAGCAGTTCGAGGTCAACCATATTCTCTTTGTGGAGGGATTTCTGATCTGGAACGGCACGCCGTATGAGTGGCAGGGCAATACCATAGTCGCGCATTTCGACCAGGATTTGCGGATTGATTTCGAACAGGCCGGGGAGGTCTGGCGGATCAGCCAGATTTTCGGCCGCCGCCTCGGATAAAATAGAGCTTATCAACTAATAAGAGAAAAGGCCGGATTTTTGAGGTCCGGCCTTTTTTGTATCTGCGCAATTATTTCTTGCGGAAAGCTTCGAGCTCGTAAGCCGGGAGCTTCTTGTCGGCAAACACCGGTTTGAACTGGGTGAAGCGCTGACGGCCATTGATGACCGGGACGCTCGGCCAGTCTTCGCCAACCAGCGGACGGACGTAATTCATGAATTCGTCGGTCACGTCGCTGCCGTCGGCAGTGAGCCAGTTTTTCGGGAAGAAACGCTCGGAGTTGGCGACTTGTTCCAGCGACACTTTGTCGTAGCGGACCTGATAAATCAGGCCGGGCTCGCGGAGAAGGGTGGACATGAAGCCGCCCTGGCCCTCGGCAGCCAGCAGCACGGCCTTCTGGCCGCAGCGGTAGGCTTCGTCGAGGTCAACGGTCGAGGCGTAAATCGCCGTGGCGCGCTGGTCGGTGCCAAAGGCCTGGCCACGGGCGCTGCCGCGGGCATTGATGCCGTGTTTGTTCAGGTAATTGACCAGTGCCTGCTGCACGGTGGTTTCGCTGGCGCCGAACTGGGCGTGGCCGAAACTGTCCTTGGTGAAACCGAGGTCGCCGACGTCGCAGCCTTCGCTGACGACGACAACCGCGCGGCCGCGTTCCTTGACCGTGGCATTGATCTTGTCGGCCATCTGTTCCATGGTCAGACCGGCTTCGTAGAGGAAAATCAGCAGCGGGGTTTCGCGTTTCGGATCGGCGAGGCGGGCGGCGGCCGGGATGAAGCCGATTTTGCGGCCCATGGCCTGCAGGACGAGAACGGGGTCGGCCGGGCTGGAACCGCGGTTTTCTTCTTCGGCGTTCTGGACGATGTTGGACCAGTAGCGGGCCACGGAGCCGTAGCCGGGGGTGTGGTCGATGAGCTTGAATTCGGCGTCGCCCACGTCATTGTCGATGGTCTTGGGCACGCCGATGCCGATGCAGTCGAGGCCGCGCTCCTGAGCGAGCTTGGCGACTTTGTTGGCCGTGTCCATGGAGTCATTGCCGCCGTTGTAGAGGAAATAACCGATGTTATGAGCCTTGATGACTTCGATGATACGCTCGAAATCTTCCTTTTGATTGGATTTCACCTTGTAGCGGCAGGTACCGATGGCGCCGGCGGCCGGGGTGTTGCGGAGCAGCGCGATTTCATCTTCGCACTGGCAGGAGAGATCAAGCAGTTCTTCCTTGAGCACGCCTTCGATGCCGTGCCAGCCCGCGTAGACCGTGCCGATCTTATCGGGAAAGGCCTTGGCCGCGTCGATCACGCCGCGCAGGGAACTGTTGATTACCGGCGAGGGCCCGCCGGACTGGGCAATGAGCAGATTTTTTTTCATTCTTCCTCCGTATTAATTATTTGGGAATATTGGCTTTTTCTGTTTACCGCGGATGACCGAGCTGGGGTCCTCGTCCAGTGTCGAGGTGAGTTCGGTGATGGTGTCGATGGCGTTGTTCAGCTTTTGCAGCGTGACTTTGAGGCTTTCCTCGAGGCTGGCGATCGAGCCGGATGCATTGCGTAGCGCCCCGGTCGTTTCCGGAATCTTGGAGTTGTGCATGATGGTATTGGACGCATTGCTGAGTTCATCGATCGACTTGATGGTGGAATTGAGGTTGTTGACCAGTTCATCCATCTTTTCGCGGGTCAGGACTTTGGCGATTTCGCCGGAAGCATTGTCGAGGTTGGTGCTCATGCGTTCGAGCCGCTCGATGCTGCCGCGCAGGTTGGGGTCGTCCAGCAGCTTTTTCATGGCGAGGAGGCTGTCGCCGATCTTATCGGAAATGCCCTGAAAGTCGACCTTGCTGAGTTTCTCCAGTGAACCGGACACCAGTTTGAGGATATCGGTAATCTTGGAGGAGGTGGCCGGCACGAAAAAGACGCCATGATCGAGCCGTTCCGGTTTGATCACAACTCCACCGGGCTCATGATAATTCAGTTCGACATAGCGCATACCGGTAATGCCCGCGAATTCAACGGTGGAACGCAGCCCGGACCCGACCTCGCGCTCCATGAATTTGTAGAAATTGTGCAAATTATCGAGACTGCGGCTTTTTTGACTGGCGAAAGCCCGGAGATCCACCGACATGTCGACCCGGATCATTTTATCCTCGACCTGAAGCGCCAGCCCGGTGACGCTGCCGACTGGCACGCCCTTGTACTTGACGGCGGCTCCCACGTTCAGCCCCTGGACGGATTCCTGCATGTAGGATACCAACTTGCCCTTGGTGACAAAGGCGTCGCGCATGCCCAGGAGTGCAATGCAGACAATCAGCAGCAACACACCGGCCAGGACAAACAATCCGAGCCTGAATTTATTCACATCAGCCATATATCATAATCTCCAATAAGTTATTCTGCACATTTCAACCCGGCGCGGGTCAGGAACTCGCGAACCCAGGGGTTTGGGGAGTCCTTTTTCAAATCCCGGACGGGGCCGTCGGCAACGATGGTTTTTTCGTTGCGGTCAAGCATAATCACGCGGTCAGTCACCGCGAAAATACTGTCGAGCTCGTGAGTCACGATGACGATGGTCGTGCCGAGGCGGTCGCGCAAACTGAGGATCAAGCGGTCGAGTTCGGCGGAGGTGATCGGGTCGAGCCCGGCCGAGGGTTCGTCGAAAAAGAGTAGCGTGGGGTCGAGCGCCATGGCGCGGGCCAGCCCGGCGCGCTTGCGCATGCCGCCGCTGAGCTCGGACGGCATCAAATCGGCGGAACCGGCGAGGTCGACCATGGCGAGTTTTTCTTCGATCACGGCCTTGATTTCGGCGGGCGTCTTGCTGGTGTATTCCTGCAGCGGGAGCGCGATGTTTTCGCCGATGGTCATCGAGCCGAACAGTGCGCCACCCTGATAGGTGACGCCGAATTTCCGCATCAGCACGCGCTTCGCTTCTTCCTCGGCCTTGACGATGCTCTCGCCGAAAATGAGGATGTCGCCGGCAAAGGGCTGGTAGAGGCCGATCATGTGCTTCAACAGCGTACTTTTGCCGCAGCCGGAACCGCCAAGGATTCCGAAAATCTCCGCCGGTTTGACCTCGAAACTTAAATTCTGCTGTACGACTTTGGTGCCGTAGCCGATCGTCAGGTCTTTTACTTCAATGACATTTTTCATATTTTAATACCCCAACAGATAACATAATATCGTCATAATTGCGTCGGCGATCACGATAATGAAAATCGAGGTGACCACCGACGACGTCGTAGCACGTCCAACCCCCTGTGCATCGGTGCTGGACTGGAAACCACGGATGCAGCCCACCAGCGTGATGATGAATGCAAACACAATACTCTTGATCAATCCGATACTAAACGTGGAGATCTTCAACACTTCTATGGTACGTGAAAAATACGCCACCGACGGAATCCCCATCAGCCCGGTGCCGACAACGAAGCCGCCGAAAATCCCGCAGACATTTCCAAACACCGTCAGGGTCGGAATCGCGATCAGCATCGCCAGCAGTTTCGGCAGCACCAGGAAACGGACCGGCTCGATGCCCATGGTTTCGAGCGCGCTGATTTCTTCGTCGACTTTCATGGTGCCGATTTCAGCGGCGAAGGCGGAACCGGCGCGGCCGGTGGCGATCATGGCAACCATCAGCGGCCCCATCTCTTTCAAAATGACAAAACCGACCATATCGGCAATAAAGAGTTCACCACCATAGGTTCTCAGGATCACCGCTCCCTGGAACGCCATGATCAGGCCCATCAGGAGGCAGATCAGCGTGACGATCGGCAGCGCCTGACTGCCGCAGAGGTCCATGTAATAAAAGATATCGTTCCAGCGGATTTTGTACTTACATTTCAGCGTTTTCCATGAAACCGACGTCACGTCGCCGAGAAATGAAACCATGTCGTACATGTCTGCCTGATACTTCAGGTAGCGTTCGCCGACCAGTTCGATATAGCTGCGGATTTTAGACTTCACTTCACTCATGCCGATTAATGTATCACAAAAAACCGATTTTTAAATCCCCAAAAGTGTTTTTCGTGCAAATATCAGAACCAGGCGTCGCGAATCAGCCTGGCGGTACACTCCAGGGCCTCGGGCACGACCCGGGTGTCGCCGATCACCGGCATGAAGTTGCAGTCGCCGTTCCAGCGCGGTACGATGTGGAGGTGGATGTGATCCGCCACCCCTGCGCCCGCCGCGAGCCCGAGGTTGAACCCCACGTTGTAGCCTGCCGGGCACATGACTTTGTCCAGCACTTCCTTGGCGCGGATGCAGAGGTCCATGACTTCGAGCCGTTCCTCCGCGGTGAGCCCGGAAATATCGCCGAGATGACGATATGGTACGACCAGCAGGTGTCCCGAGTTATAGGGATAGCGGTTCAGGATCACAAAAGCGGCCTTGCCGCGATGGACGATCAGCGCTTCCTCGGGAATGTTTTCGACCGGGGTTTCCAGCCCGCACATGAAACAGCGTTTTTCCTTTTCGCCGCGGATAAATGAAATCCGCCACGGCGCCCACAGTGGCCTGTCCTGGCTCATAGATCGATCCCTCCTGAAAAATACGTTAAAAATTCCATAAAAGCGCTTGAAAATCGGGTCAAGCCATGTATATTTTATCTTTCTAATATATATGGCTTGAAATAAAATAACAATAAAAGGTTTGGTAAAAATGAAAAAAGATATCCATCCGAAATATGGCGCAGCCAAAGTGATCTGTGCTTGTGGCGAAGTCTGGGAACTCAACTCCACCCGTCCGGAATTCCGCGTCGGTATCTGCGCCAAGTGCCATCCGTTCTTCACCGGCAAACAGAAATTCGTGGACACCGCCGGTCGTGTCGAGCGTTTCCGCCAACGTTACGGCGATGTCGGCAACAAAGCCGGCAAGTAACATTTTGCATTCAAACCTGCCTGTATTACTGCAAGCAGGTTTTTTTGTGTCCGGAATATGAATTTATCCGATATTGAACACTATATTGAAAAACTCCGCGCACGTGCCGCCGAGCTGGAAAACAAGCTCAACGACCCGTCGATCTACAGTCGCAGCGCGGAGTGCCGCCAGGTTTCGCGTGAACACCAGAAGCTGACCAATCTCTTCAAAACCTACGAGCGCTATCACCATGCCCAGACCGAGCTGGCCGACAACCGCGAAATGTTGAAAGCAGAAGAAGATACCGAGCTCAAGCAGATGATCGAAAATGACATCGAATCCCTTGAAAAGGAACTCGAACAACTCGAAGGCGAGATCAAGCTGGCGCTGCTGCCGCCGGACCCGAACGAGTCGCGCAATGTCATCATCGAAATGCATCCTGCGGCGGGCGGCGAAGAAGCGGCGCTTTTTGCCGGTGAACTCTACCGCGCATACCTCAAATTTGCCGACAGCAAGGGCTGGAAAGTGGAAAATCTCGACCTCGCGATGAGCGAGCTCGGCGGACTGAAAAATGCCGCGTTTTCGCTCGATGGCGACGATGTTTATGCGTTGATGCGCTTCGAGTCCGGTGTTCACCGCGTACAGCGCGTGCCGACCACCGAGTCCGGAGGCCGCATCCACACCTCGACCATTACCGTGGCCGTGCTGGCCGAAGCCGAAGAGGTCGAACTCGAAATCAAGCCGGAAGATCTGCGTTTCGATGTATTCCGTTCGTCCGGCCCCGGCGGCCAGTGCGTAAATACCACCGACTCAGCGGTGCGCGTAACCCATATTCCCACCGGGTTCTCCGTCGCCAGCCAGCAGGAAAAATCCCAGCACCGCAACAAGGAAATCGCTTTGCGGATTCTGCGTGCAAGATTGTTGGAGAAACTCCAGCAGGAAGAACTGGCCAAGCAGGCCGCCGACAAGCGTGCCCAGGTCGGTACCGGTGATCGCAGCGAGCGCATCCGTACCTACAATTTCCCCCAGAACCGCGTAACGGATCACCGTTACAACATCTCATTTTTCGACCTGCCAGGGCTAATGGAAGGCAATTTCGACACCCTGTTGAACGACACCCGTGCAGCCGATGCCGAGCAGCGCCTCGCCAATACTCTGAACTCCAATTGAAAGCAAGGGGAATGCGAGGAACTCCGCGTTCCTCGCGCTCCAGCGGCAGATCGACTGATCTGCAC
>JBEBXH010000028.1:0-64025 GCA_040391785.1 Victivallis vadensis
CCGTCGGCTTCTGCGACAGCAATTACCTGATCAAACTATTCCGCCAGAACTACAATCTCACCCCCGGCAAATACCGCAATCTCCTGAAACCCCGGCTCCGCTGAAAACCAACGCGAGGAACTCACTGTTCTTTATTTGGGAAAGTGCGGTTGACGGTTGAGGATGTTGATGTCGCACCAGGCGAGGAGGCGCGCGGGCGGTTCGCGGAGAAAGCGTCTTATGCGGTATTTCGTCCTTACATCTTTGGCGGCGAAACCGATGGCGTCGATCCCGTTTTCGCGGGCGATATAGACGGCCCGGATGCAATGAAATTCCTGTGAAATCACGGTGAAATTGTCCGCACCGAACACATTTTTCGCCCGTATCACCGAATCGAGCGTCCGGAAACCGGCGTAATCGAGCGTGATATGCTCGTCCGGAATGCCGGCTTTCAGCAATTCCTGGCGCATATCTTCGGGTTCGTTGTATTCGACGCGGCCATTGTCGCCGGAAACGATGATGCGTTTGATTTTCTTCGCTTCATAGAGCGCTACCGCCGCCTCGATCCGGTTGTAGAAATACGGGTTTTTGTATTTGCCTCTGGCGAGACGGGAAGTGCCCAGCACCAGCCCGACTTCCTGCTCCGGCAGTTGTTCGAGCGAGGTGAAAACATCGCCGGAAACCCGGCTTACCGCCATATTGGCATAGAGCAGCAAGCCCGCAGCCAGAATTACGCATATTCCAAGAGCGAGAAGGCTGCGGCGCAGCCATTTGGAACGGATCAGATTTTTCAACTTCTGCAGCATAGGGAATTCCGGAAATTATTTGGCGGTGACGGATACTTTGCCCAGGAACACTTCACCCTCGCCGCTGCCGGCGGGGAAATCAACGGAGAAGCCGGCCAGTTTCAACGGAAAATCCAACACATGATTTTTGTCGCCGCCCCAGTGCGGGGCCTTCTGGATGCCTTCGCCGGCGATCCGGACCGGAAGGGTATGCCAGCCCGGCGCCAGGGGTTGTTTCGGCAGGATATTGAACTGGAAAACTTCGCCGGTGGTATCCGCCAGGCGCAGGTTGAGTTTACCGGCTTTCGTATTTTCCGTGACGTATATTTCCACCTCAAAACGGGCCTTGGCGAACTTTTCCACCTGCGGCTGCTTGCCCTGAAACGAGAATTCAAGGTATTTGGCCGCGCCCGCATCCCATTTGAGCTGAAGCGCCTGCCGTCCGTCCGGCGCGGCGGTGGTCCGGGCCGACTGACGGCGATCCTGAGCGCTGTTGACCGTGACTTTGGCCGTGGCGGCATCGAGCAGCAGCTCTCCGGCGGTCAGTGCCGCAGGGCTGAAATCGACGCTGCCGATCGACATTTCACCGGTGCCTTCCGTGGCGGCGAAGTCAACGGAAAAACCGGCCAGTTTCACCGGGAAATCAATGGTCTTGTTTTTGTTGCCGCCCCAGCTGGCAAAGCCGCCGGCGGCCTTGATCGTGGCGGAAATCGTCTGCAATCCGGGCCTCAAATCCCTGGTCGGCAGTTGATACTGAAATACTTCGCCGGTGCTGTCCGCCAGGCGCAGGTTAAATTTCTTGATCTGGAATTTTTCCGGCATGAAAACGTCGACTTTCAGCTCGGCGGATTCGAACTCCGGCAATGACGGGGCATTGCGGAAAACCAGTTCGAGGTATTTGGCGGCGCTGTTATCCCATTTCAAGTTGATCATTTTCCGGCCGTCCGGCGCGGCGCCGAGCTCGGCGGACTGCTGGCGTTTGGCGGCGTCGCCCACGATCAGATCAAGCTTATCCGTCTCGGGATTAATGACTACCGCAGAGAACCCGATCACCGGAGCAAGCAGCGCGCCGCACAAAAACAATTTCCTCATAATTCATCTCCTTTTTTCAACATGACACCAATATAAGTGTGTCCGGAAAAAAGTCAATTTCAAATCTGCATTTTGAACCGTGGTCCGAAGTCTCTTTCCGCGCGTGAAACCACTTTGATCCCGGCGGCGCCGAGCTGGTCGAACACGACGATTTCGTTCTTGCCGCGGCGCAGCAGCGGAGCCGGCACGTACAGCGTGTTCTGCGGCCCGATGTTCCAGTAACGCCCGAGGTTGAAGCCGTTCAGGAAAAGCTGTCCCTTGACCCCGCCGGAAACCGTCAGGAACGTATCGCACGGCTCGTCCACCTCCAGAATTCCCTGATAAAACGCGGGCGCTCCGCATGCCTCCGCGGTCGCGGCGCGCCACGGCAATGCGTCCAGCGAGGTCATTTCCAGCGGGTAAATTTCCCAGCCGAAAATATACTGGTACTCGTTGCGGACGCCCCGCAAGCCCTTGCGTTCATGCTCCATCATATTGCCGAAGTTGACCCGGCCCATATTTTCGACGAGGATATCGAGTACGCCGCCGTTTTCCGGCACCCGGATCATGCAGCAATGCTGCGGCTGGTTGCGGTAAACAACCCCGGCCACGACACCATCCATCATCACGACTGCCCGGTCCTGCATCCCATCGAGGAAGATGTTGAAAAGTCCCGGATGAGTCAAGTGCGTGCGATACAGAATATAACCGTAGGACTGGCCGAAAGATTCCATCGGTTCGGGCGTGGCGGAACGGATTGCGGTACTCAGATGCGGCAAGGCATCCGGCAGCCGCACGGAGCGCGGCAGTTCGATCTCGCCGTAGGCGCGCTTCTTCGCGATTACCGGTTCACCGGTCGGGGCATCGGGGTAATGCTTTTTGATCTCCTGCTGGATGGCGTAATATTTCGGGGTGGGGTCGCCCTCTTCGCTCAGCGCCGCGTCGACATCATAGGTGGAAAGCATCGGGATGTATTCGCCATTGCCCCAATTGGCACCGTTCATGAAGCCGAAGTTGCTGCCGCCGTGAAACATATAGAGATTCATATGATAACCGTGTTCGAGCACGGCGCGGACGTCCTGCCGGACGCCTTCCGGGTCGTGCCAGGGATACGGCCGCCCCCAGTGGTGAGCACCGCCATCCCACAGCTCCATGACGAACTTCGGATCATCCGGGCGCATCTTGTCGAAAATGGCGAAATTCTCCGCCGGGCGGTTCCGGAAATTGATCGTGGCGAGCACATCCGGCAAGGCGCCGCCGCTGAGGTGCAGCGAACTGTTGCCGTCGGAGGTGAAGAGCGGCACCGCGATGCCGGCCTCCTCGTGAAACTGTTTGAGAAATCGCAGGTATTCGAGGTCATTTCCGTATGAACCATATTCGTTTTCGAGTTGTATGGCGATGACCGGGCCGCCCTGCGTATGTTGCAGCGGGCGCAGCAGTTCCAGCACGCGGCTCAGATATCCTTGTATCGCATCCAGATACGGCCGGTTGCAGCAGCGAAGCCGGAGGCCGGGCTTATTCAGCAGCCACGCAGGCAGCCCGCCCAGATCCCATTCCGAACAGATGTACGGGCCGGGGCGGACGATCGCGTGGAGCCCCTCCTCGTACGCGATTTTCAGGAACCTGACGAAATCACGCGCGCCGCTGAAGTCAAATTCACCCTCGCGCAGTTCGTGAAAATTCCACGCGATATACGTTTCCACCGTGTTCAGACCGCACTGGCGGAGCTTGATCAGCCGGTCGCGCCAGTAATCGGGATGGATGCGGAAATAATGCATTGCGCCGGAAAGAATCTGTTTTTTGCCGTTGGTAAATTCAATTGATTTTGACATGATACACCGTGTTATTGATTTGTATTTTGATGCTATGGCATTATTATTATAATTGTAATTCGTACAGATATCAATCATCAGAATGAAGCAATGATATCCATTTTGATGCAGGAGGCGATGGTGCATTCAGTGAAAATCATTTCGCGGCCCGATCTCACCCGGCTGCCGGATTTGCCGCTGCCGTTTTATGTCCGCTCGGTGGGGCATTACCGCTTTGATCCTGACTACTGTGAGGAAAGGCATAACAATGAAAATTTCGTGCAGCTATTCTGGGGTGTCAAGGGCAGCGGGGAGATCATGATCGACGGAGAGAGTTATCCGCTGGAACCCGGCGACGCCGTGTGGAAAGCGTCGTACGAGAGCCACGCTTACCGCGGCGGCGCGGGCGAATGGGAGCTGCGCTGGTTTGTATTCGACGGCGAGCTGGCCGACCGGATCATGTCCGGTTACGGCTATCCGCGCCGGCTGGAAAAAGCCGGCGAATGTCCGGTCGGCTATTTCCGCGAAATCGAAAAGGGCCTGCAGAAAATGACCCCCTATGAACAGCGCCGGTTGGTGGTCGCCGCCACAGCGATTCTGGCCCTGGCGGGCCGCCGCAGTACCCGGAACGAATCGGACCGGATCTGCGAGCAATACGTGGAACTGGTGCACCGGAATTTCGCCGACCCGAATGCCGACGTCAACACGCTGGCCGACCGGATGCAGATGCACCGCACCACGCTCACTCGCCATTTCCGCCATGTCATGCAGTGCACGCCGGGCGAATACCTGCGGCAGTTTCGGATGCAGAAGGCGATGACGCTGCTGCGGGATCAGCGCCTGACGGCGGCGGAAGTCGCCTGCCGGGTGGGCATTCCCAATCCGTCGCAGTTTTCGCGCGCGGTAAAAAGTTCGCTGGGGCGCACGCCGGGCGAAATCCGGCGCGGCGATATCGCCCTATGAGATTTCCTTGATCTGATCCCAGGTCAGGTCGAATTTCGCCAGATATTTGCGCAGGCGGTCGCTGTCGTTGACCGAGGCTCTCTCGCGGCGCGAGGCGGCAAAAAGACGACGGCCCGCCTCTGATAAACTGCGTGATTTGCGGCAGATGCCGATCACCTCTTTCAATTGCGAGAGATCGAATAAATCGATGCGCTCGGCGTAATCCCCGCCGAGCAGTTCTGTTAGATTCGTGTCCTTGTCGCTGGTCCCGGGGCGCGACAAGCGCCGGATTTCGCCCTTCACCGTGTCCAGGTCGATACGGCCGGAGGGGGCCAGCGTCGCCATGCGCGTCATGGCCGCGTTCAGCTCGCGGAAGTTCGAGCGCCACAGTGCCGCCGGGCTCATGCCGAACGCCAGAAACGCCTGCCGCGCCTCGCGGTTGAACGTCACGCGGCGGCCGGTCTTGATGCAGAATTGCTCCAGCTCGTAATCGAGGTTCGGTTCGATATCCTCGCGGCGCTCCGCCAGCCCCGGCAGATGAAAACTCCAGAGGTCGATCCGCGCCAGCAGATCTTCGCGGAAGCGGCCGTTTTCCACCGCCGCCGCCAGATCTCGGTTCGTGCCGCAGATCAGTTGGAAGGAGCTCGAATCCTCCCGGTCGGAGCCCAGCGGCAGGAAAATACCGTCCTCAATCGCCCGCAGCAGCATGGCCTGTTCGTCCAGCCCGAGTTCGCCGATTTCGTCCAGAAACAGGATGCCGCCGTGCGCTTCTTTCAACAGCCCGTGACGGTCCTTGACGGCCCCGGTAAACGCCCCCTTTACGTGCCCGAACAGCGCCGACATGGCGGCGTCGCCCCGCAGTGTGGCGCAGTTCACTTCGACGAATTTCCCCTGCAGCTGACGGTTCTGCAGTTTCAGCTCGTAAATGCGCCGCGCCAACTGCGATTTTCCCGCGCCGGTGGGTCCGGTCAGCAGGATCGGCTCGATGGAGTGAATCGCCACTTTTTCGATGGTCTCAATCAGGGCGTTGAACTGTTTATTGCGCGTGGCGATGCCCGACTTCAGGAATTCCAGATCGTCGTGGTGTTCCTTCTCAAAACGCTTCGCCAGCAGGTCGTACTGCGAGAGATCGAGGTCGATCAGGCTGTAACCGCCCTGTGGGCTGCGCCCGGGGTGCGTCTGGATCAGCCGTCCCGGCAGGTGGTTCGACTCGGTCAGCAGAAACAGGCAAATCTGCGCCACGTGCGTGCCGGTGGTGATGTGGACATAATACTCGTTGTCGTCCGTATCGAAATCCATCCCGCGGCTGAAATCGTAGAGCTTGCCGTACACTTCCTCGAAGTTCCACGGATCGTCGAAATCGACCTGCTCCAGGATGATCTCGGTTTCCGGTGACACCGTCTGAATGTCGCGCACCACTTCGCAGACCAGTTTCCGGTAGCGCTCCTGATACAGCAGGTGATAGCGGTCGAACTGCAAATCCTCCTGCATCGCCAGCGCCACCGAGGGCCGCCACGCCTCCCAGCGTTTCGGGCCATTGCCATGATTATCCAGCGTACTGCCCAGAAGTGAAATTAATATATTCATATTTATCAGCTTTTATAAAATTTTATCAATATTTATTATAACCGGTTTTCCGAAAAAGTCAACCGGTCGTCGCTGGAAATATTTTTTAGGAATAAGACGTATAGGACATATAGGACGTATAGGAGATGGAATATGAGCTCGAAATTGGGCTCCTATACGTCTTATGCGTCTTATGCGTCCTATGAATTATCTCAAAGTTGGCACGGGTATTGCTTTATAATCTGGCACATCGTTTTTAAGGAGGACTGAAAATGAGAATATCCGTCTGTCGTGGAAAAGATATCGATATTGAGTTGTTAAAATTCAGAATTTATGCTATTAATTCTAAAGCAGGAAAATTTAAAATATCGATACGGTACAGAAGCTGACTGTGTTTGCTGATAATTCAAAAAGGAAATAAATAATATGATTGAAATCGACGGATCTTACGGCGAGGGCGGAGGACAGATTCTCCGTACTTCGCTCTCGCTGGCGGCGCTGACCGGGCAGAAAGTCCATATCTACAGCATCCGCAGCGGCCGCCGCAAACCGGGTCTGATGCGTCAGCACCTGACCGCGCTGAATGCGGTGGCCGCCATCTGCGGGGCCGAAGTCAGCGGCGACGAAGCCGGGTCCATGGAAATCACCCTGTCCCCGGGCAAAATCCGGGGCGGTGATTACCGTTTCTCGGTCGGTACTGCCGGCAGCACGATCCTGATCGCGCAGACCGTGGTCCCGCTGCTGCTCGCCGCCGACGGCAACTCCACCGTCCGGATCGAGGGCGGTACCCATGCGGACATGGCGCCGATTTACGAGTATTTCGCGGAAGTATTTCTGCCATTGCTGCGCCGGATGGGCGCCAGCGTGGAGTGTGCGCTGGACGGCTGCGGATTTTATCCGGCGGGCGGCGGCGCGGTGACGCTGAAAATCGCGCCGTGCAAGGAGTGGAAGTGGCTGGAGCTGATGAAGCGCGGCGACGCGCTCGGGCACGAAATCGTTTCCGTCAGCGCCAACATCGCGGAGAAAATCGGCGAAGCGGAGACTTCGCAAGTCGCGCGGCTGTTGAATTTGCCGGAAGCGAAAACCGTCAACCGCATGGAGAATTCGCCCGGCCCCGGCAACGTGGCCTACGTCAAGCTGAATTTCAGCAAAATCTGCGAAATGGTCAGCATCTGCGGCGAACGCGACAAAGCGCGGCAGGTCGTGGCCAGGCAGGTCGCCAAAGGCGTCAGCGAATACCTGGCGGGAACCGCTCCGGTGGGGCCGTACCTGGCGGACCAGCTGTTGCTGCCGATGGCGGTCGGCGGGGGAGGGCGTTACGAAACGTTTTTCCTCAGCAAGCATACCGAAACCAATATTGAAGTAATCAAAAAATTTCTGGACGTTTCGATTGCCGTAACTCCGGGATCGAAAAATGGACAGCATATCATCGAGGTGATCAAATGAAGTGGATCAAGCAGGAAAAGTCATATCGTATTCCCATCAAGTCGTGGTGTGAGCATACCGAAGAAAGCGCCATGAAGCAGGCGCAGAATCTCGCCACGCACCCGGTCCTTGCCAAACACGTGGCGTTGATGCCGGACTGCCACAGCGGTTTCGGCATGCCCATCGGCGGCGTGATCGCGGCGGACAATGCGTTGCTGCCGAGCGCGGTGGGCGTGGACATCGGCTGCGGCATGGTGGCGGTGGAAACCGACCTGCCCGCCGAACATTTCGCCGACCTCCGGCTGCGCCGCGAGCTGTTGACTAAACTCAAAGCGCGCATCCCGGTCGGCGAAGGCCAGTCGCATGATGAAGCGCAGGAATGGGACGGCTTCGAGCGTTACGGCGCGGAGGGCGGCGATGCTTCGCTATGGCCCAGCAAGCTGGATCGCAAGAACCTCGGAACCCTCGGCGGCGGTAACCACTTCATCGAACTGCAGAAGTCCGATGAAGGGATGATTTACCTGATGCTGCATTCCGGGAGCCGCAACCTCGGTGCGCGCGTCGAGCAGTATTACCAGAAGCTCGCGGTGAAGTGGAACACCCGTTACCATGTTCAACTGTCGGACCCGCAACTGGCGTTCCTGCCCTACGAATCGAAGGAAGGGCAGGATTATTTCCGCGACATGCGCTACGCGCTCGATTACGCGCTGGAAAACCGCCGCCGGATGATGGCGGTGTTCAAGGAAGTGCTGCACGAACTCGCCCCGCAGGCGAACTTCCTGCAGGAGGTGAATATTCACCATAACTACGCGGCGCGCGAAGAGCATTTCGGCGAGAAATACATCATTCACCGCAAGGGTGCCACCAGCGCCAAAGAAGGCGAAATCGGCATCATCCCGGGATCGATGGGTACTGCCAGCTACATCGTCCGTGGACGGGGTAACCCGGAGTCGTTCATGTCGTGTTCGCACGGCGCCGGGCGGGTCATGAGCCGCACCCAGGCCTGCAAGACCCTGACCGTGGAAGAATGCGACCGTGCCATGGAGGGCATCGCCCACGACCGCTGGCAGAAGTTCGATTCGCGGGCCCGCAAGGGCCAGAAGGGAATGCTGGACCTCTCGGAAGCGCCGCAGTCCTATAAGCAGATCGACGACGTCATCGCCGCCGAGCTCGACCTGATCGAGCCGCTGGTCCGGCTGACTCCGCTCGCCGTGCTGAAGGGCTGAGAACTCAAAACATGGACACGATGGACGATCAATCCATCGTGTCCGCTTTTCAATCTTCGAATTCTTTGGTTTCGCGGGAATCGTCGGCTTCGGCTTCTTTCAGGATTTTCGCGACGCGGTCGCTGTCCAGCCATTCGACTTTGCCCGAGCGGAGATCGTACACGCCCCCGGCCAGCATCACTTTGCCGGAACGAACCACTTTGCGGATGGCCGCGCTCCGTTCGAACAGCATTTTGATTTCATAGTAGACGTTTTCGCGGATGCAGAGGGCGAGGAGTTCTTTTTCATCGAGATTCGGTTTTTTCTCGCGCACTTCCTTGACGACTTTGTGAATGGGCTTCAGCAGTTCGGGAATGTTGCGTTCGAGTTTGTGTCCGCCCTTGACCACGGCGGTGACGGCTCCGCAGTCGGAGTGCCCCAGCACCACGACCACCGGCGTATAAGCATGGTGAACGCCGTATTCGATGCCGCCGATTTCATCGCCCTGGCAGATGTTGCCGGGTACGCGGACGACGAAAAGATCCATGATCCCGGCGTCGAAAATCAGCTCCAGCGGCACCCGCGAATCCGAACACCCAAGCACGGTCGCCACTGCGTAATCGCCCTGATTTTTCTCCGACGCCAGCAAACGGCGGTCCCCGGTGGCATTCGGATGCGAACACTTGTCCACGACAAAGCGCTCGTTGCCGTTTTTGAGCTCGGCGAAAATCTTTTCCGGCGCGGGCTTCCGGCTGAATTTATCCCCGTGGGCCGCGTCCCCGGCACAGAGGACCACGTTAAGGGCGGCAATGACGACACTTACGGCAAAAATACGTTTCATGATGAATACCTTTCTGATCATCGGTTTGCATTTTTTCCATAATGGAAAATTCACGGCAGGCAGGTTCTGATTGGGAAGATGTCGCTGGAAATTCCCTTTACGAAATTTCGACTTATTAATATACTGCAATTGCCGCTTTTTTCCAGCGAAATCCCGCCTTCCATAGGAAATATTTTTGAAAAAGATCAGTTTCTTCTCCATCTTGGCAAACCAGTTTTATTTATGTTGTAGAATATTTGCAGAAAAAGTGTAAAATATTTGCAGGGGCTATTGACAAATACGGCGGTCAATGTTATAATTAACATCAAATGGAAATGGACAGAGATTATGGCTGAAGTTAAAATATCGAAATTGAAGAAGATTACACCGGCGGAACGGATCTATGAGGACATCTGCCGGAATATTGAGAGCAAGCAGTTGAAGCCCGGCGCCAAGCTGTTATCGGAAACGGCGCTGGTGAAGCTGTACAAAGCCAAAATCTATCAGGTTCGCCAGGCCTTGCAGTTATTGAAGGAAGCGGAGTTGATTTATTCCGTGCCGAAGGTGGGAGCGTTTGTAGCGGCACCCGGTGAGGCCGGGCCGGAGTCGGATGGATTTTTCGAGGAAGAACACCCGGAGCCGGCGGAAACCGATTCGCCGCAACCGGGTATTACGTTCAAGACAGGTCACAATTTCCCCTCGCAGCGGGCGGCCTGGACCGAAATTATTCAGGCATTCGGCAAGCGGAACTGTTTCTGCCGGGTTGAAATGGATTATGATGCATATGCGAAAGAGCTCCATCCGGTGCCGCCGCCGGATGTATGCGAATGCAGCAGGCCGATTGCTCAATATCAGGCAGGAGATATGCCGCTGTTGAATATCCGTGATTTTTTTCTCGACTGCAATAATATCCGGATGAAATTTCTCGATGATTATTCCGCTCTTTCCGGATATTTCACCAATCTGCTGTTTTTTAACCGGCGGCTGCTCGAAAAACAGGGGTATTCGCTGCCGTGTTACCATGATTTTGCCGGACAGCAGGAGTATCTGGAGTATCATTTGGCTGCGGTCGCCGCCAACCATAAATTCACCGCGCCGGCCTCAACCCAGCAGCCGGTCACCCGGATGGGGAAGTACCTGGGGATGATCTTCAAGGCTTTGAGCAGTGATCATCGTTTGAGCGAAAACAAATTTATGGATATTTTCGAAGGGCCCTGCGAGGAACTGGTGAAACTGCGCCGCAAACACCGGATGAGCCCGCCGCAGAAGGCCTCGGTTCATTTGAGCGAGTTTCTGGGCGGCCGTACCCCGTTCCTGCCGGGAACCAGTTCCGACGTTCGCTTGATCCGGGACTGCCCGAACAGCGACGATTTCGGCATTTATCCGTTTTTCTCGATCGACAGCAGCCGTTGCCTGCTGGCTCTGCCGCTGGTGATCCACGCGGGTACGAGCCACCCGATCGAATGCATTCGCCTGGTCGAGTTTCTGCAGCAGGATTTCGTGCAGCGCAAGTTCGCGGAACAGGGTTTCCTGCCGGTCTGGGATGAACTCCAGCCGGAATTTTTCCAAAAGAATCAGCCAAAAAACCGGCACGACGAAGTCATCTTTTTCCGCAGCGCGGAGGAGCATTATATTACCACGAACATCCTGAATGTCGAGCTGTGGGACTGTATCCTGCACGGCAAGAGCGTGAAGGACGCCCTCAACAACTGCCGGGCGTTTGCCAGAGCCTACCTGAACATGAAAATGGCTCCGATGCAGTTGGCGGAGCGACAGAAATGGATGGAAATGTACAGTTGATGTAATTCCATTTATATGATAGAAATCAACCAAAAACGGAGAAACAAAATGAAACCAGATTCTACAAAAAGTTCCCCGGTTCCCTTGAAGAAATCAGACAAATTCACACTCATTGAGCTTCTGGTCGTGATTGCAATTATTGCGATCCTTGCGGCGATGCTGCTGCCGGCGCTCAACCGGGCGCGCCAAAAAGCGTGGGACACTTCGTGCAAGAACAATCAAAAGCAATGTTTCACCATGTTTGCCCTCTATGCCGATGCCAATGACCACTACCTGCCGTGCCCTTATGATGCGAGAAGCTGGATCTGGTCCCAGCAACTTCGTGGAGCCGGTTATGTAAGCAACCATAAAATTCTTTTCTGCCCCTCCTGGAAGGTTCCTGACGGAAATCCTGCTGACAATACGTACAACTATGGCCGGAGCTACGGCATGAACTGGTCCTGGCCAAGTAATTATTTCCCGAAAATGTACTACAAGATCGACGCACCATTTAAGGAAGGGCGTTTCCCGTATTCGACCCCGCGTTCACTTTCCATAATCCCGCTGTTGGCGGATACCGCCTCGGTTACCTCGGATTTGTCCGAAAGGCGCTACCAGCAGTATTGGTTCGGATATCCGGGCAGCGGTTCCGCCGCCACGAACGAGGCGATGGTCCACCTTCGCCATGGCGGCATGGCAAACGTCCTCTGCTTTGACGGCCACGTCGGCGGATTCTCCCGGGGAACCCTGCTGGACCTCGGCTTCTCTTCATCACTTACTTACTGCGTATCAGGAGATTGAATATCATGAAAAAAACGATTATACTTTTCTTCCTTGTCATTGCAAGCAGCCTGTCCGCCGCGGAACCATTGGTGGCGAGGCAGGATTTCGATGCCGCGCCGGGCTGGCAACTTAAGCAATTCTCAAACCGGGACTTCTGGGTGTTTTTCAAAGCGCCTCATCCGGTATTCAGCGCCAATCCGCCGGAAAGCCATGCCGAAGTGGCCCGCGAAAAAGTTTTCCAGGATTGCGCCTTCGTCTATGTAAATCCTCAGCAAAAAATCGCCGGGGAACCGGTTAAAATCCAGGATATTTCCCAGGAAAAATCCCTGCGCCCGAATGTGCCTTTTGTCGTACGGTATTTCGGCACCCGCCCGACGTTTAAACTCAAAAGCAGTTATACGCACGACATGGAGGGGTACCGGGAATGGCTGGCCGCACACCCCGATTTCGTCTCGTTCGAGCAGTCCGAGTGGGATAATGAGCTCACTCAGATGACCTATTGGCTCAGTACTTTCGACCCGGAGGAACGCAAACGGATCGAGGCGCTCTATCCTGCCGGCAAAACCCGCGAGGAATTTCTCCAAACCGCCCATAAAATTCATACCGCTGTCGGCGGATTTTTCTTCAATGATTCCTTGCGGGTGGCCTACATGCGGGCCGGCTGGTGCCTTGATCATATTGCCGCCGAGTGGGGCGCGCATCATCTGGTGCTTGAAACGACCAATACCACCGGGAAAGATTCCTTTTACCATTACCGCTGGCAAACCTCCATGTTCTTTACCCGCGGCGCGGCTCGCCAGTACGGCCTGCCGTGGGGATGGTATGCGGCCAACTTCTACAATGGCTACAACTCCGCCGGCGAATGGAAAAACGACCAGTTCCACAACTACTTCGGCGAAGGAAGCAATTTCGGTGCGGAAAAAGGTACCTCGCAGTCCCTCATGGAAAAAGCGTTTTACCTGTCCTATCTCGGCGGTGCGATTTTCGCCGAATCGGAGGAGTGGCAGTGCCTTATGCTCAAACCGTACGGCAGCAAAGCCGTCCTCACGCCGTTCGGCGAGGATCTGCGCGATTTCCATGCGTTCACGGTCGACCATCCCGACCGCGGAGTACCCTATACTCCGGTGGCGCTGCTGGTGCCGTTCAACCAAGGCTATCCGCATTGGGGCGGCAACTCCTGGAGCCGCTTCGAATACCGTTCCGGCGATGACATGGTCGACGGCTGCATGTTCACGGTGATTCCTCCCTGGGACCGCGTTACTGAAATGAAAAAAGGCGTCGAAGGCGCTCTCTTCCACAGTCCTTACGGGGATATTTTCGACGTGCTGGCCCCGGATGTCGCGTCGTTCGCCCAGGCCTCCGGCGCTTACAAGGCCGCAATCCTGCTGGGGGAATATCCCGACAACCGCGAAATGGCGCAGAACCTGATCCGTTACGTGGAAAACGGCGGCACGCTGCTGATCAACCTGAAACAGGTCACGAAATCCATCCCCGAATCGTTCCTGGGCATCTACCGGACCACTTTCCCCGCTCAAACCGGTACCGAAGTAACCGACGACAACGGCCGCAAATTTCGTCTGAACGCACCGTACAAGTTCAACAAAATCCGCCTGCAGGGCGCTCGTGCCATCCTGAAAGACGACCAGGGCAATATCCTGGCCTCCGCCAACCGCTACGGCAAGGGACAGGTCATCGTGACCGCTCCCGACTATATGATGCCTGTCGCGACCACTTTAGAGCCGGGTCCGGTGATCCGGGGTGAACGCCGTTCCGAGTTTATGAAGTACTTCATCGAGCGGTTTTCGCGTGAAACGCTGCCGCTGGCGGTAACTGGCGATATCCAATACGGACTGAACCGTACTGCAAACGGCTATTGGATCTATCTCTTCAATAACAAAGGCCTCTATAAATTCACGGATACGCCGCAGACCGTCGATGCGGCGCAGGATGCCACTGTCCAGATCGATTTCAAAAACCTGAAGATTTCGGCCATTCGCGACTTGCGTACCGGAGAACCTCTGGAACGGGCCGATAAATTCGAGCTGAAAGTTCCCGCCGGCGATTTCCGCATCCTCGAACTTCAGTGCGAATGACGGGAGAATACAATAATGCCGCAAAATTGGTATAATCAAAGTGTCAGCCGTATGCTGGTGGATATGCATATCCCGGACTGGAACCCGGCGTTTCTGCAAGAGTTCTCGCCGGAAAACTATGCGGAGATGATGGCGCTGGCTGGAGTTGATACCGCTGAAATATATGCGGGCTCCTGCCTCGGCCTCTGCAACTGGCCCACGCAAACCGGTTATCGTCACGCCAACACCGCCGACCGGGATATCCTTGGTCAAACCGTCGCCGCCTGCCGGAAAAAAGGACTGAATGTGGTGATCTATCTGAATGTCTGGAACCGCAAGGCCTATGAAGAACATCCCGAGTGGCGGATTGTCCGGCTCGGCAACCGCGATACCTGGCGCATGGGGATTTGTTGTCCGAATACCCCTTACCGGGAATTCTTCCTGAATTTGCTTGATGAACTGAACCGCGGTTATGATTGCGACGGTTTATGGATCGACATGATCGGCTGGTTCCACGATGTTTGCTACTGCCCGGATTGCCGGAGGCGCTTCCGGTCGGAAACCGGCTACTCCGAACTGCCGGAACAAATCGATTGGGATGACCCGGTCTGGAACACGTTTCAGTCCTGCCGGATGCGCTGGATGGAGGAGTTCGCCCGCGATATCCGCACACAGATAAAAACGGTGACTCCGCAACGCTCGCTGACGTTGCAGTGTTCCAGCCTGTTGGCCGGCTGGTTCGGTGGACTCAACATGGGATTTCTGCAGCAGATCGATTATCTGGCTGCGGATTGTTATGGCGATTATTATGAACAATCCGCTATCTGTAAACTGTTCCGGGCATTGTCTGTTCACCGACCGATTGAGTTCATGGTTTCGCGTTGCGAGAAATTGACTTTCCATACGACCAGCAGATCGCAGGAGGATCTGGAAACGCGGGGATATGCGTCGTTGGCGAATCAGGCGGCATTTACCCTGATCGATGCCATTGATCCGAGTGGGGGCCTGAACCGGAAATTTTATGACAGAGTCAGCGAATTGAACCGGAATTTGCGGCACTATGCCGACCGGATATTACCGGATGCGGAGCCCTGGGCCGACGTTGCCATCTATTTCAGTCCCGAATCGATGATGAAGATCGATGGTAAAACCGCCGCTGTCAAAGATTCCCGTGCTACAATCACCGAGTTCAATCCGTTGATCAATCTGGTACGGATCCTGGTCGAGCGTCACCTGACTTTCACATTCGCAAGCAGCCGGGATTTGGATGACTTGCTGCGTTACCCCGTGCTGATTCTTTCCGATTGTTCCCATCTTGCGGATGACGAATGCGAAGCGATCCGGCAATACGTGGCTGAAGGCGGACGTTTATATGCTTCCGGTCCCACTTCGCTGTATGATTCTACGCTCGGGCGGCTGTCGGATTTCCGGCTGGCGGATTTGTTCGGATGCCATGCCGGAAATGGTTTTTCGGAGCCGCTGACTTATCTGGAACCGGTCGAACACATCCTGCCGCTGGAGGCTCCTGTTCAGCTGAGCCGCCCGCAGGTAATGCTTGAACCTGGCACCGGAACCACTCTCGCCACATTGACCCGGGCGATTTGTCAGACGGAGGAAACCGTTCATTTCGGCTCGGTTCTAAGTAATCCGCCGGGCGAAAAAATGTCGGCACCGGCACTGATTCATAATCGCTTCGGCAAAGGAGAGGTTTTGTATTGCGGGGGCGTCATCGAGGAAGAGCGCTTTCATTATCACCGCCAACTGCTGGCCGACCTGATCCGGAAACTTCTTAATGGCAGGCAAGTTCTGTACACCAATGCACCGGAATGTGTTGAAATTACGGTTTTCGAAAGCCGTCAGAAAAAACAGCTCATCCTCTCCTTGCTGAATTCTGCAGGAGACCGTCCGCCGGTGCTGCACGATATTTCCGTACGGCTTCCATTGTCGGAAGATTACCGGGTGAAATCGGCAGTCGAGGCCCCGCATGGCGCCCCGGTTGAATTCTCAAGGAATGACGACAGCGTTTCCGTCAGCATCGGAACATTGAATAAATTCACCATGCTGATTCTGGAATATGATTTATAATCATTCCAGATAAAATATCTCGGTCATCTCGTCCTCGATGGCTTTTTCCGCTTCCGGGGATTCGGTGACCAGATATTTGCACATTTCTTTCCACCATTTGCGGCAGCATTCATAATCCGACAGATGCTCAAGCAGAGCCGGATCGGCGATATCCATGATGCTGAACAATACATTGCGTTTGGCATCATGGTAAATATGGTAATCGCTGATGCCATGCTTTTTCAGGGTTTCCGCCAGCTCATCCGGGATCGGGTTATGGGCCTTGATGTATCCGGGAGCCATACCGGGCTTCAGCTGCATGTAAAAGGCTTTTTTCATATTGTTTTCTCCATTTCCGTTGTGTCCTGTCTACAGGAATTTCATGAGGAGGGGGATCGTGATCAGCGAGAGCGTGGTGGTGAAGATGATCGCCTGGCCGGCGAATTCGGTGGAGCCGCCGTATTTGACGGTGATCAGCGCCGAGGAGACCGAGACCGGCATCAGCGACACCACGAATGCCACTTCGTAGACTTCCCGCGGCAGCGGAATCAGCTTCAGAAGCAGGACGGTGATTACCGGGATGAGGATCAGGCGCACCAGCGACATGACCAGGGCATCCGGGATGTCCCGGAAAACTTTGTGGGCCGAGAAATAAATGTTGCCACCGATCATTACCAGCATCAGCGGGATCGAGGCGTCGCCGAGCTTCTGGAACGTGGCGCCCACGAAAGACGGAACCGGGATTTTCAGCAAACAGAAAAGCAGCGCCACCACCACCGCGATCTGATTGGTGCCGAAGACGTTCCGGACGGTGCGCTTCATGTCGTTGCCGGCCAGCAGGCCCACGCCGATGGTCCAGAAGGCGATGGTGAAGCCGATATTCATCAGGAACAGCGTCGAGCGGTATTCGTTGTCGCCCGCCATATTGTCCAGGATCACCAGCGGCAGAAAGAGGTAGTTGTTGATGGCGCAGAAGTGGCGGAAGGTGACGATGTGGTCGTGGTCCCTGGTCCGCAGCAGTCTGGCCAGGGGGAAGCCCAGCAGCGCGCCGAACGCCATCATGCCGAAACCGGTCAGGGGGGCGATCCAGAGCTGCTGGATTTGCTCTATGTCGAACTTGGTGTAGATCGAGTGGAAGATCATCATCGGCATGAAAACGTCGAGCAGGATGTGGCTCATTTTTTCGATGATGCGCGGCGAGAGGAGCTTGACACGGCAGCACCATGCGCCGATGGCAAACATCAGAAATGTTTCCAGAATCGCCAGGAATACGGGCCAGGATGACTGAGACATTATTTTTTCCGTTTCGTTTTAGCTGCTTTGGCAACCTTGGCGGCTTTAGCGGGGGCCGGTTTGGCCGCGGCGGGCTGTACGCCGACGCATTTGACGAGGTACTGGCCGGTGTAGGAGTCGGCGCAGGCGGCGACTTCCTCGGGGGTGCCGCAGGCGATCAGCTGGCCGCCGTTGTCGCCGCCCTCGGGGCCGAGGTCGACTACGTAGTCGGCGACTTTGATCACGTCGAGGTTGTGTTCGATGACCAGCACGGTGTTGCCGGCGTCGCGCAGGCGCAGCAGCACTTCGAGGAGCTGCTCGATATCGGCCATGTGCAAACCGGTGGTGGGTTCGTCGAGAATGTACAGCGTGTGGCCGCGCGGAATCCTCGCCAACTCGGTGGCGAGTTTGACGCGCTGGGCCTCGCCGCCGGAAAGCGTGGTGGCGGGCTGTCCGAGCTGGACGTAGCCGAGGCCGACTTCCTGCAGCATTTTCAGCTTGCGGTACAAGCTGGAGTGAGCGTCGAAAAAGTCCACCCCTTCGTCCACGGTCATATCGAGCACGTCGGCGATGTTTTTGCGTTTGTAATGGATCGACAACGTTTCCTGGTTGAAGCGGCGTCCGCCGCAGGTGGAACACTGGACATAGACGTCGGAAAGAAACTGCATTTCGATTTTTTTGATGCCGTCGCCCTTGCAATCCTCGCAGCGCCCGCCCTTCATGTTGAAGCTGAAGCGCCCGGCCTTGAAGCCGCGGACCTTGGATTCCGGCAGATTGGCGTAGAGGTCACGGATGTAGTTGAAAGCATTGGTATAGGTGGCCGGGTTCGAGCGCGGCGTGCGCCCGATGGGGCTCTGGTCGATGACGATGGCTTTGGTGATGTTCTGCAGGCCCTTGATTTCCCGGTGCTTGCCGGGGAGATTGTCGTTGCTCAGCCCGAAATGTTTGTTCAGGGCCTTGATCAGCGTTTCGTTAATCAGCGAGCTCTTGCCGGAGCCGGAGACGCCGGTGATGCAGGAAAAAGTACCGAGCGGCAGCGTGACGTCGATATTCTTCAGATTGTTGTGTTCGGCACCCTCGATGACGATGGATTTGCCGTTGCCGCTCATGCGCTCGGCGGGGATCTCGATGCTGCGGCGGCCGGACATGTAGTCGGCGGTGGGCGACTTGCCGTTGTTGGTCCGCGCGACTTCATCAGGGGTGCCCTCGGCGACGATTTCGCCGCCGTGGACGCCGGCGCCGGGGCCGAGGTCAAGGACGTAGTCGGCGCGGTTGATGGTGTCGAGGTCGTGCTCGACGACCAGCACGGTGTTGCCGATATCGCGGAGCCGGGCCAGCGTGGCGAGGAGTTTGTCGTTGTCGCGCTGGTGCAGTCCGATACTGGGTTCGTCGAGGATGTAGAGCACGCCGACGAGGCCGCAGCCGAGCTGCGAAGCGAGGCGGATGCGTTGGGCCTCGCCGCCGGAAAGCGTGCCGCTCTCGCGGTTCAGGTTCAGATAGGATAACCCCACATCGCGCAGGAAGCCGAGGCGGTCGCGGATTTCTTTGGTGACGTCGCCGGCGATGATGGTTTTTTCGGCATCGAGTTTCAGGTTGCAGATGAAATCGATGGCTTTGTCGACCGGCAGTGCGTTGAATTTGTCGATCGGGAGCCCGCCGACGGTGACGGCGAGGCTGATCGGGTTCAGGCGCGAACCGTGGCAAGTCGGGCAGGTGACGCGGCCGAGATACGTTTTCAGGCGGTCGCGGACGGAATCGCTCTCGGTCTCCTCCATGCGGCGGAGCAGATTGTTCAGCACCCCTTCGAAGGGTTTGCTCCACAGGAACTTACGCCCCTTGACGTAATAATTGAATTCCAGATTTTTTTCGCCGGTGCCATAGAGAATGGTATGGCGGATTTCCTCCGGCAGGTCGCGGAAGGGCTTGGTCAGCATGTCGGGGTATTCGAGCCACTCGGCGAGTTTGCGCAGGATGGTGTTGTAGTAGATAATCAGGTGCTGGGGGCCGCGCCGCCAGCCGGGGATGGCACCGTTGCGGATGGAGAGCGAATCGTCGGGAACGACGAGTTCGGGATCCATGACCATTTTGACGCCGAGGCCGAGGCAGTCTTTGCACGCGCCGTAGGGGCTGTTGAACGAGAAATTACGCGGCAGGAGCTGGCCGAAACTGACGCCGCATTCGACGCAGGCGAGGTGCTCGGAAACGAGTTCCTCGTCCCAGCCGCTCTCCTTCTCGGCATTTTCCAGCAGGATATTGAGGACGCCGTCGCCGTGTTTCAGGGCGAGTTCGACGGAGTCGTTGAGCCGGGCGCGGTCGATTTTGCCGGTGACGAGACGGTCGACCACGGCGTCGATGCTGTGGCGGTGGGTCTTGGCCAGCGGCTTGAGGTCGTCCTCGAGCGAAACGAATTTGCCGTCGATGCGGGCGCGGACGAAGCCTTCGGAGCGGATTTTTTCGATGGTGTCGCGGTGTTCGCCCTTGGCGCCGGTGACGTAGGGGGCGAGGATCATCATTTTGCGGCCCTCAGGGTAGGCCATGATCTTGTCGCTGATGCTTTCGGCGCTCTGCGGTTTGAGCTCGCGGCCGCAGGTCGGGCAGTGCGGGATGCCGGTGTGGGCGTAAAGCAAACGCAGATAGTCGTAAATTTCGGTGGTGGTGGCCACGGTCGAGCGCGGATTCGACCCGGCGTGGCGCTGTTCGATGGCGATGGCCGGGGAGAGGCCGCTGATCGAGCCGACCTTGGGCTTCTGGAGACGGTCAAGGAACATGCGGGCGTAAGCGGAGAGGCTCTCCACATAGCGGCGCTGGCCCTCGGCGTAAAGGGTGTCGAAGGCGAGGGATGATTTGCCGGAGCCGCTGAGGCCGGTGATCACGGTCATCCGGTTGCGCGGGATTTCGACGTCGATATTTTTCAAATTGTGCTGGCAGGCACCTTTGATGATGATTTTGTCCTGGTTGTTCATTTCAGCTCGATATACTCAATTAGGGTGAAAATTTAAAATTGGTTGCATGGATCGCCGGTTTGGATTTTCGTTTTGTCGATTCGCCGATACTGTGGTATCGAAGAAACGGCAAGGCGGAAAACCGAACCGGCGAGACTGCAATCCCTCCGGGACGAGGGGCTTGAACAGCGCTTTTTTCCGCTGCTCATTCGCCCGATGCCCGCATCGGGCTTCATTCGTATCAAAAAAAATCACTATTCAAATCCTCCTCGCCAATTTTAAATTTTCACCCTAATTGAGTATAGGTAATGTTCGATGGTTTCGATGTTATCAAGGGTGGCGGTGGAGGGTTCGGGCTGCCGCTGCGGCAGGTTCTGCAGCAGACGGCGGAGGATTTCGACGGATTTTTCCACGGTGCAATCGGCATTGCGCAGGATTTCGGCGCCGCCGATGCCGGCGTAGAAGTTGGCGTTGTCATCCTGATGCAGTTCGGCGGCATAAGGGTATGGGATCAGCAGCGCGTATTTGCCGAAGTGCGCGAGCTCGGCCACAGTACTGCCGCCGGAGCGGCAGACGGTCAAGTCGGCCGCCTGGTAGAGCAGGTGCATTTCATTGGCATACGGCAGCAGCAGCGCGGGGAACGGGGCCCCGGCGTAAACTTCCTTGAGTTCCTCGAATTTATCCGGCCCGGTCAGGTGAATGACCTGAAATTTCAGGCCGCCCAGCTGTTTGAGGGCCTCGGGAAAGGTTTTGTTGAATACCGCCGCACCCTGGCTGCCGCCGAAAATCAGGATGGCGGGCAGATCGGCGGAGAGATTGCCCGAATAAAGGCGGTTGACTTCGTCGATGGCGGCTTGTTTCGGCATGGGTTTGCCCGCGGTGATTTCGGGGCGGAGCGGCATGCCGGTACAACTGCAGGGACAGTGGACCGCGCTTTTGTTCACGGCCGGGAAGGCGGTGCCGAGGTGGCGGGCGAAGCGGCTGAGGATGCGGTTCGCCTTGCCGATGCGGGCGTTGCCATCGTGCAGAAACAGCGGGATGCGCAGCGAGGCCGCGGCCATGGCGGTCGGAAACGAGGCGAAACTGCCCATGCCGAGCAGGGCGTCGGGCTTGAGTTTTTTCAGTTCGCGGCGCGACTGCAGGCAGCCGCTGAGCATGGCTCGCAACTGTCCGACCTTGGATTTCGGGGTGACCGGGAGGTTCACGGTGGCGATTCCGTGCTTGGCGGCTTCGGCGCTCTGGGCCGGGATGTGGCGGCCGCTCAGGAACAGCGTCACCTGGCAATTATGTTCCTTCAGATATCTGGCAATGCTCAGTCCGGGGTAAAAGTGGCCGCCGGTACCGCCGCAGGTGATGGCCAGGCGGCTCAATTTTTGTTCAGTCATTTGGTACCTGTTTTGTTGAAAAATGGCAGATGGGCCTTGACCCAGTTGTAGATGTCGTCGTTATAATTCGGGTGGGCCGTTTCGTAGGCAATGCTGAAAAGCAGCCCCACGAAGATCATGCACACGAACATGCTGCTGCCGCCGTAACTGATGAACGGCGCCGGCATGCCCTTGGTCGGAAACGCTCCGCAGGCGACCCCGATGTTGATGATCGCCTGCATGCCGATGGTCGAGGTGATGGCGACGCCGAGCAGCATGCCCTGCCGGGTCGGCGATGCGGCGGCGATGCGGGCGCCGATGTAGATGAAGATCAGGTAAGCCGCGATGACGATCAGCATGGTAACGAAGCCGAGTTCCTCGCCCACGATCGACATGATGAAGTCCGTGTGCGCTTCCGGCAGGTAACGTGCCTTGAGGCGGCTCTGCGACAAGCCGAGGCCGGTCCAGTTGCCGGAGCCGAAGGCGAGGAAGGAGTTCCAGAGCTGGTAGCCTTCGGTGAGCTGTTCTTTCTCGGGGTCAAGGAACGAGGTCAGGCGGTCCCAGCGGAAGGGAGAAAAGTGTTTGATCAGGTAAAAGCCGCCCACGCCGAGCCCGATGACTGGCGGCAGGATGTAGCGCAGCCGCAGCCCGGCGCAAAAGAGGACGATACCGGCCACGGAGAACATCAGCACGGCGGTGCCGAGGTCCTTGCCCAGGAACACACCGCCCATCAGGACCAGGCAGACCAGCACTCCGGGGATAGGGCCCTCCTTGAAGGTTTTCATATCTTTCGGGAAAACGTTGTTGATGAAGCGCAAGTGGTCGGCGCAGTATTTGGAGAAAAAGATCGCCATGGCGACTTTGGCGAATTCCGAGGGCTGGATGCTGACGGGCAGCCCGGGAAGGGGGATTTTGATCCAGCGGTACGCGCCGTTGATCGCCGGAAAACAGAAACGCGCCACCAGCAGCAGAATCAGCACCGCGCCCACGATCAGCAGTCCGTACTGGCAGATTTTGCGGTAGCCGATCAGGGCGACCGCGATGGCCATGCTGATGCCCGCCCCGGCCCAGATCATCTGGTAAATGAAGTACTTGGGACCGGCCATGTTGTAGGAAGTGGAATACAGCATGATGATCCCGAAAAGCGTCAGTGCACAAGTCATCAGGAGCAGACCGAAAATCAGTTGTCCGGTCTGTTCCTCGCGGTCATAGTCAACGACGACCTGGCTTTTGTCGGGGTGAACCTTGAGCATGGGTCATACCTCCTCCTTGTCAGGGGTGACAAAGAGAGCCCAAACGGCGTCTGCGGCCGGAAAAATCGCCAGCGTGGTGAATCCGGCGAAGTAGCGCGCCGAAACCGCGCCCGCGATCTCGTCTTTGCCGGGGGCACAGAGACGGGCGAAACGGTAGTTCATCGGCGCGGCGTCTGCGGCGGCTTCCTCGGCCACGGCCCAGAAAATACCGTCGTCACAGCCGCCGCCGGTGATCCGCAGGAGCTCAGGACCGCGGATGCAGGCATGGGTGAGCATGTCCGAGCATCCGCTTTCGTCGGCGATAATATCATTTATGGCAATTGGAATAATTCTGTTCATTCGAAATAAATGGCCTCGCTGCGACCGGTCAGGTCGGTGATTTGGTGTTCGCGGCAATAAGCGGCGGCATCGGCGTCGTCGGCGATGGCTTTCGGCGAGATTTCGATGGCCGGTTCGGCGATGCCCCCGGCGTTGCGCCTGACTTTGACGCCGGCGCGCTCAAGGCGGCGGGCATCGCGTTCGATCTGCATGGCTTTGCAGCTTTCCACGGAGTCGACGCCGGTCTTGTTTTTGGTGGGGGCGAATTCCTCGTCGCGGTCGGCTTCCAGGATCATGGTCTTGGAGGCCAGCGGGAGGGCGTCGAAAATAAAGGATTCGAGTTTGACCGCGTTGGGCTCTTCCGGGGTGACCAGGGCGCCCTGTTCGTTGACGAACGGCACTTTTTTGTCGGCACGGTGCCACGGCAGGTTCAAATAACCGTCGGCGGTGAGCTCTTCGATGAAGCTGCGGCTGATGACGTGGATGGCCGGGCTGCCGGCAATGAAGCGCAGCGAGCCGTCGGCATTGCGCGACTCGGCGAGCGCATCGGGCAGGTCGCTGTATTCGATGATATTGAGTTTGCCGCCGGAGATGCAGAAGTTGCCGAGCTTCTCAAACGGCCCGGTCTTGGCCAGCATGATCGCGCTCATCTGAGATTTTTCCAGCGCGTGGAGCCCGAGGAACAGCGGATTGACGATGGAGACCAGCGGATTGTCCACCTGGAAATAGGAGATGTGCTCGACGCCTTCCTTTTTCATCCGGTCGAGGCAGCCGCTGCGCTTGAGGGCGAGGAGGGTGCCGCCGTGGCCGTCCGGCGAGAGGGCCAGCGAATCTTTTTCCGCCAGCAGCAGCTTGCCGTCGCGCCCGAAGGCCGGCATGGTGCCCTGGACGAAAAAGACGACCTGGTCTTCATCGAGGTCGAAAAAGTTGTTGCTCTTGAAAAATTCGATGGTCTGCGTGTTGTTCAACTCGCTGGTCATAATGTACCAGGTGAATTTGACGCCATATTTGCGACCGAACCGGTAAATTTTTTCGGCGAAGAACTGGAACAGCGTTTTATTCTTTATCGGGGTAATCGGGTATGTGCCCTTGGGACCGTCGTAACCGAGGCGGGTGCCCTGTCCGCCGGCGACCATGAGAAGGGAGACTTTGCCGGCGCGGAGGAGTTTTTCGGCCTCGGCGCGGGCCTGATCGTAGTAGGCGGCCATGCGGTCGTCCGCCGGTTTCAACGGGAAGAACGGGGCCGGGGCGAGGTCATCCGGGATATGGGTGACGGGGCGGTTAATTACATACTGATCGATCAGGGAATCGAGTTTCTGCCAGGGGAGAATCTCGAGTTGAGCGGAAAGCTTGGCCCGGGACGGCTCGGAGAGCTCGTTCCAGAATTTCATAACTTGTTGCTGATTATGCTTTTTAATGGTATTTTCCAGGTCGCTGGTCATTGATAAAACTCCTTCGAAATGATTGTTTGGTAAATATACGATAAAATGCATTTTTTTCAAGTGTTCGCAGGTTGAATTTAATCAAATAGGATTGAACCTTGACGAAATGATGTTATATTATTTAAAACTTTTTTAAGGATAGAAGGATGAATTTCAGTATATTTGAGCTTACGATGCTGATTTGCTTCGGGTTCAGCTGGCCGTTTGCGATCGCCAAAACGGTCAAAGTGAAGAATCCGGCGGGCAAAAGTTATCTGTTTATGATACTGATCCTCATCGGTTATGTGGCGGGCTGCATGCACAAGATTCTCTTTACGTTCGACTTCGTCTTCTGGCTGTATCTGTTGAACGGCCTGATGGTGTTAAGCGATGTGCTGCTGTGCCTGTATTACCGCCACAAGATCCATCTGGCGGAAAGAACCAACCTTGAAATGACCTGAACAATATTAGGGGGTCCAGAATGAAGTCGATATGCGGAAAGTCGCTGTTAGCTGTGAGCTTGATGATGCTGGGGTTGTTGTTGCCGTCGTGTCAGAATTACGAGAGCAGCAATAATTATATGGTGATCGGCAATGTGCTCAGCCACTTCGAAGCCAGCGGCATCAAAGTCGAGCAGGTGCAGCCGCTGGTGCCCGGGCTGGTGAATGCCACGGTGGGGGCGGCGGCGATGATCGACAAGCAGGAAGTCGGTATTTACAAGTTCGACACGGCTTCACCGAAAGCGCGGGAAACGCTGAAGCGGCTCCACGAGAACGAATATATCTATATCATGGCCATGAAGTACCCGGTGGTGGTAAAAGGGTCATTTGTATTTCTGGGGGTGAACAACCATCCGCAGAAGCATAAGATCATGCAGGCGATTCAGACGTTATAAGGAATTGAATGGCAATACTTACTGATATCCATGTATTCATTTACCTGATTATCACTGCGCTTGTCAGCGGTTTCCTGGCGTTGCCGAAAACACGGCTGAGCGGATTTATCGGGATGATCGGACCGACTGCGGGGCTGATTTTCTCGATTCCGCAGGTGTACCGGGTCCTGTGGAAGGGCATGCCGATGCAGGGCGAACTGGTGATCCCGTTTCCGTTTCAAACCTTCCAGCTGCAATTCACCGAGGTCGACGCGGTGTTCATGATCCCGCTGCTGATCGTGGGGTTCACGGTGGCGCTGTTTGCGCTCTGCATCACCAAACCGGAGCACGCGGTGACGCAGCCGCATTTCTGGTTTTTCCTGAATATCATGTATGCGGGGGTCATGATTACGCTGGTTTCGGGCACGCCCATGATGTTTCTGTATGGCTGGGAGCTGATGTCCTGGGCGGCGTTTTTCCTGATCTGCACGTATTATAAACGCAAAGATGCGCGGGATGCGGGGATCATTTATTTCATTGTCGCGCATTTGTCTTTCCTGCTGATCCTGCTTGCATCGTTCCTTTTTGACTATAACACGACTTCGCTGCCGTCGATGGTATTTCTGGTGGCGCTGATCGGGTTCGGGTCCAAGTCCGGGGTGGTGCCTTTCCATGTGTGGCTGCCGGACGCGCATGCGGCCGCGCCGGGGCATGTTTCGGCGCTGATGGGCGGGGTCATGTGTAATATGGGGCTCTATATCATCTGGCGGCTGGTCAGTCAGGATATGGTGGAGTTCGTGGCGCCGCCGCACTGGTGGGGTTATGCGCTGCTGGGCGCCGGAGCGGTGAGCGCGCTGTACGGAGCACTCATGGCGCTGGCGCAGCACAACTTGAAACGGCTGCTGGCCTACAGCGTCATCGAAAATACCGGGGTGCTGCTGATGGGGATCGGGCTGGGATTCATCGCCTGGAACCACGGTTACGCGATGATCCGCGACATTTTGTATGCGGGCTGTGCGCTGCAGGTCATCAACCACGCGATTTTCAAGAGCCTGCTTTTTATGGCGGCCGGCACGGTCGTGAATCAGACCGGGGCCACCGATATCAACTACCTGGGCGGGCTGCTGAAAAAGCTGCCGGTCACGGGGCTGGCGCTGCTGATCGGGTGCGCGGCGGCGGCGGGACTGCCGCCGTTCAACGGTTTCATCGGCGAATTCATGCTGTTCTATGGCGCGATGGCGAGTTTGACCTTGAAGTCGGTACCGTGGCAGATGTTGGCGGCGTCGATTTTCATGGTGGCGGTGCTGGGATTGGCGAGCGGGCTGACGCTGGTGTGCTTCACCAAGCTGGCGGGGCTGACGATTCTCGGGGAACCGCGCAGCAAGCTGGCGGAGGACTGCGTGGTGAGCAACCAGAAGTTGCGTTTTTCGCTGTGTACGCTGATTGTGCTGTGCCTGGTGCTGGGGGTAGGGCTGCCGTTTGTGATTCCGGCGCCGGCGGCGCTGTGGAAAATGTCGCTGGCACTGCTGATCCTGATCGGGCTGACCCTGGTCGGATACTGGCTGCGGCGACACTTGAGAGGCGCCCGGCTGGACCGCGAAAAACGCTCCTGGACCGGAGGTTATTCGGGCGGCAACTCGCGCCTCGAGTACAGCGGCAGCGCCTATGTGCAGCCGATTACGTCGTTCCTGAAACTCCTGCTGCGCTTCCGGCGCAGTTACCGGAAGCCGGAAAAGATTTTCCCGGAAAGCACGGAATTCTCGACCGGCGAGGAAGATATGATTCTCGAGCATGTTTACCGGCCGTTTTTCAAGCTGGTTTATAAATGGTGTCTGGCGCTCAGGTTCCTACAGGATGGACAGCTGAGCCGTTATGTCCTCTATATCGTGTTGGTCCTGTTATTTTTGCTGGTGTGGAAATTATGGTGATGGAGCTGATTGTACTATCTGGAAACCTGCTGCTGGCGCTGTTGACGGCGCCTCTGGTGTGGGCGATGTGCTACCGGGTCAAATGCTGGTTTGACGGACGGCAGGGGCCATCGCTTTTGTACGTTTATTACGACATTGCCAAATGTATGAAAAAGGGGAGCAGCTACAGCAACAGCACGACACTGGTTTTCCGGATCGCGCCGATCCTGAGTTTCAACTCGATTCTGTTGGCGGTGGCGCTGATGCCGGCCGGGCGGTATGCGTCATGGCTGGGGTTCAACGGCGATTTGATTTTGTTTGTGATGCTCTTCGGGGTCGGCCATTTCTGGATGGTGCTGGGGGCTTTGGATACCGGGACGCCGTTCGGGGGGCTTGGGGCCAGCCGGGAAGCGTTTTATACGGTGATGGTGAATCCGGCGTTTTTTCTGGTGATGGCGGTGCTGGCGGCCTGCGCCGGCGGAATGACGCTGCAGTCGATTTTCGCCCCGAAAGTGACATATATGTTCGGCAGCCGGATCATGGTGGTGCTGGCGTTGCTGATGATTTACCTGGTAGAGAACGGTTTGATGCCGTTCGACAATCCGTCCAACAAAACCGAGTTGACCATGGTGAAGAACGCCACGGTGCTGGATTATTCGGGGCCGGACCACGGGATCATCCAATACCTGCAGGCGCTGAAACTCTGGCTGCTGGGGGCGGTGCTGGTGCTGGCGGCGTGTCCGATGCTGTCGGTGCTGCCGCTGTATTTGTACTGGCCGGTGCTGTTCCTGGGGGTGCTGACCACCGGGACGATTTGTGCGTTGGTGGAGGCGATGATGGCGCGGCTGTCGATGCCGGGCGTACCTCAATATTTACTGCTCGGGTTCTGCAGTGCGCTGCTGGCCCTGGTATTTCTGCTTTACAGGTGATGAACGATGTTTGAACTGGTGAACTTGACATTTGCGGCAATCATTATCAGCTGTCTGCTGATCGCGGCGGCGGGGCGGCTGAAGAACTGCCTGTATACGGCGGCGGCGCAGGGGCTGCTGGTGTCGCTGGTGCCGCTGATTACATCCGGGTTCAAACTGGAGGTGATCATTTTGGCGGCGGCGGGGATTGTGATCAAAATGCTGCTGCTGCCGCTGATGATCCTGAACTCGATCCGCGAGGCGCGCGTCCGCCGGGAAATCGAGCCGAAAATCAGCTATCCGCTGTCGATCCTCTTCTCGCTGGGGGGGCTGCTGATGTCGCTGTGGCTGGTGTCGAAACTGCCGCTGGCGGAAAATGACGGGGTCACGCACCTGATGGTGGTCACGCCGTTTTTCATGATTTTCACCGGACTGTTTCTGCTGATCAGCCGGTTGAAAGCGATTACCGGGGTCATTGGACTCCTGATTTTCGGCAATGGCATTTATCTTTTCGGCGGCTTGCTGAGCCTGCATCATAATATGGTGGTTGAATTCGGTCTGTTCCTGGACGCCCTGGTGGCGTTGTGCGCTTACGGCGTTGCCAAATTCTCCATCAACCGCTCCTTTGATCATATTGACGTCAGCCATGTCAGCGGTCTGGCCGACGTCATGGAAATGGAAGAAGAGGAGGGGTAAGCGATGATTCTGGCATTTCTGTTTTTTCCGGTACTGATTGGACTGCTGTGTCTGCTGATCAAATCCCATTGGCTGCGGCCGCTGGTGATTACCGGGGCGGTGATTCATTTCGGGTTGACGATCGCCAGTTTCTTCTATCAATTCGTCTGCGTTACCGGCTGGCTGGGGGTCGATGCCCCGACGAAACTGTTTCTGCTGGTGCTCAGTGTCCTTTTTCTGCTGGTATCGATTTACAGCCGCGATTATATGACCTTGAATTCCAAGGTGCTGGAGCATGAGTCGAAATACAGCTGTTGTCTGCTCTGCATGCTGGGGACGATGTCGATCGTGATTATGTCGCGGCACTTCGGGATCACCTGGCTGGCGATGGGCTGTACGGTGCTCCTGTCAATACCGTTGGTGTATTACCACCATACCCGGGCGGCGCTGGAAGCGATGTGGAAATATCTGATGATCTGCGCCGTCGGCCTTGGGCTGGCGCTGATGGGCAACATGCTGCTGGTGTACGCGTATCAGGGGGTGGAAACTCCGCTGATGCTGGATAATTTGCTGAATCTCGAATTCCACGGCGAAGTGAAGTGGCTGAAGGCTTCGTACATCTTCTTCCTGGTCGGTTACGGCACGATCATGGGGCTGGCGCCGATGCATTCGTGGCTGCCGGACTCGTATTCGGAAGCGCCGTCGCCGGTGTCGGCATTGTTTCCGGCGCTGATGAACTGCGCATTTCTGGTGATCCTGCGCTTCGGGCAGGTCTGCAATGTGGCGGGGCTCGGGAGTTTCCGGCAGGAACTGCTGATTTTCTTCGGGGTGGCGTCGCTGCTTTTCGCCGCGGTTTTCGTGATCGGGCAAAAGGACTACCCGCGCATGCTGGCCTATACCAGCGTGGCCCACGCCGGGCTGATGGTCCTGGGCGCCGGGGCCGGGGCGATCGGCATGGTCGGGGCCATGATCCATATTTTCGTACACAGTTTGATCAAGGGGATGCTGTTCATGCTCTCCGGCAATATTATCGCGGTTTACCGCAGCCGCCATATCGACAAAGTCGGCGGGATGCTGCAGATTATTCCCAGTTCGGGGGTGATGTGGCTGGCGGGTTTCATGGCGCTGAGCGGCCTGCCGCCGTTCGGCATCTACCAGAGCAATCTGCGGATCTGCAAGGGGCTGGTGGAGTCGGGGTCCTATATAGTGCTGGGGATCAGTTTGCTGCTGATGGGGATTATTTTCGTCGGGATGCTGTGCGTTTTCGTGCCGATGGCCATCGATACGCCACCGTCGGGGATCTCGCTGAAGCCCGGCGACCCGATTTTGAAGAAACTTTTGGTTCCCTCGACTCTGGCCGCGCTGCTGGCCCTGACGCTGGGACTTTATATTCCGCCGTGGCTGGAGCAGTTGCTCAGCGAGTCGGCCCGGATTTTCGGAGGTTAGCACAGTGAGAAATGGCGAAGCAATCAAATTAGCAGAAGTTCCGGTCCTCGGTTTTTCCGAATTTTACGAACGGGTGATCGAGCAGCTGCGCCGCGGGGTATGGCGGATCACCGCCTGGTTCGTGGACGATTCGATGATGTATATGATCCTGGCCAACGACACCAAAGGCACGCTCCAGGTTCTGGCCACCCGCCCCGAACGCTCCTGGATCTCGATCTGCAGCGAATTTCCGCAGGCCGGGATTTTCGAACGCGAAATCGCCGAACAGGGCCGAGTCGTGGTGGAGGGGAATCCGTGGCTGAAGTCGATACGGGTGCCGCAAAAGGAAAAATCGTTCTTTCATATCGTCGGCATGGAGATCAACGAAGTCGGAGCCGGTCCGGTCCTGGGCGACGTGACCCAGCCGGTTTACTACCGCTTCCAGTGTCACGGCGAAGAAGTGCTGAATCTGGAAATATCCCTGGGCTACCTGCATCGCGGGGTGGAAAAATTGTTGATCGGCGGCCCGAATCTCCGCAGCGTGCATTATCTGGAAACCGCATCCGGAGACACGACCATCGGCCACGCCACCGCTTATTGCATGGCCATGGAAGCGCTGGCCGGGGTGCCTGCGAGCAAGGATGCGCTCAAGGTCCGAGCACTGGCGCTGGAGCTGGAAAGGCTGGCGCACCATACCTCCGACCTCGGCGACCTTTGCGCTACGGTGAATTTCGCGTCGACCTCGGCGTATTGCCGGCGCATTGCCGGGGAATATATGGGGATGACGGCGCTGATGTGTGGCAATTCTTACGGGCGCGGGCTTGCGCGGCCGGGCGGCATCGGCTACCGGGTGGATTCCGAGCTCATGGGGCGCATGCGTTATTGGCTCGAAGAAGTTTATTGCGATACGGTGGAAGCGCTGGCATTGATGCTGAATTCCACCTCGGTCATGGGGCGTTTTGAGCGCTGCGGCAGCCTGCCGCTGGGGATTGCGCGGCAGCTGGGGACCGTCGGGTTGGTGGCCCGGGCGTCCGGCATGCCGAGGGATGTGCGGGTGCATTTCCCGTTCGGCGATATCCCGAACTACGGGGTGGTCCTGGGCAAGAACGGCGACGTTTACGACCGGGCCAAGGTGCGCTGGCGCGAGATCAAAAATTCCGGCAAAATCGTGTCGCGCCTTTGCGATATGATCGGCGAGGTCAAACCGGTTGCCGAGCCCCTCAAGCCGCGTCCGTCCTGCCTGGCCGTGTCGCTGGTCGAGGGCTGGCGCGGCGAAATCTGCCACGTGGCGCTGACCGATGAACAAGGCAAATTCAAATTTTACAAGGTCATCGATCCGTCGTTCCATAACTTCATGGGGTTGGCATATCTGATGCGCGGCGCGCAGATTTCCGATTTTCCGCTTTGCAGCCGGAGTTTCAGTTTGTCCAGCAGCGGACACGATTTATAAGGATGTGAAATTATGCTTTTACGATTGTTGAATACCCGCCTGCGCCAAGGCTACCGGACCCAGCCGTTTCCGCCGGAAACCACCGATTTTCCGGAACGCTTCCGCGGCCTGCCGGAGCTGGATGCCGCGGCTTGTGCCGACTGGAACGCCGTCGCCGCGGTCTGCCCCACCGGCTGCATTCAGGTCGATGGCGAAGGCAAACCGCGCCTGGACCTCGGCCGCTGCATCTTCTGCGGTGACTGCGGTAAATGCGCCGGCGACAAAGCCATTCATTTCTCCAAAGATTACCGTCAGGCGGTATTTGACCGCAAGGATTTTGTTTTCAGCCGGAAACTCGAGCGCCTCGCGGTCATGCGGCGCGCCGAAGTTCAGAAAATTTTCAAGCGCTCCTTGCGGATCCGCCTGGTGAGCGCGGGCGGCTGCGGCGCTTGCGAGTCGACGGCGGGCGCGCTGCTGTCGCCGACCTGGGATATCTCCCGCTTCGGCATGGACCTCGTCAGCTCGCCGAAACACGCCGACGCACTGTTGATCGTCGGCCCTGTTTCTGGCAATATGAAAAAGCCCATGCTGAAGGTCTACGAGGCCATGCCCGAGCCGAAACTGGTCATCGCCTGCGGCACCTGCGCCGTTTCCGGCGGCATTTACGAGGGCAGCGCGGACTGCTGCGACGGCGTCGGCAAACTGATTCCCGTAGACATGTATATCCCCGGCTGCCCCCCGCATCCGTTGGTTTTGATCGATGGATTATTGAGATTGGTTGGACGCAACAAAAATTAATTCAGGATAAATATTTTATGGAACAGAGCACCGTTGATGTCAGAAATTTCGGGGCCGTCGGCAACGGCACGGCCGATGATACCGCCGCCATTCAAAAAGCCCTGTCGAGCGGCGCCGTCAAAGTGGTGATTTCCGACGGCGACTACCGGATCACCGGCACGCTGCGCGTTCACTCGCACACCCATATCGAGGCGTCGGCGAAGGCCCGCCTTTTCATGTGCGGCGACACGCCGAAGAAACGCGGCGACTTCCTGCTTACCAACGCCGATCACGAAGCCGGCAACGAAGACATCGCCATCACCGGCGGTATCTGGGACGGCAACAACAGCGGCAAATTCAATACCAAAGCCGATGACCTTTTCGACGTGACCGCCTATTCCGGCACCGTGCTGAACTTTTTCAACGTCCGCAAGCTCCTGCTCGAGAACCTGATCGTGGCGAATTCGGTGATCTACAACATCCGGATGAGCAAGCTCGAAGACTTTGTGATCCGCAACGTCGGCTTCCAGAGCGACCGCCTGGCCTTCAATCAGGACGGCCTGCATTTCGGCGGTTTTGTCCGCAACGGCGTGGTGGAAAACATCCGCGCCCTGAGCAAGGGCCAGACCAATGACGACCTGCTGGCGTTTAATGCCGATGATTCCCTGGTGCGGCTGGAAAACTTCGACCTGCTCTGCGGCCCCATCGAAAACATCACCGTCAAAGACGTCTATGCCGAAGATTGCCATACTGCCATCCGTATCCTGAGCGTGACCTCGCCGATCCGCAATATCCGCATCGAAAACCTTCACGCGGGCTGCCGCTGTTTCGCGATCAACATGGATGCCGCCCGCTATTGCCGGACCCCGCTGTTCAAAGACGAAGACTGCCCGCAGGGCGTCGGCTGCGTCGAAAATATCGAGATCGACAACATGACCGTGTATTCGACCGGCGAGCACAGCAAAGCCCTGATCTGCGGCGAAAACAACCTGAAAAATTTCCGTATCACCAATTTCCACCGGGACCGCTCCAAAGAGACCAATTTCGAAAAGCCGACCCTGCTGCTGACCAACATCCCCGGTATCCAGGTCGAAGCCAGGGAGGAGGGCCGGAGCGTCGTCTCCGCCACCCTCAACGCCAAGAAAGATATTCTGATCGTGGACGCCCCCTTCAGTGAGCTGAAACTGAACTGATCAAGGGAACGGAAAAGCAGATGCTTGATATCTTATTGGCTACCTATAATTCGGAAAAATATTTACGGGAACAGCTCGATTCGATCCTGCAGCAGGATTTTCAGGATTTCACGCTGTTTATTCGCGATGGCGGTTCCCGGGATTCCACGCTGAAAATTCTGGAGGAATACCGCGATCCCCGGATTCGTTTTATCGGCAGTGCTCCGTCGTCTGCCCTGAAAAACTTTTCCGCCCTGCTGAAGCATTCCACTGCCCCGCTGACGATGTTCAGCGATCATGACGATGTCTGGATGCCCGACAAAATCACGCGCACATTGGCAAAATACCAGCCTACGGATGTTCCCACCATGGTTTTCACGGATGCGGTGGTGACGGATTCCGCATTGCGGCCGATTGCCAAGTCGTCAATGCGTTATCGAAACGTGGACCCTACGCGTTTGGCGTTGCGACAACTCCTGCTTCAGAATATTCCGGCGGGAAATACCATGCTGATTAACCGGGCTCTCTGGGAACTGGCCTTGCCCATTCCGCCGCAAGCCGCCATGCATGATCACTGGCTCGTTCTCGTGGCTGCGGTTTTTGGGCGAATCACTTTTCTGCCGGACCCCACACTTTTTTACCGCCAGCATGGTAACAATGTCATTGGGGCCAGCCGCTTCCCTACTCTTTCGGGAAAAGCCGAACGTTTTAATATGTGTATCAGCCAGGGACAAGCTTTTCTGGAGCAATTCCGCGAAAAACTTTCGCCGGGCGACCGGCAGCTCCTGGAAGATTTTTCCCACTTACCGTACAAAGGATTCCTGGAGAGACGCCGTATCATCCTTCATCATCGCATCTACAAAAGCGGTTTCCTGAGAAATCTCGGCATGATGCTTTCCCTGTGATCAGCCGGAATATATTTTAATGGCCCTTTTTTGCTTTAAGGATTGACTCGTGTTTGCCGGGAAATTATATTATGGCAGAATAATCAGCCAGCGAGGAAATCATGAACAGGTCGAATTTTGTTGCCGACGAAGCAAATGGGAATCTCAAGCTTGCCATATGCCCCATTATCAATTGTAACTGCGGTACTCTTCTTGTCACTTTCCATGCCAATTCGAGTGATCCTGTCGAATTTGAAATCAACGTCTTTGAATGGGATTATGTAACATATGAGGAAGGCGATAAGGCTGACCGGCTTGAGAAAATTCTGGAAAAATCCCTGCAGGATGATGAGGTCAGGTACTTTCTCTATGAGCGTTATTTCGAATTGAAGCGCGAACAGGCGGCGGCTGATCCATTGTCTACGCCGTATGAGTTTGGTTATGATCCCGTTTTTGTCTTCCGCTATGGTTTTGTATTTCCATTTGACAATCCGCTGACTATTATCAGAGAACAGTCAAAGTACCTGGTGCTGGATACTTATTTTGAGGATGATGATCGCTGGGACTGCATGCTGACGCCGATCGAAATGGAAAGCGATGAACCGATCCGCCCGATCATGTATCTCATCAACCATGAAAAGAAAACCTTGACGCTGGGCATGGTCCCGGAGTCGGAAATTCCGTTTGGCGATGATGAATTGTTGAAACTGATCAATGAACAGATTCCGGAATTCTGGGAACTGGTCGAAAAACGCTACTCGAAGCTGAAAGCGGCATATGTCAGATATATGGAGTCGGATGATCTCGAAGAGGACTATTGCCCTTATAACCTTGACGATGATGATTTTGACGATGATGATTTTGACGACGATGAGCTGGAAGATATCTTTGACCGCGCATTTGCCCCGCCATCGGAATTCGGCCCCATGGCGTCGCAATTGTTGTCATCCGAGGCCGTATTGCTTCATGAACGTTTGCAGCCCGTACTGACCGGATTTTCCGGGGATTCGAGTTCCGTTGAAATTGAGTTTGCCCCCCGGATTCCGGACCGTACCGCCATCAATCTGCTTGTCGAGGACAATGATGAGCTGCTGACCTGGCGGGTTTCATCGTTGCGTGAGTTGTTTCGCGGCGACCGTCCGGCTCCGCAATTCGCCAATAACGGAGAACCTCCGGCTGAATATGAATTTTATTTCAGGTGGATCGAGAGCTTCATCCCGTCTTATTGCGCGGCTGCCGATGTGGAACCGTCGGACAACGAGTTTGTGGAGATTTTTTCGGCGGTCCGGCGGCGGCCGGACGGCAAACGCATCAGCGACCTCCACGATGCAATCTGGCAAATTGCGGCCTTGCTGCTGGGCATATTTCCGCTCAGCCAGGCGGAATTCGAAGCCATCTTCCTGCGGCTGGAGCAAAGCGCCCGTCATGTCAAGGCCGTGAGCAGCACCAGCAGTAATTACCTGCATATGATCAATGGCGAGCACGATCGCATGTTCATGGGCTGACCGGCTTTCGGAAAATTACCGGAAAAATTTCGTATTTCCATCTTGCTTTTTTCCGGAATGGCCGTATAATAGTTATGTACGTCTAGACGTCTATGGAATCAGGAGCATATTCAGATGATCGAATTGCAAAATCGTAAAGGATTGGCCAAGTACCTGCAGGTGCGGGATATCATCCATGGCCGGATCATTTCCGGGGAATACGCCCCGGGCTCACTGATTCCGTCAGAAAGCGAATTGATGAATCTTTTCGGGGTCGCCAAGATGACCATCCGGCAGGCGTTGGCGGAGCTGGAACACGATGGTTTGCTGCGCCGGGAGCAGGGACGCGGCACGTTTGTGAAGGTTCCGGAACACGGCTCCGGGCGGATCGTGGTGATTATGCCGCACAAGAAGAGCGCCATGATACCGGGCAGTGGTTCTCTCTATAAACTGCTGATCGGCATCATGGAAGAGGCGCATGAGCTTGATCTCGAGATGTCCAGTTTTCCGCTGGGGCTTTACCAGCAGGAACAACAGCAGCTGAACGACCGGAACTTCATTTTTCCGTGGCCGCCGGACGAGAATTTTCCAGTATTGAAGGAGTTGGCCGCGCAGGGGAAAACCGTAGTTCTGATCAACCGCATTTGCAACGATAATCCGAATATTACTTATTTCAGTACCGATCATTACCAGGCCGCGAAGAGCGCCACGGTGAAGATGATCGCCCGCGGCCACAAGAAGATCGGGCTGGTCATCCTGCCGGTTCAGGATATACGTTTGCGCGAGGAAGGGTATCGCGACGCCATGAACGGGGCCGGACTGGAGGTAAAGGCAGAGCATGTCTGCTACTGGGATCGCGACCAGGACAATTCCCAGTTCAATGCGTTGCTGGGTAGCGGCGTGACCGCTATTCTGGTAACTCAGGGGCTGCTGTTGCCGTACCTGATGCGGTGCCTGGACGACCGGCGGATCAACGTTTCCCATGATCTCGATATTATCACGTTCAACCGTATCCCGGACGATACTTCCTATAAGCCGTATGTCCATGAAATTGTCGAACCGTTCCGTGAGCTTGCGGTGCTGGCGGTGCGCAAATGTTTTGAGCCGGCCGGCGACTTGCAGAGTTGTTTTCTCAAAGCCAATATTCTGATGAAAAATACTTAGAGTTTATCAAACAAAGGAGATTCCGAATGAAGAAATATTTCACACTTATCGAATTGTTGGTGGTAATTGCGATTATAGCGATTCTGGCGGCGATGCTGTTGCCGGCGCTCAACCAGGCCCGGGAACGAAGCCGGATGTCCAAATGCACCGCCAATGTCAAGAATGTCGCGACGTTGCTGCAGATGTACGCCGACGACAATGAGGGCCGCCTGCCGGTTTCTTATGTCAACCCCGACGATGCTGACTTCTCGTGGAGCGTGATGATGGTCAAGGCCGGTTATTTCAATAACATCACCGATCCGGTCCTGTTCTGCCCGAAAAACCAGCGGGTGATTACCACTTCCAATGCCCGTTATTACTGTTACGGACTGGTCACGGACGTTACCAACGCCAACCTTGAGCGGCTCTACCGCAGCACGAAAAACCGGAGCAATACCTCCGGGTTGATCCTGCTTGGCGATGCTTCGGTCCGGACCGCCGGTTCTCCCGATTTTTGGCAAGGGCTTTATAATCAGACTTATACCACTTACAATGGCGCGCCGTTTCTGGTTCACCTCAATTCCGCGCCGTATGCGTTTCTGGACGGGCATGTGACCAGCCTGCGCCCGAGCGATTTTCCGAGCACCACCGACCACAAATATTTCTGGGTCGGACACAATACCACCACCGCGAGATTCAGGGGCTATAAATTGAGCGATGGAACTCTTGTAACTTATTAATGAAAAGGATAATATGATGAAATTGCTGATGGGTGTACTGATGTCGCTGTTGAGTGTGAATCTGCTTGCTGCCGGCTTCGATGCGGAGAAGGATCCGTTTGTGATCGGGATGTACTCGGCGGATCCGCAGACCGATGAGGTTTTCAAGATGATTTCCGAGGCGGGCGTCAATTACGTCCATACCTATTATAAGATCGGCAATCCGCAGCAAACACGGCTGGAAATCCTCGAACTGGCGCAGAAATACGGCATGAAAGTCATGTTCGATATCGGCGGCTCCAAACGCCTGAAAACCGGCGACGAAAACTATCTCACGGAAATCATGGCTGAGGTCGGGGCTGCGAAGGATCACCCCGCGCTCGGCATGTGGTATCTCTGCGACGAACCGAAAACCGAGCAGCTGCCGAAGGTCAAGGAAATTCGCGGCGCAATCGCCAAAGTCTCCCCCGTTCCGACTTCCCTCGTCATTCATTGGCGCGAGAAATGGGAAAACACCCGCGGCTACAGCGATATCTGGATGGTGGACACCTATCCGGTTCGCGGCGAGGAGTTTCCGCATGCGCCGCTACAGCATTACACCACTTTCGTCACCGGCGCGGCCCGGCAGAAACTGCCCGGTACGCCGCTGATTCCGGTGCTGCAGGCCTGTGATTTTACCTGTTTCCCTGGCCAGGCGCGCAAGCTCGAGGATAAATCTAAACTGCGCTATCCGAACCTTACTGAAATGCGGTTTATGGCGTTTTCAACGTTGAGCTACGGGGTATGCGGCGTCTTCTTTTATTCGTTGTATCACAGTCATTTGGAGAAGTCGACCGGGCAGGCGTGGTGGCAGGATACCTTGAAACCGCTGCTTGGGGAAATCAAGGAATTCACCGACACCGTGCCGCAAGTCTGGGATGTCACCGCGCAGAGCTTTGAGCTGAACAAAAAGTATGGCGTCAACCTCGCTTACTGGGCGCGCTCCGCCGGGAATTATCTGGTGCTGACCAATAATTCCGAAACCCCGAAAAGGATCTCCATCGACCTCGCCGGCACAAAGTTCCCGGAAAAAGGCACCTTGATCCCTTATGGTTTTACGGCCAAACACGAGCTCAAATGGCAAGGGGGCAAGCTCGAAGGCGACGAGCTTGCCCCCTGGGAGACGGTGGTTTACCGCGTTCGTTGATCAGGGCTTGGCGGCGATGATTCGCGCCAGTTCCGGGCTCAGGATTTGGCGGCGGTCGTCGTCGACCAGGCTGAAGCGGTTGCCGTCATTCGGCGTGCTCAGGTAGTTCCAGACGCAGTAGGGGATGTTGTGCTCGAGCAGCAGGCTGATGACATCGCGCATGTAGTTCTCGCGCCATTCCAGCGGGCAGTGGCGGATGGTGCCGAATTCGCCGCACCACACGGTCCGGTCGGGGCGCTTGGACGCAAACTCAATCGCCGGAGCCATGAGCTGGCGCAGGTACCCGATATCCATGCGTTCAAGACCCGGATAAGCGTTAGGATTATCCCTGACAAACGACTGGAAATCCCGGTAGAGATCGATTGGCCCCGGATACGCGATGCGCCGGTTGTAATAAAGCGGTCCCGCCTGCAGAACTCCCTGTTGATGAGTGAATTCAAACGGTTCGTAAAAATGAAAGGCGTAAGCCGCCAGCGGCCCGAAATCGGGCAATTGATCCAGCGTGCTGCAACTGTTCCAGCAGGTACTGCCGATGATGACGCGCCGCTGCGGATTGATTGCGTGCAGTGCCGCGATGGTGCGGACGGCCAGCGAGTTCCATAATTCCGGCGGGACATTGCGGACCTCGTTGAGCAGCTCAAAAACGATTTCCGGGCGGTCTGAGTAGCGCTTCTCGAATTCCACCCAGACGGCGATGAAACGCTCCTGCAGTTCGGCGTCGTCCAGCAGCTGGCGTTCTTCGGCGATGTCGCAGTAATTGCCGATGGCTTTGTGCATATTGAGCACGATATTCACTCCGGCGTCGCGGCACCAGTCGCAGAAATGATCGATCAGCACCATGACCCGCTCGCGGCAGACGCCGGGGCCCTCCTCGACGACAAGCTGGTCGAAGCCGAGGCGGATATGATCCATGCCGAGCGAGGCGATATAATCGACGTCGCGCCGGGTGATATAGGTCTCAAAGTGCTCGAAATCCCCCGGCGAAAGCTTCATCCGCCACTCTTGCGGCAACACATTGAAGCGCTTATAATTGGTCAGCCAGCCGCCGATTCCCATGCCATGTGAAAAACCGGAAAAATTCATTTACTGCTTCCTTTTGTCGTTATAGCCTGCAATGAATATAATCCGCCGGCCCGCCATTGCTAGTACTGGGCCGGGCGAAATTTCCGGGAAAAATGTGAAAACCGTAACAACAAAAAAGGCGGCCGTTTCGGGCCGCCTTGATCATTTACCGTATGGATCAATGATATTCGGGGAGCATATCGCCGTGGGCTTCGATCAACTCGTCGCACATCTTGCGGATATCATCGAGTTTCATTTCGGCGCTGGTGTGCGGATCAAGCATGGCCGCGTGGTAAATCGCATCTTTCTTGCGGGTGAACGCGGCTTCGATGGTCAGCAGGTGAACGTTGATATGAGTCATGTTCAGCGCGGCGCACTGGGTCGGGAGATCGCCGACATAGCAGCCCTGGACACCGTTGCTGTCGACCAGGCACGGCACTTCCACCACCGCGTTGTTCGGCAGGTTGGAGATCAGGCCGTTATTGAGCACGTTGCCGCCGATCTGGAACGGCACGTTGGTCGTGATGGCATCCATGATGCCGGAGCCGTATTCATGCGACATTTTGTGCGTCAGCGTCGGATTGGCCACCAGCTCGTGGCTGCGCTTGTTCCATTCCTTGATCTGGTTGATACAGCGACGCGGATATTCATCCAGCGGGATGTTGAATTCTTCGATCAGCTCCGGGTACTGGCTCTTGATCCAGTAGGGGAAGTATTCGGCGCTGTGCTCGCTGGATTCGGTCAGGTAGTAGTTGAAGTGCTGCATCATGGCCAGACGGATCATGTTGCCGCTCTTCTTGGCGCCCTGTTTGCGCCATTCTTTCAGCTTCTTGGCGGCGGCTTTCTTGACTTCGGGGTAGATATCCTTGCCGTCGCGCTTGATTTCCAGCAGCCAGCCCATGTGGTTGATGCCGGCGATGTGGTCGCGGATGTGGTCCTTGTCGAACTTGATATCCAGCGTGTCCAGCAGGCTCTGCGAGCAGACCTGGACGGAGTGGCAGAGGCCGACGGTCCGGATGCCGGTATAACGGAGCATGGCGCCGGTCAGCGCGGACATCGGGTTGGTGTAGTTGAGGAACCAGGCGTCCGGGCAGACTTCTTCCATGTCATGGGCGAAATCCCACATGACCGGAATCGTGCGCAGGGCGCGGAAAATGCCGCCGATGCCGAGGGTGTCGGCGATGGTCTGGCGCAGGCCGTATTTCTTCGGGATTTCGAAGTCGATCACGGTGGAGGGCTCATAGCCGCCGACCTGGATGGCGTTTACCACGAAATTAGCATCTTTAAGCGCGGCGCGGCGGTTCTTTTCGCCGAGGTGCGCGGTGATTTTGGCGCGGTCGTTGTTGATGTTGTGGTTCAGCACATCCATCATGGCCTTCGATTCCTTCAGGCGGACGGGATCGATGTCATACAATGCGATGTGTGAATCCTTGAGCGATTCGCGGCAGAGGCTGTCGCCGAGGACGTTTTTTGCGAAAACCGAGCTGCCGGCTCCCATGAAAGTGATTTTAGCCATGTGAACTCCTTTAAGTTTATCGGGCTTGATCAGCAATAGCAATTCAATGCTTTTACAAATACACCCGGAATCAAAAATAGTAAATAGCAGAAAGTTGCTAATGATAACAAAATAGTGCTATAATTAATGAGCCGTGGCCAATAGTTTATCTATTTGGTCAGATCGACGAATTCGGCCCCGATAAAGCCGGCCAGCGCCTCAGAATTCAGCGTGATGTTCAGTCCGACCCGCCCGCCGCTGACGGCGATGGCATCATACAATATTGCGGTCTCATCGATGAAAGTCCGGAACTGTTTTTTCATCCCGACCGGCGAACAGCCGCCGTGAATGTAGCCGGTCAACGGCAGAAGCTGCTTCACCGGAATCAGTTCGATGCTCTTGGTATTGGCGGCGCGGGCGGCCTTCTTCAGGTCGAGCTCCGAGGAACCGGGCAGGACGAAAACGAAGTACTCGTGCTCCGGGGACTGCGCCACCAGCGTTTTGAAGCATTGCTCGGGCGGCAGGCCGATCTTGCCGGCTACCGAAATGGCGTCGATCTTGCCGTCGTCAACCGGGTATTCGTGAGGGGTATAGTCGATGGATGCGCTTTCCAGCAGGCGCGCCGCATTGGTTTTCGGGATACTCATAATTCACTCTTTATAAAGGATTTCATAGCAGAACCAGTCGGTGTCGTAGCACCAGGTGTCGCCGCGGTAGATCGCCCCGAACGCTTTGTAAAGCTTGATCGCGGGCAGGTTCTTCTTGGCCACAAGGATGCGCATGCCGTTAAACCCTTTTCCGCGTGAGGCTTCGATCAGGTTTTCGAGGAGGAGCTTGCCGAGGCCGCGGCTGTGCTCGCTGCGCCGGACCGCGATGCGCATCAGGTCGCACGGCTTGGCGGAGTGCCAGGCCGCGAGCCGGTCGTGCTCCGGCCAGGGGCGGACGGTGCCGACGGCCAGGATCCCGCTTGCATCGCACAGACAGTAAATAACCCCGAGCGCCAGGTCGTCCGCGATGTTTTCGCGAGTGGGGTATTCCTTGCTCCAGGTGCAGAATTCGGCCCCGAACCACGACTCGTAAATGGCGTAAATCGCCTCGGTATCCGCCGCTTGCGCCGGGCGGAACTCAATCGAATTGGACGGTCCATTGCTCATTGCGGTAAGCCTCGAAACAGAGTTTGATTTGATCGGCCGAATTTTTGGCCACGGCCAGCGGCGGCAGCTGGTCCTCGGCGAAGAACTCGCTGGCGGTGGTTTCGTGGTTAGCCGCGAACTCGCCGCCGGTGATCCGGCACAGCACGAAGATTTTACAAACGCCATACGCGTAGCGCGGCGTATTGTGCTGGTTGCGGTCATGGACGGCGATCAACCGCTCGGCCACGACGTCGAGCCCGGCCTCTTCCTTGACCTCTTTGACGGTGTTTTCGCGGATCGAACAGTTGACATCGACCCAGCCGCCGGGCATGGACCAGAGCCCGTCGTTTTCGTGGACCAGCAGGATTTTGCCGTCCTGAAAAATCGCGGCGCGGGTGTCGAGTTTCGGCGTCTGGAATCCTGTTTCATTGCAGAAAAGCCCGCAAACGGTTTCCAGGTTGAGCCCGGATTTGGCGGCCATCATTTCCGCCGTGATTTCGCGGATGCGCTGAAAACGCTCCAGATCGAAATTGTCCTTCGAATACGTCAAACCGGCCTGGGCGATAAACTGCAGTTCCACGGCCCAGTCCAGCCATTTTTGTGAATTGTCCATAAATAAAATACCTCAAATTAATCCTGCAATATAGTCCGGAAATGGCACGAATTCAATCGCCGGACCGATAATATCAGGGGCTGCCCAAGCGCTTGGGACGGGCGGGGGGCCTGAGCTCCGGCGGATTGGCCTCGTCAACGAGTCGGGCGTTCTCCAGCAGGATCTGCCAGGCGGGATCGTCCGGGTTGTATTTCTTGCGGCAGAACTCGATCACGTCGACGCAGGTTTTGGCATTGACCTGGATGAATGCTTCGACGTGCCCGTCCATGAACAGGATTGGCGTGTGGTTTTCGAGAAACCATGGCTTGTCGAATGCCATTGGGATTACGCCGGGATCCATGCCGTCTCCTTCCTTGAGGCCGGCTCCAACGTACGCATACGAGGAGTTTGCATCGTCGATGACATTGTTGCGGTGCGTGTTCCGTTTGTCGTATGGGGTACGGAAAACATTATAATCGGTCAAAAACTCACCGGCAAAGAGTTGATTTAGTCCGGCCGCGCCGGGTTTATCCGGGAAATAATCCTGATAATCGATCGCATACTGTTTCAGCGCCAGCCCGATCTGCTTTAGATTCGAACTGCTGCGAATCCATTTGGAGTGTGGGTGGCAATTGGTATGCAGTGCCGGTAATAACATCGCAGCCAACAGGAGGACGATAGCAGCCAGTAACGTATAAATCAGCCAGCTTTTTTTAACTTTAATCTTCATTATTTTATCCTCGAAGTTTTGTCGATGAACCGGGCGTTGGCGAGGAGGATATGCCAGACCGGATCAACCGGATTATATTTGGCACGGCAGAATTCGACTACATCGACGCAGGTTTTGGCATTTACATCAGAGAACCCGCTGACGTGCCCATCCATGTACAGAATGCTTATGGAACGTTTGGCGAAACGCGGTTTTTCAAAAGCCACCGGAATTTTGTCCTCGTCCTGATATTTCCCTTCCTGCAATCCTGCGCCAATATAGACATATGAAGTGTTCTTTTCGGTGAAAGAACCGGCGTTTCCTTTAACCGCTTTGCCATCTCGCAGAGAAATAAAAATTTCATAATCCGTCATTATTTGCATATCCATCAGTTTTTTGAATCCTTTGGCACCCGGTTCGACCGGGAGAAAATTTTCCGAATCAATCGCATATTGACGCAACCCAAGTCCGATCAATTTTAAATTAGCTACACTGGAGACGATCCTGTGTTCGTGACCCATTGTTATAATGAAAAACGTCAACCAAGCGGCAAAAAGTATCAAAAGGATAAGACAGATCACGCCGATAATGATTGCCGGTGAATTTACCGTTTTTTCGCTCATGAATGATCCTGTTATTTGGGTTTTGTTTTATCGATGAGCCGGGCGTTGGAGAGGAGGGTTTGCCAATATGGGGCGTCCGGATTATTGCCTTTGCGGCAGAACTCAACCACATCGACGCAGGTTTTGAACTTCATTTTTTCGAAGCTTTGGACGTGGCCATCCATATACAGAATGTTCATGTATCCTTTGTCAAACCATGGCTTCTCAAACGCCAGCGGGATTTTGCCGGGTTCGGGGAAATCGCCCTCTTTGAAGCCCGCTCCGACATAGGCATAGGAAGTATTCGATTCGGAGAATTGGCCATTTTTGGGTTTGCTAGTTGTCTGATCCATCGGAGAGATATAGAGAATATAATCCGGCAAGAAACCTTGTTCGATCAATGTCCTGAAACCGTCCGCGCCGGGTTGGTTCGGAAAATGGTCAATATAATCGATGGCGTACTGTCGAATAGCAAGCCCGATCTGCTTTAAATTGGAGTTACTGGAAATTCTCCTGGCTTTGGAGCGTCCTCCTTGCTCGGGCGTCAGCAGAAATAGAATCAATATAAGCGCGGCGATCCCCAGGAAAAAGTAGAGTAACCCACTTGATTTTGTTTCTGATTCCATCATGCACCTACGGTTTTACTTCCGGTTGAGAAAATATATCGACGGTTTCGGCATTTTCAAGGAGCGTTTTCCAGATCCGGTCGGGAACATACAGATCGCAGTTTTTGCGACAGAACTCCACGACTTCGACGCAGGTTTTGAACTTCATTTTTTCGAAACTTTGAACATGACCGTCCATGTAGATGACAGCGGTGCGTTCCTTGTCAATCCATGGTTTTTCGAAGACAATCGGAATTTTTGCAGCGATTTCGGGGATTTGTTTTTGCATGCCGGAGCCAAGATAGGCATAGGAGATATTCGGCTCGAGAAATGTGTCGGCGGTGGGCTTCTGTACTTGCCGGTCGATTGGCATGATGTAGACCCCGTAATCAGTCAGATAATCATGATCGACCAGTATCTTCAAGCCTGCGGCTCCTGGGCTGTTCGGAAAGAAACCCTTATGGTCGATCGCATATTGGTTTAGTGCCAAGTAAATCTGCTTCAAATTGGAGGTACTGGATAATCTCCGAGTCTCTGTAATTGAGGAGCATCTGGGCCATAGCAGAAATATTAAGAGGAAAAATGCCAGTATCCCGAGGACACCATAGACTATCATGGGATGGGTCGTATATTTTTCGCTCATGAATGATCCTGTTATTTGGGGTTTGTTTTATCGATGAGCCGGGCGTTGGCGAGGAGGGTTTGCCAGTATGGGGCGTCCGGATTATTGCCTTTGCGGCAGAACTCGACCACGTCGACGCAGGTTTCGAACTTCACCTTCTCTAAATATTGTACATAGCCTTCCATATACAGGATTGAGATATGACCTTTGTCGATCCATGGTTTTTCGAAGGCCAACGGGATTTTTTCCGCGAGCTGGAGGGGTTGGTCTTGCAGGCCGGAGCCGAGATAGGCGTAGGAAATATTCGGTTCGAGAAATGTGCCGGCGGTAGGAGTTTGCGCTTGTCGGTCGATCGGCATGATATAAGTCTTGTAATCGGTCAGATAATTATGGTCGATCAGCATCTTCAATCCTGCTGCGCCGGGGCTGTTCGGAAAGAAGTTTTCGGAGTCTTCAAGGTATTGGCGCAGTGCCTGGTTAATTTGCTTTAAATTGGCGGTACTGGATATCCGTTTGGCCCTGGTTGATGAAAAACTTAAAGAACCAAAGGGAAATGAAAACACCAAAAAGAAGAATACAATCAAAAAAATAAAAACAGCTAATGGTGAAGACTTCGGTTTTTTTTCGCTCATAATCATTCTCACTGTTAGGGGATTCCGTTGGTAAGACGTATGACTGGTGAAAATCTTATCGTGTTTTCCGGCGGAGCTTGAAACCGTCTACTTTTAGCTGCATCAACAGGATCAGGAACGCCCCGGCCATGACCATGTACGGCAGGAACTCAAACGTCGTACGGGTGGCGATGAATCCGAATACGGCGGGCACCGAGGCCACGCCGAGCATGGCCGCACCGCCCTGGTAGCCGGTCAGGCTGCCGGCGGTGACGTCGTCAAAGCGCCTCGGGGCCTCGTGCATCATGCAGGGGTAAATCGCCGCCATCGAGAAACCGGTCAGCAACAGCGCAAACGGCGGCAGCGCCCCGCCGTAAGGCAGCGTCAGCAGCGCCGCCCCGGCGATCCCGCCGACGAGGCTGGCGCGGATCAGGAAACGGTTGCCGAAGTGGTTGGCGAAAATCCCGATCAGGAACCGCCCCAGCGTCAGGCCGCCCCAGTAGCAGGCGATCCAGAAACGGGCCGCTTCCCCGGAGACGCCGCGCTGCTGGGTCAGGAACATGAACCCCCACAAACCGGGCGTGATTTCGATGCCGGTATAGACGTAAAACGACAGCGTGCAGAGCCAGAACCGCAGGTCGCGGCGGACCTTGCCGTCGCCGTGGTGGAGCTCCTCGATGCTGCCGGAGGTTTTGTTCTGGCTCCACAGGCTCAGCGTCAGCAGGAAAACCGTGGCCAGGATCACTTGAATCAGGCCCACCGTGATATACGCCCATTTCCACGAGGTTTTCAGCACTTCGAGGTAGAAACCGGCGATCATTGGGCCGAGCGTGGCGCCGAGCCCCCAGCAGCAATGCAGCCAGTTCATGACCCGGCTGGAATAATGTTTGGCCACGTAGAAGTTCATGCCGGTGTCGACCGCGCCCTGTCCGAACCCCAGCGGGATCGTGAAGAGCAACAGCACGAAAAAGTATGGCGACAGCGCGTACCCGAGCAGCGAGATTCCGGTGATGTACCCGCAGATCATCAACAGCCTGCCGGTGCCGAGTTTGCGCAGGATCATGCCGCTGCAGAAACTCGAGATGGCCGAACACAGCGTAAGCATGGTGGTGATCAGTCCGCCGTTGGCGAGCGCGGTGCCGAAGTCGACGTGCATTTTGTCCCAGGCCACGCCCAGGATCGTGTCCGGCAGCCCGAGGCTGATGAACCCCACATAAATAATAACCAGCAGAATCAGCCCGCGCCGTTCAGCGGGCATGTTCCTGAAAAAATCCATCTTCATAAATCAATTTTCCATGTCAAAATTATAATGTACACTGAAAAAGTGAAGTTTCCAAACTCAGAATAAATTATTTCAGCCACAAAGGCAAGGTAATTAAGAAAAGAAACGGGAACAGGAGGATGGCGAGTGCCACCCCGCGCCAGCCGTCGAAAAATACACATATGGCGAGGAACGCAATAAAGCAACAGAGCACTTTGAACCAAAATGAACTGCGGCGCTCGGTCAGACTGCTGTAGGGAATGAATTCCGCCCTGGATTTGATCGGCCGGATTTTTTGCTCACGGACGCGGCCAGTACCCTTACAACTTTTGCATTGCCGGTTTTTGACGTCAGCGCCGGCACCTCCGCATTTCGGACAGGATTTGGTCTGTGGCGGCGGATCTTTCAGCGGTACCATCGGCATGATCATTTTGCAGTGACGGCAGCGGATTGCCTTCTTGTCGACAGGCTTGGAACAATGTGGACAGCGTATCGTTTTCATGATCTTTTCCTGTGTTCAAATTAATGTACACCGGAGAATTGAAGATTCCAGAAGATGAGTAAAATTTCGTCTTAAAAATAGTCTATATGTGTGAAATTAATTCCACATTATGGAATTTTGAGGAGACGAGCGGTGGTAAAGACACATGTTGTGTCGTGTCCGGAAATGTTCGGCTGGATGTCGTGCACCGCGGCGAAAACCATGCCGCCATTTTGCGCGAGGATCTCGATTTGGCTGCGGACGTGAGCGGTGAGTTCCTGCGTGCCGGCCTTGCCGAGGATATTTTGGGTGTCGCAGCCGCCACCCCAGAAAACGATCCGGCCGCCGTAGCGTTCTTTGAGTTTTCGCGGGTCCATGCCGGCGGCGGAAATCTGCACCGGATTCAGGGCGTCGATGCCCATTGCGATGAAGTCGCCGATCAGCGGCTCGACCGCGCCGCAGCTGTGCAGAAATACCTTCCACGAGGTGTGCTCGTGAACCCAGCGGCAGAACCGGGTGAAGCACGGTTTCAGGAGCTCGCGGAACGTGTCGGGCGACATGATCAGCGAATTCTGTGTGCCGTAGTCGCTGTAAAGCGCGATGGCCATGGTGTATTCGCCGATGGCCCCGTGGATTTTCGCATAGTGGGCGATCAGGTCGTCGCAGCGTTTTTCCAGCTCGGATTGCATGCGTTCCGGTTCAAGCAGCAGGTCCATCAGGAAGTCGGGCGACATGGAGCCGAAGCCGCCGCCGAAATTGGCCGTCAGCGCGTAGGTGGTGTTTTCGTAAATTGCCCGGGTGCGGCGGCGCAGTTCGGCGAGGTTTTCCGGGGTCGGGTGAAACGGAAAATCATACCAGCAGTTGACATCCTCCGCGTCGAAATAAAACGAGTGGTGCGGCTTGAAATAACGGTTGCCCTGTTCATCGGTCAATACCCAGCGGTCCGGCTCCTTTTTCAGGTTGGCCGCGGCCGGGTACTGGACCGGAAAATCCGGGAAGATTTCCAGCGCCTGCCAGTCGTCCACGATGAGGCCGGAATTGATCTGCATCAGGTCGCAGCCGAGCGCTTCCAGCACGTCGGTATCGACCTCGGCGAGCTGTTGCATGAGGTCGATGCAGCGCACCGGTTTCTCCGTCAGTCCGAGGGCGCGCCGGAGGTCGCGGTAGGCCAGCACGTGAATGCCGGTGGTATAGGTGGAGCCGAGGTCGACCGGCAGGCGGTCCGCCGGGCGGAAATTCAGCGTTTCCCAAACGCGCTGGCGCGAATTCATCATCAGTCCTTGTACAGAATGTCCGAGCAGATGTCGCTGCCCTGGAAACGGTATTTGCCATTGCCGAGGTCGGTCGTTTTGCCGGTGGCGGAGCGGAATCCGGCGGGCAGGGCGATTTCGGCGTCCGCCTTGCCGGGGCCGATGCCGCAGATCACGGCGCGCTGGGCGCCGTTGCCATCGTCGAACAGCGCGCCGTAGACTTCGCCCGCGGCGGTTTTCAGCTCCAATGGCTTGGCCGGGATGTCGGACAGGATGAAGTTTTCCAGTGAGCGAAGCGTCTGCGCCACGCGGCAGACCTGCGGCCAGCGCTCCTTGAACTGTTTCGGGTCGGGGCCCTGCAGCAGGTCGAAATAGGAGTACATGATGAACCCCTTCGACCCGAACACCGCTTCGAGCAGGCTCATTGACAGCATTTCTTCTTCGGTGGGGTAGCGGAAATCCTTCAGGTAAACGTCGAGGTTCTTGACTGCGGTCGGGCGGTAATTGCCGACATTGAAGATCTGCGGCACGGTCCACAACGGCATACCACCCTGCGAGTTGCGCAGGATCCGCTGCGACGTTTTCATAAAGCGCAGGACCTCGGACATGTCTTTGACGGAGGCGCGGCCGATCGGGTATGGGTCGATGCCGAGAATGTCGTAGCCGGACGCATAATAAGCCAGGTTTTCCTCCTGAAACAGTACCGATACCGTCGGGTGCCCGGGGTCGAGTTTACTGACCAGCCGGCGGCGCTCGAGCAGCTCCTTGACGCGGTTGGTGTGGAGCTCGTCGCAGATGTACCAGGCGAGGAGGGACGGATGATTTTTCCAGCGGTTGACGATATAGCTGACGACATTGTCCGCGCCTTCGTTGCCGTACCATTTCAGCCATTTCGGATTGTAGGGCTCGAACGGATAAACCTGACAGAAGGAGAAGACTATTTTCAGGTTGTTTTCGGCCAGGCAGTCGAGCGTGGCGTCGATGGCTTCCAGCCCGGATTTGCCCGGGAATTTCAGCTCCAGGCTGTTATAGGAGAGCACGCAGTTGAAGCCGCCGTCGGCAATGGTTTTGATTTCGGCGGGGCTCATCTGGCCGGTGTAGAGGCCGACCGGCATGAACGGTTTGCCGTCGACGATGGTGCGGCCGAGGGCATCGACGGTGACGGCGGCCGGAACGGCTCCGGCGGTGATCGTCAGCGGGATGGTTTTTTCGGACAGGATGTATTTGTTGGCGGTGTCGAGCAGTGTCAGTTTCAGCTCGGCGGGGCCGGGCTGCAGATTCTGCGGTTTGGCGATGATCCGGTTGTTTTTGACCGGCACGATTGCGCGGAAAAGCGGGGTGGCAGAACTTTTGATTTCAACTTGCGCCTGCAGGATCGGCTCCTGCTTTTTCTCGTAATCGAAAACGCCCATGATGAACGAGGCGAATTCAAGTGTCCCGGTGTCGGCAGGAATCGTTTCCTGGACCGGCATGATCAGCCCCGGGTACCAGCTGCCGCCGCTCTCCTCGTACAGAAATGCTTCATCGTAATAAGCCGTGCCTGTGCTGCCGGGGCGCAGATAGAGCGCGATGGAATAACGGTAATCCGCGTTGGCCGTGAAGGTCTGTTCGAGCAGTGTCCAGTCGTTATCGCCTTTCAGGTTTTTCAGGTAGTAGCCGCTGACGTATTTGCCGGTCTGGCGGTTGATCCATTCGAGGCAGAAACTGGCGCCTTCGCCCTGCACGCCGCTGGTTTTCACCCACATGCCGAAACGGTACTTGACGCCGGGTTTCAGGTTGCTGAGCGCTACGCCCGGCAGGATGTATGATTTGGCGTCGGTGCGGTGGTAAACCAATGCCTGCGTGTAACTTCTGCCGACGCCTTTTTCGACGGTGATGCCGTCCTTGCCGGTGTTGTGCCAGCCCTGCGCCCCTTTTTCAAAATCACCGTTGGGGAAGAGGTTGATCCGCTCTTTCGGCTGATTGCTGTCCTGAAGCGTCCGGTAGCCTTCCAGCCCGTTTGCGTACAGCAGCCCGGAAATCAGGGCCGCCGCCGCACACAATGTATATTTGATAATTCGAAAATCCATCAGAATCCGACCTTTGTTCCGGCCTCGGTCCAGTACACATACGGACGGCCCGCTTTGAGGTCCAGCCCTTTCTGCGCCATGGTCGGACCGTTGTTCGATTCCACATGCATATCGGCATATATGCCGTTGACGTTGCCGTTATGGCGCGCATGCATGCCGGCTGAGGTGACGACCGAGGAACTGTGCGAGTGGAACCAGTAGTTCTGCACGGCGTTGGCGTTGCGGGTGTCGGCGGTAATCAGTTGTCCGCTCGGATTGAGCAGATGATTCAACACAAAGTTGCACGCGGTCGTGTCGTTGCAGCTTGTGTTACCGCCATTGTAGCTGTCTTTGTACCAGAGGAAAGCGTTCCAGCCGTAGCTACCGGGCTCGCCGGTCATGACCGTTTCATTGGTGTACGTGGGCGGATAGCTCGGGCACAGGAAGATCTTGAACGCGCCCGAGGCAAAATAATCGTTTTCCACCGTGCTGCCGGGGTTGCCGGTATAGCCGAGCCGGAACAGCAGATTGTACCAGAAGGAGTTGGCGCCATTATAGGTATGCTTGGCGGCAAAGGAAATGTCCTGATTGTCGTTGAGGTACATGGCGGTCATGGTGCCGATCTGCTTCAGATTGCCGATGCATTTGGAGCTTTGCGCTCTGGCGCGGGCCTTGTTCAGCGCGGGCAGCAGCATGGCGGCGAGTATCGCGATGATCGCGATAACGACAAGCAGCTCGATGAGCGTAAAACGTGATCTCATTTTAAGCGCGGGTGACGGATTGTTCATTTTTTTCTCCTGAAATTATCGTTGTTCATGGTATCGTTTATGGCAATGGCGCTGCGGTTGTTTCACCTTGAAGCAGCCGCAGCCTTGTATAATTGATTTCTTCGACCGCTTTCCCGGCGGCCATCCGTTCCAGAATGTCCCATGTTTTGCTCACGGCCAGGCGGCGTGACGTGAGCACCGTGGTCGGGCGCGGGGTAATGCGCCAGGTCATTTCCAGTCCGTCCGTCCCCATCACCGAAATATCCCGGCCGATCCGCAGTCCGCGTGATTCGAGGAAACGGTACACGAAACTCAGCAGCCAGTCGTTGCAGATCAGTGCGGTCGGGGCCTCCGCCGAATTGATGATTTTGTCGAGCGTCCGGTTCACCGAACTCTCCTGGAAGCCGCCGTTGCCGACCCAGTTGGGCTGGACCCGGCAGCCGTTCTCCGCCATCACCCGGTAGTACTCCAGCTTGCGAAACTGCGCGGAATAATCGTTCACTTCGCCCTCGACGCTCTCCATGTAGGCAATTTTGCGGTGCCCCTGGGCGAACAAATATTCAAGCTGCATCTGCATCATATCCGGGGAGTCGACGATCCGGACGCCGCGCGTCATCGGGAAAATCGGGAAAAGGGTAATCGTAGGCCGGCCGGATGCCGCGAATACTTCGTGAATCCCTGCCATGTGCGGACTGAGCAGGATATACGCATAAACATTCCGGTCTTTGGCCAGATTCTCATAAGCCTGTATACTTTCATTGAACTTCACGCGGTGGAGCTTGGCGCTGATGTTGCGGCGGCTGGCGTTCAGATAGAGCAGCTCTACGATCCGGGACATGAAACCATTGTTGATCCCCAGATAGTTGATTTCGCCGCAGCCGATGATCTTCACTTCGCGCCGTTCCGGCTCCGCCAGCATCGAACGGAAAATTCCGCTGCGCGGATTAACCTCCAGCAAGTTCTGATCCTTATAATAATCAATGGCCTGCTCGATCATCCGCCGCGACAACCCGCTGCGGTCGATCAGATTCCGGATCGGGGCCAGGCGTTCCCCGTCACCCAGGCCGTTAAGTTCCTTTTCGATGAACTTCTTCGCCTGCTGACGTTTTACTTGAAGAGTTGTCCGTTCTGCTATTCTGTCCATGATGATCCATGATTGTGTAACTTCTGTGTCTATATTATACCATGGAGTTTCATCTTTGTCAATAGCAAAATACCTATTGTATGCTGAAAATAAGAAAAATAAATGCCGGTTTGCGAAAAGTGGCACACGCTAATTTGTGTCACTTTTTGCGGGATGTTTGGGAAATAGGACTTATAGGAAGGGGGCATTGAAAAATCACTCTTGGCGGTGATGAGTTGCCGATCACTGATTTTCCTCATCTTTCTTTTTCAGGAAAGTCTCAACGCCGATAATCACCGCGGCGATGCCGATGATCATGCCGCCCCAGCCGGTGGCCATGAACCCCAGCACGCCGCCGCCCAGCGCCGCCAGGACATAAATCACGTCAAGCGGGTCGATATCTTGCGGTGTGCGCGGCAGAAATGGCTTGCGTTTCGGCAGTGCGGTGGTTTTCGGCCGGGGGGCCGGAGGCGCAACCAGGGCGTGGCCGGTACCGTTGCAGATATAGCAGATTTTCAGGTCGGTGAGCTTGCCTTTGCCGGAGCATTTCCAGCATGGCGGGTGCGGCTGCGCTTTGACCGGTTTTTTCTTCGGTTTCAGGTTCGAGAGCTGCGGCGGCGGAGGCTGGCGCCAGCTGATTTCCGGGGGCTTGGACGGCTCAACCGGTACCGGTTTCGGCTCGATTGTCACCTCGACTGTTGCCGCTTTCGGCTCGGGCTGGTAGCGCAGGCAGTAGCGGCAGCGCTTGTCGCCGGTGCCGATTTTCTTCAGGCAGAAAATGCATTCCTTGAGCACGATTTCGCGCTCCGTCATCACCGGCGGCACGACGAACGCGGCCGTATCGGACTCCGGCCGGACGTCGCTCAGGTCCAGCTCGATTTCCAAAGGTATTTCGTTCAGCTTTTCCATTTATATTCCGGCCATTTGCACCAGGACGAGGCGGCCGCCGGTTTCCGGCGAGAGCAGGATGCGGCGGTTTTCCTCCAGCACCACGAATTTGCCGGGCGGGATGGGCGTTTTGGTGCCGTCGGCGCCGATTTCGTAGAGCGCGGGCATCTTTTCGTTGACCAGCAGCCATTGGTTCTGGTGAAAGAGGAAATAAGCCACGCGGCCCTTGTCTTTGTCCTGCAATTTTTCGTTGGGGGTGATATGGCGGTACACGTGCCAGTTGTTCAGCGACTGCCCGTGGAACACCATCAACTGATAATTCTCCGACACAAACGTGTCGCCGCCGGGGCGGTGCGAGTAAAAATGCAGCACCGGCAGCGTCCCTTGATACGCCGTGCCGCAGAACGGACACTGTGGTTTGCGGCTGCCGTCGAACACGAACCACTTCTGTTCGCAGCGCGGGTTCGAGCACGGCTGCAGGCGGTCGGTGGTTTTGAGGATGGCGTTTTCCCACTCGTCGGCGATCGGGCGGCGCATGGGGTTGGCGAGACCGTCGATGAAGGCGCGCTCGAAGAGCTTGGCGATGAACGGGCCGCAGATATTCGCGGCACTGAATTTGACCAGGTCGACCCACGGCAGATAACGGGAGAGATCCTTGCCGTATTCGCGCTTCATGTTGCGGTTTGCGGCGTTGGTCGGGTGCTCGATGTACAGCGGAGAACTGCCCATCAGCATCATTTCCTCCTCCTCGGTCTCCACGTCGGGGCCGAAAAAGCGCCCGCCGCGCAGCGGGTGACGGTGCAGCAGATACATGTAAATCAGCACCGCCAGCGCGTGTTTGTCGGTGGCCTGCGAGGGCAGGACGGGGTTCGGCGAGTCCTGCGAGCAGAGCACTTCGGGGGCGATGAAGTCCGGGGTGCCGAGCACGTCTGGCGGGAATTTGCCGGGCACGACCAGGCCGTCGATGTCGATGATGCAGGCATTGCCGCCGGCGGGATCGATGAGCACGTTTTTGTACGAGAGGTCGGAGTGGGCGAGGCCGGCGGCGTGCATGCGGCGCACCGCCCGGGCGATTTTCAAACTGATCTGCAGATAGCTGAGAAATGTGCCGCGCTCGACCGGATCGAGGTTGCGCAGCAGTTTGGCGGAGGCGAACCACTTGCCTTCCTTTTCCCGCCCGCGCAGATTGCGGTCGTGCTGGAAATAGAACTTCTTGTTGTAGGCGGGGACTACGATGCCGGTAGTGCCCTCGTACTCGACCATTTTCTGCGGCCAGCAAAAGAGATCGTTCCAGTAGCTGCCGCCGACCTGGTCGAAAATGTCGCGGCGGTATTTGTCGGTAATGCTGCTCAAACGCGACTTGGAGCGCGCATCCTGTTTGTCCTTGAAAAACGCCACTACATAGGATTTGTCCGGGGCGAAATAGACGTATTTCATGGCGCCGCTGGGCGGGTCGGACTTGACCACGAATTCGACATCGGAACCGTCGGCGGCTTTGATTCGGACTGTTTTGCTCATGGTGTGGTGCTCCGTCAGTAAGCGATGGTTATGGTGCGGTCGTCGTGGTTGCCGCGGGACCAGAAATCGAGCCAGGCACAGAGTTCCTGCGCGGTATTTTCGGACTTCGCCGCGAAGGTCACGGACGAGGCGAGGTCTTCCCACAGCGCCTGCCACAGTTTTTCGTCGTTCAAGCGGAGGTCGGTCTCGAATTTCGGATCGCTCACGCCGTCGGTCATCGACATCATGAATCTGAAGTCCTTGATCCGCAGTTTGCGCACGCGCTTCTGGGGCGAATTCTGCCAGACTTCGTTCATGGTCAGGAACCGGGTCTGGCCGACGAATTCGCCGCCGTCCGGCACGGTCAGGAGGTGCAGCTTGTCGTCGGTATCCATCAGCCCGATGATGCCGTCGCCGACGCCGAAGGAGATAATCAGCCATTCGCCGGCGAATTTCCTCATCACATAACCGAGCAGCGTGGCGCTGAACTGGCGGACCGGGGTGGCGGCATTTTTCGCCTCGGCGTGGATGTCGGCCATGCCCTGGTAGGCGGCTTTCAGCACGGCGTTCATGATGGCGCTGTCGTCGCTGTCCGGGGTGTCCGTCAGGTATTTGCTGAGTTCGCTGCAGAACGTCGAACAGGCGATACGCGAGCCCTCGCGGGCGAATTCCGCCGAGCCCGCGCCGTCCGACACCGCCACGATGTACCAACCGCTTTCCGGCAGGTATTCGAGGCGGAAATGATCCTCGCGGAACCTGCCGTCGTGGGCGTGGGAGCGGCCGCGCTTGCTGGCGGCTACCACTGTTTTCTGCGGACTGGTGATGAGGCCGCAATCATGCTCAGTGACCTGATACGGTGCATCGGGGTCGGGCGGGATGTTTTTCCACAGCGTTTTCGGGTCGGGGGTGATGAAAATATCCGGCAGGATGCTGTAGAGCGGGTCGTCGCCGCCGAGTTTGTATTCGAGGCTGACGGAGAGCACGCCTTCGCTTTCCGGCATGCCGGTTATGATCAGCGAATCTTTCGTCTCGTTCAGCACGGCGGTAATGCCGTTCACACCCACGCAGACGGCGTCGAGCAGCGTCACGCTGCTTTTGAACGGCTCCTCCGTGGTCAGCTCTATGATCAGTTCGAAGGGGTCTCCGACCATGCCGCGCGGCATGACGAGCCGGTGCAGGAAGTCATCGAATTCCATTATTTCATGCATCTTGATCTCCGGTTCAGTTGACGGATGACATTTCATCGGGCGGCGGCGGCAGCGGCAAGTCCTCGGGCGACACATTCTGCGCCGAATTGCGCACGATCGACTGCGAAACCCATTTGAAGAAATGCATGAACGAGGCCCCGTCCATGGTCGCCAGCGTGTAAACGTGCTCGGTCAGGAGTTTGAGCGGCTCGGCGCGGGCTTCCGGCCCGGCGGCGCAGGCGACGATGGAGGCGAATTTGTACTGCTTGAGCTTTCCGGCCATTTCCTCGTACAAGGCGACGTCGCTGGGCTTGCCGTCGGTGAGCACAAAAAGCAGCGGTTTCCAGTCGCCCTTGCGGTCGGGCGTGCCGCGGACGATATCGCGTTCGAGGGTGGCGATCAGCATTTCCAGCGCCTTGCCGAGCAGCGTGGGGCCGGACTCCGGCGGCGCCAGGTACGGCAGTTGCAGGACTTCGAGCTCGGTCAGCGGCAGCACCTCCTTGACTTCGCGGTCAAAGGTGATGACGCTGATATGCACCGATTCCAGGGCGAAAGGATCGTGTCGGAGCGACGCGATCATCGCCTGCAGCCCGTTGTTGGCCGCAATGATCGGTTCGCCCCGCATCGAGCCGGACGTGTCCACCAGCAGATATACCGGTAAGCGTCTCATGAGCAGTTTTCCGGCGGGTTAAACGATGTGGATTTCGGGCGGGGGCGGCGGCAGCTGGTCCAGCGAATTCACTTCCTTGTTGGCCGTGCCGACGCTCTTGGAACTGGTGGTGATCGAGGCCGAAACCCACTTGAAAAACTGCGAAATCGTGTTGCTGTCCGCGGTGTCCAGCGCCACCACCGCTTCGGTGATCTGGTTCAGCACGTCGGACGTGACGGCGGAACCGGCCGCGCAGGCCACCACGATGCCCCATTTGCGGGCCTTGAATTCCTCCAGCCCCCGGGTGATGCTGTCGGTCGGCATGCCGTCGGTCATGATGAACACCAGCGGCTTCCAGTCGCCCTTGGCGTCCGGGGTGTTTTTGATGACTTCCGCTTCGGCGCGGCGGGCCACGAACGACAACGCTTCGCCGAGGCTGGTGGTGCCGGACGCCCGCAGCTGCGGCAACTGGAACTGATTGAGCTCAGTGAGCGGCACGACCTGTTCGACATTACTGGCAAAGGTGATCACGCTCAGATAAGCGGACTCCAGCGCCATCGGGTCGCTCATCAGCGCTGACACCATGGTTTGAACTCCGTTCTGTACCGCGACGATGGGTTCGCCCGACATCGAGCCGGACACATCCAACAACAAATAAACCGGTAGTCTGCGCGCCATTTTTTTCTCCTTGAACTTGATACTTGATATATGATTAAAGACAGTACTTGTTGAAAATGCCTTGCAGGCCGTCTTTGTGGCCGAGGCCGGTGGCTTCGAATTTCCATTCGTCGCCGGCACGGTACAACCGTCCGAATTCGACGGCGGTTTCCACCGAAAAATCCTCGGTCAGTTCGTAGATGCAGAGCTCCTTGCCGTTGCGGTCGACGATGCGGATGTAGGCGTTGCGGATTTGCCCGAAAGTGTGCCGCCGCGCCTCGGCTTCGTGGATCGAGGCCGAGAATACGATCGAGGTGATTTCCGGGGCGATCCGGGGCAGGTCCACGCTGATTTCTTCGAGGTCCGAATGGTCGATGACGCCGCCGATGCGGTTGTCGTCGGAGAGCCGGAGCGCCTTGTCCGCGGAAACGCGATTGTTATAGTAAACGACGAAATCATCGGAAGGCGTTTCATCCTGAGCGGTCAGCATGCAGGCGGTGATGTCGAGGTCGAAATCCTGCCGGGTGTCCGAAGGATCCCATCCCAGCCCGACCGTAAAATGATGCGACGCAATCGCGGTATTCTGTCCCCGCAGCAGAGAGATAATCATGGTAGCGCCCCCTTGGTTATTTGTGGTAAAATAGCACATCAAAAGGGGATGTCAACGCACACAACAATTATTCTTCGGGTTTTGGAATGACATGGTAAACGATGAACAGGAACACCAGCGAAAGCAGCGCCGGCATCAGTCCTCCGATGGGGTAGATGCAGCACGGCAGGATCACTGCGGCGATGAGCCATTTGATCCGCCACGGCGTGAGGTGCACATCCGTCAGCGACCAGTCCCGCTTGCCCTCGAGCGTGAGATTGTGCTGTTGCCGAGGCGGCGGCACCATGGCGTAGCCGGTGCCGTTGCAGATATGGCACGAACGCGAACCGGGTATGGAACCCCTGCCGCCGCAGCGCCAGCAATCCTTCGGTTTTGTCTCGGTTTCTTCGACGTTTTCTTCGCTCATATCGCCCTCCGTTTGCATAATAATATCATCGCGGTTCGCAATATTCAAGCCCGGCCGTCTGCTCAACGTTGAAAAATTAGTTACACAATTTTTCACCCTCGCTCCCGGCCGGGCGGTGATGCTTTTATCGCGCCTGCGGCTTACGTTTTGTTCCGCCTTGGGGGCGGGCAGCGCTGTCCGCGCGCTGCACTGCGTCCGGGTAGCACCCGGCGGCATGTCTATTTTTTTTAAAATTCTTAATTCTTAACTATTTGTGTGTTCTCTCGCGTGTTGTTTGCGGTAGTCGCGCGGCGTGGCGGCGAAATGCCGGAAAAACTGCCGCCGGAAATACGCTTCGTCGTTATATCCGGAGCTGTAACAGATTTCCTTGATCGTCAACGTGCTGTTCAGCAGCAAGTTGCGGCAATGGTTCATTCGCGACTGATTGACCGCCGCGCTGATCGTCTGTTGAAATGCCCGCTGGTAAATCCGGTTCAGGTAATCGCGGTTGCACCCCAGTTCCGCCGCCAGCTCCCCGGCGGAAAAATCCGCCTCGGTACAGCGGCGTTTGATCTGTTCGCGCGCTTGCACCGCCAGGTGCGAAACGGTATTGGTCACGGTCTCGCTGCGCCCGCATTCGTTGAGGATCAGCCGCAGCAGCAATTCGGCATTTTCTACCGGCACGCCCGGCTCGTCCTGATTATTGAGGTAAAGACGGCACAATTCAATGGTTTTCTCGCGGTTTGTCAACCGGCCGTATTGCGGAAAAGTCTTGATTTTTTTCGGATCTTTTACCTGAAAATGAATCCAGAAAAACGATTGACCCTTTTTATAATCCAGTGTTCCGCCGTGGAGACGGTTCGGGTGCAGTAAAAGGTATTCGCCGTCGTTGACTTCGAAGCTGTTTTGCTCCTCGAAAATGCCGAGCGTACCGGAGCTGACGACAATGATTTCCCACGAGTCGATGACCCGTTCCGGGTGCCGCCCCTGTCCGCGCGAAATGAAATGGCCGCCGTTTAATCCTTTGATCTTCAAGTCGGTTTTGTCTCCTTTTTCTATACAATAGTCATTTTGACGTTTGGATGCAAGTGGAATATATTAAATTAACGAAAAACAGGAAAACAAGAAAGATGATTAAACACGGAAAACACGGAAGGCACGGAAAAATATTTTTTAAATGAAATAAGAAAATTCCGTGTAATTCCGTGTTTTCCGTGTTTAAAAAATTTCCAATGAAACATACCAAAAACAGGAGGCACCCTATGACCAAATATGAATCCGTCAAAATCACCGAAGTACAGTTGAACGACCCCGTTTTCGCGCCGCGCATCGACACCGTGATCGAGAGGACCATTCCGGCCTGCATCCGGCAATGTCACAAAACTGGCCGCATCGAAGCTTTCAAGCTGGATTGGAAAGAGGGCATGCCGAATAAACCGCATATTTTCTGGGATTCGGACGTGGCCAAGGTGGTCGAGGGCATGGCCATGGCGCTGGAACTGCGCCCGGACGCGAAACTGGAGGCGGAACTTGAGAAATATGTTGCGCTGATTGTTTCCGCGCAGCAGCCGGACGGATACCTGAATATCGTGTTCACCACGCAGCGCAAAGAGGATCGCTGGAAAGACCTTTACAACATGCATGAACTCTATTGCGCCGGGCACCTGATGGAGGCCGCGGTGGCGCATTTTAATGCCACCGGACGGCGCAATTTCCTCGATTGCATGTGCCGCTATGCCGACTATATCGCGTCGGTTTTCGGCACGGAAGAGGGCAAGATTCACGGTTATCCCGGCCATGAGGAAATCGAGCTCGCGCTGTGCAAGCTGGCCAAGGCCACCGGGAACAAAAAATATTTCGACCTGGCAGCATATTTTGTCAATGAGCGCGGCAAGTCGCCGAATTATTTCCTGGCCGAGCAGCCGTGGGCCGGGGAACGGGATCTGCGGAACCGTCAGGCCCACAAACCGGTGCGCGAGCAGACCGATGCGGACGGCCACTCCGTGCGCGCGGTATATCTGTACGCCGGCATGGCCGACGTGGCCGCCGAATTCAACGACGCCACCCTCTACAAGGCCTGCGAGAATCTTTGGAACAGCATCGTCAACAAGCGGATGTATATCACCGGCGGCATTGGCTCGACCTGGGCCGGGGAGGCTTTTACGAAGGATTACGGTTTGCCGAACGACACCGCTTATTCGGAAAGCTGCGCCGCCATCGGGCTGATATTTTTTGCCCAGCGCATGCTGAACGCCACCGGCGACGCCAGATACGCGGACATCATGGAGCAGTCACTTTACAACAATGCGCTGAGCGGGATCAGCCTGGGCGGCGAGCACTTTTTCTACGCGAATATGCTGGAGGTCGACGACAACAGTTTTGAGCACGGGCATATCACCAAGGCGCGTCAGGAATGGTTCGGCTGTTCCTGCTGTCCGACGAATTATTGCCGGTTCCTGCCGCAGCTCGGCAGTTTCGTCTGGTCGGCGGCGGAGGATGAAGTGCGGTTGAATATGCCGGTCGCGGGCAAGTTGGCGCGCGGCATCGAGGTGAGCGGCGGCTATCCGTATGACGGCAAAATTGCGGTCAGATTTACCACCGGCGGCAAATACAAATTCAGCCTCCGCATCCCCGGCTGGTGCGAAAAATACGAGCTCAAGCTCAACGGCAGGAGCTGCCCGGAAAAACCGGTGAAAGGCTACGTGACGTTTGACCGCGAATGGCAACCGGGCGACGAAATTCAGCTCGATCTTGCAATGCCGGTCCGGGTCATGTACCCCAATGTCAAAATCACTTCCGACGCGGGCAAAGTCGCCCTGATGCGCGGCCCGCTCGTTTATGCGCTGGAGAGCGCCGACAACGGTAAAGTCATCCCGCAGCTGGTCATCGATCCCGAGCAGGAGTTCACCCTGAGTCGTGCCGCGAACCTGCCGGAAGGTACCGTAGCGCTGGAAGGCCGCGCCCAGCTCGAGGAACAGAGCGGTGACGCCCTCTATTCGACCCGGAAACCGGAGTGCAAAACACAAAAATTCACCGCAATTCCCTATGCCCTGTGGCAGAACCGCGGCGAGTCCAACATGGCCGTCTGGCTCCGCCGCGAACAGAAGTGACGTAATTTCCTTATAAACACGGAAAACACGGAAAAACACGGAATTTTTGAATTTTTATTACCTTTTCCCTTCATTTTCCAGTTTTCCGTGCTTTCCGTGTTTTCCGTGTTAAAAAAAATTGAAATTGACGTAGAATTCCGCTACATGACGACATAATTGCTGGTAATTGAAATGGTCATGTGCTATGATGGTATATGAATTCTTTTACTGGTGAATTATGTTGTCATTTGAGCATATTGACGGAGGCATGGCCTTCGACTTCGGGCGGACCTCGGCCGATTACGCGAAGTATCGCGATATTTACCCGCCGAGCATGTACCGCAAACTGATCGAGCTGGGCATTGCCGCGCCCGGGCTGGAAATTCTTGATATTGCCACGGGGACCGGCGTGCTGCCGCGAAATTTGTTGAACTCGGGCGCATGCTTCACCGGATGCGATATTTCCCCCGGCCAGATCGCCATGGCGGAGCAGATTTCGCCGTCGGAGCGGATCAAATACGTGGTTTGCCCGGCGGAAAATACACCGTTCGCCGATCATTCATTTGATGTCGTAACCGCTTGCCAGTGTTTTAATTATTTCGATCAGGCAAAACTGGCCGCCGAACTGCTCCGGATCCTGAAGCCCGGCGGCAGGTTCTGCAAAATCTATATGAGCTGGCTGCCCCACGAAGACGACATTGCCCGGGCGACCGAACAATTGGTTCTGCAATATAACCCTAAATGGAACGGCGGCGGCTTCACCCCCGAACCATTTGCCGTGCCGGAATGGTCAAAGAGTAATTTCGGCCTCGAAACCTATCATTTTTACCGTGAAAACCTACCGTTCACCGCGGAAACCTGGTGCGGCCGGATGCGCAGCTGCCGGGGCATCGGCGCCTCGCTGCCGTCCGCCGAGGCGGAGGCATTCGAAAAAGAGCTGCACCAATTATTGCTCGAACGTGGCGGTGATGGCAATTTTTCCATCCTTCATTACATCGAAATCGAAGCATATCAGCTGAAAAAACAATAATCAATTTGATTTCCGTCAAAGGTGAATTATTTTAACACCCTCACTTTGTGCGCGGGTGGCGGAATTGGCAGACGCCCTGGATTTAGGTTCCAGTGCCGCAAGGCGTGTGGGTTCGACTCCCATCCCGCGCACCATCCTTATCCCCTCGGAAAATATACCCCCGATCAGCCACAAAAAATCAGAATATTCTTCGCGCTAATCTGAGCGGAAGCCAAAT
>JBEBXH010000029.1:0-62909 GCA_040391785.1 Victivallis vadensis
CGGCCCCGCACACCGGAAACAGGCCCATTTGCGTAAAGTTGCCGTTGACGTGATTGGAGCATGCTTGAGTTATATTGACCAGCGTAAACCTTCTCTTGTTCTATAAGGACTATTAAGTTTTGAGCAGAGACTGTCCTTTTTGTCTTTGATGTCTTTTTCGTCTTTTAACTTTTGGGGGGCGTCAATGGGCCGATAGGGATGGTGGTGGCAAATCAGGGGCTCAGGGCTTCGGAGACGCCTTCGATCAGGTCCTGGAGATTGCCGCTGCTGAAAATTCCGAGGATGTTTTTCACCAGCGACGTGGTGTTGATGGCGGCGAATTTGACGATGGCGGCGGCGTAATCCGGTTCCGGATTGTAGGCCGTGCCGCGCATGGTGATCGGCAGGATGACTTCCTCGACGTTGATGGTCGAATCCACCAGCATGCTGGAGTCGGTGCCGAAGCCGAGGGCGCCGGCGAATTTCAGCTGTTTGATGAAATCGCCGCTGAAATCGACGTTGTCCAGATAAAGGCGGCCGTCGCGAATGGTGACATTGACGGTGCCTTCGTTGAACCGCATATCTTTTGAGCTGGAAACGATCCGGCTGAAGGCGTTGCCGAGGCGTTTGTTGCGGACGCCGCCGAGCTGGTTGCGGATTTCGTTTACCGCCCGGAACGGCAGGAAGAAAATCCGCCCGGGGATCGTCGACTGCAGCTGGTCCGGGATTGAAATATCGCTGAACGACGAGGTCAATTGTCCATTCATGTTGTCCCACAACGCGGGCTGGCGGAGGCCCCGGCCGGTGAGGTGCAGTTCGACATTTTCGGCGATACCGGCGAGGTCCTTCATGGAGCCTTCGAACATGGGGGTGGTGACCGGGCCGATGTCGAGTTTGGCGGTGTTGCAGTCCAGGGCGTAGAGGATGCCGGCGGCCTCGCTCCTGGCCTCGCACTTCAACTCAACCGGGGTGTCGTTCACGGTCAGGGTCACCGGGTTGAGGTTCAGTTGCGGACCGTTACCGGATACTTTGGCGGTCAGGGCGAGTTTGTTTTCATCCGAATAGGTGATTCCTTTCAGGTCGATATCGGCGGTAAAGGGCTTGAAATCGAAAGAGGGTTCGACGGGTGGGGCGTCCGGTTTTTCCTCTTTGCGGCCGGGCTTGAGGAACAGTTTCTGCAGCTGCAGCAAGTCGATTTTCGTCGATTCGATTTTGACATGGGTGTCGTGCCGTTCCCAGGTGATATCGGCCAGATTTTCGAGGTGCAGGGTGTTGCCGGTGCTGGTGATTTTGCCGTGGTCGTCGAGGTATTTGATGTCGGCATGGCCGCTGACGGCGTCATTCATTTTGGGCGTTTTCAGCTGATCCAGGTCGATTTTGCCGGCGAAGTGGGTTTTCTGCCAGGAATCCTCGATTTTCAGCTCGAGTTTGCCTTTCATAATGCCCTCCAGCGTGGAGTGCGGGTAGAACACCGGCAGGAAATCGCGGTTGAAAATCGTACAGTCGATTTTGGCGCTGCCGCCCTCCGGCGTGAAGTTGCCCTGCAGCGCGACCACAGCGGCATCGCCGCCGGACTTCATATCGAGATCGAATTGGGAGAGGTTGAACTGCCGGAATTCGTCGATGTCCAGTTTGAACCGGTTGTGGAGCGTCAGGTTTTTGCGGTAAATTTCGGGACGCGCCATGCTGAGGCGGTCGGCCCGGACGTCGCCCTGCAACTGCATTTCGCGGGAGAACTTGCGGAAGGTGCCCTTCAGCGTCGCATCCAGCAGCCCTTCGTTGAAGCGCCAATTGAGGCCCAGGATATTCAGGTCGGGGAGATTGAACGCGGCGATGGCGAGTTCGGCCTGCAGCAGTGGATTTTGCGCCTCGATGCTGATGCTGCCGGAGGTGGGTGCGAGGCGGAAGTCGAGCTCGGTTTTTTCGCCCTGGCGCAGATAGAGCCGCATATGGTCGAGCTTGACGCGGTCGTAGTCGGTCAGGGAAATTTTGAAGCGCGGCGCGAAGTGAATGCCTTTGAACAGCTGGTCCTTGATTTTCAGCGAGAGATTTTCGGTCAGCAAATCAACTTCCGCCTCCATGAAGGTGGCGAGGCCGTCCATCTTGTAAAAGACCCTGCCGGACGCCGTACCTTCGCCCCGCAGCAAGGCTTGCTCCGGCAGCCAACCATTGACTTGGGCAATGTCGAAATCCTTGAAATTGACCGTGGCCGTGCAGGGGCCCATGACCACGTCATCCGCATCCCAGTTGATGTAATAATCGGCGATGTCGACGATCTGTTCCCGGTTTGGCTGCAGCATGCGGAGACGGGACTTCGGCACCCGCAGGAAACCGTTCCACAGGTCGAGCACGGAATCGGCCGAGAAACGGAATTCCGCCGGGGAAAATTTGCACATCACATCATCGATGATATCGCGGACGAAATCGGGGATCATCGGCTGCTGCGACACATCCATATTGTTTACGCCGCTGACCTCGGTGTGAGTGGTCAGCACGAAGGTATTCAGGTCCCATGCGCCGGTGATTTCGGCGTGGCCGACCGGACCCTTGGCGGTGCTTTCGTCGGCGATGGCTTTGTCGATGATGAACATGCGGGAGAAGGGGTCGATATTGCCGTCCACGGTGACGGTGGCGTCGATCGGGACGAACTCCAGGTCCACGTCGTCGATGCGCATGAAGTACTGACTGGCGTCCACTTTGGCTTTGATGTCGAAACCGGGGCGGTAGCGGGAGAGGACGCCGTCGATTTCGGCATTGGCGATGGAGTTGTCGCCGAAGAAAATTTCCCAGGTGAGCAGCAGCGGATTGAATACCGAGAGATTCAGATGGTCGATCTTGAACTTCCAGTCCGGGGCGTTGCCGGCGAGCTTGCGTCCGGGCGGGGCGTCGAAGCGGATCTGCAGGGGCTTTTTGCCGAGGGTCAGGCTGATCACATCCCGGCCCTGTTCCACGCAGGCAAAGGAAAAAGCCCTGAGCTGCGTTTCGTGGCGCAGATAATTGTGGGTCAGGTCGTGGGTGTGGGTGTAGCTCCACTCGGGGAGTTCGAGCTTAGTGCCGAGGATGGTCACGATGCCCTCGCGGGTCAGCTTCAGCGATCCCCGGGAGCTGGCCGTGCCGGTGTTGCTCCACTCCAGGCGGCCGTCGTAAAACAACTCCGCGCGTCCCGGGTCGATATCGGCAAGATAAACGGACGCCAGGCGGATGAGCTCCGGCGAGAGCGGATTGACCTTGACTCTGGCCATGGCGGTTTTGTCGGTGGGGCGGTAACGGCCCTGCAGCGAAATATCGCTTTTCACCTGCCCGTCGATCAGCTGCTGAAAAGTGAGGTTCCGGATCAGCAACTGGTTGGTTTCGCTGGTTACGCCGTCGACGGCCAGGCTCAGGCTTTGCGGCTTCACCGGCAAGTCATTGATACGGCCGGAGATATCGTCGACTGAGATGTTTATTTTCAGCAGTTCCGGGACGGACGATTTGCTGAAGCGGAAAACGGAAGTGATCTTCAGCCGTTCGCTGTCGACCAGGATATTGTCGCCGGCCTTGAACGAGGTTTTGCTGTTGATTTTCAGCGTGCCGTTGCGGGAGTTCTGCAGCCGGTCCAGTGACAGGTTGAGATTGCTGAAGGTCAGGGTGGATTTGGCGTTTTTCAGGTAAATATTGGAGTTGCGGATGGCGATGTCCTGGAGGTCGACATTGAGTTTGCGCGAAATCTGCTCGGCCAGCTTCCCCGGCAAATCGTCGCCGGGGGTACTTTTCGAGTCCAGCGTTATGTAGACGTTTACCCGGTCTGCCAGCGTGTCGTACAGCCGCGGGGTGCCGCCGATGGTCCGCCACAGGCCGTAGCCGGTCTCCACGGTACCGATGGTGACGCGCGGGTTTTCCACTTTACCGAGGCGGAAATTGCGGACATACACTTTGGAACGGAAAGGGGATATCTCAAATTTTTCGGCGACGATTTCTTCTCCCGAAATGATCGACGCCACCGGCAGCACCACCTTGGTGATAAATCCTGAGTTGATGATCAGGATGTATATCACCAGCAGTACCGCAAAAACCGCTACCGCTATCCAGACTGTCGTATATCCGAAGTATCTGCATATCCGCTTGAAAATCATGAAGTCATGTCGGACTCAGCGGGGCCCGCCCAATAGTTTTTTCAGTTCTTCCAGGAAAAGTTTGGTGTCATCTTCGGTGGGTTCGCCCACCAGGTCATCGAATCCGAGGCCGCCGGAGCGGTCCAGAATCCAGGTGGCGGAGGCGCCCGAGGCGAATTTGACCGTACCGTTCATCATAGCGCCGGGGCGCATCAGTTTGCTGATTTCGACCACGGTATTGCCGTCGGCGGCGCCGGGGGGAATGGTTTTGGCCGGATCTTCTTTTTTCTCCGCGGGGACGGGATCATTTTTGGTCCAGTCGATGTTTTCGAGGTCCGCGGCCATGATCCGGATTTCCATGTAGGAGAATTTTTTCTTGAATTTTTCGTTCACCATCTGCTGAATGTCGGACAGCGAATTTCCCGCTTCCAGCTGTTCCGCCATGAATTTCTTGATTTCCATGTTGTCCATAATATAAATTCCTTATGTGTAATTTCGTGTTAATATACTGCGAATGGTCACTTTTTCAAACGCACCCGCGGATCCGCCCACGCATACGCGATGTCGGTCAGCAGATTGATGCCCACAAAAAGCAGCGCGCTCATGATGACCAGAGCCTTCAGCAACTGCAGATCGGAGTTGTTCAGCGCGTCGATCCCAGCGTACCCCAGCCCCGGTATGCCGAAAAACGTTTCCAGGAGCAAACTGCCGGTGAAAAGAAACGGCAGCACCGTGCTCGCCCGGCTGATGATCGGCAGCGCGGTATTGCGCAGCAAATGCCGGCAGTAAATGGTCAGCGTGCCGCACCCTTTGGCCTGGGCGGTACGGAGGTATTCGCGATTGAGTTCGTTGATGAACACCGTGCGATAAAAGCGCATGCCGCCGCCGAGCCCGCTGACGATGCCGATGACCACCGGCAGAACCAGGTACTGCCAGCCATCCCACCCCCACACCGGGAACCAGTTGAAATAATACCCGAAATACCATTGCCCGAAGATGATGAACACCAGGTAGCTCACGCTCATGCCGACTACCGAAATCAGCACCAGCATCCGGTCCGGCCAGCTTCCTTTGAACGCCGCCGACAAGAGCGCCAGCGCGATCCCCAGCACCATTTCGCCGATGAATACCGGGATCATCAGCAGCAGCGAGGGCCCGATGCCCCGCCACAAAATACCCTTGACCGGTTCGCGGGTGATCAGCGTCTGCCCGAAATTGAAGAAACTGACGTACGGAAACGCCGACTTGAAGCTCACCAGTTCGCCCAGCGAAGCGAAGAGCTGCGAATGAAACGGCGAGGCCTGTTCGCGGTAAAACGTCACCGTGCCGAGGCAGAGCGGATGATCGGCGGTGATCCGGTATTCGTTCTGATTTTTGTCCACGGGCAGCCAGACGTCCTTTTCGCCGGGGCTTTCGAGCTTGGCCCAGATCGGGAAATCCTGTTCGAAATTGCGGCGGAACGCGACCGCCGCGCCCGGAGCGAGATTCAGGCAGCCGCCCTTGAACTCATAGTCGCCGGAGAGCTGAATGCCCAGCCAGTCGCGCTGTTCAGTGAAAACTGCGCCGGTAAACGTTTCCGTCAGGCAATATTTACCGTAAAACATCGGCAAATCGGAACCGAGTTCGCGGCGCATGTTTTCGATGTCGCGCGGCGCGGGATTTTTGCCCAGCACCGCCGCCACCGGATCGCCCGCCGCCACACGGAACAGCACGAAGGTCAGCGCCAATACCCCGAGGATAATCAGCACCGAATAAAACAACCTTCTGACAACATATCCGAACATTTTATTTAATTGAGAATTGAAAATTGAAAATTGAGAATGAGGGAAAGGGAGGGAATCCCTTTGACCCTCTTCAACTTACTCTTTTTCGGAGAGCCAGCGCTCGGCGTCGATGGCGGCCGCGGCGCCGGTACCGGCAGCGGTAATCGCCTGGCGGTAAACGTCATCCGCGCAGTCCCCGGCCACGAAAACCCCTTCCACGCTGGTGTAGGTGGTCTGGCCGATGGCCTTGATGAAGCCGCGTTCGTCGGTGTCGAGTTTTCCCCGGAAAAGATCGGTGTTCGGCACGTGCCCGAGCGCGGTGAACACGGCCTGGCATTCGATGTCCGTGACTTCGCCGCTCTGGACGTTTTTCACCCGGACGCCGGTCACTTTTTCGTCGCCGAGGACTTCCTCGGTCACGCTGTTCAGCACGAGCTTGATTTTCGGGTGGGCCTTGACGCGCTCGACCATGATTTTCGAGGCGCGGAATTCATCGCGGCGGTGAATCAACGTCACGGTGGAGGCGAATTTGGTCAGGAAAAGAGCTTCTTCCATGGCGCTGTCGCCGCCGCCGATGACGACCACGGGTACATTGCGGTAAAACGCGCCGTCGCAGGTGGCGCAGGCGGAGACGCCGTGGTTTTTCAACCGGTGTTCGGACTCAAGTCCGAGCCAGCGCGGCGAGGAGCCGGTGGAAATGATCAGAGCCTTGCACTCCATGACTTCTCCGGAGGTGAGGGTGAGCTTCTGGGGGCCGCCGGCTTTCAGTTCGACTTTTTCCACGATTTCGTACATGATCCGCGCGCCGAATTTCTCGGCCTGCTGCTGGCAGCGCATCATCAGTTCAAAACCGTTGATTCCCTCCGGAAATCCCGGAAAATTTTCAATATCCGTGGTCTGGGTGAGCAGCCCACCCGGTTGGTGTCCGGCAAGGACCACAGGTTTGAAGTTGGCGCGTGCCGCATAAATCGCAGCGGTCAATCCGGCCGGACCGGTTCCGATGATTACAATGTCTTCCATTATTTCAGCTCCTTAAAAAATTAATTATTGCATATTAATAAAGTATATCGCGGAGGCACGTTGCCGCACGCGGTCCAGCGGCGGATACGCTGGTCGCCGATAAGGCGAAATTTATTTCTTTTCAGTACCAGCTATAGAATAGTCCGTTGCGGCGGAATTTTCAAACGTGATTGACGACTTATCGCCGCCATATTCGATGAATTTATCCAGCAGCGTCTGCCTGCCGGGCGTTCCGGGTGGGCTCATGATGGCGGCCCGCAGCAGCTTGCGCCTCACCGCCATCCGATTAATGCCGTAAAGTTCGTGCCGTAACTGGATCACGGTCAGTAAATGGAGATTAAGCTCGCCCTGATTCGCGAAAACGCGGCATTTCTCCAGGACTTTCAGTGCTTTTTTGGGCTCATCATCCTGCAGGTACAGCCTGCTCAGCAACAGCCGGATCCGGGTCCGCTCGATCATCTGGCCGGGCGTGGTTGGCGCGGTCATTTTTTCGTCGAATTCGCGAAGGAGTTTGATGGCTCGATTGAGATCACCGATCTGGACCAGACAATACGCGGTGCGCTCCGTGCAATAAGCCTCATACCCCGCGAAACGGCGGCGGTATTGATTGAAGTAAACGGCCGCCTCTTCGTAGCGGCGGCCACGCACCAACTCATCGGCCTCGGCGATTTCCTCTGGCCGGGCCCAACTGTCGAAACAGAGAATGAAAGCGAGGATCAGCAGCCCTTGACGAACCATACCGACACCGCCCGCTGACGCGGTCCGTCGAACTCGCAGAAATAAATCCCCTGCCAGCGTCCGAGGAAGAGTTTCCCGTCCTTCACCGGAATGGTGACGGAGCAGCCGATCAGCGAGGATTTGATGTGTGCGGCCGAGTTGCCTTCGGCGTGGCGGAATTCCGGCTGATTGAACGGAATCAGTTTATCGAGGTTGTTGCGCATGTCGCTTTTGACATCGGGGTCGGCATTTTCATTGATGGTGACCGCGGCGGTGGTATGCTCGCAGAACACCAGGCAGAAGCCTTCTTTGATGTCGGGTGGGACAAGCGCTTCGACCTTGTCGGTAATGTCGAAAAGTCCGTCGCGCGCGCTGGTTTTTATTGAAATTTTGTGCATGTGCATTTCCCTTTCTTGCTGTTTTTATAACAGTAGCACCCAAAAGGACAATTTCAACCTGAATTTTGGGGTTCGCGGCGGCAGAAGGGGTAAACAATTATTTTAAATTTTGATTTTGTGTGGTAAATTAATGAGATGGACACAATGGACTTCATAGACTTCATGGACATTATGGACGGGCTTTTCACATGTTTGCATTGTCCATAATGTCCATCGTGTCCATAATGTCCATAAAAATTTTACGGAGATTCATAACAATGAAAAATAAAATATTATTCTGGACGGTGGCGGCGGCGTTCGGCGTGGTGCCGTGGCTATGGGCTCCGGCGCGGAATTATGCGCCGGGAATCGCGGTGGTGACCGGTGTGCTTTATGCGGTGTTTATCGGCAATCCGTCGTTGAAAGTGACCTCGAAATTGACGTCGAGACTGCTCGGCGCGGCGATTGTCGGCATGGGATTCGGGATGAACCTGGTCGACGTGCTGCGGGCCGGGGCGGGCGGATTCATATACACCTGTATCGGGATCGCGGTCGGCATCGGCTTTGGCGTGTGGCTCGGCAAGAAACTCGGCGTTGAGCGCGATACCATGTATCTGGTCAGCGTGGGGACGTCGATCTGCGGCGGCAGTGCGATTGCGGCGGCGGCTCCGGTGTTGGGGGCCAAGGCGCATTCGGTGGCGATTGCCTCGGCCACGGTTTTTACGCTGAACGCGGTGGCACTGGTGGTATTTCCGGTGATTGGACACGCGATCGGGCTCGATGAAGTCCAGTTCGGCTATTGGGCGGCGTTGGGGATTCACGACACCAGTTCGGTGGTCGGCGCTTCCATGCAATACGGTCCGACCGCGCTGGAAGTGGGCACCACGGTGAAACTTGCCCGGGCATTGTGGATCGTGCCGGTGACGCTCTATCTCTCCTGCTTCGTGGCGGCGGCCGTACCGGGCGAGAAACGCAAGATCAAACTGCGGATTCCGTGGTTCATCCCGGGCTTCATTGCCGCCGCAGCGCTGGTGACCTGGCTGCCCGCGACAGCGGAAGCCGGCTCCTGGCTCAAAGAAGCCTCGAAATACCTGATGATCGTGACGCTCTTCCTGATCGGCGCCAACCTGACCCGCGACAAACTGCGCGAGCTCGGTTTGAAGCCGGTACTGCTCGGCGTACTCCTCTGGGTCATCCTCGCCGCATTATGGGGTATCGCGATCGCCTTCCACTGGATCGAATGCGTCAAATGATAACGCGAGGAACTCCGCACCCTCGCATTCTCGTTGGTTGCGGCTCCGCCGCGCCAAGTTTTCCGTGTTTAAATTTCCCCGGATAGATCGGTGCAATCGCACCATCCCAGCATGGCGAGATATTCCAGCGTTTTCTGGACCAGGATTTCAGGCGCGGACGCGGCGGCGGTGATGCCGATCGTGCCTTCGGACGGCAGTTTCTCCGCGTCGATTTCCTCCGGTTCGCGGATCAGACGGGCCGGCTTGCCGCTGCGCAGTGCAATCTCATACAGACGCTTGGAATTCGAGCTTTTCGGTGAACCGATCACCAGAATATAGTCGCACTTCGCGCACAGCTCCCGGACCGCCCGCTGGCGGCTGCCGGTGGCCGGGCAGATGCCGCCGCCGCCAATGACGCCCGGAAACCGTGCTTTCAGCACCTCGATCACCGGTTTGATATCCTCGCCGCACAGCGTCGTCTGGCTGAACCAGACCGGGCGGGCGAGTTCCGGCAGCGCGGCCACATCGGGCTCTTCGCTCACGATGTACGTCGAGCGACGGTCGAGCCTGCCGAACGTACCGATGATTTCCGGGTGTTCGCGGTGGCCGATCAGGATGATCTCGTGGCCCAAGCGCTGGAAATCACCCGCCTTTTCGTGGATATCTTTGACCAGGCGACAGGTAGCGTCGGTGATTTGCAGATGGCGCGCTTCAGCGGCATCCCGAATGGCTTTTGAAACACCGTGTGCGCTGAAAATCAACTGTGCCCCGTCCGGTACCTCATTGAGGCTATCCACGAAAACCACGCCACGGCGGCGCAGGTCATTCACCACATACTCGTTGTGCACAATCTCGTGGTACACGTAAACTGCCCCAGAATGGGCAGCCAGCACCTGTTCGACGATATCCAGCGCCTTCCGGACACCATCGCAAAACCCGCGCGGATGCGCCAATATGATCTTCCTGCTCATGGTCATCTGATAGGACGGATAGGACCCATAGGACCTATAGGAGAAAATTTGTTACCGGTTCCTATTCGTCCCATTGGTCCTATCCGTCCTATTTCTCTTACAGTTTCTTGCAGCGGAAGCCGTCCGGGGAGTCTTCGACGACCCAGCCGAGGGCCTTCAGCTGATCGCGGATCGCGTCGGCGGCGGCGAAGTCCTTGTTCTTGCGGGCTTCGCGGCGTTTCGCGGCGAGATCGAGCACTTCCGCCGGCACGGTCTCGGCCTTGACGGCGTCGACGTTGAACAGCGCCAGCACGGTATCGAATTTACGGAAAATTTCCAGCACAGCCTCGGCCCCCGCCTGAGTCAATTCGTCCTGGTCCATCAGGCGATTGACCTCGCGCTGCAGCGCGAACATCACAGCGAAGGCTTCCGACACGTTCAAATCGTCAGCCAACGCGGCGGCGAAATCATCCTCCGCCTTGGCGAAGGTGTCCAGCGTGGACGTGCAGACGCCGCCCTCGTCCTTGATTCCCTTCAAACGCAGGAAAAATTCGGCGAAGCGCTTCAACTGCATTTTGGCCTGTTCGCAGGCGTCGAAAGTGAAATTGAGTTTTTTGCGATAGTGCGCGCTCAGCAATACCCAGCGCATTTCGGGGCCGGTGAATCCTTTTTCGAGCAACTGGCGCAGCGTGAAGAAATTACCGGCCGACTTGGACATCTTTTCACCATTGACCACCAGGTGGTCGCAGTGCAGCCAGTAATTGACGTAACGGCAGCCGTTGGCCGATTCGCTCTGCGCGATTTCGTCCTCGTGGTGCGGGAACATGTTATCGATGCCGCCGGTGTGGATATCAAACGTTTTGCCGAGGTATTTCATGCTCATGGCGCTGCATTCGATATGCCAGCCGGGACGGCCCTTGCCCCACGGGCTCTCCCACCACACGTCGCCGTCGTTTTCGTCCCATGCTTTCCACAGCGCGAAGTCAGCCACGGAATCCTTGGCATATTCGTCGGTTTTGATGCGGACGCCGGCGCGCTGATTTTCCATATCGATCCGGGCCAGCCGGCCGTATTCCGGGAACTTGGCGATCGAGAAATAAATGGATTTGTCTTCGGCCTGATACGCGAATCCCTTGTCGAGCAAAGTCTGCACCAGCTCAATCATTTCCGGGATGTGATCGGTGGCGGCGGGATACTGCTCGGCGGGGTCGATGTTCAGCGTTTTCAGGTCTTCGAAAAAAGCCTTTTTGTAGATGGCGGTGAAGTCATTCAGCGACATCGAATTCTTGCGCGAATCGCGGATGGTTTTGTCGTCCACGTCGGTCAGGTTCATGACCTGGGTGACTTTGTAGCCGAAATACTTGAGCGTGCGGCGCAGCAGGTCCTCGAACACATAAGCGCGGAAATTGCCGATGTGCGCGTAGTTGTAAACGGTGGGTCCGCAGGTGTACATCCGGGCCTCGCCGTCGCAGACGGGCTTGAATTCCTCCAGCAACCGGCCCATGGTATTGAAAAACTTCAGTTCCTTTTTCATCGTTCTATGTCAATCCTCTGTCATTGTTTATCGCGAAAAAACCACCGTGCGGCGGCCGGAAGTGATGATCCGGTGCTCGAGGTGCGCCCTCACTGCCCGGGTCAACACTCGTTTCTCGATGCCGCTGCCGATGTGCTTGAGCTCGGCCGGATCGGCCTCGTGCGTGATGCGCTCCACGTCCTGTTCGATGATCGGCCCCTCGTCGAGGTCGGCGGTGGCGTAGTGCGCTGTGGCGCCGATCATCTTCACGCCGCGCTCCCAGGCGCGCTGGTACGGGTTGCCGCCCTGAAACGCCGGCAGGAACGCATGGTGGATGTTGATGATCCGCTGCGGGTAGCGGTTGATGAAATCATCGGACAGCACCTGCATATAACGCGCCATCACCACCAGGTCGATGTGATGGCGGTCGAGCAGTTCGAGAACCTTCTTTTCCTGCGCCGCCTTGTCGCTGTTGACGATCGGACAGCAGAAATACGGCACCCGGAATTTGTCGGCCACGTGCTCAAGATCCGGGTGGTTGCTGATGATCAGCGGAATTTCGCAGGGGAGCTCGCCCTCCTGGCTCAAGGTCAGGAGATCATACAAACAGTGCGATGTTTTCGACACCAGCACCGCCATGCGCTGCACCTGGTCGAGGTAATACACCGCGTACGACAGCTGGTACTGCACGCTGAACTCCGCGAAATCGCTCTCCAGCTGTTTGCGCGTAATCCCCATGTCGCTGAGGTCCACCAGCACCCGCATGTAATATTCGCCCTCGCAAGTATCAGTGTACTGCTGGCAATGCAGGATATTGAATCCGTTCTGGTAAAAAAAGGTTGTAATGCCGGATACCAATCCCTTGCGGTCCGGCGATTGTATCAGAAATACCGCCTGTTTCATCTTGTCCCTAATGCTTAAAATTACATTTTAAATAATCCCGTAATATACCGCCGCAAACGGATTTATGCAAACAAGGGTTGAAAAAGAACGCCCGGCGGATTATCTTTTCTGCAAATCAAGGACGCGAAATCGATGAAAGCTCTTCTGCTGGTAATACTATGCGCAGCCGCCGCACTGGTGGTCGGCGGGCTGACGGTTTTTTCCCTGCGCCGTAAGCTGCGGCGCGGCCCCTACATCGCGCTGTGGATTCTGCTGGCGGTGCTGGTAATGGGCGCGGTGCTGCTGCCCGTCGGCATGGCCATGGGTCACTGGCACCGGCATCATGACTGGCAGGTCATTCACGAACAGCAAGCCACTGCCGCCGAGCTCAAGCTCCTGCGCCGGAGTTTTCCGGGTGTCGTCGCCCAGACCGACCGCCGGATTTACCTCAATAACGGGAGTTTCATGCTGGCGATAACGCGTTTCGAAACCGAAGCACAGGCCCAGGCATTCTGGAATTTCCGTTACCGCCAGACCATGAACCTGCATCTCTACAACGGCACCACCCACATCGAACTTTACAGCCGCGACGCCAATTTGCGGGCCCTGCTCTGGGCCACCTTCAAGCCCGACCCCGCCATCCGCCGCTACGCCTCGCTGGTGCAGAACGGCGTCCTCTTCTGGCGGATCGCCCAGGACAGCGAACCCGTCTCGGACAACATCGAAATCCTTTATCATTCCCTGAGCAGTTACGGTCAGATCAATCTCGCACTGTTGAAAAATCCCGCCGAGATTCCGGAAGGCTGGCAGGCGGTTCCCGAGAACCCCGGCCTGGCCATGGAATACCTGCCGATGGCCACCGCGGGATCGTTTCAGGAAAAATTAATGGACATGCTGCAGAAACCGCTCCCCGAGCGCTTCTGCCCGCCGGAGATTTTCGCCCTATGAAGATCATGGCCAGAATCCCCGTACTGGTACCGGACGACCGCATTTACATGCGCCTCGGCAAATACAAACACTTCGCCGAAATCTCCCCGGCCCAGCAACGCCGTTTCGAACAGGAAATCGCCCGCGCCAAATCGTTGTGCCGCCCCTCCGGCGCCTGGGACGTAGTCAAAATCGCCGCCAATGACGGCACCACGGTCCAACTCGAAGGCGGCGACAATTTCACCAGCCCGAAACTGGCGGAATTCCTGCGCGGCAGCAACGAAGTCCTGTTGTTCGCGGCCACCGCCGGACAGGAGATCTGCGACGCAGTCAAAGACGCTTCCGCGGTCGAGGCCACGATCTGCGACGCCGTGGGCAGCGAAACCGCCGATGACGCTATCGCCTGGATTCAGGATTACGTCCGGCAGGCGCTTCGCCCGCGCGGCCTGGCGGTGTCCGAACAACGTTTCTCGCCGGGCTACGGCGGGCTGGACCTGTCGTGTCAGGAAATCTTCTTTCGCAGGCTCAAACTGGAATCACTCGGCATGTCGCTGACCCCAACCTTTTTCATGCTCCCCGAGAAGTCCGTGACCGCCCTCGCCGGCATCCGCCCGCTGAGCGGGGAATAGGACGTATAGGGCGCATAAGACTTATAGGATGAGTTCAAAGTTTCCTATATGTCCTATTCGTCCTCTGTGTCCTATTTCTCTGCAGCCTCTTGGATGCACCGGGTCAGTGAGTAATCCGACTGCAAATAGCTCCTCAAACCCTTGATAATCACCTGTTCGTCCTGCTTCTCCAAGGCCAGCTCCAATGTCATGAAACCCTGTCTCGGCGGATCGGAATCATAGTTGAGCGGGATCGCATTCACAAAAGTAATCACCTGAAACCCCACAAAAGCCAACAGTACATTGATGACGATGAGCCATTTGCATGATGTTCGGATTTTGCATTCCTTGAGCACGACACAAAGTATTGCCAGGAAAACGATGAATAATATCGCCGATATCACTTTGCACTCCTCTTTTCCAATGCTTCGAAATTCTCAAGGTAATAAGCCGCTTTTCGACCGAGAGCCACTTTTTCGCTGTCGCGGTTGACATCCTTGAGCACAGCGAGTAATTCTTCTGCCTGCCCAGCCTCGATCAGCCTGAGACAAACGGCCGCCGCTGCTTTTTTGTCTTCCCGGTATCGATCCGCACGTTTCTTGGCGGCGCTGTTATAGGCCAACAGCGATATCATCAACAAACCGGTAACAACACACAAAATCCAAAGCAGTATTTTGCCGGGCTTCTCATTCGGCGATAGGTTGATTGGATTGTCCATTTTTCACTTCCTTTGCTTCTGTTCGTGTTGGCTCAATGCAGTATTTGAATTGGCTTCCGGTATTCAGATGTTTCTTGATCGCGGCCAGAATGACCGCGTCTTCGTTTTCTTTCATATTGGCAAGGAGCGAACTGCAGTCACTCCTGAAAAATTCCCTGCCGTACCCAAAGTGAACGGACGAAATGAGGGCGAAAAAGATCAACCCCAGGATCATGAAGATATCCAGCGTGCAGAGGACTTTGATGATCACTTTCAGTCTGCTCGCCCAGAGGATACACAGAATGAACAGGATGATGATCAGAATGGTGATCGCTTCCATTATTTGGCACCTCGCTTTTCCAGCGCTTCCAAGGCCTGACGGTATTCGCGTTCATTGGGAAAACGCTGTTCCGACATCCGCTCAAGTTCGTCGATCAGTTCCTGGCGGCGTCCCGATTCGATCAGGCGGGCGGCGATCTCAAAAACCGCCCTTTTGTCTGCTTTGTAATGATAATCGGCGTAATAATAATAGCCCGCACTCAACGCTAAGGCAAACAGCAAAAGACTGGTCAGTACAATCAATGACGGCAGATATTCTCCGCCGGTCCGTTCTTTTTTAGTTCGTATCATGGCACTTACCCTGTATTATCATTTACTGTCATAAACTATCATTATTATGATCGATTGTCAAGGGGGCAATCGCAAAAGTTTTGTAGAATAAGACGTACCGTTATGCAAAATCTTATCTGTTTATTTCGTTTGATTTTTTGCAAATGAAAGATATTGTATCTGTTATAGCTTTCAAGAAGGAGGATTAGGATTATGAAGAAAATCATTTTGGGGATCGGCGCGGCGGCGCTGGCAATCGTATTGGCTTCCTGCTCTTCGGAGCCGGAAAAAACGGTATTTGTCGAAAACGACAAGAAATTGGAACATGACGACCGGGTGCCGGTGAAGAGATTCTGGAAGGACCCGTCGGCGGTGCTTTCTAACTATGACAAGATCATCATTTCGGACGTCCGTACCGATCTGCAGCTGGAAAAATCCTGGATGGAGCACAGCGGCGCCAGCGCGGTAATCGGGAGTGAGGACAAAGACCTCAAAGAACTGGCCGCGTATATGAAGAACTCTTTCACCAAAACCATCGAAAAAGGCCCCTGCCGGATGAAGTTGGTGAAGGACAAAGGCCCCAATACCGTCACCCTCGAACTGGCGATCGTCAAAGTCGTGGCGGATAAGCCGATCATTGCGGCGGGAACCAGCGTCGGGCTGGCGGTTTTCAAGCCGATTTCGCTGTGCCTGATTCCGGTGCGTTCGGTGGTGTCTCACGAGACCCATTCGCCCATGAACGCCTATATCGCCATCGAGGGCAAAATTCTTGATTCACAGACCGGCAAGGAACTGGTGCTTTTCGCCACGGATGCTCAATCACAGGGCACGCTGCTGGACCTCAACAAATACACCTCGCTTTACGGCAATGTCCGCGACATTATCGACAAGTGGGGCGCACAGCTGGTGGAAGTGATCAATACAAAGCCGCTGGAAACCGGCAACAAAGCCAAAGAAATAGTGCCGGGGCAGCACAATTATTCGATCATCAACTTCTAATCAAGGTATAAACTGCGCAGTTTATCGAGGTCGGCGCCGAGGGTATCGGTCAGATATTTTTCGGTGCCGCCGAACTCGTTGTCGATGGTCTCAAAGGCTGATTCCAAGTATCCGCGCTTGCTCTCCATGAGTGGTGCGAGCATCGGGTACTTTTCGATTTCAGGGGCGTATTTGGCACGGATATTCTGTTCGGAGAGAATATAATCCTGTATCACCGTTTCGCGGTCGACGCCGAGCGACGAGAGGAACATCGCCGCCGCGAATCCCGCCCGGTCCTTGCCTGCCGAACAGTGAAAGAGCAACGGCGCGGACTCCGCATCCATCAGCACTTTGAAGAACGACGAATACTCGCAAATGAAATCGCGGACAAAACTTTTGTTGGCATGGTACAGCATAACAGCGGCGGCGTTTTCGTCGATATCCAGCAGGTCGAAAAGATTGCCGATGCGAATCGGAAATTCGTGAACGTTTTGAGTGCAGGCGGGGTGCTTGTCCGGCGCATAGTTGCGCTCCGCGTCATCGCGGAAATCAACGAATGTTTTGATGCCGAGACGGTTGAACAGCTCCAGGTCGGCGGCAGTCAGTTTATGCAAATCGCCGGAGCGGTAAACCCGGCCCCATTTGACGGTTCTGCCGTTGGCGGCGGGGTAGCCGCCCATATCGCGGACATTGTACGCCCCCGTCACCGGCAGCAGAGTGCCAGGTTTCTTCATTTCGCTCATTTTCGTCCTCAAATTAAAAAGTCCATCGTCATGGATGGTATCTTTTTATTATACCGCTTTAAACTTATTAATCAAGTATTCGCAGTTGAGAACTTTTTCTTTCAGGTCATTTTCCACGTAATAATAATGGTTGCTGGCCTCGAATCCGATGCGTGAATCGCGGCGGATCACCTCATACAGGCGTTTGGCCAATGCGATTTCTTCTTCGAGGATCGCCACCTTGGGCGCGGACTCGCAAACGTCACGCCGCCGCACGAAACAAATCTGCAGATAAGTGCTGCGGAAATGACAGTAAGCCGCCTCCGCCACATTGAAAAGTTCCTGATAATTGAATTTGTTTCGCCCGGAAACCAGTTCGCCGGCTTTGCGCAGGATCCGCATCCCCTCGGCCCAGTCCTCGCTGAGGCATTTGAACGCCTCCTCGAACACTTCCTCCGGATAGTGGCAATATCCGGTCCAGCCCTTCAAATCGTCGTACGGGAACCCGATCATGCTGGCGGAACGATGCGTCGGCTTCTCCCAAAGCAAGCTCATTGGGCCGTAATTCTGCGGCGCCAGGTAAAGCTGCGAGGTTTGGTGCAGCGGGAAATATTCAAACGCCTTGGCGAAAAATTGCCATGCGTCGAGGATCAGCGGTGCGGCGGCGGAGCCGAATTTCTCCTGCGCCAGCGCTTCCGTCGAGGAATCCAATAATTCAAGGTTGCCGCCGGGATAACCGCCGAGCGTCCAGCTGAGCATCAGGTCGGTGACGCCGGCTTTTTTCAGGTTTTCCATGTGGAGTTTGACCAGTCCCGGCACCGGAATATACGGCACTGCCGAGAGCTCCCAGGTACAGTTGAATTGAACCTTGGCGGTGATTTTGAGCCCGCGCTCGCGCGCCGCCTTCCAAATCCGTTTCGCGATCGGCCCCGGTCCGACCTTGGAAATCGAATAGTCGATGACCTCGCCGCGAACCCCGAAACTTTCGGTCGGCACCAGCGTTTCGCTGACCGCCATCACCGTGATGTCATCCGGCAGCAGCTTGACCGCCTCCACATCCCACGGCGGGCTCCAGGCCCAGGTCCAGGCCAGCACCCGGGCGTCGGGCTTGGCTTTCCGCGCGCCACGCAGGATCACGGTATTGACTTCCGCCACGATCTCGGCGTGGCCGCGCGCTTCACAAGCCGGGCACGTACCTTCGGTATGGCGCGACAAACAGTGGGTCAGGTTCTCCGACATGGTGATGGTGAATACACCGCCGAGCTTCGGCACTTCGCGGAACAGCATTTCCATGCCGTTTTCCAGCGCGTCGAGCACGGCTTTCTGGCTGGTGCACATGGCGTAATCGTCGGTGCTCGGATTTTTCGGTCCGCGCCAGGTGGGGTGGTCGAGGAAAAATTTGCCGGGCATGTTGCGCGGTTCATTCATATACAGATAAACCGCAATGCCGTATTTCGCGGCGCGCTCGGTGAGCTTGCGCAGGTTCTCGAGACGGGTCTGCCAATGCTTCGAAAAGAGATCGTTGTCACCGAGCCACGGCACCAGCGTATACAGCGTGCCCTGCAGCCATACGGCGTTGATCCCCGCCGCCGCGTAATCGGCCAACAGGCCGTCCGGATACGGATCGACCTTGTCATCCAGCAGCGGATCGCCGTAAATTGCCGAATACGAGTAAATCATTTTGAGCCCGAAATCATCGGTTTTGACACTGACGGCCGCCGGGGCCTGCCCGTAGCGCATCAGGAAGCCGAACGGATAGTCGACCGCGTCCGGGAACTGGTCGAAATGCAGCGCCATGGATTCGCGCAGCGTGGCGGTGGCGGCTTCCTCCTCCGACGTGAGCTCGCGGTAAAGAACCTCTTCACAAATCGGTTTCATATTGCCCATCTTGACCCACATGAAATCGTCTTCCTTGAGCACAAATGCAAGCTTGTCAGGCGTCCAGTCCAGCAGAGTCAGGAGCTGTTCGTACGGCAGCAGGTCCCAGTTGCGGCGGATGATGGTCAGGAAGCCACGTTCGGCCCATTTGCCAAGGTCGGCGTCGTTGCGAACCAGCCCGAGCGCAGCGGCGGCGGCTTCGATCTGGTCGGGCGTGGCTTTGAGCGTATCGGCCAGCTGTTTCAGCGGCACCAGGTTCCAGTTGCGCCAGATCACGGCCTGGTGACAGGTGGGAAAGTGCGGATAACTAAGCGCGATCGCTGCATCGCCGGCCGGTAAATCTTCAACACGCATATCAGGTTCCTCTCATTGGTTTTTGATACTGTAAATCGCCGATGTCGATTTGTCCATTGAAATATCGGAATTATTATTTATGTTATATTTAACATCAATATTTATAAATATAACATTAAATCAGTTTTCTGCAATAGGCTATCCGGGCGAAAAGATGGAAAATCGATGGACACGATGGACTTCATGGACATTATGGACGAGTTTCTCGTAACCATTAATGAAACACTGTGGATAGGTTTTCCGTAATGGCTAATTGTCCATCAGGTCCATGAAGTCCATCGTGTCCATAATGTCCATAGAAAGCTCCGGCATCTGGCATTGCCCTGCCCGATCACATGATTCTTGCTCAATTTTGCAATTTTATAATTTTTTTTGAAATTTTCCGTCAAAAACTTGCAAAATCTTTCAAACTGTGCTAGATTATATGACAACCACAGGTGATGGATGAATAAGAAGCGCAAATTATTGTCGGCGGAACGCGAGCGGCTGATCCTTCAGGCGTTAGGCGACGGCGTGCGGACAATCACCGAACTTTCCCGGAGTTTGAAGGTGTCGGAGGCCACCGTGCGCCGCGATTTGCAGTCGCTTGAGGAACAGGGCAGGGCCCAGCGCGTCCACGGCGGCGCCATTCAGGTGCGCTTCCCGAAAATCGAACCTGTGTTCAATGAAAAAGCCTCCCTCCATGCCGCCGAGAAAAAACTCATTGCCGAGCGCGCCCTCGAATTCATCGAGGACAACGACACTATTTATCTGGACGGCGGCAGTACGGTGCAGGCACTGGCCCGACGCCTCGGCGCTCGTAAAAACCTGACCGTAGTCACCAATTCCATGAAGGCCGCGAGCGAGCTGATGGAGTCCGGGCACCGTTTGATCCTGATCGGCGGCGAATTCCGCGTCCTCAGCCAGACGCTGGTCGGCCCCATGACCGCCAAGCTGCTCGAAGGATTGCATATCAGCAAGGCGTTTCTGGGTACCATCGGATTCACGGTGGAACAGGGAATTTCGACCACCGACCCGAACGAAGCCTTCACCAAAGAGCTGGTCATGAAGCGCGCCGACAAGAAAATCCTGCTCATGGACAGCAGCAAAGTCGGGCACCCCTCGCTGGCCGTCAGCGGCTGCATCGAGGATTTCGATGTGATTATCAGTGATGAAAATCTGCCGGATCAGGTGGTCCGGCAGTTAAAAAAGAAAAATATAGACGTAATTGGTAAAAATAAACAAACCAAGGAGCCAAAATGAACACCTATCTTGCCGACGGAGCCCCGAGTTTCAAAAAGCAAACCGTAAAGCTGAAGAACATCCCTGCCTATCAGTACGATGTTGAGCTCAAAGATGCCTTCAAGGCCAAAAAAATCAGCAAAGCCGAAGCACTGGAACTTTATGAATCCATGAAGGTCATCCGCGAATTCGAAGAAATGATCCTGAAATGCCGTACCGGCGCTTATGAAGTCATCAGCGACTACGAATACCGCGGCCCGACGCACTTGTCCATCGGCCAGGAAGCGACCGCCTCCGGCGCCTGCTCCATGCTCGGTATCACCGATTTGATCACCTCCACCCACCGCGGCCACGGCGACTCCATCGCCAAGGGTTTCCACGCCATCCGCAAGATGAACGAAACCCAGCTCAAGGAACGCTGCCCGGAATTCTCCAACCTGAAGGGCGAAGAACTCCTCGAAGCCGTGATGGAAGACCACGTTTACCGTACCATCGCCGAACTCTTCGGTAAAGAAGAAGGCTACGGCAAGGGCCGCGGCGGCGGTATGCACATCGCCGACTTCCGCGTGGGTCACCTCGGCGCGAACGCCATCGTGGGCGGCGGTATTCCGATCGCCACCGGCGCGGCCATGACCTGCCGTATCGACCCCGAAAAGAAGGGCAATATCGTCCTGACTTTCGCCGGTGACGGCGCTTATGCCAACGGCGTGGTGCTCGAATCCCTCAACTGGGCCGCCCAGGAACAGTTCAGCGGCCCGCTGGCCGAAACCAAATTCGGGTTGCCGATGATCTTCGCCATCATCAACAACCACTACGGCATGACCGGCCGCGCCGACGGCGAAGTGAACGGCCTCGATTTCCTGGCCCAGCGCGCCGCCGGGTTCTCCAAGGACAACATGCATGCGGAAGTCGTCAACGGCATGGATGTGATGGCCGTCCGCGACGCCATCGCCCGCGCCCGCGCCATCATTGAAAAGGGCGAGGGCCCGGTGCTCCTCGAATTCGACACCTACCGTTACTACGGCCACTCCCTCTCCGACCCGCGCAATGAATACCGCACCAAGGAAGAAGAAGCCCGCTGGAAGGAAGTCGACCCGGTGGATACTTTCCGCGCCCGTCTGATCGCCGACAAGATCGTCAAGGCCGCCGAGCTCGACGCCGTCGACAAGAAAGTCGCCGACCGTAACGCCCGTGCCGCCCGCCGCGCCGCCGATTCCCCGGACCCGGCCCCGGCCGATGTCATCAAATACATGTACACCGACACCACCGCGGAAACCGTCCCGGCCACCTACAGCGCCCCGAAAATTCATGAAGATATCACCGTCAAACGCGATGCCAAGGGCCTGCTGAACTACCGCGATGCCATCAAGGAAGGCATCATCGAAGAAATGAAGCGCGACTCCCGCGTGGTGCTCTACGGCGAAGACGTGGCCGAATACGGCGGCGCCTTCAAGCTTTCCAAGGGCCTGATCGAAGCCTTCGGCCGCGACCGCGTGTTCAACACCCCGATTTCCGAAGCCTGTATCTGCGGTACCGGCGTGGGTATGGCCATGAGCGGCTACCGTCCGGTGGTCGAACTCATGTACATGGACTTCGCGCTGATGGCTTCCGACCAGATTTCCAACCAGGCTGCCAAGTGGCACTACATGACCGGCGCTTCCACCGAAGTCCCGATGGTCATCCGTTGCTCCGTGGGCGGTGGTAAGGGTTACGGCGGCCAGCACTCGCAGTCGCTCGAATCGATGTTCGCCCACATCCCCGGCACCTACGTGGCCTATCCCTCCAATCCCTATGACGCCAAGGGCCTGATCAAGACCGCGATCCGCGACAACAACCCCGTGGTGTTCGTCGAAGGCCAGCTGCTCTACAACGTCAAGGGCGAAGTGCCGCAGGAAGAATACCTGATCCCGTTCGGCCAGGCGAACATCGTCCGTCCGGGCAAAGACGCCACCGTGGTCGTCTGGGGTCCCGCCGTGGCCGACGCGCTGAAAGCCGCCGAAATCCTGGCCGCTGACGGTATCGAAATCGAAGTCATCGACCCGCGTACCCTCGTCCCGTTCGACTGGGAAACCGTGTTCGAATCCGTCCGCAAGACCGGCCGCTGCGTGGCGATCAGCCAGTGCGTGGATATCGGCAGCTTCACCGGCGAAATCGTTTCACAGGTCATCGCCAACTGCTTCGACTACCTCGATGCACCGGTGTTGAAGGTCGGCGCCAAAAACGGTATCGCCCCGCAGGCTTACACGCTGGAAGCCGCATTCCTGCCGAGCGTACAGGATATGGTCGACGCCGTCAAGAAACTGTTCTGAGCGTTTGAGGAGAACTGATTATGGCAACAAAAATACCGATTCCGAAACTTGGTCAGTCCGAAGAGACCGTGACCATTGCTTCATGGACAGTCAAAGAGGGCGCTACCGTCAAAAAAGGCGACGTGCTCTTTGAAGTGGAAACCGACAAAGCGGTGCTGGAAGTCGAATCGCAGTTCGAAGGCACCATCCTGAAGATCGTGACCAAGGCCGGGGTGGAAGTCCCGGTCATGACCACGGCCGCGATCATCGGCGAACCCGGCGAAGCCATCCCGGCGGACATGCTGGCCGCGGCCCCTGCCGCTGCGCCCGCTCCCGCCCCGGTCGCCGCCCCCACTCCCGCAGCTGCTCCGGCGAAAGCCGCCGCTCCTGCCGCAAGCGCAGCCGCCCCGGTGGCAGCAGCGGTGCCGGCTCCGGTCGCCGCCGCACCTGCCCCGAAAGCCGCTCCGGCCAAAAAGACCAAGCCCAGCCCGCGTGCCCGCAAATTCGCCTCCGAATACCTCGTTGACATCAACAAGATTCCGGGTACCGGCGGCGGCGTGAGCCGCGTGACCGAGCAGGATGTGAAAAACTATCTGGAAACTTCCGGCTACAACGCCAAGAAGATCACCCCGGTAGCGCTCGAACTGGCGAAGAAAGAAAAGCTCGAAATGCTCAATCTCGAAGGCACCGGCGAAAGCGGCCGCATCACGATTCAAGACGTGAAGGACGCCGCCGCCGAAAAGCCGCAGGAAATGAGCACCATGCGCAAGATCATCGCCCAGCGCCTCCAGCAGTCGAAGCAGACGATTCCGCATTTCTACGTGACCGTAAGCATCGACATGGGCGTGATCCTGGCCAAGCGCAAACAGCTGAAGAACGAAGGCATCAACATCAGTGTGAACGCCTTTATCGTCAAGGCCGCCGCGCTGGCGCTGAAGGACCTGCCGATGGTCAACGCGATTACTGATGGCAACGCCGTGATCCGCCGCTCCAAGGTCAACGTCGGCGTGGCCGTGAGCGTGCCGAACGGCCTGCTCGTGCCGGTCATTCGCAACACCGATAAAAAGGGACTCGATGAGATCCAGGCCGAAACCGCCGAATACGCCGAAAAGGCCCGTACCGGCAAGATTTCGCCGGACCAGCTGAAAGGCGGCACCTTCACCATTTCCAACATGGGGATGATGAATCTGGAGAACTTCATCGCGATCGTGAACCCGGGCGAAAGCGCCATCCTGGCGGTTTCCTCCACCGTTCCGACCGCAGTCGTGCGCAATGGCGAAATCGTGGCGCGCGATATGATGAAAGTCACGCTCAGCTGTGACCATCGCATCATCGACGGCGCCCTCGGCGCGGAATTCGTCAACGTGCTGAAAAACAAGCTCGAAGACGCCGCCCTCTGGGACAGCCTTATCTAAAGAATTGGACGGCGGCTCTGCCGCCTGAATTGGTCGCCGCCTGCGGCGGCTGAATTGGAGAATTGGAGAATTCGGGAAGATAATTCCCGGGTTCTCCGATTTTTTTATAGCGAATAGCCTTAATTTTTGCGGCGGAAAAGTCTGGCGGGGCGGTGCCCGGCGCCTTGAGTGATCTTCGGGGTCTCTTCCAGCAGCGGCAGCATTTTGCGCCGGAAATTAGCCGGCAGCAAGCTGGTGCCCAGAATCAATTCATGAAGGCTCTGTAATTCAGCGAGCGTGAAATGCGCCGGTAGAAAGGCGAAGGAAAGTTCCTTCTGCCCCAGCTCACTGCGCAGCCGCCCGAGCGCCGCCGCGATGATGGCGGCGTGGTCAAACGCCAGCCGCGGCGCTTGCGGATCGACCGGCGGCAGTATCTCATAACGCGGCTCGCCGAAGGCCGAATCGATAATCCTTAATTCTGAGGTAAATTCGAGTTCACCGCCGGTGAGCCGGATTGTCAGGCGGTCATCATTGAACTGCCAGGAAATATCGAACCAGCGTGCATCGATGGCGTCGTCGCCGGAAAACGCCAGCGTATTGTCCTCTTTGTTGACGATCGAGAGAAACGCATTGGAGATAATCCAGCCGCGGGGATCGCGGTTCGGTGAGCTGAAACACCCCAACGGAAACAATGCGCTGGCGCTGAGCCCGGTCTCCTCATACAGTTCGCGCTGCGCGCAGTGCTCCACCGTTTCGCCGCGCCGCAGGAAACCGCCGGGCAGCGCCCAGCAATTCATGTAGGGATGCTCACCGCGCCGGATCAACAGAATCGCCGGCTTGCCGGTTTGGACCTTGCGGTAATTATCGGGTTCCGGTTCGGGACGCAGCGTCATGGTCACGACGTCGGTAGCCACGGACGGACGGTCGTAATCCTCAATGTTATAGGACGAAAGAAACATTTTTTCGTCGGCGGCATCATGACGATGCCCTTCGTACAGGCGAACCAGCTCCGCCTTGGAGCGCTGCGAATAAAAGAGCGGAATCACCCCATTGATATAGTCGGAACCGCGAGACGTCAGGATCAGGCGTTCTCCCTCGAATACCATCAATCCTTTGCTGGTGACAAATTCAATTTCAGCGGCAAAATATTGCTTGAAGTCGACGCCGAAACGCTTCTTGAAGGCGTCTCCGTCGATAAAGCCGAAATAAAACGCCACCGAAACCATTTTGGCAATCGATTCATCCAGCGGCAGTTCATAAATATCCTGCAGCGGCAGCCTGTCATTTTCAATCGCTTCCTTATAGCGTTCGAGGCGCTTGCTGGCCGCCCCCTCGTTGTAGGCCAAATAATTCATGCCGAGCGACTGCGCGCCCAACCCCAATCCCAGATATGGCGTGCCGTCAATCACCCGGTGGGTCAGGTAATCGCTGGTACCGTGGTTGTCCGGAATACGACTGAAGGTGTTTTTGCCGATATTGGCCTGATACCCGTTGGCAGTCAGAAGGTTATATGCAAGCCGGTATTGCCGCATGGCCTTGTACAGTGAAACGCCGCCGGCCTCGCTCTCCAGTTTCGTCCCCTTATAACGGTTCCGGTAAAGGGTGATGAAATCCGGTTTCAGGGCCATCGCGTATTTCAACGTCGTTTCCAGGTCATTGTCGCTTTGATACAGGAAGCCGAACATCAGGTCGATATTGAATTGTTTGAACCCGGTGGCGCGAATGTTTCTGGCCGCCTTTTCATAGATCTGCTCGCCGCTGTCCTCGCGCCCGAGCTCTTCCAGTAGACGCGGCGAAACGGTTTGAATCCCCATGCTGATCCGGCGATAGCCCAGCTCATACGCCGCCGCCAGTTTTTCCGGTTCATTGGCCGCGATCGGCGGAGTCGTTTCGATGCTGCAAACGACCTCGGGCCGGATGGCAAAAAGTGAAAACGCCGCTTCGGTAACGCGGGTCAGGTTCGCCACGGAAATTTTCAGAGGCGTACCGCCGCCGAGGTCAAATCCCACCACCGGTTTCCGCCCGACGATCGCCGCGTACATCTTCATTTCCTTGAGCAGCAGCTCCGTGTAAAGATCCTCCGTTTCTTCCGTGGTATTTTCCAGCACCGTATACTCGCAGAATTTGCAGCGGGTCTTGCAGAAGGGGATATGAATATACAACGAAAACTCATCCGCTTTGGCCCATTCGCGCTTGACAAACGCACGGATTTTCTTCTCATCACGGAGCTTGTACTCCTTGAAGGAAAACGGGGTTAACGGATAAGCGGTGTTGGCATAGTGGTGATACAATAGCCCGGTGTCGTAGATTTTCTGACAATTCATACCCGAATCTCCTGTTATTTCTATTTTGATAATATCAATATAATACTAACAAAACAAAAAATCAATCGGAAAATAAATAATAATCGTAAAAACAAAGAAAAAAGATAAATGAGAGGCCAGCTTCTATAATAATTTCCTATTAAATAATAATTATTCTTATTTGTAATTTCAGCTATTAATGCTATATTTATTTCAAAGCTGAGAGGAAAGGTTTATACCTGACCTTGAAGACTGAAAATGGTTTGTAGGCTCCTGATGCATTGGAATTCCGATGTTAAGGTGACAGCAGTAAATCCCGATCAATGGATTTTTGGCGTCTCCTGTTCAGGAGGCGCTTTTTTATTTTTATGCTAAAAGGAGTCGATATGGAACGGAGAATTGCGTTGATCGGGATCATCGTGGAGAACACGGAGTCGGTGGAGTGCGTGAACCAGGTTCTGCATGACAATGCCGGTTATATCATCGGCCGCATGGGGTTGCCGTACCGGCAGCACAATTTGAGCATTATCAGCGTGGTGCTGGACGCGCCGCAGGATGTCATCAGCAAAATCTCCGGCAAACTCGGCATGCTGCCCGGAATCAATGTGAAAACCATTCATTCCAAAATACTGGCGGAATAATTAAGGGAAAAGGAGTTTCATTATGAACTATAAATATGATGTACGCTCGGCCAAGGCCGAAGAATTTATCAACGACGGCGAGATTCTCGATACCATCCGTTATGTCGAGGAAAACAAGCACAACCGCGAACTGATTTCGTCCGTTATCGAAAAGGCGCGCGCCTGCAGGGGCATCAGCCACCGCGAGGGGCTCCTGCTGCTCGAATGCGACCTGCCGGACCTGAATGAGCAGATCCTGGCGCTGGCCCATGAAATCAAGGAAAAGATTTATGGCCGCCGGATCGTCATGTTCGCACCGCTTTATCTGTCGAATTATTGCGTCAACGGCTGTACATACTGCCCGTACCACTGCCAGAACAAGCATATCCGCCGCAAGAAACTGTCGCAGGACGAGATCCGCGCGGAAGTCATCGCGCTGCAGGATATGGGACACAAGCGCCTGGCGCTGGAAACCGGCGAGGACCCGGTCAACAACCCCATCGAATACGTGCTGGAAAGCATCAAGACCATTTATTCGGTCAAGCACAAAAACGGCGCTATCCGCCGGGTGAATGTGAACATTGCGGGAACCACGGTTGAAAACTACCGCAAACTGAAGGACGCCGGTATTGGCACTTATATTCTGTTTCAGGAGACTTATAACAAGGAAGCTTACGAAAAGCTGCATCCGACCGGCCCCAAGCATAATTACGCATACCACACCGAAGCAATGGACCGCGCCATGGAGGGCGGCATCGACGACGTGGGGCTGGGGGTGCTTTTCGGACTGAACCTTTACCGTTACGACTTCACCGGGTTGCTGATGCATGCCGAGCATCTGGAAGCGGCGAAAGGGGTCGGGCCGCACACCATCAGCGTGCCGCGGATCCGCCCGGCGGACGATATCGACCCGGATGCGTTTTCGGACGGCATTTCCGACGAGATTTTTGCTAAAATCGTGGCCGTGCTGCGGATCGCAGTGCCTTACACCGGCTTGATCGTTTCCACCCGTGAGTCGGCTGCCGCCCGCGAGAAAGTTCTGAAGCTCGGGGTGTCGCAGATCAGCGGTGGCTCCCGCACCAGTGTCGGCGGTTATCAGGAAGAGGAAGCGCCCGAGGATAATTCCGCGCAATTCGAGATCAGCGACAACCGGACGCTCGACCAGGTCGTTTACTGGCTGCTGAAAAACGGCTATATTCCCAGTTTCTGCACGGCCTGCTACCGCGAAGGGCGGACCGGCGACCGATTCATGAGCCTGGCCAAGTCCGGGCAGATCGGCAACTGCTGCCAGCCCAACGCGTTAATGACCTTGAAAGAGTATCTGGAAGACTACGCTTCGCCGGAGACCCGCAAAGCCGGGGAGGAAGTGATCGCCGCCGAAATTCCGCGGATCACCTCGCCCCAGGTCCGCGAAATCGCCAAGCAATACCTCAAGGAACTGCACGACGGCAAGCGCGACTTCCGCTTCTGAAAATAGATTTTTGTCCACAAAAGGCACGAAAAAACACGAAAATGAACGCCCGTTCCGGGCGCTCATGGGGAAATTTTTTAACCACAAAACGCACAAAAATACACAAAAAAGGGGGGAGAAGGATGTTAAAAATAATTTTGTGTTGTTTTGCGGAGGCGGATGTATTTCGTGGACTCAAATAAGTTTGCTACAGAGCTTTTTTTTTTGGCAAAGTGTGCTATGTTACAGTGGCATATTTCTTATTAACTTTGAAAAGGACTGTTTCTTATGGGCGGCTTTTTTGGCGTAGCATCGAAGAGCGATTGCGTGAACGACTTGTTCTTCGGTACGGATTATCACTCGCACCTGGGTACGCGGCGCGGCGGCCTGGCGGTACTGGACAGCACTTACCGGATCACCCGGACAATTCACGACATCACCAACACGCAGTTCCGTTCGAAATTCGACGGCGACCTGGGGAAATTCAACGGCAATGTCGGCATCGGCGTCATCAGCGATTACGAGGACCAGCCGCTGATCATCACTTCACACCTCGGTACGTTCAGCCTCGTCACGGTGAGCAAGATTCTCAACTCCACGAAACTGGTGCAGGAGTGTTTCAAACACGGGGTCGCGCAGTTTTCGGAAATGAGCTGCGGCGAGATCAATCCGACCGAGCTGGTGGCGGCGCTGATCAACAGCAAGGATTCCATTGTCGACGGCATCGCTTACGCGCAGGAAAAGATCGAGGGATCGTGCTCCATGCTGCTGATGGCCGACGGCGGAATCTACGCGGCACGCGACCGCTTCGGCCGTACTCCGGTCGTGGTCGGAGCCAAAGAAGGGGCGCACGCGCTGGCCATGGAAACCTCGGCGTTTCCGAATTTGGATTATGAGGAAAAATACAACCTCGGGCCCGGCGAAATCGTCTTCGTCCAGGCAGACCGGGTGATTCAGAAAAAAGCCCCCGGCAAAGTCAACCAGATCTGTGCCTTTTTCTGGGTGTATTTCGGCTATCCATCCTCGAATTTCGAGGGGCGCAACACCGAGCTGGTACGCTACCGCAACGGCGAGCTGCTGGCGAAAGGCGAAAAACTCGATATCGATACCGTCTGCGGGGTGCCGGACTCCGGCGTAGGGCATGCGCTGGGTTACGCACACGCTTCCGGAATCCGCTATTCGCGGGCGTTCGTCAAATACACACCGACCTGGGCGCGCAGTTTCATGCCGCAGAACCAGCAGATCCGCGACGTGGTTTCCAATATGAAACTGCTCCCGGTCAAATCATTGATCGAAGGCCGGAAATTACTGTTCTGCGACGACTCCGTGGTGCGCGGCACCCAGATGCGCAACACCGTTTCGCGTCTCTATAAAGCCGGCGCCAAAGAAGTGCACGTCCGCGCGGCCTGTCCGCCGCTTCTTTTCAGCTGCAAATACCTGAATTTCAGCCGTTCGAAGTCCGAAATGGACCTCGCGGCGCGGCGTGCCATTCGCAAACTCGAGGGCGACAATCCGAATATCGACCTCGCCGCTTATATCGATTCCAACAACCCGAAGCACCAGGCCATGATCGATGAAATCTGCCGCGAGCTCAATCTCAGTTCGCTCGGATTTCAGACGCTGGAGAAAATGGTGGAAGCCATCGGGCTGCCGAAATCGCAGGTATGCACCTACTGCTGGGACGGCGTGACCGAGGACCAGGTGGAAGCGATCGAGGACTGACCATGTACAGCGCCGCCCTCGACCTCTCCGGCAACGAAGCCGTATTTGCGCTGCAGCGTACCGTGGACGGTGCGATCATCTGTGCGGCGTCGCGCCCCATGCGCGGCCGCACCGCTTCGGCCATGGCCCCGTGGATCGTCGAACTGCTGCGCGAACACGGCGCGGCCCTGAATGAGATTACACACTGGACCGTGGGCTCGGGCCCCGGCAGTTTCACCGGCATGCGGCTGGCGGCGGCATTCGTCGCCGGGCTTACCGCCGAAAATCCGGACGTCAAAACCCGCTGCGTCCCCACGGCCATCGCTCTTGCTTACGAACAGAACTATCGCGAAGGCGAAAAGATCGGCACGATTTTCGATGGACGCAACCACGAAATTCTGGTTTACGGACTGATTTTCGAGGGGGGCGAACTGAGGCCCTGCGGTGAACCGGCTGTGCTGGACGCCACGCAGGCGGAAGCGTATTTCAAAGCGAACGTTTTCGACCGGTACATTGCTTACGAATACGAACTCGAAGCGATTGACAAGATCATCAAACTGCCGATGATTCCGCGTACCGGATTGAATGCCGCCGGACTGCTGAACGCAAAATATGCTCCATGGAACAACGACCTGACGGAACTGGTCTACATCCGCCCCGCAGTGCACAGCACAAGTAATTAAGAATTAAGGATTAAGAATTCAAAAATAAACCGTAAGCGGGAGGCTGGGTAACCCGAGGAGTTTGGAATGAACCGTTTATTGCTTATCATTTCCATGTTGTTGACCATGGCTTGCCGGGCCGCGGATGAACTGCCGCAGATTTCGGCGAAAAATCTTGGAGAGTGGCAGGGGGAACGCCAGCGGCTGCTGGGACTTTTCGCCTCGGAAATGTATGGGCGGACACCGGAAATCCCGGTTCATAAAGTCGAAGTGAAAATACTGGAACGCTCGGATAACGCGCTCGGCGGCAAGGCGGTCCGGATCCAGTGCGATATCATTTTGCCCGGCCTGCCGCAGCCGAATCCGTTCCGCATGCTGGTTTATCTGCCGAAAACCGACAAGCCGGTACCGGTGTTCCTGGGACTGAACTTCATGGGCAATCACAGCATCAACCCCGACCCGGAAATCCTGATCCCGGAATGGAACCCGAAGCCCCGTCCGCGCGGCGCCCGGCAGGACCGCTATGACCTCGACCTGATCCTCGGTTCCGGTTTCGGGCTGGCGACCATCCACACCGCCGACATCGAACCGGACCGCCCGGACGCCTGGAAAACCGCCTTGCGCGGCGCTTTACACGGCGATGGTCCGGTGAAAGATGCCGAATGGGGCACCATCGGCATGTGGGCGTGGGGGCTCTCCAGGGCGCTGGACGCGTTGCAGTCGATCCCGGAAGTCGACGGCGGCCGCATCATCGTCTGGGGCCATTCGCGACTCGGCAAAGCCGCGCTGTGGACCGGTGCTCAGGACGCCCGTTACTTTGCCGTCATTTCCAATAATTCAGGTTGTTGTGGGGCGTCACTTACCCGTCACATTCTGCCGGACGGCAAAAGTGAGACCCTTTTTGAGATCAACAAGCGCTTTCCGCACTGGTTCGCCAAAAATCTCCTGAAATACGTGGACAAGGAGAATACCTTGCCCTTTGACCAGCATCAACTGCTGGCGCTGATCGCGCCGCGCCCGGTCTACGTGGCCAGCGCGGTAGAGGATGTCTGGGCGGACCCGGAGGGTGAATTCCTCTCCGCCAAATACGCCTCGCCGGTTTATGAACTGTACGGGCAAAAAGGCATCGACACCTCCGCCGAAATGCCGGAGTTGAACAAATCCATCGGCCAACGGGTCGGCTATCACATCCGCAGCGGCGGCCACACAGTAACCAGTTTCGACTGGCAATGCTTCATCGACTTTATTAAACGCAACCGGAATGATTAATACTGACCCATTACGATACCGAATTGGAAATTAAGAAAAATTATGACATGGGGGGATTGACATTTTCGGCATCCGGAGCTATACTAGTTTAGCAAATGAATTTAACCGGAGAAAATTCGATCGGATGATGACGCTTTCTAAAATCGCCCAGGAAATCGGCCTGGCTAAAACCACTGTTTCACTGGTGCTGAACGGCAAGGCCAAGCAGGCCCGGATCAGCGATGAGACGGTGCGCCGGGTCGAGGAATATTGTGCCAAGGTCAATTATCTGCCGAATATCCACGCTCACCGGATGTGCCGCGAAGTGGTCAAAAACTTCATCGTACTGCTGAATATTCATGATGGCGTCGGCCAGAACAGTTCATTTTCCGAATACAATGTTTCGCAGATTTTGAGTGGAATATCCGAGACCGCCGAGGCGGCCGGTTTCACCTTCGGCATCCGCCTTTACCGGCCGGATCTGGATGAACAGACCATTTTCAACGGTTTCCGCAGCCGCGAGTTCGACGGTATGATTTATTATGGCATGAGCATCCCGGAGAACTGGATCAAGGTTTTCGCCAAAGAAAAACGGCGGATCGTCGGGATCGGCATCGAAGCTTCCGCCAATGTCCGCTCGGTAAACATCAACAACCGGGAAATTTCCCGGGAACTGACCTGTGCCCTGATCCGGCGCGGGTACCGGAAAATGATTTACCTGAATGGAACGGACCTGAGCTATCCCGGCAAGGAGCGTTATGCCGGATTCCTGGAAGCGCTCTCCGAGAACGGCGTCGCCTTCACTCCCGCCAAACAGTGCATACAGGCCGATTTTCGCGAAGAGCGTGCGGAGGCCGCCGTGACCGCCCTGTTGGCGAAAAAAATCTCGCGCCCGGACGTCATCGTCTGCGCCAATGACCGGATGGCGCTCGGCGCCATGGCGGCGCTCAAGCGCGCCGGAGTCGCCATGCCTGGCGAAATCGCGGTAGCCGGCGGCGACAATATCGAGCTGGGCCGGTATGTGGAGCCCGGGTTGACGACCTTCGACAACCGGGCATACGACCTCGGCACGGCGGCGTGCCGCAAATTGCTTGATCTCATTGCCGGAAAAACGGCTGATAATACTATTTTGAAGTCGCAATTGATCATCCGTGGTTCGGCATGATTTTTTTGCGTCTTTTAGCTAAACAAGTTTTGCAGGAGAAAATATGTTGACTCGAGAGTATCATGAAAGCGACGCGGTGGTGATCGAACAGCCGGGCAAGGTATGTTTCCGGAAAATCCGTCTGGCACCGGCGCGCCCCGGCGCGGTGGTGGCTGCGACCCGGTTGAGTTCGATCAGTTCCGGTACCGATATGAAAACCTATCTGGGGCTGCAGCCGCCGCAGTCGCTGTATTATCCCTGCGTGCCGGGTTACGAGAATATGGGCACAATCATCGACATCGACGGTACATCGACTTTCGCGGTCGGCGACCGGGTCATGATTAACGAATGCCGCAAGTTCGGCGACGTCTGCGGCGCCTGGGGCGGCAGCGTCCGCTATGCTGTCAAGGATGAATTCACCGCACCGTCGGTATTCGACTATATGGTCAAAGTGCCGGACAATGTTTCGGACCGGGACGCGGTGCTGGCTTATTTGCCCAGCGTCGTGCTGAAAGGGCTCCGGCGCGTTCCGCTTGCGTCCGGTCAGACAGTGGTCGTTACCGGCGCGGGAATGATCGGTATCAGCGCCTTGATCATCCTGAAACTGCTGCAGCCGGGCATCACCACGGTATCGATCGAACGCAATGCCTCCCGACGCCGGATCGCCGCGCATTATGCCGACCATGTATTCGCGCCGCAAACCGCCGAACGCGAGCTGGCCGAACTCACCAACGGTACGCTGGCCGACGCGGTGATCGAGTGCTCCGGAAACGCCGAGGTCGTCGGCGGACTTCACCGTTACCTCAAGGAAGGCGGCTGGGGACATGACGACCCGCCGGGCCACGTCCATCTGCAGGGCGACTATCCGGGCCGGATCGTGCTGGACGCCTACAATTTCTGGTTCAATAAAAATTGCACCATCACTATGACCTGTGCCCTCGGGCCGGGCTGCAAGGAGCAGATCCTCGAATGGATGAGCCAGGGGAAATTCGACACCTCGCACCTGCCGCTGGAAACTTACCCGGTCGAACGTTGTGCCGAGGCGTTTCGCCGCAAAGCCGAGGCCGGTGATGAAGTGTTCAAAATCCTGCTTGACTGGGAGGCGTGACCGATGCGTTTAGGAATGGCGGCATGGGGGTTGCGCAAAACCCCGTTAACCGAACAACTTGCGCTGGCGCGGCGGCTCGATATCGATATCATCGAGCTTGGAATCGCCAACAGTCCATATGATATCCTGCAAGCGGAGGCCAATAGTACCCTCATTGAATCGGTACGCGAATCATTTGCCCGAACGGGCAAGCCATTGATCTGTGCCGCCACCGGCAACGATTTTGCCCTGCCGGACAGCGCCGCCAGCCGTGCTTCCGCCCAAACGACCGAAGCCGTCCTGAAAATCGCCGGTCAACTCAAGATCCGTTATTTAAGGATTTTCGCCGGTTTTATTCCGGTCTCCGAGTTCACCGCGGAGCGCCGGGCGATGTTTCATGAATGCATGAGCCGCTGCATGGAGGCCGCCAACGCCAACGGCGTGACCCCCGTCCTGGAAACCCATGGCGGCGTTCAAACTACCGCCGGTGGCGTCATCCATACGCCGAGCATTGCCACCGAGCCGGAAATGCTGCATGATTTTCTGATAAAATATCCCGGATTGATGCTGTGTTTCGACCCGGCCAACCTGTATGCGGCGGGCAAGGACCCGGTCAAGTTCTACCGGGATTTCCGCCCTTGGATTCCAGTGATGCACCTGAAGGATTTCGCCCCCGCGCCGGATGGCAGTTTGATTCCGGGAGCCTGCGGCGACGGCGGTCTGGTGTGGCCGGAACTACTGGCCGAAATCGCGAATTTCAGCGGTCCGGCATTGATCGAATACGAAAATACCGCTGATGTCGAAAGCGGCATGGCGCGTTCCCTCGAGTTTCTGCAATCAGCCCTGCTGGAGAAAGCCCTATGACGCTCACCATGGTACATTTCCAATTGACCCTGGACTGCAATTTGAACTGCCCGTTCTGCAGTCAGCGCCATCATCAAGTGCCGCCGGATGCTATGCGGACCGGCGACTGGCTGCGGCTGATTGATGAACTGGCCGGAATGCAGCCGCGTCCCACGCTGGTGTTGTGGGGCGGCGAACCGCTGGCGTACCCCGGTTTTGACGAGGTTGCCCGCCATGCGGTCAATGCCGGTCTGGAATTGGAGTTGATCACCAACGGCACCATGATCGATCGCTATTCTGATCTCCTCAAAAACGAATTTGCCAGAATCTATGTCTCCATCGACGCGCCGGAGGCGATTCATGACCGCTTTCGCGGCAAAGGCGTGTTCCGGAAAACGGCGCAGAACCTGAGTCTATTGCGTGGCGGCCATGCCGAACTCATCATGATGACGCTGTTGCTGCCGGAGACCATGCAACATGCCGCCAAAGTATCGTTCGGGCTCCCTGTCGACCGCGTGATCCTGCATCAGCAAATCGGCGGCAACGCCGTCTACCGCGCCCAGCTGGCGGTGATGCTAAATACGCTGCGTCACTCAAAGTTCCCATTGCCGGTAGAGTTCCAGCCGCACGGCACGGCAGCGGCCTGCTGCGAACCCCGGCGGCACCTCCATGTCCGGGCCGATGGCGAAACCGGGTTCTGCACGGACTATACCCATTACACGCTGGGGAATGTCCGTGACCATACACTTCAGGAGATTTTCCACGGCGAACGGAGCGCCGAATACCGCCGCCGGATCGCCGCCGGTGAATTTCCCTGCTGCAACAGTTGTTCCTGGCGCAATACGCCTGAAACGATCTTTCATTTTTCACATAACAATAAATTGCAAACCAAAAAACAAGGAGTCTACAATGAAAAAGTCTTGTAAGCCGTCAATTTTCACGCTCATTGAATTGCTGGTTGTGATCGCGATCATTGCGATTCTGGCCGCCATGCTGCTGCCGGCGCTCAACCGGGCACGCGCCACCGCCAACACCATCAAATGCGTCTCCAATCTGAAGCAGATGACCCTGGGCGCTCTCATGTATGCCGATATTTCTGATAACCGCTTGCCCGGCGGCTGGGTCGGAGGCAGAACGCGTACCACCGCCGGCGCCTGGGACAAGACCGGCGCCGACGTTTATGCCTGGTGGGTGGAGAGTTGCAGCGACAACTGGATGTATCAGATCTGGAAATATGCCGATGTGTCCAAAAACGTCTTCGCCTGTCCCGGCAAGAAACTGGTCGATTCCGGTACCGGCGACGCCAATTTCCGCAATATCGAATACCAGGTTGGCTATTCGACCCCGGCCCGTTTCTGGGTGGAAAGCCTGAGCACAATCAAGCGCCCGGCCCGTCAAGTCATGGTACTTGATTCCCAGAGACAGCAGTCTTATTACAACTGTATTCCCAGTCCCAGCTGGTCGGCCAGCACAATAAACTTCGCTACTCCGATCCATGTCGGCAACTGGAACCTGGGATTCATCGACGGCCATGCCGCATCCGTAAAAATCGCCGAGTTGAACAATTCCGACAAGGTCATGTTCTCCAATGATCCGGAATAACTTTAAACGAAAGAATATCATGAAAAAAACGACTTTTTTGCTGCTGATTTTGAGCATCATGTCCCTTGTCCCGGTTTTCGCGGCCGATACGGTGGCGCTGCCGGTGTTCACCCGCTCGGAACCCGTCCGGGAGCGGACCCCAGTCACCATCGCCAATCCCGGCTTTGAACAAGCCGGAGGCTGGTTTACCGCCGACGGCGGCCCTTTCAAGCCGTCCCCGAACGCGCATTCCGGCAAACAGTCCTGCCGTGTCGACTCGTTCACCAAAGGCGGGCTTATCGAATTGAAGGCCGGCGAGGAATTGCAGTTCGAGGCTTACACCAAAGTCGATGACTTAAGGACCATCAATGTGGAACTCGCCTATTTCAACGCCAAACGCCAGTGGCTGCGCCGCGGTTCCCCCTCCCTTGCCCGCGGCGACCAGTATTCCTGGCAAAAGATTTCCGGTCGGCACGAGATTACCGATCCGGAGGTGCGCTTTGTGACATTGCAATTCGACGGAGCCGGGGAAGTTGACGACGTCAGCGTCTGGAAATTAGCAGCCATGAAGGATACCGGCGACCAGGCCAAGGCCATGAATAATATTGAGTTGCCGCGTGAAAATTCCAATCAGTACGTCTATTTGAAAAATGATTCGTTTGAGCTCTGGATCTCCCGCAAATCCGGCATGATGACCAAATTGGTCATCCTGTCTCCCGAGCCTAAAGTGATCCAGCCGGCGGGAACAAACTCCATGCAGCTCTACCTGAAATCCCAAGCGCCCGGCGTGGATGGAGATTTCAATCGAGCGGTAACGATGGAAACCGGCCCCGGCCAGGTAACCGTCCGGGTCGTGTCCGACAATCCCGCGGTGGCAAGTCTTGCCGAGGCGGAAGTGATTTATCAGCTGGAAGACAACAGACTGGTGACCAAATCGGTGGTGAAATACCTCAAGGATTCGCCGGAAGCCTTCCAGCTCGGCCTGAGAAACGTTTTCCGTGCTCATGACTGGCAGCGGAATATCTTCATGTCGTTTCCGATCCAGGCCAAGCCGCCCGCCACCGTTGTCCGGGCCGCTTTTCTCTATGGAGTGCACGACAACAGTGTGAAAAATATGAATGTCCGGTATCCCGGCGCGGTACTCGAAGGAAATGACCGCTATCTGCTCTGGGGCAGTTACGATCTGGGCAAGTTCGCCATGCTCACTCCAAACGATATCCCGGGGCGTCTGCCGTCGCAACAGGTCAACCCCACCGGCGTCAAGGCCGGCGAAACACAGGTATTCGAATCCATTTACACGGTTTTCCCGAAAGCCGATCATGAGCTGACCCAGGTCATGCGTCATTATGTGCGGAACTTCTACAGTTCCAATCCGCTGACCGCCGATATCCTCAAATGGCAGCCGAAAGAGGACCGGTATTTTACCGAAGGCGCCTTTGCCTGGTACCATCCGGGCGCGGTTCCGACCGGATACGACGGCTGGCGGCAGGCCATGCGCGAGCGCCGCGCGAACAATGTCTGGTACTCCTGGTGGACCAACTGGGACGAAGTCTGTCCGACCGAAGGCAACTGGTTCACCTACGACGGGCGCAAGCTTTCCGCCGACGGCATCAAGGCCGAAATCCAATACATGAAAAAACAGGACCTGAACGTATATCTGTATTTCCGCCAGTTCCTGGTCGAAGACGGTGTTCATGACGATCGTCCGCCCTATCGCCGTTGGCTGGGCCGCGACAGCGAAGGCAAGCGGATTCCATTCATCGACTACCCTTTTCCGCATCCGGAATGGCTGAACGGCCTGACCAATATCCGCTGGACCATGGCGGACTTCGGCGCCGCCGATTACCGCGAGTGGTATCTGGATATGGTCAAACGTTCCATCGATTTTTACCAGCCGAGCGGTGTGGCCTGGGACATGGGTTTTGGCGGAGCTTACAGCGCAGCCTCGCCCGAGACCGGCATCGGCCACGGCACGCTCTGGGTACAGGCTATGATCTACCGCTGGCTCAAGGAAAAATATCCGCAGATGCGGGTGGCTTCCAATGAATCGATCGCCAACCCCACCGCGCTTTTCGCCGATTCGATCCTGATCGAAGGCGCATGGCACGTATGCGGCAAATCCGAACTCGACTACCAGGTCGCCCGCGCTTATGACGCCACGTTGTTCAGTTTGCAGCTGACCGACGACTACATTATTCAGGGCGCGCCTCCGGTCGACTTGACCCCGTACCGCTATGCCTTGGTACGTGCACGCGGCGAACGCCTTGCCAAGGCCAATGCCGGATTGGGCGAGCTCATACAGCACGGTTTCAAGGCGGATGGCACCTGGCAATGGGTGACCGTGCCCCTGACCCGGAAAAATTTCCGCATGTTGAGCGTTTCGATTATCGCCGCCGACACCGGAAACGGTTATCTGGAAATCAGCGACCTGGCGCTGGCCGACCAGAACAAAGAGAAGAAATTGACCATCTGGGATAACAAAACCCTTGCCGATGATTTTGTCCGCTTCGCCAAATGGTCGCACAACCTCCCGTCCGCCGGTGCGGTTTCGCAGACTGAAAACGGCATCCGCTTCACCGCCGATCAGCCGCGCGGCGAATCCGGCAGCTGGCTCTGCATCACCCCGGTCAAAGACAAGTGGCTGCGGACAAACCTGAAAGTCACGGCCCTGGGGGCCATTTGTTCCGACGCCCAGATTCCGGCGCTCAAGGAACTGAATGAATTCTCCGCCAGACTGGCCGCCATGCGCCATCTCTCGGATTACAAAGTCATATACGATGCTCCCCGCGGGATTTACGGCACCTTCTGGGCGCGCGGCAGCGAAGTCGCCGGCGCGATCTACAATGAATCCGGCACCACCCGGCAAATCGCCCTGCGGATCAACCGCAAAGCCTTGCCCGGCAACGGCGACACGCTGCAAGCCACCGCTACGCGAATTCGTTTGGTGAATGAACAGGGGCGCATCGGCGCCGCCCATGATTTTGAACTGAAACCGCAAGCGGACTATATCCTGTTGACCGGTACTTTGCCGTCGGGCCAGTTACTGCTGCTGGATAATTTCGCGAGCGAGTCCGTCAAATGAAATGTATGCTGAGCATTGTTTCCGCTATGACATTTACGCTTGCCGCCGATATGGTTCCCGCCATTGATCCGCGCCTCGAATATTCCGATTATGACCAGATCATCAAACAGGAAACGCATGTGCAATTTCAGCGCAGAATATCGACCGGGACGAAATATCACCTCGACAGTCCCGGCGCCCGTTTGCGCTTCCGCTGCAATGCCGCTGAAATTTCCGTTCTGATCGAATACCGGGAGCGCAACAATCCAAACCGGGGCCAAAATGATATCGGCGTCTATCTGATCGACGGGCATGGCAAAGACGAATGGAGCTTCAAGCGCGGCCAGGCGGGGAGAGAAGTGGAAGAAGTAACGGTAAAGCTTCCCGCGGATGGGCAAATGCATGACTATGAATTGATCATGCCTTATGGCGACGCAGTCTGGATAAAAGGAGTGACGGTGAATCCCGGAGCGAAATTCGAGAAACCGCAACCGCGCCCCGGATTCCGCTGCATTTTCTATGGCGACTCGGTTACGCAAGGATTTACTGCCAGCCGTATTGACCGTACCTACCCCTATTTACTGAGCCGGATGATGAATTATGAGTGCATCAATATCGGGCTTGCCGGTATCGGTATAAGCCCGGCGGCCGGCGAAGTGTTGGGTCAGCTCAAGATGAACCAATTGATTGTGGCGATCGGGGTAAATAACTGGCAGAGCGGAGCAAGCCTCAAGGACGTGGAAAACGATATGACGATGTTTCTATCGCGATTCCGCAAGCTGCAACCGGCCACGCCGGTGATTGTGATCACTCCGCTTTGGGTGCCGCCGGCCTGGCAGCCGGAAACGGTGAAATATGAACTGCGGCTATACCGCGATATAATTGCCAAAGTTGCCGCGAAATATAATTGCCGGGTTATCAATGGCGACGAATTGACCGCTCATGATCCGGCCTTGTTCGACAAGGTGGCGGTTCATCCCAATGATGCCGGCTTCCGCCAGATTGCCGATCGCTTGGCAGGGTTATTGAAGAGAAATCCATGAGGTTCAGATGGATCAAGAGAAAATACTTCACTCGAATCGACAACCTTCCCTTTTAAAGATACTTCGCGCCGGATCATAGCCGCATGCGCATCTTTTCCTTGACGAGGCCGCAAATCCAACCAAGCGTGATGGCGGCCATTACAGCCAGCAGCGGCAGGGTGGGGAGCTGGTAACGCGGCACGGTGATCGGGCCGGGAAGGAACAGAAAATATTCCACAAAGGCCAGGAAAAAGAAGAACAGGAAAACGTTCTTTCCGATGAGCCAGCGAATCAGCTGGCAGATGGCTCCCGCGTAGGTGATGAGCGAAATCAGCAGCAGCGGAATCAACAGGAGAATCACACTCCATTTGCCGTCGAAATAATGGTTGACGGCGGCGAAAATTCCTTGGGTTTTCAGGACGTTCAGTGTACCGCGGTCGCTCTGGGTAATGCCGAGGAGCTCGAGGAAGGTCGGGGCGTCCGGCAGCAGTACATACGGCGAGAAATGCATGGAGAAATAAGTGACCGGATACTGCAGGATCAGGGCGCGGAAATTCCGGATGCGGTAGGCCTGCTGCGAGGCGATGTCGGGGTATTTGATTTTGTCGGCGAATTCGATATCGAGTTGCGTCAGGATGCGCTGTTTTTCATCTTCATACGAGGTACCGTTGACTTTGGCCAGCAGCATGGCGCCATTCTGGTGGTACATGGCGCCGGTGTTGGTGTCGATGGTAAAGCCGGCGCCGGCACAGTAATTGCGATACATCCACGGCGTGATGACGGCGAAAAAGATCAGGCACGAAATCAGGATGCCGGTGAGCTTGGGCCGCCATTTCAGCCCGGGCATGATCGCGATCAGAAATACCGCCGGACAAATCCACGCCACCGCGATCGGGCGGACCAGCACCGACAAAGCAGCAATCGCGATCGCGATATAACACCAGCGCAATTTTTTGCGGAAATAAAACAACGTAAAGAAATACAGCTGCCAGGCCACGAACAGCGTGAAAAACATGTCGGTAAGCAGCATCGGCGCTTGCGCGATGGCGGTGATGTTGAACCCGAATAATGAGGCGCCAGTTAAGGCGATACGCGGCGAGGCGAACAAGCGCCCCGTCAGGTACACCGGAACCACCGTCGAAGTACTCAGGAAACAGAGGACGATGGCGATGAAGATGAAGTTTCCGCCGGAAATTTTCAGCAGTGCCGCCAGCAGCAGCGGAAAAAGCGGCGGACGGTCGGTCATGGGGGTGCTTGAGTCCGCCGATATGTTGAAAGCACCGTGCTCGGCCAGCGCGCGGGCGGGCTCGAGGTATCCGGCGGTGTCCGGCCGCGAGTACCGGGCGGGCGCATCGCCAAAGCCGAACGCGGCCAGCGTCAGCTGTGCCGCAAACACCACTGCAAACACCACCGCCAACGACCAGATTTCCCGGCGGTATTTCCTGTAAAATTCTTTGAGCATAAATCGATTCCCGGACATTGCCATTCATAAATTTATACCCGTCGTGTACTCAAGTCAATGCAGGTTCAGTTTATTTTTTAGTATGATCAGATTTTTCAGTTTTTTTCGGGGCGGGTATTGACAAATAATGTATATTGATGTATACTCTATATACATTAATAAATAACTCAGATGAATTATGCAATGAACTATCATGGTTTGATCTTGGATGACGCCGGGGCCCAGCCGCTCTACAAAAGAGTGGCCGAGGGATTGCGGCGTAGTATTTTGAACGGCGAACTGCCGGACGGCACCCGGTTGCCGCCGGAGACCGAGCTGGCTTCGAAAATGGGCGTCAGCCACCTGACATTGCGCAAGGGGTTGAAGATCCTGTCGGAACAGGGGCTGCTGGCGCAGCGGCAGCGCTGCGGGACATTCGTCACCAGCGGGAAACCGGTACATCGCCGGATCGGGCTGGTCATCAACAGCCTGGACGCCAACCATGACCGCTATATCCAGCGCCTGATCTCCATTCTCAGCAAACGTTTTTTCCAGAATCCGGATAGCGCGGGCGAGTTGATTTTGCTGCCGATCGATACTCCGGACCCCAAAGTGCTGCTGAACCGGATCAATCAGACTGAGTGCGAGGGACTGCTGGTGGCGCTTTATCATCAGGAATACCAGAAAATGCTTTGCGAGCCGCAGTTCAGCCATATCGACAAGGTTTTCATCGGCAACGGCTTGAATATTCCGGAGGACCACGGGTGTTTCGTTTCGCGGCAGGCGCCGGGGGCGATCATGGCGGGGGTGGAGTATCTGCGGAGCAGGAATCATCACCGCATCGCTTATATCAGCAGCGGTCTCGAGTACGAATCGCTCATGGAGCGAAACCGGGAATTCCTGAAGGCCCGCAAAATGTTCGGCCTCGACGAGTCGCCGGAATACTATATTCTGGACAATGCCACGCTGGAGTGGTACGCCATGGCGCGCCGCGAGGCAGCCAGGATCTGCCGTTTGCCCAACCCGCCCAGCGCGATCATCTGTCCGGGCATCACCTTCGCCTATGGCGCATGGCAGGGCATCATGGACGCAGGGCTGAAAATACCGGAAGATATTTCTTTTCTGGGGTTCGACGGCGACCTGGCGACCAATCCGGAGATGTCGACGATCGAGCAGCCGCTGGATGATATTCTGGACAAAGCCGTGACGCTGCTTTTCAACCAGTTCCGTCAGGGCAAACACTTGAAGCAGAAAATTTACGAATTTCCGGTACGGGTCTGCGAAAGGGGCAGTTGCCGGGAATTGAGAATTATTTAAAATCAATAGATCAAGGAGTATTCAAAAATGCGAAAATTATTTACATTGATTGAATTGCTGGTCGTTATCGCGATCATCGCAATCCTCGCCGCCATGCTGCTGCCGGCGCTGAACAAAGCGCGCGAGAGGGCAAAAAGCTCGAAATGTTCGTCCAATTTGAAGCAGATCGTCACTGCCACTCTGATGTATTCCGAGGACAATAAAGCGTTGATACCCGGCTCGGGCACTTACTATCCCAGCCCCAAATTCAGGAGCCATATGTGGTTTCTGATGGAAGAGAAATACCTGCCGCTTCCCGGCGACACTTACATGCAGTCGACCGAGGCCAAGGCGCTGGCGCTGCAAAGTGTCGTCACCCGGTGCCCGGGCAAAACGTATGTCCAGACGATTTCATCCGAATACGAGCCGGCGAGTTATACAATGTGGATCAATTCCAGTGCCTACAACGGCGGCGTCTCCGTCATGGGCGCCACGGGCAGTTTCAACACCTTCGGCACTTTGGTCAAAATCAGCCAGCCCTCCATGACCAGCGGCATGATGGATGATGTCCGCATCGGCAAAAGCGTATGCTACATCAGCTCCCCCACCGATGCCACCAGCTCCGACGACGGCGACAAAATCTGGACTGCAAAGGACGCCGCCCTGGGCACTTACGGCGAAATCCCGCACGGCAACTGCAATGTCAGCTTCCTCGACGGCCACGTGGGGGCCTATCAGGGGCTTTATTCAGGCTGGATGAATCCCGTTTACGCCGTTCAACCCGGAAACAAATGGCCGCTGCCCTAAGGAATACCGATCATGAAATTTGTACTTTCTCTCTTGTGTTTGTCCCTCCTGCTGCCGCTTTTTCCGTCCTTCGTGGCGGTTCCCCGCATCGACACCCCGCCGGTCATCGACGGCAAGGTAGACGATCCGGCATGGAACCGGGCCGCCGGTTCGATCCTGATCAATAACGAAAACAGTTATGCCGTCAAGCCGGAAGACTGTTATTTCCGGATCTGCCACGACGGCAAAAATATCTACCTCGCCGGTGTGGCGGCGCAATCCTTCCTGAACCCCGTGATGAACCGCCTCGATTCGGTCAAAACCAGGGCCGGCGGCGATAATGATATGCGGATTTACCGCGATGATACGGTCGAATTTTTCCTGAAGACCGACGCCGCGCCCGACTATATTCACCTGACAATCAATATGGACGGAAAAATATTTCTCTCCCGTGGAACCGCCCGGGGGCAAAGCAAGCCCTTGTCCGCAGGAAGCATCAAACGGGCCGCCGTGCAAGGCAAAGACGGCTGGAGCTTCGAGGCCGCGGTACCGCTCGAGCTGCTGCCCGGCCTGAAGGTGGGCGAAACATTTTCGCTCGGCATATTCCGCAGCAACGTGCCGAAGGATGAATATGCCGCCTGGAGCCCCTCGCCCGGCAACTTCCACATCCCGGAAAACTGGGGCAAAGCCACCTTGAGCGGCAATATCCCCGCCGTGCAATGCGTCAGCGCCGACATCACTCCGGGGTCCAGTACTTACCTGATGCGCTTCGGCGCAGGAAATTATCAATTCGGCGGCGTCATCGGAGAAACCAAGTTCGAGGTCAAGCGCGGACGCCGTACCTGGTCGCTGCAGGGAAAAGCCTCGGCGGAAGGCATCATGCAATCCTCCGTCATGGATTCAAACGGCGGTTTGCTGTGGCAGTCCGGCGCGATTCAGATGCAGGCCGCCGCCAAAGCCGAGTTTGAGCTGGAATCGGAGGTTTATCAGCTGTTCGTCAATGGCGAACAGATCAAGTCCGGTACCGGCACTCTGAGAACGGATTTCATCCTGCCCGCCAAAAACAATATCATCGTGGTGGAAGCCGCCGCCAAATTCATCTCCCGGCTGACGCTGAACGGCCTGACCGTGGATAGTACCGCATGGCTGACCTCGGATGCTCCCGCGCCGGGTTATCACGGCGAAACCTATGAGCCGAAGGGCTGGAAACCGTATGACGGTGCGGCGTTCAGCGAAAAGCGCTTATTCCGTCTGGCCGTGACCAGTGACCATACCCTGTTTGCGCCTCAGCGTCCCGACGGCAAGTTGTATCTGGCGAACAACATTTACAGCAGCTGGGTGCTGCGGATCGGATCGATGACGGAGAAGCCGCTGGCGGATTATGAAGTGAACGTGGAAATGCCGCTGGAAATTTCCATTCCCCTGTACGATTTCAAGAACCGGGGTTATCAGCGCTATCCGCACGAATTCAGCGACACGCCCGGCGAACAATCCCGGACGTTGAATTTCAAATTCAAGGACCCCATTCCCAAGCTCGCGTATAACTGGGGGTTCCACGTCGTCAATTTCATGATCCGTCCGGATTTTCCGGATTTAGCCAAAACATATCCGGTCAAAGTCTGGGCCAGAGGCCGGGGTATTGTCGAATACCCCCGCACCTATGAATTGCATGTACTGCCGGAGCTCAAGGCCGGGAAGATGACGAAGTACGACCTGCGCCTGTGCGATATTTTCCGGGGCAACAGCTGGACGAATGCCGAAATGGATCTGGCGGCCCGGATTTTCGCCGCGGTCGGCACGACTCTTTTCGATGTCATCGACACGGGGAACCAAGAAAACGATTTCGCCATGGAGCGTACCGCCCGCGAACTCGGCATGCGCACCAGTTTCATGCATTTCGCCAATTACCGCCGGTTCGCCAGCAAGATACTGGAGGGACACCCCGAATACGCGTACGAAAATCCCGTCCACCCCGCGCCGGTGTGGCTGAAACCGGTTTGTCCGCTGGCTTATATGCAGCATCCGTATGTGAAAAATTACCTTGAAGACGCGGCAAAAGTTTTCGATATGATTACCGACGACCTGGAACGGGGCATCGAAACCGTTTGTCTGTGCGGACGCTGCCGCAAATTCTTTGCCGAACGTTTTAGCCTGCCGGAAATCCCGGACGCCGCCGCGATTTATCGCCAGCACAAAGATAGCCTGATCATTTTTCAGGTGGAAATGAACCGGAAACTGATCGATTTCCAGGTCGCGGTATCGACGGCGGTGAAACCGGATATCGTCAACGGCATTTACTGCGCCTTCGAATCGCTGGCCGACCGCGAACACTACGGCATCGAATGGGCCCGCTACAAGGATATCCGAGGCAATGCCGGGTACGACATGAACACCGAGAGTATCCGGAGAACCCGCAAGGCCCTCGGTGGACTGCCGCTGATCTGCGGTTATCTGCTCAATACGAATCTGTATGAACGCGCCATCGCCAACCAGTCCATCAAGGGGGCGTGCTTCCACCTGCTGCGGGCGGGCGGTTTCTCCGGCGTGCTGATCTGGGAATGGCGCGAGCTGGACGGGCGCGGATATCATGCGCTGGCCGATTTCGCCCGGGGCGCGGCGGAATTCGAGGACTTCCTGAATGAATCGAACCAAGTCAACGCCAAGGGATTATTCACCGGGCTTCCCGATGACGCCGTCACGCTCTACAAGCACGGCAACCAATATCTCGCTCTGGCAGTAAACCTGCAAGGCAGTGCCAAAACGTTGACTGCCAAACTTCCCGCCGGGGTTCGCAAAGCCGCGGTTACGGAATACTACAGCGGCACGAAACAGGAATCCGGCGGAAGTTTCAAAATCACCGTGCCGCCCAACGACGCGGCACTGATCCTGATCACACCTCAACCATAAGGAGATTTGACATGAAATATTTAATCCTGCTTTTGTGTATAACCGGCATCCTGAATGCTGCGGAATCGCCGAACCTGCTGAAAAATTCCGGCTTCGAAAAAGTGAAAGACGGCAAGGCCGCCGACTGGGAAACCTTCAAGGAGGGCTATAAAATATCTGAGGACAATGTCAACGACGACGGCCGGTATACCGTCATGTTCTCCGGTACCGCCTTCACCGGCGGCATCGCCCAGTACATCTATACCAAGGACACCAAAGCGAAGTTCGAGCTGAGCATGGATTTCCTGGCCGTGTCGTTCACGGCCGGGAAAATCCTGCCGTTTTACCTGACCGTGATTTCCGCCGACGGCAAGATCAACTATGTCACGCTCCTGACCCTGACGCCGGACAAGGTCAAACCCAACGGCGAATATACGAAGTTGAAAGCCGTGTTCGACCTCGGCAAATACCATACGAACGGCATGTTCCGGGTCTGGTGCCTGGCCCAGGACTTCACCGGGACATTTTATATCGACAACTTCGAAGTCCGGAAGGTTACCGAGTGACAAATAATCATCTGAAAATCGTTGCCGGATAATTGTTTTTTTGACTTTCTGTGCCATATTACTTAATTCATTAATCGAGTAAAGTTTAAAACACAGGAGTTGCCATGTATATTGGAAGAATCGTTGCTGTGGGGCTGACGCCCGCCGGAAAAGCCGCCGCCATGTATCGCGTTTCCTCGCGTTCGTTTCCGAACCGCGAATGCGCGCTGACCGGCAACACCGTTTCCGTGCGCCCCCGCCCCGGCTTTGAGGGCGACCTGATGAAGAGCCCCTACATCACCTACAACTGCATCCGTCTCTGCGGCCGCTATGCCGTGGTCAGCAACGGTTCCCATACCGACCCGATCGCGGAAAAAATCTGCATGGGCATGCCCCCCCGCGACGCCATCGCCCTCGGCCTCCTCGCCATGGATTATGAGAAAGACAGCTACAACACCCCGCGCATCGTGGCCGTGGCCGACGCCCAGTCTAACCGCGGCTTCCTCGGCATCATCCGTCACGACGCCGTGCTGGTCAAGGAGTTGGAGCTCAAGGAAGGCGAGGTCTGGTACCTCAGCACTTACGAGAAAAACGAAATCTGCACGCAGAATATTGACGCCGCGTTCGGTGCCGCCTCGGCGGACGGAGCCTGCGCCCATATCATCAACGGCGGCGCTTTCGCCGACTTTGAACTGCCGGTAACTGCCGCCGCCGCCGTGGCCGGCGACGATACCTTTGAGCTGGCCGTAAAAACCGTATGAGTGACTGGCAGAACATTCTAAGCAGTTTGAACAACGAGCAGCGCGAGGCCGTCAAGACCATCGAGGGCCCGCTGCTGGTGCTGGCCGGCGCGGGTACCGGCAAAACCCGGGTGATCACTTACCGCATCGCCTGGATGCTCGAGCAAGGTGTGCTGCCGGAAAGAGTACTGGCGCTCACCTTCACCAATAAAGCCGCCCGCGAAATGAAGGAGCGTATCGCTGAGCTCGTTTCGGAGGCGCAGGCGAAGAAACTTACTGTCGGCACCTTTCACTCGTTCTGTATCCGGGTGCTGCGGCAGGAGATCAAGCGCTTGAATTATCTGCCCACATTTACCATTGCCGACACCAGCGACCAGGAAGGAATCATCAAACAGTCGCTGGCGATGGCCGGTTACAGCACGCTGGAGTCGATGTCGGTGGCCCAGATTTCCGCTTATATCAGCAAACAGAAAAATCAGCTGGTCGACTACCGTGCCGCCCGCAAGCTCTCCGACAGCGAATACGAATCGCGCATGGCCTATATTTATGAGCACTACCAGACGCTGCTCGAGACCCAGAATATGCTCGATTTTGATGATATGCTGTTGCTGACCTATGAGCTTTTTTCGCGCTTCCCGGACGTGCTGGAAAAGTACCAGGAACGCTATCAATACATCCTGGTCGACGAATATCAGGACACCAACTACGCGCAGTTTTCGGTGGTCAAAATGCTCTGCGGTACCCGCAACAACATCTGCGTGGTGGGCGACGACGACCAGAGCATTTACGGCTGGCGCGGCGCCGATGTGGGCAACATCCTCAAATTCCCGGAAATTTTCCCCGGCACCGTACAAGTCAAACTCGAGCAGAATTACCGCTCCACCAATAATATTTTGAAGGCCGCGAACGCGGTGATTGCCGCGAACGCCGAGCGTTTCGAGAAAAACCTCTGGTCGGCTCACGGCGACGGCGAAAACATCCTCGTCGTGCCCGCCAAAACCAGCGAGGACGAAGCCTCATTCATCGCCGACTACATCCTGCAGGAACAGAAGAACGCGGGGCTGGAATTCAAGGATTTCGCGATTCTCTACCGCTCGAACCACCTTTCGCGTATTTTTGAACTGGCGCTGCGCAAGGCGGGGGTACCGTACCGGCTGGTCGGCGGACAGGAATTTTTCCAGCGCAAGGAAATCAAGGACGCTGCCGCTTATCTGAAGCTGCTGGTCAATCCGCTGGAAGATCAGAGTTTACTGCGTATCCTGAGTGTGCCGCCGCGCGGCCTCGGCGAAAAAGCCGTCAACCGCCTGAAAGAGCTGAAAGCCGCCGCGTTTCTGCCCTTCACCGCGCTGTTGACTGAAAATACGTTCTTGAAATCACTCCCCGCCAAGGCCGCCGAAGAAGCCGGCAACATGGCCCGCTGCATGGAGAAATACCGCAAGGAATTCGCCACCGCCGGCGACATCGCCGAAAAAGCGCGCAACTACCTGATCGACATCGGCTACTACAATGGCCTGCAGAAAGTTTACAAGGACATCGACGACGCCAAGAAGCGTCAGGAAAACGTTGAAGAATTCCTGAACGCCCTCGCCGAATTCGAATACAAATCCGAGAACCCTCCGACGCTGATGGAATATCTGGAAAGCTATTCGCTGCTCGAGGAAAACGACCGCACCGAGGAGGCCAACGACGGCAATGCCGTCACCCTCTCCACCGTCCACGCCTCCAAGGGGCTGGAATATCCGTTCGTATTTCTGGTGGCGCTGGAGCGGAACATTTTCCCGCATGAGCGAGCGATCGAGGAAGGGAGCCTGGACGAAGAACTGCGTCTTTTCTACGTAGCGGTGACCCGGGCCAAACTGCGGCTGATTATCACGTTCTGCCGGATGCGCGCCATGCACGGCCGGATCAACAACCAGACGCCGTCACGCTTCCTGAACCTGCTGCCGGAAGACATCGCCGAAGCCAAGGCCCCCGAGGACCTCCTCCGTTACGCCTCGGCCGACGAGATGGAACAATTCTTCGCCATGTTCAAAAAGGACTGACCTGGAATTGGACATTATGGACCTGATGGACCTGATGGACCTGATGGATAGACTTTTAACTCAAATTCGTTTGTCCATCGTGTCCATGAGGTCCATTGTGTCCATGAGGTCCATAAAGATTCCGGCTTCCCGCAACCTCACAAAATTCGACGAAAAAGTATTAATTCCGTTGAATTTCCCGCCAAATACGTTATAGTGTGATAAGAATAATAAGGGTAATTAATCATAGGGATACGATATGAATAGAGTTTTTATTACCGGCCGGGGCCTGGTTACTCCGCTGGGGACAGGACTGGCGGTTAATGAAGAAGCCTTGAAAGCGGGACGGTCCGGGACCGTGCTGATGAAGGAGTGGCAGGCTCGCGGGCTGGAAAGCCAGGTGGCCGGCGCTGCCGACGAAAACCCCGAATGCCCCATGCTCGACAAGAAGCGCAAACGCTTCACCCCCGCCAATGCCCGCATGGCCGTGGCGGCCGTTTACCAGGCACTGCAGGAAGCCAATCTGACCGAAGAACAGATCAAAGCCGAACCGATCGCCGTGATCGGCGGGGTGGCGGGCAGTAATTACGAAGAAATGTACTCCAACGCCTCGGCATTTATCCGGACGGGGCGGCTGCGCAGCGTGTCGCCGTTTATCGTGCCGCGTGTCATGCCGTCGTCGTCGGTGTCGAACTTGTCGCTGATCTACGGTTTCCGTGGGGAGAGCTACGACATCAGTTCGGCGTGTTCGAGTAGTGCGCATGCGATTCTGCAGGGCAGCCGGCTGATCATGTCCGGCCAGTACGATATCGTGGTATGCGGCGGGGCCGAAGAACTGAACTGGATCCATGCGCTCGGCTTCATGGCGATGCGGGCGCTTTCGCACAAATATAACGACCGGCCGTCGATTGCCAGCCGTCCGTTTGACGTGGACCGCGACGGTTTCGTCATCGCCGAGGGCGCGGGCTGGGTGGTTCTCGAATCCGAGGCCAGCATCCGCCGCCGCAACGCCAAGCCGATCTGCGAAATCACCGGTTCGGCGGCAAACAGCAACTGTACCGACATGGTGCAGCCGGACGCCGCCTCCACTGCTGAAGTCATGCGCCTGGCGCTGAAAGCGGCCAATCTGAAGGCCGAGGATATCGCCTATGTGAACACCCACGGCACCGCCACCGGCATCGGCGACCCCGAAGAAATGCTGGCGATCAAGAGCGTTTTCGGTGGCGGACCCGCGATCAACAGCACCAAGTCAATGACCGGTCATATGATCGGGGCCACCGGCGCGGTGGAAGCGATTTTCTGTTCGCTGATGGTGGAAAAGAACTTCATCTGCCCGTCGATCAACCTCGACAATCCGGAGTCGGATTTCGCGTGGGCCGACCTGGTGAGGAGCTGCCGCAGCGATGTCAAAGTAACGCATGCGCTGAGCAATAGTTTTGCATTCGGCGGAACCAACGTTTGTTTGATTCTGTCTTCAATGGAGCGTTGACGGTCTTATGGCGGACAAGGGTACACGCGCCAAACTGCCGCCCTGGATCAGGATCCGGGTGAATTGCGGCGGGGCCCGCGAAGAGGTCGATTCGATTCTTTCCGGGCTCAAGTTGAACACGGTTTGCGCCAGCGCCAAGTGTCCGAACCTGAGCGAGTGCTGGCATCACCGCACCGCCACTTTTATGATCATGGGCAACGAATGCACGCGCAACTGCAAGTTCTGCGCGGTGGAGCACGGCGCCAAACCCCTGCCGCTTGATCCCGACGAACCGCGGCGCGTGGCCGATGCCGCCGCGAAGATGAATCTGAAATTCGTCGTCGTGACCAGCGTCACCCGCGACGATCTGCCGGACGGCGGAGCCGCCCATTTTGCCGCCACCATCCGCGCCCTGCGCGAGAAACTCCCGGGGGCCGGGATCGAGGTGCTGACGCCCGACTTCAACGGCAACCGCGAGCATTTGAACCTGGTCCTGGCGGCGCGTCCGACGATATTCAACCACAATGTGGAAACCGTGGAGCGCCTCTCCGATTCGATCCGCAGCAAAGCCACCTACCGCCGCACGCTCGAAGTGCTGCGCATGGCCGCCGAGGACGGCGACGGGATTCCGGTCAAGTCCGGGCTCATGGTCGGCCTGGGCGAGACGGATGACGAAGTGCGGCAGACGCTGCGCGATTTATATGAAGCCGGGGTCCGGGTGCTGACCGTGGGGCAGTATCTGCCCCCCTCGGGCGAACACTGGCAGCTGGCGCGTTACGTGGAGCCGGCGCTGTTCGAAGAATGGGGCCGTTATGCCCGCGAACTCGGTTTTACTTCCGTGGCCAGTGCGCCGCTGGTGCGTAGTTCGTACCGCGCCGGTGAATTGGCAAAATAATTTACGAGGAGGAAGTTATGTATATTATCGTGATTTTGTCGGTTGTGATTCTGATACTGTTGATCGGGGTGATTCTGCTGTATGCGAAAACCATCATCCTGAGCCGGATCGACCGCGGCCTCCGCAAGGGCATCAACAAAGAGCGCGCCGCCGCCACCGAAATGCTTCGTAGCTCCCGCGAGATGATCGCCCATCCGGAGCGCGAAAAGGACTTCCTCCCCACCTTCATCGCTTTCGTGGTCAAAACGCTTAAGGTCGACGGCGGCGCGGTATTGCTGTGCGGCGACGATAATTACCTCTACGGCTGCGTTTCCGCCGGCGCGTTTCCGGCGCTGAAGGAAAATACCACCACCGAAAACGTCACCGATGTAGAAATCGACGAGGACGAAGAAGACGCCGAACCCGTCCGCGGCGTCAAAACCAAACTGCACGCCGAAGAACTGGAAAAGATCTGCGCCAAAGGCTTTGCCGCCTTCAAAAACCAAAGCCCCCCCGGATTCCCCGAGGATTTCCACAAAAACGCGCCGTCGCTGGTCATGGTGCCGATCAAATTGCGCAACGCCATTTACGGCTGTATCATCATCCTCTCCAAAAAAGCACCGCTGCTGAATTCCGACGGTTATTTCATGATCCGTCTGGCCGAAATGATGTCGCTCGAGCTCGAGGTCATCAAAGCCGCCCAGTTCCGGCACGACTATGAGCTCCGCCTGCAGGAGGCCCGCGAGGAGGGCATGTCGCAGGTCACGACCGGCATCATTCACAACATCGGCAACGCGATCACCATCGCCAAGCTCACCATTGCCGGGCTCAAGGAAAAGCTGAACCTGGGCGCCACCGACCGTCCGGAACGGCTGATTCTGCACGACATGCTGCCCAATATGGAGAAACACCTGGAGGACGGCACTCTGCAGAAGTTCCTGACCGAGGACCCCATCGGCCGCCAGTATTTGGGCATGTTCCGCGAACTGATGAAGTGCCTGGACCGCAGTTCGCAGGAAGCGCTCGGCATGGCCAACTCCATTTCGTCCAAGCTTTATCACATCAGCGAGATCATCGAACTGCAGCAGCGTTTCATGGGCGAGCTCGGCACCGAAAACATGGTCCAGCTCGGCAGCATGCTCGACGCCTCGATCCTGATTTTCGAGGAATCCTTCAACAAACGCAATGTCGCCATTATCGAAGACGTGAACCGGGAACTGCCGGAAATCCTGATCGACCCCTCGGTCATCATGCAGGTCTTCATCAACATGTTCAAAAACGCAGTCGAGGCGATTACCGAGGAGAACATCCCCGGCAAGAAATATGAGCTCCACCTCAGCCTGAAACGCGAAGTGCACGAGGGTAAAATCTATGCTGTGACCACCATTCGCGACAACGGCCCCGGCGTGCCTGCCGACCTGCGCGAAAAGATCTTCTGGTTCGGATTTTCTACCAAGAAAAACGACGGCAGCGCCGCGCACGGCGTGGGCCTGCATTTCTGCAGCAACAGCATCTACAAATACGGCGGCCGGATCGAGCTGGTTTCTCCCCCCGAGGGCGGAGCCGAGTTCCGCATCCTGCTGCCCCTGCCCGACCGCAATACGCATTCGGCGAAATTGCAGAAATTATGACGCTCCCGAACCTCGACAAAATCAAATTCTATTTCGACGAGGGCAAACGCCTGTGGAAGGCCATGCCGGACAAGGTCACGTCGCGCGAATTTTACGAGCTGTGGGAAAATATCCAGCAGCCGCAGCCGTTTCAGATCGACGGCAACTCGTTCAAGTTAATGGGCTATTCGTTTGAGTTGCCGTCCGCAGACACCGGCAAAATGGGCTGTTTCGGCTGGGACCAGCGCAACGGCTGTGCAAGCTTGACCGTGGAGTGCACGGAGTGGGCCAAGCGGTATTTGCTTTTTTTCAGCGACGGCGAGCCATTCATCAGCGAGGATGAGGTCGAATTTTTTAGCGACGACGAGCTCAAACATGGCGAGAAACTCGAGATCATTTATGACCTCACCGCCTATATCCGCAAGAATTATCCGGCTTGCGATATCCAGAAACTGAAGAAAAAAGAATTCACCGATTACCTCGACCAGATCGCCGGTAACTACGACCGCAAGATCGTCAACTCGATGAAGCTGATGTCGCTTTCGTTCATGCGCAACCTGTTTCAGCAGGCGCTCTCCGACCAGGCGTCGGACGAGGTCAACCAGCAGTTGAGTCTGCCGCTGGACGGCGACTATGCGCAGGAGGCGGAGGAAGATTTCAACCCGGCCTTTACGGTACGGAACCTGCGCGATTCGATCCCGGCGCAGACGCGCTGGCAGGTACTGCGCAATCTGCATTTTCTCTCGACCGGCTGCCGGATCGCCGCCGAAAACGAGCGCGAGTTCCTGTTGATCTTCAAGGATGCCGAGATGATTGGCGAGCCGTCGGAGCGCGAACTGGCGCTGCGAATGAAAATCGACCCCGACACGCCGATCGGCGAGGGGGATATCCTGAATGTTTACGTGCGCGGAGAGCGGGATATTTTCGGCACGTTCCGGGTGGATATTTTTGATGACGACGTGATTTTCGGGCGGTTGCGCAGCGATGATTCGTCGCGTTTCGAGCAGTACAAGGGGCAGATGTTCGGGCGGCTGCAGCGCAGTCCGCGGACGTTTATCGCCAACCTCGTCGATGACCTCTGCCGCGCCATTGCCGATAAACCCGGCGACTTCGGCGCGCTGGATTATGTGCTGGGACTCAAAGAGTTGACCTTCGATTTCGTACCGCTCCACGACGTGCCGCAGGACATGGATGCCTCGCAGAAACAGGCGTGGTGCACCGCCGTGAACCCGGCCAATCCGCTGGTGCTCATTCAGGGCCCGCCCGGCACCGGCAAAACGCACGTGCTGGAACAGGTGGTCCGCAATCTGTGCAGCAAAAACCTGCGTATTCTGGTGGCGGCCCCCTCCAATACCGCGGTCGACAACATCTGCCGCCGTATCGCCGATCTGCCGGTGCTGCGCTTCGGCAAAACCACCTACAGCATGGCGCCCGACGTGGCGGAAAAATGCTGGATCGGCGAAAGCTCCAACGTGGCGCGGTTCATCGAGTTGCGCCGCCGCCACGGCATCGGCGGCATTTACGCCGGTACCCACGTGAGCTTGCTCAAAGACGAAATCGTGGTCGACGACATGCTGCAAAACGGCCCTTACGACGTGATTATTTTCGACGAAGCCGGCATGTCGAACCTGGAGGAATTCCTGTTGTGCGTGAAGCTCGGCAAACGGGCGATTCTTTTCGGCGACCACCAGCAGCTGCCGCCGTTTCCGCTGCCGCAGGCCGTGATCGACAAACTTTACGTGGAATGCGGCCCTGTCACCCACGAGCAGAAGTTCATGATTACCCGCAGCGCGCTGGAATGGCTGATTGAGGCGCGCGGTTGCCCCGTAATCATGCTGCAACGCTCGTACCGCTGCCAGAACCCGCGGCTGCTGCGTTTCGCTTCCACGCTGTTCTACGACGCCGGGGTCAAACCGAGCCGCCGTGCCGAATATTACCGGCTGTCATTTTATGAGCGCAACCAGAAGTACCCGCCGCAGACATTGCTGTTTTATTCGACCTCGGCGCTGCCGCCGGAGAAGCGCTCCGAATGCCTGTCGCTGGAGGGCAGCAAGCCCGGTTTGTCCAACCAGACCGAGGCGCAAATCTGCTGTCTGGCTTTTTACCGCGCGCTGCAGCGTTATGAATTGGATGAAATCACCATTATCGCGCCGTACCGCAAGCAGGTACAGCTGATTCGCAAGCTGATTTCGCTGGAAAAGGCCAACGAGGCCGCCGGCAAGGAAATCGGCGAAAAGAGCTGGGCGCGGTTCATCAACTCGCGCATCGCCACCGTGGACAGTTTTCAGGGTGGGGAGAGCGATATCGTCATCATCTGCTATGTCCGCAGCAACGACGGCGGCGGCATCGGCTTTATCGACAACGCCAACCGGATCAACGTGGCGCACACGCGCTGCCGCCGCGAGATCAATATCATCGGTGATATCGACTGTTTAAAACGTCAGGAAAGGCACAACATTTTCAAGCGCATGGAGCGCGCCTTCCGCCGCGACGGCGAGGTGATCCCCGTCTCCGAGGATATGCTGGAAGTTACCTCATCCTGATCCGGACGAGCATACGGTCGTAGCCGCGCAGCACGGCAGCGTTTTTCTGCGGCAGAATCAGGTTGAAAATGATGATCGTGAACAATCCGGCGGCGAATCCGGGCAGGATTCCGTACAGGTGTTCATTGTAGCCGGAGAGATACCAGAAGACCATGACGGCGACCGCGGCCAGCATACCGAGCAGCGCCGATACCCACGAGGTCCGGCGCGAATAAAGCGCCATCAGCACCACCGGACCGAAAGCCGCCCCAAGGCCGCCCCATCCCAGCCCGAACAGGTCGAAAATGCCTCTCTGCCAATACAAGGCGATGAGCACGGCAACCACCGTAACCAGGATCACGAAAAAGCGGGCCGCGCATACTTGTTCTTCGGTGGAGGCGCGGCGGCGCAGCAGGCCCTTGTAGAGGTCCTCGGTCAGCGTGGAAGTGCAAACCATGACCTGGGAGTCGATGGTGGCCAGAATCGAGCCCAGGAACACCGCCGCCAGGGTCCCGCCGATCCACGGATAGAGCCGCGGGTTGAACAGCCGCCCGATCATATAGGGAAACACTTCACCGCCCTCGTCCAGAATCGTGTCATAAAACATGGGGATGGCCAGCAATCCGATGCAGATCGCTCCGGCGAGCGAAATCAGCAGCCAGATCATGGCGACCAGCGTACTGCCGGAGAGCTTGCCCGGTTTCGCTCCCATGAAGCGCGTCAGGATATGCGGCTGCCCGAAATAACCGAGCCCCCATACCACCATTGAAATGATCGCTATCGTGCCGCCGGGCGGCATCGGATTCATGATCTGAGTGTCGCGGGAGGCAATGGCGCTGGCCAGCGCGCCGGGCGGCAGCGAAATCATCGCCGTCACCGGCACCGCCACAATGGCAATAAACATCAGCAATCCCAGGAAAAAATCCGTCCAGCAGACCGCCGGATACCCGCCCATCATCACATAAAGCAGCAACGCCCCGCCACAGATCATCACCGCCGGCTGGTAACCGATGGACTCCAGCATTTTGCCGGTAAGCATCAGCCCCACCGCCGCGTAAACGGTAAAGAAAAACAGCGTGCCCGCCGCCGTCAGTATCCGCAGCAAGCCGCTCGGATCGCGGAAACGGCGCTGGAAAAATGCCGCCAGCGTCAGCGATTTGGTCTGTCCGGTGTAGGCGCGCAACCGGGGCGCCACCAGAATCCAGTTAAAGAGTGTACCGGCCGCCAGTCCGGCCGCCAGCCAGATATTGCACAAGCCGGTGGTATAAACGAGCATGGGGAGCCCCAGCAGCAGCCAGTAGCCCCGGTCGCTGGTCTGGGCGGAGAGAGCCGTCACCCATCCACCCATTTTGCGTTTACCCAGCAGGAAACCCTCGACATTGGTCACTTTGAGGAAGAAAATAGTTCCGATGAGGATCGGCACCAGGAGATACAGGCCGAAGGTGATGTATGTTGCGGTCATCGACCATCTCCTTTCGGGTTAAAGCAAAGGAATCCGCGGACAAGCCTCGATAAGGATATCAGGGATACGGCACGGACGCCCTTTGGTGTTGACACAGGCCAGCGTAACGAATCCGCGGACCAGCAGTTTGTCGCCGCAGTAAATCTCGGTGGCGACTACCATCCGGACATTGCCCAGCTCTTCCACCCAGCTTTTGAAAACAAGCAGGTCGTCGTAACGGGCCGAAGCGAAATATTTGCACTTGACCTCCGACACCGGCAGGAAATAACCGATTTCCTCCAGCTTGCGGTAGGGCAGCTCGGCGTCGCGCAGCATTTCGGTACGGCTGCGCTCGAAATATTCCAGATAGTTGGCATAATACACCACCCCCATCTGGTCGGTATCCGCGTAACACACGCGGTAAGTGGAAAAATGCGAACGGATCCGGTCCAGGATGCAATTGACCGATTGGGGCACATCCATGCCGGTGGAGTCGATTTTGATCGCGTCCTCGGCTTGTTTGAGCGGGGCGATCGGGCGGGTTGAATCCTGCAGGTCGCGCTGGGCGATCTCGCGGGCCACCGATTCCAGCGTGGCGCCGTCGACGACTTCACCGTTCTGGCACAACCGGCGGCGGGCGCGCTCCTCGGGGGTCGCGGTCAGGAAAAATTTATAACGGGCCTCGGGGAAAATCACCGTGCCGATGTCCCGTCCTTCCAGCACCACCAGCCCGAGCTTGGCGAAATCGCGCTGTTTGTCCAGCAGGTACTCGCGCACGGCGGGCACGGCCGAAAGGGGGCTGCTCAATGCGGTGACTTCGGGTGTGCGGAGCTGCTCGCCGGGAAATTCGCCGTTGACGCGGATTTCGTATTTGCCGGAGGCTCCGGGTACATATTCGAGGTTCAGGGTATCGAGCACCGGCTTCAATGCTTCGGCGGTCAAATTGTTCGCGGAAATGCCGTTCTTAGCGACATACCAGGTGACTGCCCGGTACATGTTGCCGGTACTGATATAAGGGATGTTCAACCGTTCGGCAATCGCATTGGCAATGGTACTTTTGCCGGATGCAGCCGGTCCGTCAATGGCGATTACCCGGTCTTTCATCAGGGCGGTCCTCAAGAAGTGGTGCCGCGACGTCCGCGCAGCCGTCCGTTCTTCAGGAAACCGTCATAATTACGCATGGTCAGATGCGATTCAAGCTGGGTGAGTGTATCGAGCACCACCCCGACCATAATCAGCAAGCTGGTACCGCCGAAGAACTGGGAAACCAGCGACGGAACCTTGAAGCTCTGACTCAGGATCATCGGGAAAATCGCCAGCGCCATCAGGAAGAGGGAACCGGCAAAGGTGATGCGGGACATCGAGTTATCCAGGAATTCCGCGGTGGGGGCGCCGGGGCGGATTCCGGGGATGTAAGCGCCTTCCTTTTTCAGGTTTTCGGAAATCTGGATGGGATTAAATTGGTTGGCTACCCAGAAGTAGGAGAAGGCCAGGATCATCAGCGCATAGATCACGGTGTGCGAAACGGAGCTGTAGTTGAACAGCTGGGCGATGAAGCTCGTGACTTTGTTCTGCGGCATGAAGCCGAGGATGATCGGCGGGATCTGCAACAGGGCGCTGGCGAAAATGATCGGCATAACCCCGGCGAAGTTTACTTTGAGCGGCATATAAGTGGTACCGCCGTGAATCTGGCTGCCCACAGTTTTGCGGACCATCTGGATCGGCACGCGGCGCATGCCCTGAGCCAGCATGATGGTGGCCGCGGTGACGATGATGAAGATCATCAGCAGGATCAACAGTTTGACCGGGCTGAAGTTCGCGGTGCCGGTCTGGCCCGCGATGGCCATGTCGATGAGCATCTTGACGGCCTGCGGGAGACGGGCGATAATATTGATGGTGATGATCAACGACACCCCGTTGCCGATACCGCGCTGGGTAACCTGCTCCCCTAACCAGGTCAGTACCATGGTGGCGCACGTAAGCACGATCACGGTCATGATGACAAACATGGTGTGGTTGCCGACAACCAACGGCATCGAAGGCGCCGGCATATGGAGACGGGTCGGGTCGATCATCGCCATCGCCGCCATGCCGCCTTGCACAACGCAGACGGCCAGCGTAAGATAACGGGTATACTGGGATATTTTCTGACGGCCGGCATCGCCTTCGCGCTGGAGTTTTTCCAGCGAGGGGATGACCGGCGTCAGGAGCTGCATGATAATCGAAGCGGTGATGTACGGCATGATGCCGAGCGTGGCGACTGCGAAGTTCTGCAACGCACCCCCGCTGAATATGTCGAGCATCTGCATGAGCTGGTTGTCACCGGCCGCCGTGGTCAGAGTATGGACATACTCGCGCAGGGCGATGGGGTTGATACCAGGACATGTGATATTGGCGGCAAACCGGTCAATGACGATGATTCCGGCAGTGAACAGCAGCTTGGCGCGCAGTTCCTTGATTTTCAACATATTGATAAATGCAGCAAACATAAATACCCGCTGTTTTTAGAGGTTAAACAATTTCACAGGCTCCGCCGAGGCCTTCGATCTTTTCCTTGGCCGTGGCCGAGAATTTACTGGCCTGAACGGTCAATTTCTTGGTCAGATCGCCATTGGCGAGGACCTTGATCGGAAATTTCTTGGCCGGCAGCAGAGCCTTGGCGCGAAGCGTTTCATCGTTGACGACATCGCCGTCATTGAAGTTCGCTTCGAGCAGCGAAGTATTGACCAGGTTGTAGTCCACTTTGCTCATGCTCTTGAAGCCGCGTTTGGGCAAACGCCGGAAGAACGGGATCTGACCGCCTTCAAAGTACGGGCGATATTTGGAACCGGAACGAGATCCGGCGCCCTTTTCGCCCCGGCCGGCTGTACGGCCCCAGCCGGAACTGTCGCCGCGTCCGACGCGGTGACGTTTCTTCCTGCTGCCCGGTGTGGGTGAAAGTTCGTGTAATTTCATGATAATTTATCCTGAATTAGTTTTGTTATTTGCTCAGACCGCGCTTGGCCATGATGTCCTCGCGGGAGGACAGCGATTCGATGGCCCGGAAGGTGGCTTTGGCCACGTTCACGGGGTTGTTCGAACCCAGCGACTTCGCCAGCACGTCATTGACTCCGGCCAGGTCGAGGATGGCGCGAACAGCGCCGCCAGCGATCAGACCGGTACCGGTGGAAGCCGGCTTCAGCAGGATCTTGGCCCCGCCGAAACGCGTTTCCACTTCGTGCGGGATGGTCGCACCGTGAAGCGGAATATCCATCAGGTTTTTGCGTGCGATTTCGCCGCCCTTGCGGATGGCGTCGGAGACTTCGTTGGCTTTGCCGTAGCCGTAACCGATCTTGCCGTTACGGTTGCCGACGACCACGAGGGCGCCGAAGCTGAAGTTACGGCCGCCTTTTACGACCTTGCTGCAACGATTGATACTGATGATATTTTCATCGTATTCGTTGTTCATCACTTCATCGTTCTTGAATTCTTCATTTCTTTTCGCCATACTGAGCTCCTAGAACTTGAGGCCGTTTTCTCTGGCGGCATCGGCGATAGCCTTGATGCGTCCATGAAACTTGAAACCGGAACGGTCGAAAACCACATTGCTGATGTTAGCAGCAACGGCTTTTTCCGCGGCCATTTTGCCGAGCACCTGGGCGCCGGCCATATTGGGCAGACCTTTCTGCTCCTTGAATTTCTTATCCAGCGTGGAAGTCGCCGCCAGGGTTACGCCGCTTTCGTCGTCAATGAACTGCACATAGATGTTGCTGGCAGTGATGCTGACGCAGAACCGCGGGCAGGCCGCAGTACCGGAAATCTTCGAGCGGATACGCAGATGGCGCTTGGTACGCTGTTCTTTTCTAGTTTTTACCGTCATTTTTTATCTCCAATTACCCGACCGATTTGCCTTCCTTGAGCGTGATCTTTTCGTCGGCATACCGAATGCCCTTGCCCTTGTACGGCTCGGGTTTACGGAAGCGTCGAATCGTCGCCGCCACTTCGCCGACAATCTGCTTGTCAGCACCTTCGACAGTGATATTCGCGTCCTTGACCGTGACTTTAATGCTCTTCGGCACTTCGTACACGATCGGGTGGGAATATCCCAGGCTGAGAGTCAGCGTGCTGCCCGCGAGACTTGCGCGGTAACCGACGCCGACGATGGTCAGGTCTTTCTTGAACCCGGTCGTCAGCCCGATCATCATGTTGTTGATCAGGTTACGGGCCAGGCCCTGCATAGCGCTCGAGCGGTTTGACTCGTCATCGCGCACCACACTGAGAACATTATCCTTGATATCCACCGAGACCATCGGCGGAATCTTGATGGAAAGCTTTTCTTTGCCTTCCACAGTCACGGCGCCGTCCGCCACAGTAACCT
>JBEBXH010000030.1:0-62657 GCA_040391785.1 Victivallis vadensis
AATATACGATGGATTGGCTCCAATGCAAACCGGATTTCAGAAAAAATTCGGAAAATTTTCAGGGAATTCGGGAATGGGACAAATGGGACAAATGAGACATATGGGATGAAAGACTGAGATTCCCGCTCCCATTGGTCACATAAGTCGCATAAGTCCCATTGGAAATTATCGTCGGACGACTGTATATTGTGCAAACGGAAAATCAGGTTGAGCATGCGCGAATTTCAGTTGAAGGATTATTGCAGATTGTCCCTGCCGCTGGCGGTGTGGGATCTGAAAACATCGTTCCGGCACGAGCCGGTCCACCGGCACGACTGCGTCGAAATGGTGTTCATCTACAAAGGGGCCGGAGCCTGCGCGGTGGACGGTGTGCATTACCCGATGCTGGCCGGGGATATCTACATCATTCCGGCCGGGGCCACCCATGAGTATTTCAGCGATCCCGGACTGCAGTTTTACAATATCATGTTCGACCGGACGCTGTTCGGGCCGGATGAAATGGCGGTCTGCGAACGTTTCGAGGCACTGCACGAGCAGAACCGGAAATCGGCGGGCATGGAGCCTAAATACACCTTCGGCCCGGCGGGTATGGAGTTTCTCCTCGATCTCTGCCGCCGGATTGAGCGGGAATCCCGGATGAAACAGGATTTCGCCGAGCATAACATCAAGGCGCTTTTCATGGAATTCCTGATCTACTTTATCCGCAACATCGACGATGCCGGGGGGATCGGCGCGCTCAAAAATCAGCGGAACCTCAGCCGGGTTTTTGACTACATCGCCGGGCATTACACGGAAAAAATTACTCTGGAGCAACTGGCCGCCATCACCGGCAACAGCCCGGATTATCTGGGCAAGCAGTTCAAAAAACTGCTCGGCGTGAATATTTCCGACTACATCTGCCGTTACCGGATCGAAAAGGCGCGCCGCGAACTGGAAACCAGCGGCGACTCGATCGGCGAAATCGCATTCAAGTCCGGATTTTACGATTCTTCGTATTTCATCAAATCCTTTCAGCGTTTCTGCGGCGTGACTCCTGCTCAATACCGCAAAGAGCGCCAAATGTCGGAATAATACCATAAACAGTGATAATAATACATTGTCAAATTACCGGCGGCATCTATAATATATGCACACACCAAATACAAGGAGCATATCCGTTATGTCCAGCAATAAATTCGATTTCTTACCGGCCGGAGCCGTCAACCTGCAGGGGCCCATGGGGCAGGCGCTCGACAAAAGCATCAACAACCGCCTGAAAAAAGTCAACTACACCCACCTGGTCGATGTTTTCCGCAATAAAGTCGACAACGACCGCGCGTGGCGCTGCGAGTTCTGGGGCAAAATCATCCGCTCGGCGATTCTGTCGTGGTACGATGCTCCGGACGCCGAACTGCTGGGCATCATCAAGGCCACGGTCAACGATATTTTGACCACGCAGTCGCCGGATGGCTGCATCAGCTCCTACCCGGAACATGACCAGACCAACAACTGGGATATCTGGGGCCGCAAATATGTGCTGCTGGGGCTGCTGCGTTATTACAATTTGATCGAACGCGACGAGCGCGTCCGCAAGGCCTGCATCGGGGTGGTGGACCACCTGATGACGCAGGTCGGGCCGGGGATCAAGAATATCGTCGACTGCGGCTGGCACGACGGGCTGGCGGCGTCGTCGATCCTGGGTGCGATCGTGGGCGTCTACCGGATCAGCGGCGACAAGCGGCACCTGGATTACGCGAAGTGGATCGCCGATTCGGGATGTTCCACGAAGCATAACATTTTCGACGAAGCCCGCAAGGGTGAAACTCCGGAAAACCTCGGCAACGGCAAGGCATATGAGATGATGAGTTGTTTCCAGGGGCTCTCGGAGCTTTATCTGGAGCTGCCGGAACCGACATATCTGGATGCGGTACTGAAGTTTTACAAACAGGTGCGCGACCGTGAAATCTTCATCACCGGCGCGGGCGGGCTGAAAGACTGGTGCGGCGAATATTGGTTCGACGGCAAGTTCAAGCAGCTCCGCGACGATTGCGGCGGCCTCGGCGAAACCTGCGTCACCACCACCTGGATTCACTACTGTGAGCGCGTACTGCGCCTGACCGGCGATTCCAGCGTGGCCGACGAACTGGAGTTGAGTTTCTACAACGGCATCCTCGGCTGCATGCGCCCCGACGGCGCGGCCTGGATCCATGCAAACCCGACGCCGCTGGCCGGAGCTTCCTGCAAGCAGGCTGCCGACGACCAGATCCTGCGCGGTTTCAAAACACCGTTCGACGGGCACGACTGCTGTCTGGCCCAGGGCCCCGAAGCGCTGGCCATGGCCCCCTGGCTGGCGGCGCTTAGCGACAAATCAGGACTGGTCGTCAATGCTTACGAAGATATGAAAGTGAAGTTCACCACTCCGTCCGGGCAGACGGCGGTGCTGACGATTTCCGGCGGCTATCCGCGTCAGGGCAAAGTACAGTTGGCGCTTGAGCTGCCGTCCCCGGAAGAGTTCACCTTGTCCCTGCGGATTCCCGCCTGGTGGGGCGCAAGCACGCTGTCACTCAGCGGTCAAGTCACTCCCGGCCAATATTATCGGGCGACGCAAGTCTGGAAATCCGGCGTGGTTGCCGAGTTTGATTTCGACCTTTCCCCACGCCGCGTCGACATGGAGGACCGGAGCGCCGTCTGCTGCGGTCCCATCGTGCTGGCACAGGATTCCCGCCTCGGCGCCGTCGATGCCGCGATCACCGACTTCGACTTCACCGATGCCGCCGCCCCTGTTGGTTTTTATCTGACGAAAATCAACCGCGACGGCATGGTCCTGTGCGATTACGCCTCCGCCGGCAATCAGTTCACGCCCGAGAACCAACTCTGCGTGTGGATGAAGCGGAAGTAATTCAGCCGTCAATTTTTCCGGCGTGCCGGTTAATTCATGAACGCCGTGTGCAAGTGAGAAAATCGAATTCGCCGGATTGGCCGGATTTTCACTTGAAAAAGCTTGCACACGAGTTTAAATTCTATAATCCGCTATCTGCAATAACGCTTAAAAAACAGGAATTATAGCACGAAAATGAAAAACAAGAAAAGTCACCTGAAAAACCTGATGATGCTTATCGTTGCCATGACGATCTTCACGGGATGTCAATCGGTAAAATCCGGCTCCGAAGAATCGGGCACAACGTTTGCGAAAGATGCGCTGACGCCTTATATCCAAAGTGGACAACTTCCGGGCGCAATCAATATTTTTTACAAAAACGGCGTTCAGGAAAGCACCTGCGTCGGTTATGCCGATGTCGCAGCCAAGCGTCCGATCACGATGAATGATGTCTATATGCAGTGCTCCCAGACCAAGGGTTTCTGCGGGGTGACCATCGCCATCCTCATTGAGGAAGGCAAAATTGCTCTCGATGATCCGGTTTCAAAATACTTGCCTGAATTCAAGGAACTCTGGGTGCTTGCCTCCAACAAAGACGGCGTGAAGACACTTGTCAGGGCGGAAAATACGCTCACGATCCGTATGGTCATGAACCACACCGGAGGTTTTCCGTTCGAGATTTGCGCGAAACAGGGCAACATCAAGGGCGGCGGCTGGAGCGGTGGCGCACCGCTTCGGCAGACAGCGGCTATCGCGGCCGCATGTCCGATCATGTTCGAACCCGGCACCAAGGCGCAGTATTCCAATACTGGCATCGACATCGGAGCGGCGATCGTTGAAGTCGTGACGGGGCAGCGTTGGGAAGATTTCCTCAAAGAACGTGTCCTGGCCCCTCTCGGAATGGCATCCACTTCGTTCCGGCCGACCGACCGGCAACTTGAAACGCAAGTGGAAATGTATGACTGTGTGGAAAATGCTCCCGCAACATACCGCCTGCAGAACAATATGCAGCAACGCCCCTACAACGATGACCATGTCTTCGCCTCGGCGGGCGCGGGACTCTGGACAACCGCAAACGACCAGCTGAAATTCTACAAGATGCTGATGAATCTCGGTATGGGCGAGAACGGAGTAAGGATTCTGAAAGAAGAGACGGTCAAAGAACTGCTGGCGAAGTCAACACGTCCGAAAGGAATGGGCGGGTATTCGCTGGGACTCAGCGCACCGGAAGAAGATAACGAGGATGCCTGGTTCGGGCATGGCGGCGCATGGGGCACAAGCTGCACGGTCAACTGGCATCGCAAAGAATTGAAGCTCTGGGCGGTACAGCTTAACGGAAACCCGCGCCCCTGGGATGCGGCCCGTTCGGCGGCGGAAAAAAGTTTTTTCCAATATGTCATCGACAATGCCGGCGCGGATGCTTACACCGGTCGTATCAAGTAAGCATAAAGAAATTGGTATGCATGCGGCATTTTGACTGTCTTATCGAGACGGCACAAAATGCCGTTTTTACTTTTTGAATAATAACACATCAGGCAGATAAAAATACTTCGCAGCGGCTCGTAGCCGCACGCGGTCCAGCGCGCAGATAGCGCTGGTCGGCCACAGGGCGAAACCTGCTATGCTTCCCATTTTGCGGATTTTCGCGAATTTCGGGGGCTCAAAAATGTTCATTCTGTTGTATTTTCGTGCTTTTGATGCTATTATTTACCGGATCAATATATTAAGGCGGTAGATAGATGAGTGAAAGCCAGGATAAAGAACTGAGCCTGATCGACCATATCCGGGAGCTTCGCAGCCGGATCATCTGGTCACTGGGCACGATTATCGCCACTTCCGTCCTGGCCTACTGGCGCTATGACGACATCCTGCAGGTGCTTTACCGGCCGTTTGAAATACTGGAAACCGAAAACGGCACGGCGCTTTATGCCACGTCGCTTTTTGAGGGGTTCGCGGTACGGATCAAAATCAGCATCCTCGCCGGAGTGGTCCTGGCGCTGCCGGTCATTTTGTATCATATTCTCAAATTCGTGATTCCCGCATTGCATGCGCCGGAGCGGCGTTTCCTTGGCTGGGGGTTGATGGCGTCCGGGCTGCTGGTGGTTGCGGGGGTGGTTTACAGTTATTACGGCATTGTGCCGCTGTGCGTCCAGTTCATGACCACCACCGAATTCATTCCGAAACAGGTCGGGCTGCTGTTGAGTTTTCAACAGAATATTTTCTATATTCTGCAGTTTATTCTGATTATCACGCTGGTGTTCCAGCTGCCGATCATTCTGGTGGCGCTGATGGCGATGAATATCGTGAGCCGCCGGACGCTGATGAAGTCCGGCCGGTATGCGATCGTGATATTTTTCATCATCGGGGCGATTGTTACGCCGCCGGATGTGGTATCGCAGATTTCGGTGGCGGTGCCGCTGGTCGGACTTTTTTATCTGTCGATCTGGATCGCGAAGATTTTCAACTGGGGGAGGAGCGACTGATGTTTTCGCTGAGCCTGGGAGAAATTCTCCTGATCGCCGTGGTGTTGTTTGTGTTTATAAAGCCCGAGGAACTGCCGGGGTTGTTCCGCAAGATCGGCCATGTTCTCGGGGAACTGAATAAAATAAAAAGCGAGTTTAAACAAATGGCTTCCAAGAAGCCTGAGGAGGACAAGAAAGATGATATCAAGTAATTTGGCGATGATCGGCACCCCCGAAATCATCCTGATCCTGGTGGTGATTCTGGTCATTTTCGGTGCATCGTCAATTCCGAAATTCGCCCGTTCACTGGGCAAGGCCAAATCGGAATTCGAAAAGGGACTGAAAGAAGGCTCCGAAGAATCCGAAAAGGAAAAAGAAGAAAAGAAAGAAGAGAAATCTTAATCACAGGAGATCGATTATGAACAGACGTGATTTCTTCAAGAAAAGTACCGTGGCAGCCGGAGCGGCCGGATTGTCGCTGCTGCTGGACAAAACCGGTCTCTGGGCTCAGGATGTAGCCGCCGCCGGAACCAATAACGCCGCCGCGAACGCTACTGCGGCTGGTGGCCCCGAACTGGCGGCGATTGCCGGCGGCGAACCGGCGGAGATGCTCGACAAGGCGATGGCCGCGCTCGGCGGCATGGAGCGCTTCGTCAAAAAAGGCCAGACCGTGCTCCTCAAGCCCAATATGTCCTGGGACTGCGCCCCCGAAACCGGCGCCAATACCAACGTCGATTTGATGAAACACATCGCTGAACTGTGCGTCAAGGCCGGAGCCGGCAAGGTTTACGTGATGGACCATAACATCGATACCAAAGGCCCGGAAACCAGCGGCGTCAAAGCTGCGGCGGAGGCCGGCGGCGCGATTTTCGTGGTCGGCAAAGATAAATCGATGTACAAAGAAGTCGATATCCCCGACGGCAAAATCCTCCAGAAAGCGCTCGTGCACCAGATGGTCATCGATTGCGATGTGTTCATCAATATTCCCGTGCTGAAGCATCACGGCGGCGCCCAGCTGACCATCGCCATGAAAAATCTGATGGGCTGCGTTTATGACCGCAAGGCCTATCATGGCGGACACCTGGACCAGTGCATCGTCGATTTCCTGCGTTACCGCAAGCCGGACCTGAATATCGTGGACGCCTACCGGGTCATGACCAAGGGCGGCCCCGGCGGCAAGCGCAACGCGGCTTCGATCATGCCGAAAATGCTGCTCATTTCCCCGGATATCGTGGCGGTCGATACCGCCTGTGAAGCGCAGGCGGTGGCTTGGGGCATCGTCAAACCGGGCGACGCGGGGCACATTAAGCTGGCCGCGGAAGAAGGTCTCGGCGAAGGCGACCTGAAAAAAGTTAAAATCATCCGGCTGACGTAATATGGCCAGAATCATCCGAATTGTGCTGGGGGGCCTGGTCCTGGCCGCGCTGATCGTGGGCATTATCTGGCCCGGCGACTTCGGCGGCAAGCTGATGGCCACGATCGCGAAGATGCAGTTTTTCCCGGCGATCCAGCAATGGGGCGCCACCTCCAAAGTGGTGCTGACCATCATTCTGGTCCCGGTCATCACGCTGATTTTCGGGCGGATTTACTGCTCGGTGATCTGCCCGCTCGGTACGATTCAGGACATTTTCATCCGCCGCAAACGCAAGTTCAGCTACCGTAAAAGCAACAAGCTGATCCGCTGGGCCTTCCCGGCGGCCATGCTGCTGCTCGGCGCCATCGGCATCCAGACGCTGATCACGGCGTTCGAGCCGTTCGCGTTCTCCGGCCGGATCGGCAACGACCTGCTGCTGCCCGCTGCCGCCGAGATTTACAAACCGGTGGTGGCGTGGATGCGCAATCACGATGTATATCTGCATCCGCTGGGCACCGCGTTTACCGTCTCGGCTTGCATCTTTGTCGTGCTGCAGCTGGCCGGGCTGATTGCGCTGGTCATCTGGCGCGGACGGTTTTACTGCAACGCGATCTGCCCGGTCGGAGCCGTCCTGTCGGCGATTTCGAATTTCTCGATTCTGGGCATCCGGATCAAGCGCGATAAATGCGTTTCCTGCGGTCTCTGCCGCAACGCCTGCAAGGCCGAATGCATCGACCTGGAGAACTTCAAGGTCGAGGCCGACCGCTGCCTGACCTGTTTCTCCTGCCTCGGCAAGTGTCCGAAGAATGCCATCAGCTACGGCGTACGCGAGCGGCCCGCCAGCGCACGTAACTCGACCGCTGCTCCGGAGCCGATCGTGCCGACCGACCCGGTGAGCCGGCGCGACTTCATGATTATGACCGGCGCGGCCGCCTGCGCCATCCCGCTCGGGGTGGTGGCGAATCGCGCCGTTTTCAAGGCCTGCGGGAACTCCGACAAAGCCATTGCGCCGCCCGGTGCGCACAGCGTCGCCCGGTTCAATGCCAAATGCACCGGCTGCCACCTGTGCATCAAGGCCTGCCCGGAAAAGGTCCTGCATCCGGCCGTCACCCAATATGGCCTGACCGGTTTCATGCAGCCGGTGCTGGTTTACCGGGCAGCGTGCTGCGATTATAATTGTAATATATGCGGGCAAGTTTGTCCGAATGGCGCGATTGAATTTCTGCCGCTGGAAATCAAGCAGCATACCAGTATCGGCATCGCCACACTGGAACCCTCGACCTGCGTAGCGCATATCGAGGACCGCGCCTGCGGCGCCTGCGATGAAGTCTGCCCGGTCAAAGCCGTTCACATGGTGGCCAATCCCAAGGGGCCGAGGCATCCGACCGTGCCGGCCATGCGGCAGGACATCTGCCTGGGCTGCGGCGCCTGCGAGGGCGTGTGTCCGGCGGGTTCCATTCATATTGTCGGCCGTCCGATCCATACCCCGGTCAGATTCGAAGAACCGGCCGAGATCAAACAGGAAGCGGCTCCCCCTGTTACCGACGGGTTTGCGTTCTAATACAAGCAGTCAAGTTTATCCCGGGAGCTTGATTGCTTTTTTCTGCCTTCCGGTTATATTATTTCTCGTAATCAAACAATTGAATAACATGGAGAATTATTATGTACTTCACCGGATTTGCAGACGAAGCCGCCAAGGATATTCAGGGCCAGATCAAGGCCGTAAAGGAACTCGGCTGGCAGTATTTCGAAGCCCGCAACATCGACGGCATGAACATTCATGACCTGCCCGAGGAGAAGTTCGAGGAAGTCTGTCAGCTCCTCGACCAGAGCGGCGTCAAAGTCAACTGTTTCGGCAGCGCCGTGGCCAACTGGGGCAAGCAGCCGGACAGCGAAGAGGACTTCCAGAAGTCGATCGATGAACTGAAACGCGCCATTCCCCGGATGCAGAAGCTCGGTACCAAACTGATTCGCGGCATGAGTTTCGCCGTGGCCAAAGACCAGAAGCCGGACAGCCCGGAACTCGAAGCCGTCATCTATCGCAAGGTCCAGTACCTCGTAGACATGTGCGCCGATGCAGGAGTGACCTATCTGCACGAGAACTGTATGAATTACGGCGGCATGAGCTACAAGCACACGCTGAAACTGCTCGACAACATCAAATCGCCCGCCTTTAAACTGGTGTTCGATACCGGCAATCCGGTGTTTACGCTGGACCGGGCCTATCCGGAACCGCATCCGTATCAGAGTGCGTGGGAATTCTACCGCCATGTCCGCGAGTTCGTGGTTTATATCCACATCAAGGACGGCGTGATGGAGTTCGACGCGGCCGAGGGTAAGGACAAGATGAAATACAGCTTTGCCGGTGATGGCTGCGGCGACGTGCGCGCTATTTTGAAGGATGCGTTCAAACGTGGCTATGATGGCGGCATCAGCATTGAGCCGCACATTGGCGGGGTGGTTTTCCATGACAGCAATGCCGATTTGCCGGAAACTGACGTGCGCTTCCGCAATTACGTGGAATACGGCAAACGCATGGAACAGCTCGTCCGCGAAGTGCGAAGCTAAGTTAAAAATAAACCCGCGTCCGGGCAAGCGCCCGGTGGCGGGTTTATTTTTGTTCTAATTTCCGGAATTCGGTCAGGAGTTGCGTGAGGTCCGCATTTTCAGGCAAGCGCATGCCGAGGTGTTCGCAAAGGCGCGCCGCGGCGTCGCGATAACCCACCCGCTGCAGCATCGGAACTTCACGCTCAAGGTGATGAATCAGTTTCAACGTACGGAAACCGTCCAGCCAGGTGTTGAACGCCCAGCGCAATGCTTCGGGATTTTTCGGCGTGTTGCGGAGTATCTTCGGCCAGGATTCCAGGAACTTCTGTTGCTGGAAAAATGCTTGCGTTTCCGGGCGCAATGCCGACAGATTTTCCGGCAGCGTTTCGTCCGGGGTCAAACTGAGGATTTTTTTCAGCTCGATAAAGACGCCGAAATGATAGAAATCCTGTTTTTCGCCTTCCATGAGTTTACGCAGGCGCGGCCCGGTACCGAAGTCGACGCGGTCGGAGAGCCGTCCCGCCGGATGGATCGTGGTGCTGCCGATAAAACCGATCGGGCCGAGCTTGCGGAGCGACTGCAGGAAATAGAAGTCCTCGCCGCCGTTGCGTTCGCGCATGCCGCCGCAGCGGACATAATCGGCCGCCCGGCAGATCATCGCCGAACCCAGCGAGTGAAACGCGTACGGCGAGCCCGCCCAGCGCAATCCCAGCACGTAATAACGCATGAAAAGCTCGTATTCCATGATCGCCCGCCGCAACGCCGGGTCATCGGGAAGCTGGTGACGGAAATTGACGATGGCGCCGGGCTGCTTGCGCAGCTGCGCCGCCGCCTGCAGATAATTCGGCTCCACCAGCGTGTCGGCGTCGAGACAGAAAATCAGCGGATCGAGGTTCCAGTCCAGATAAACCAGCGCGGTGTCCATGCCGGTTTTGCGGGCGCCGCCGACGCCGTCGGGCGTAGTGATATCGAGGTAATGCAAATTGGGCAGTTTGAATGGATTTTCCGCGAGAATCTGCAGCGTTTTTTCGTTGTCGGAGCGAATTTTCCAGTGAACGTCCGGGGGCTGGTTGATGACCACGAGGGTCAGGGTGTCCTCCAGCATCAGTTCGGAATTGGCAGCCAGGCTCTGGAGCGTGTGCGGCAGGCTCTCCGATTCGGCCATGGCCGGGATCACCACCGCGTAACGGAACTTTCGCGCCAGCGGGAGCGGCAGGGCCTTGCCGTGTTTCTCCAGATATTTGCTTACGGACACAGGAAAAGCTCCGCCATTTTCAGGTACGATTCTTTGGAGATATTGTCGGGGCGCGCCTCCTCGGGGATGCCGGCTTCCTTCAGCACGGCGAGGATCTGCTCCTTCGGGAACAGTGCCGAGAGCGGCTTGTAGATCATTTTGCGGCGTTGTTCAAAGGCGCAACGGCTGATCCGGCAGACCTCGGCGCGCAGTTCGGCCGACGGTATCTGATCACGCAATTCAAAGAGCACCAGCGCCGAATCCACCTCCGGCTGCGGATGAAAGACCTGTTTCGGCACCTTGCGCAGGATTCGGGTTTCGTAAAGCAGCTGGGCGCGGACGGAAAGCGCGCTGTAATCCTTGCTGCCGACCGGCGCGGCGAGGCGCTCGCCCATCTCCTTCTGCAGCATAAAGAGCATCTGAACCGGCGGCTGCGGCAGATCGAGGAGCCGCCCGATGAAAATACTGCTGATCGCATACGGCAGATTGGCAATGGAGCGGAACGGCTTGCCCGGCGGCAGGATCGACAGGATATCGACCTTGCAGGCGTCGCCCTCGGTCAGGTGAAAATGGTCACTGTCGATATTCTGGCGCAGGTATTCGGCGAGGCGATGGTCGAACTCGATGGCATAGACCTCGGCCCCGGCCTCAAGCAGCCCCCGAGTCAACACCCCGAAACCGGGCCCGGCCTCCAAAATGACTTCGCCGGGCTGCGGCGCGCCGGTCCGGACGATGAAGTCCAGCAAGTTGCCGTCAATCAGGAAATTCTGTCCGAGCGCCTTGCCCGGATGGAAATTCAGTTCTTCGAGGATCTGCAGTAAATCGGCTTTGCGCATCGGCGGCTCAATGGTGTTTGCAGCCGCCGGAGCAGCAATGAGGGGTATCGGCGGAAGGGCAGCTGGATTTGCGCCCGCAGGAAGCGCCGACCTTGGCGGCAAACGTCGAAAGTTTCTTGGTAACTTCTCCGGAACTGCATTGATCGCACTTGACCTCGGCCGCGGCGCTGGGGACAAGCTTCTCAAACGCATGGCCGCACGAACGGCACTCATATTCAAATATCGGCATGACAACCTCCGTTTATTATTCCCGGAAATATATCATGCAAAGCACTGATAATCAAATAAAGCTATAGAGAATCAGAAATAAACAGTTGCGAATAGAGTTCTTCATAAGGTATCCATTTTTCAGCATTACGAAGAAGCCGGATGTAACAGGTGTTTCCCTGCCGGTACATTAGATTTTGATACTTCATGTCCGGTGCATCCATGAATGCAAATTGAATGAATTTCTCATGGGGATTTACGGTGAAAGTATTATCGATGGAGAAAGAATCCTGTAATATTTTCTGTCCGGCTTCAGATAAATCCGTGACAAAGATATCCGTATATTTTATTTCATTTCCGAGCTGAAAGCAAATGAAAACTTCAGTTGTAGGACGCTGATTATTGAGCTTACGAATTCGAACGAGAATATCTTTTGCTCCAAGCCCGGTCATCAGCTCCTTCAAATCCGGATCACGGACCTTATCGATGGAAGTGCGCCAGGCACTAATCGGCGGGGTTGAGAACAAACCCCAGAGAAACAGACCGGGAAGAATGGACAGGGCCACAACTGCGATGATGATTTTAACTTTCCGGGACAAGTGCAATTTTTTATTCCAAAAAGGCATGATATACCTCCGGTTTTATTCCCGGAAATATATCATGCAAAGTGTTGATAATCAAATAAAGAGTCCGATTTAATCCGTTTCGACAAGAACGACGCGGTCGCACCAGACGTTATCCTCTTTGGCCTTGCTCTGGCTGCTGTAGCCGGGGCCCTCGAATTTGAGCGAGACATAAATATCCCATTCCTTGAACGGGTTGCCCATTTCCTGAAACGAGCCGAGGGCGACACTGGCGCGCCAAGTGGAGGTCAGCCAGACCAGGCACTGGGCGCTCAATGCGGCCCGGCCAAGTTTGTACAGGTGGAACTGGTCGATGACGATCTCTTCTTTGGTGATTTTCCGGTTGTGGATGACGAATTTTTTGTTCAACTCGTCGTAAAATCCCAGAGTGAAGGGAAGTTCCAGAGGTTTTTTCTCTTCGCGGATTGCCATCCCGAATGCGGCGTCGGACATTTGGGCGATTCCGCAGTGGTTGACCTGGCGCGGCATGGCCTGGCGTATTTTTTCTGCCGGTATGCGGTCAAGCGGAGGCGGCAGCGGTTTGGGTTCGACGGTCGAGAGCAGCATGTAATCTTCCAGAAGGGAAGTGATGCGCTTTCGCCAGATATTCCGGATATTGGCATCGGCAAAACGGCGCTCCAGGGAGCTTTCCAGATTTTCCTCGATTCTTTTCCGGAGGGATTCCGGACTCAATACCGTATCAGGAAACGCCTTTTTATACGCATGCCAGTTTTGCCCCAGCATTTGCATATCGAGTGTGATCCGGCAGTCACGAACATTCTGCAAGGCGGATTTTTCCCCGGCCGCCGCTGACTCCATGCGGTCGAACAACTGTTGCCAGCGGTCCAGATTGGCGGGGGTGAAGATCCCAAGTACCTGGGCGGAACTGTTCCAGGGTAGAAATACTTTGTAGTCGCGGGTATAAGTATCGAGTTCCATGAAATAATCGTACATCATAGCGGACGCGGCCCCGTAATACGCATCGCAGAATTCCCGGGCCAGTGACCGGTAATCCTGATACGGGTCTTTGAACAGTTGCATCATCATCCAGGTCAGTAAATCGGAGGAATTCAAGCCCTGCGGGACGCCGACGTCATGCTCGTAAAACGTGCCGTTGCAGCCGGCTTCGTAGAGCAGCCGCGTATCGGCGGCGGTGCGTTCTATGGCTCCGAACGGAGCATTGCCGCCATAGGGCAGGGGGTAATACCAGACCCAGACGTTTTTGGCCATGGAGGTCCATTTCTTGAGGTTCCGGTAGGTGTCCTGATTGTTCGGGTGATCCAGCGGTTTGGAGAAATCGTCGTCGATCGGAGCGAAAATGATGACCAGATTGTCCGGCAGTCTGCCGTCCAGCACCGGCGGAGTTTCGGATTGCTTTTTGCGGTAAGCCAGCGTTGAAATCATGGCTTTGGGATAGTCTGTTTTCAACTTGTCGCAGGCTTCGATCAGGTAATCGTACAGGGGGGCGCCGGGAGTCTGCATTTTTTCCTCCAGCTCCTTGCAGCCGGGGCAATAACAGAACGGTCCGGGCCAGTCCATGGCTCCCACATGGAAAACACCTTCTCCACCCTTGCTTTCGATGTGCTCATAAAGGCGGCGGGTGAATTCCTGGCGCAATTCCGGGTTACTGAAGCACAATTGCAGGTTTTTGACACGCTGCCCGGCGGCGTTCATGCTGAAAAATTCCGGATTGCTGCTGAAATAATACTTTTCCTCTTTCCATTGCCAGCCGTATGGGTTATACCCCTTGGCGGGGGGAATGAAATAAAACAGGGTATGACACTGCGGCACATCGAGTTTGATTCTTGTTTCCAGTTTGTCACTGTAATTGCCCCAGATGACATTCAGCCCGTTGCGGTAAAAAAACATCGGGGCTTCGGCGGTCCGGTGGGATTCGGCGCCGATCAGGGAGCGGAATTCGTAAGCCGCTTTGCCGCGGTAGTCCAGTACGGGAAGCACGAAGTTTTTTTGCCGGGGAATTTTCTTATTACCGAGATGGGAATACCAGCGGCATCCCAGTTGATTTTCCAGAAATGCATATACCGCGTAAAGAGTTCCCGGGCCGTCCCCGCCGGTCAAGGTCAGGTCTGTCCCGTCGCTTTGTACGGAGTATTCCTGATTTTGCAGCTCTTTGGCGGATAAATTATTGCCGATGAATATCCTGGTTCCGGATTTGGGCGCTTCTCCGGAGACCGTTTTCACCGGATATCCCGTGGCTTCCTGAAAGAATTTGCTGAATTCGGCGGCGGCCAGTTTTTCGGTCGCGCCGGCATCAGGGGAGAGTACGACTGTGAATTCGGCGCGGCACCACAGCAGCGGCAGCATGGCAATTACTGTCCAGATAAATTTCTTCATGTTACCACCCTACCTCGTCCGAGGCCCATAGCTTGTTTTCATTAGCCACGTAGCTTGCAAGCCTGTAGCTCAGGTAGCTGTTGTCGAAATGAATGATATTGGCTCCGGCCGAATGCCGGAATGAAACCAAATAACGGGTCGGAGCACGATAATCGAATAAACTCCAGGACCAGTGAAGCTCATCGGGAGGCGTGCTGCGGTCCGCCAGCAACCCGGTTGTCGACGGATGTCGGAAAAATCCCGTCTTTTTATAGTCGAACCGCTTGTGCCCAACCCATTGCATCGCGCCGTTTCCCATCACCCAGGAGTAACCGTAGGATGATTTGATCAAGGCATTCCAGGCATGTGCTTTTGGTTCCATGTCGGAAGGGCAGGTGAAGAACGCGTTGGATACCAAGTAATCCGAGGGTTTCAAGTAATCTTTGGCCAGCAGCCTGAGCCAGGTTGTATCGAGGCTGCCGATATAATATACCGGCAATACCCATTCCGCATTGTCGAATGAGTACAGCGCCGCATAGGTTCCCATCTGTTTCATCTTATTGGCGCAGGAAGTGCCTTTCGCTTTTTCCCGGGCACTGTTCAGTGCGGGCAGCAGCATGGCTGCCAGGATGGCGATGATCGCAATTACAACGAGGAGCTCAATAAGTGTGAAATATTTCTTTGGCGATGGCTTCATTTGTTACCTCCAAGTTTTGTTTAGTTGAAAATTGAGAATTGAAAATTATGGAAAGGGAAGAATCCCTTTGCCCTCTTTGATAAACAGAAATTGTCGCTCGCGCATATTTAAAGTCCTTTTAATTCTCAATTCTCAATTCTCAATTCTCAATTCTCAATTAGTTAACCGTAAAGTTCCGCCCAGCGTTCGCGCTCGGCCATGGTCATGCGGTCCATTTTTGTGTTCAGGTAGGCCCGTGAAAAAGCGAGGATGTCGCGCAGGGCTTCCCCGATGTCTTTGTCGAAAAGGATGCAGTCCCATAACTCGACGTTGATGATGTTCATGCAGACGTAATGTTCCTCGCGGCTGCGGAAAAAGAATTCAGACGGATTTTTCAGCACTTCCAGGAAAATCCGGCCCTCTTCGCCCTGGGTGTACGGCAGGTATTTCTGTTCGCTGTCGCGGGCGGGGATCAGGCCGCTTTCGGCGAGTTTGCGCTGGATGCCGGTGCTCTGGAGGTGGCGGACCAGACGGATGCTTTCCACCGGGTGCTCCGAGGCTGCCGAGACCACCAGCGGAATGGCGATTTTGCCGACCGTATCGTCGATGGCGAACATCGGGTAAAGACCGAGTTCGAAGTCCGGATTATCGCGTCGGCAGGTTTGAATATCCTGTTGAGTTCCCATGAAAAACGGCATTTGGCCGGTCATGAAGAGATTCCAGTTTTTCACATATTGTTTGGGATGGCTGATGCGATATTCGCGCCACAGCCCGGTTACTTCCTCGAAGATCGGGGCATATTCGGCGATGATGGCCTGGTCGCGGCCTTTGCCGCCGCCGTTGATTTGGCTGAAAAGTCCGCTCAGGTGCTTGCCGAGGCGGATGATCGGCTGATGAACCGTTCCCGGGATTTCCAGCTGCGGCGTGGCGGCGATTTTCTGCAGGGCAGGGCGCAGATAGTCGAGCTGATCGCGGTAGTTGCGATAGGCCGGCGGGGCGATGTCCAGTTCTTTCAATAGCTTGCGGTTAAAAAGCAATATTTCGATGCTGTGCCAGAAGGGCACCGCGATATCGGAGAGAAATTCAATGCCGCCGGAACTGTCGCGGAAATAATCCATGATATCCAGCGCCGGCATGTCGCCGAGCTGATAAAAATGCAGCGGACTGCTGCATTCGCGCACATCGGGGAGGGCGGCGGGGTCGATCTCGAGACGATTGTCCATTTCCACCTCGGTGAACGGTGTCTGATGATTGAACGACTCCGCGATATGATTCCAGAAGCCCCGACTGTCGTCGGTGATGCTGCCGGATTGCAGGCGCAATTTCATGCGGACCGCGCTTTGCTCCCGGGCGATGGATGGTTCCGGGGCCCGGTCCGGGGTTTCGCTGCCGACAAATACGCCGACTTTGGGGATGGAATAAAGCAAATGATTCTTTTTCAGCCGGGCAATGGCCTGCCGCACGCTGTAAACATTGGCCTGATAAAGCCTCGTCAGCTCGTTTTCGGACTGGAGCTTGGAGCCGGATTTCAGGGCGCCGCCGCGGATTTTCGCTTCGATATCCGTGGCGATCATTTCACCGAGTTCCGCTTTGCTCAACTGCTGCGGCTTGACGGGGCTTTCAATTGTTCCGAGATTATTCAATACTGCAAAATCCTACAAAAATCTACAAGTTCTTGCAATATTATACAAGCGGCAAGCGGTTTTGTCAATAGGCCAAATTAAAAAAATCAGAGAACTTCATCCGGCTTCGCTACACTACGACGGGACAACCCCTTTTCTTAATTCAGGCACGCAGTGCCGTCCAATTCAGGTGCTTGCACCGGCCAATTCTCCAATTCAGGCGGCAGAGCCGCCGTCCAATTTTCCCTACAGGCTTTTGCCGTTGGAGCGGATCACGTCGCGGTACCAGTAGGCGGAGTCCTTCGGGGTGCGCTTGAGGGTCTCGTAGTCCACGTGGACCAGGCCGAAGCGCTCGGCGTAGCCTTCCGCCCATTCGAAATTGTCCATGATCGACCAGGCGAAGTAGCCGCGGATATCGATCTCGTCGTTGATGGCGTCGCGGAGTTCGCGCAGGTAGCGCTGCAGGAAATCGACGCGCTGCGGGTCGTGTACCTGGCCGTCCAGCGACACGATATCGGCGTTGGCCATGCCGTTTTCGGTGATGACGATCGGCAGTTCGTAGCGCTCATAGAGGAAGCGCGGGCCCCAGTACAATGCCTCGGGCGTGACCGGCCATTTGAACGAGGTTTTGGCGAATCCGGTTTTGTGCGGAATGACTTCCGGGCCCTCTGAGCCCATGGCCACGCGTGCGCCGTTATAAATATTAGTGCCGAAGAAATCCAGCGGCTGGGCGATGGTGTGCATGTCGCGTTCGCCGATTTTGATGCCGGCCTTTTCGAAACGGACCATCAGGTCCTTCGGGTATTCGCCGAAAACCATCGGGTCGGCAAAAAACGTATAGTTCCAGGTATCGTCCTGATAATACATATATTGGCGGGCGGCTTCGATGTTTTCGGGGGCGTCACTGTCGGGAAAGGCGACCTGGCCGGTCAGCGCGGCGCCGATGTGCGGAGTAATCTTGGCATTGCGCCGGATGATCTGGGCGGCTTTGCCGTGGCTGAGCAGTGCGTGGTGCCAGGCGAGCAGGAACTCGCGCTGTCCGTAAACGATGCCGGGAGCGTGGACAGTCTGGCCGTAGCCGCTGCCGATGAAGCACTGGGGTTCGTTCAGGGTCATCCAGTTGCGAATGCGGTCGGAAAGGCGCTCGACCACGACCTGGGCATAATCGCCGAACCAGTTATGGACGTCGCGGTTGATCCAGCCGCCGCGCTCAAACGCCCACAGCGGCAAGTCCCAGTGAAAGAGCGTCGCCCACGGCGTGATATTGTTTGCCAGCAGTTCGTCGACGAGGCGATCATAGAAATCGAGGCCGGCCTTGTTGATTTTGCCGGGTTCCGGGATGACGCGCGACCAAGAGAGTGAGAAACGGTATGCCGCCAGCTCAAGGCTCTTCATCATGGCGACATCCTGCTTGTAGAGGTGATAGTGATCGCAGGCTACGGCGCCGGTATCGCCATTTTTGATCTTGCCAGGTTGATCGCAGAACATGTCCCATACGGACGGTGTGCGGCCGTCATCGGCGGCTCCGCCTTCGATTTGATAGCTTGCGGCGGCCGCGCCCCAGATGAAACTCTTTGGAAACCCCATAAATCCTCCGTGGATGGTTTTAATTTTTGCAGTTACTATAATACCGTACCGGGCAAAGTCAACTGTCGGGAAATTGAAAATGGAAAATTGAAAATGGAAAATTGAAAATGGAAAATTGAAAATGGAAAATTAACGAAAAAAGATATGTAAAAATTATTTTACTTTTTGCCAAAAGGGGTATTGACAAATTTCGACGTTTGCGTTATAATTTAATTAAACGTTAAACTGGATTGGTAAACTAAATGATAAAAGCCGTACATAAAGGGAAGACCAGCATCCGCGAAGTGGCGTCCGCCGCCGGTGTTTCGGTGGTGACCGTGTCCGCCGCGCTCAATGGCGGCAAGAATGTCAGCGAACGCAAACGTCTGGAAATTCAGCAGTTGGCCCGGGAAATGGGTTACAAACCCAATGCGGCGGCACGTTTGCTGAAAAGTAAGAAAATCGACGATTTCGGGCTGCTGATCTTTGAGCGGGTCGAGCTGATCCGCGAAAACGCCATGTTCATGGATTTCACCGTTCAGTTCATGCGCGAATGCGCCCGCCATGAAATCAGTTTTCAGACGGAGTGGTTCGATTGTTACCACAACCCGGACCGGATTCCCGCCATCCTGACCAACGGCATGGTCGGCGGATTGCTGATTGCCGGCGCCCCCGACGGCGCGTCCAAGGATTATATCGACCACGAATCGCGGCTGCCCCGGGTACACGTGGGCGAAGCCGGTGAATACTCGGTGAACATGGACCCCTCCGAACAGTTCCGCTAGGCGATTTACTACCTGATCAGCATGGGACACAAGGAGATCGGCATGATCAACGGTCCGCCCGATATCACCCCCTTTTCCCAGCTTCGCAATGTATTCAACTCCACGCTGAAGGAGGTTGGAATTGACGCCGACAAGATGTATTTCAACGTGAATCATCCGCATGGCAGTTTCGCGCGGCAGGTGGAGGACTGTTTCGAGCATTTGATGCAGGCGCCGAAGCTGCCGTCGGCATTGCTCGTGCAGAGCGGATTGTTTTGCAAGGGATTTATTTCCAGACTGGCGCACGCGGGAATCCGGGTGCCTGAAGATATCAGCATCGTTTGTTTCTGGACCTCGGATTGGGAGGCGGAAAAATATTTTCCGGCGATCACCGCCATTGAAAACCGTAACGATGAGGTTATTGCCCCGGCGGTGTCCATGCTCAAAGACCTGGTGGATGGCCGGGAAGTGCACCGGAAGAATATTCTGGTGCAGGCGGGTTTCACCAAACGCGATACTGTGGCGCCATTCGGAAAAAACAAATAACAGCAGGAGATGAAGAATATGAAGAAAAACTTTTTTACACTGATTGAGCTGCTTGTCGTTATAGCGATCATAGCAATCCTGGCGGCAATGCTGCTGCCGGCGCTGAACCAAGCGCGCGAGAAATCCAAAGGTACTAAATGTATCAGCAACCAGAAGCAGCTCCTGACGTTCGTGCATCTGTATGCGCAGGATTGGGATGACTTTATCCCGGCCTCGGACAAGCCCGGCATGTGGGCCTGCAATGAAACCCAGTGGAACAATCCCGCCTACACCAGCCGTACGTTTCTCCAAAGCTATTTGTATGCTGACGGCGGCAAAGCCGGGCGGTACCAGGTCACCCGCTGCCCGAGCTTCCTGCCATCCAGCGATGACTGGTACACCAATTACGCCATGAATTCGCGTTTCACCCGCTACAGCACCTGGAGCAATGCGTGGACCAAGATCGGCAGAATCCGGCTCTCCGGCAGCGCAGCTCTGTTCGTTGAGCAAAACCGCCCGGTCAATGACGCCGGTACGATGATCCAGTTCAACAGCACCGGTATGATGAGTAATTGGCGCTACAACCACAGCGGCCGGATGCAGGTCGGTTTTGTGGACGGGCATGCCGCGCGATATGAGCTGCAGCTTGAAAGTTCGGACAAAGCCAGCTTGACCTCCGATGGCCTGGCATTCTGGTACGGCGAATAAACCATTTCACAGGACAAACTTTCATGAAAAAATCATTGTGGACTTTTATTGTCTTGTCGCTGGCATTCAATATGTTGGGTGGGGAACTCTCCGGGCGCGGCAAAATGGTGTGGGCGCATTACACGCCGTGGCATGTCCCGCTGAACGCGTCGTCGAACATCGCCAACTACTATAATTTCCCGGACCAGCGCAACAGCGGCAATGCCAAAGTCGATTTCCGGCGCGAGATCGAGCTGGCCATGGCACAGGGCATCGACGGATTTTTCAACGACGTGGTGGCGCAGAAAAGCGGCGGTACCTCCGCGTTCATCGGTGCCACCCACGAGATGCTGCAGGCAGCCGAAGGGACGGAGTTCCAGGTCGGAATCTGCCTCGACGTGAAAACTACCGTCCCGCAGCAGGTGCGTGAGCTGAAAACCATGCTCGATCTTTTCGGCAAACACCCCAATTACCCCAAATTCAACGGCCGTCCGGTGGTCTGCACCTACACCTTTGCCAGCTGGACCCCGGAGGAGTGGAAAGAGATCATCGCCGGACTGAAAAAAGAGGGCCATGAGATGTATATCGTGGCGAACTTCGAAAAAGGTTACACGAAATACGATCCGGAGCAGATCCGCAAGTATCTCGATGTCATCGACATGGGTTATGCCTTCATGAACACGGGCATTAACGGCAAATCGGAAAAGGACAACGTGGCGATTCTCACGAAAACGTTGAAGGAAGGCGGCAAGCCTTTCATGGGCACGCTGTACCCCGGTTATTACGGCGCGTGGTTGAACGGGCGCAATGATTTTTACCAGCCGCACATGGGGTTCGACCAGATGCAGTACTGTTTCGAGACGCTGACCACGGATATGCCGTGGGTGCATTGCACCACCTGGAACGATCACGACGAAACCAGCATCATGCCGATGGTCTTTACCCCCGGTAACGCCGGCATCGTCCGTGCTTACAGTGATCGCTTCAAAGGCATCAAGAATTTACCAGCCGTGCCGCAGCTGCATTTTGCTTATCACCGCGAGGAAATCCCCGGAACGCTGTTGCGGATCGAGGCCATGAACCTGCCTAATTCCGCCGGCAAAGTCACTGTGTCCGGACGGCTGCTCGACGAACGCGGGCGGAAGATCGCCGACCTCGCGGAAAAAACGCTGGACAGTCAGGGCTTCGACCGCGTCGAATGGCTGGTTCCGACCGTGGAACTGGCGAAATATCCGGCATGGATTCCCGAAATTACTGCCGTCAGCGGCAATTACCGGAAAACGGCGAAACTGCCGGCGATTTTTCCGGTGAACAGTCATCTCCAGAATGCCGTTACCGTCAAGGTCGCGCTGAATGACTGCGCGGAGTTGAAAAATACCCTGTCCATTCGGGAGGCCAGCGGTGTACTGACGGCGTCCGTTAATTTCGACTCGCCGGTAGCGGTGAAGCACGCGGCGCTGTGGCGCAACGACCGTCCCATCGGCGAGTTCTCGCCGGAAACGGACGGCAAGACACTATTGAACCTGCAAGTCATTTCCGGTACAGATTTTGAACTCGAAACCAGCGGGAAAATCGTCCGGGCGATACGGCGCTTCCAAAACGTCGGGTCCGATAAATTCACGGTCGGCAATCAATCGGTGAAATCAGTGAAAAATATCGCCTGGGAGTCGATCGGGGTCCAGCTTGCCGTCAAGCCGGATGACGTCATTATTTTCAAGTTCGGCAAAGACGGAATCCGTTTCAGTGCGGCGGAGTTGAATAAACGCGGCTATGTATCATATGCCGGGGTCAAGATCAAAGTGCTTCCGGCCGATATCACCCTGATGAATGCGGTGGAACTCAAGCAGAAAAGCGGCAAGTTCACGACCGGATTCCTGAGCCGCCCGCCGCAACCGTATGACCGCTTTTTTATCCGCTACGAACTGGCGGATGGCTCGACGGGCTACTCCGATGTGGTGTTTCCATTTGCGGCGGGGCAGCCGATGATTCCGGCCAATCTGGTGCAGACGCCGGTGAATTTGGAAACTTCGTCCGGGGCTTCCGGCATGCCGGGCCGCTCCGAATATTTTTCGAAAGAGCTGCCTATCAGCGTGACCGAAGTAGTGTCTGCGGAGTTGCATCCGGCCACGGTTCGCGGCAGTCGCTGGAGCTTCAACGGCAACGGACTCGACGAACTTGGCGACTGGAATATCGTCATACCGGAAGCTCAATTGATCGACGGCAAATACGTCCGGTTTGCCGGTAAAAACGGGCTGAAAATGCCCCTGCGTACCTGGCCACTCGGCAATACCACCATTGAACTTAAGATCAAACCAGAACCCGGCATCGCCGAAAAGCAGAGCATCATCAAAACCACCGGCTGGTCCGATGGCCTTGACCTGAACCTGCTCCCCGACGGCAAAGTCGAAGTGAACCGCCGCGCCGGTGACAAAGTCAAAGTACAGACTCTGGTCAGCAAGGCTGCGCTGAAGCCCGGCGAATGGAATTTGCTGCGCATCATCAATGACAGCAAAAACATCCGCATCCATATCGACGGCGCTGCCGACGCAGAACTCGCAGTGCCTCCGCTGCGCAGTTACGGCAACTCCACCTGGTTCCTCGGCAGCAGTTTCCACGGCGAGCTCGACCAACTGACCGTACTCGGGATTGCGGCCGCGCCCGGCAGCCCGGGCTATCCCGGCGAAATTGAATCAGCGGTTCTGCCCCCTGTGCGCTCCATGTTCGAACCTGCCGTGGCGGCCACCCCGGAGAAGACCGCAAAATCATGGCTGGTGCCGGAAACCGTGACGCAGGAATCCGGCGATCCCGCAGCGGTGGCCCCGGCGGCGGAAAAAATCGCCAAACCGGTATTGATCCATGATTCGGCGAACAATATCGCCTTGCAGGTTGGTCCCGGCCCCGCCGGGGCAAACCTCGAACTGACGGAATTCAAACTGGAAAACAACACGCAGCTGCTGGTTCCGTTTCAATCATTTGAGCGGCTCGAAGGCAAAAAAGGATGGACCGCAATCCTGGTGTCATTGGCCAACGGTGACAAAAAATCCGTCAATTTCAATATCGGCAACCCGGATAACCTGCTGGTCACGGTCAATGAACCGCAATGGAAGATCAAAGGCGGCCCATTTCCCCTGAGCCGGCCGGCTGCATTGAAGTTCTGCAAATACAATGGCAATATCATTCTGTACCTGGGCGACAGGCGCATTTACATCATGGCCGATGATCCCACCTCGCCATACGACACGCTGAAGATCAGCGTAACCAGGCAGTATCCGGAAGCCGCGGTGTGCATCAAGCTCGGCGCCCCCGAGCTTTACAGCGTTCAATGAAATGGCTGGACCGGTGAAGCGGGAGTTCGGAATTCCTAAATAAAAAAAACTGCGCAGAAACCTTATTCAGATCTCTGCGCAGTTCCCCACTCCGGGGGCTCCCTTCTCGACTTATCTTGCAATTGCAGCCTCTACTCTGCAACTACCCTCTTCATAACAGGCTCCTCAGCCTGTAAAAACCCTATTATAAACCCCATTTATATGGTTTTTTATTGTTAACTAATTAAATATACTTTTTGATGTGAAGAAAGTCAAATGAAATTCGGGAATTTTTCGATCTTTTTGATTTTTGAGCTTAAATCAGAACCGGACAACTTTGATGTCGTGCGCCGTGACTTCACTGAAAGGCTGCCATTCGACCGGGATCGGATACTTTTTGAAGTTCCGCATCCCGATGTATACGCGCTTCCCTTTCGGAGAATTCTTCAATAGTTCCAGCGCCGTGTTGTCTTCATACCAGCGCGACGCATACTCCGGGTGGTTCGTCAACGCGTAGAGCAGTTCTCCGGGGCGTCCCAGTATAATCACGTCATTGCGCTTCAGGAGCCAGTTGACCGCGGTCATGGTGTTCCGGTCCGCCAGGATGATATCCCCTTCCTCCAGCGGAATCTGTTCCAGGCAATACCGTATGCCGGGGGCAATGGCCTTGCCTTTCAGTAAGCCGTCGGGGATCGATTTCATGCCGAAGAAAATGGCGGGCGCCATTCCCAGCAGGAAAATCGTGAGCTTCTGCGCATTATTTCTTTTCCGTACAATGCTCATGACAATGGCTGCGCCCCACAGCAGGATGAAGGCCAGCGTCAGCAACTGCATGAAAAGAACTCCAGAATACAAAATCGGCAGCTGCCCGATGAGCCGGATCACGACCAGGAACGCAATTCCCAATCCTCCGATAACGGCCACAGCCGCGCCGAAAATCTTCAGCGTCAAGTTCAGAATACGCGTCGCTCTCGCCTCGCAATCACGCAGTGCCACGAGCACGCCGTAGGCCGTCAGCGCCGCCAGCGGTGCGAAAACCGGCAGAATATAGGTCCCGAGCTTACAGCTGGAAGCAGAGAACAGCAGAAACGGAATCACCGTCCAGCAGCACAGATAACGCAGCAGGGGATCCTGAAACAACCGCAAACTCACGATTCGTTTCCATACCCGGTGATGCCACTTGGCATCGGGCGCCAGCGCGAAACCGTCATCCCGGTTCCAGCCGATCCAGGCGATGCACCACAGCAACCCCGCCGGCATCATGCCGCCGATCAGGAACGGGATGAAATACCAGAACGGCTGCGGGTCGCGGTCGTAGGTGGAACTGGTAAAGCGGTTCCAGTGTTCCTCCACAACAAAATACTTCCAGAAGTCCGGTTCCTGATGGTAAATCGCCAAGCTCCACGGCAGCACCACCAGCAAACAGGCCGCAAACGGCAGCCACGGGTAAATGAACACCCGTTTGAACTGCTTTTCCCAGATCAGGAACGGCACGATCACGCCCACCGGCACGGCAAATGCCAGGAACCCCTTGATCAGGAATGCTCCCCCCGCGGCGATTCCCGCCAGTATCAGCAGCGGAATCACTTTGCCCCATGCTTTGCCCGCGCGCCAGGCAAAATAGAAGGCTACCATCATGACCGTCAGCATGGCATTCAGCTGACTGTCCATCACCGCGAACGTCCCGACCCCATAAACCAAGCCTGCGGCGAGAAATACTGCCGTTCCCAGCGGAGCCAGATACTTCTCCCGGGAATGTTTGCGCAGCAGTAAATACAATGCCAGCGCCGCCAGGCCGGCCCCCAGCGCCGCGGGTAAGCGCAGCGCAAAAGCATTTTCACCGAATATCTTGAAGGATAATGCAGTCAGTTGATACCCCAGCGCAGGTTTTTCGAAGTAATGCATGCCGTTGAGCTGGGGAACCACCCAGTCGCCGGAAGCAATCATTTCGCGGGGCACTTCGGCATAGCGGAACTCGTCCGGACGGACCATTTGCCGGAAGCCGAGCGGAAAAATATAGGCAATCAGATAAAATGCCAACAACAAAAGAAGTGACTTCTGGTGAAAAGTCAAATTACCGGATCCCATTATTTATATATCCTTATACGCTTTAGCTGGAACAAAACATTGTGTTTTACAATACCGCCGGGAAGGCGATTTTTCAACCCCCCGCTCCATTAATCTAACACAAAGCTAACATTTGAGCGTACCCGGTCACAGAAAAGCGTTCACCACGGATGCGGATCGATCTGATAAAAAAACGGCGTCTTTCAGTCAGGCCGGCTTCTCATAATTTTCCTGGTCCTTCCGGTTGGTTTTCGGATAAAGTCAGCCAGCCGGCGCATTGGGGGTTGTAGGTTTCATGGAGGAGGCGAGGCGGCCATGGAAGGCGTTTGACCCATGCGGCGTCGGGGGTGGAGAGGTTGATGCGCATCGGGAAGTTCCGGCGCCGGAAGCCATCGAAGTGCCTTAGAGGTATGGAGATGGATAGACGGTTGGCGGATTGTTCGTAAGTTGCTTCAGGTGGTTCGCGGAAGATGAATTGCCGGAGATCGCGGGTGCCGTCTTCGTGGAGCTGGATGACCATGGGGGGCCACAGGCGGCAGGCTTCGAGTTCGATTCTCAACTCTTTTTGCCACTTGCCTTCGAGGTGAATATAGAGATTTTCGGCATCGTGATGCGAGTGCCATTTGAGTTCGCCGCCGATGCTTTGTTTATTGGTTTCGTCGGGTTGGCCGAAGGGGCTGATTGCGGCGGGGCCGATGATTTTGCGACCGGTGTATTCGTCGATCCAGGAGGCGTTCGGGTCGAACTTCGGGAAATCGTTGTCCAGGAGTTGTTCGAGCAGTTTGATTCTGGCCTTGAGTTTGGCCGGAAAGAAGAGATAACCCTCGGCTTCGGAGTGGTAGCCGAGCCGTGAGTCGCGTTCGCACAACTCACACATGCGTAATGAATTTTTGATTTCATCGCGGACAATATTCCGCAGGGTTTCAAGATGGTCGGCACGGTTGAAAAACATGTCTTCGCGCATATAATAGAACTTTAAAATATTATAAGTACTTTTGATTTGCAGTAAAATGGCCTCGGCCAGATTGATATCGGCACGGCGCTCGGGATCGTGTTGGTATTTTTCGTACAACGATGCGAAAATCGCCATTCCTTTCTGCCAATTTTCGAGCATGGATTTGCAGAGTTCCAGCGCTTCGGGCAGCGTATGCTGGTAAATCAGGCATTCGCCAATGCGGTCGCCGGAAACCTCCGGGAAATTCTTCAGAATCCAGCTTGGCGAGATCGGTTCGTCGACCGGAAAAAGGTGCAGCGGCCACGCGATCGACTGATGCAGCGGGCCGTACCAGGCAAAGGCGATATTTGCCGGAAACTGACGGTAGCCGTCGGCAAAATACTGCCACGCACGCACCGCCAGCGGGGTGTCCGCACCCCAGATCGGACGCGCCAGTTGCGTCAGGAATTCGTCTTCAGTGGCGGGAAACGGCTCGAACGACAGTTCGCCGGCGGCCTTGTTCATCAATCCCGGGTAATTGCCGAAATACCAGCATTGCATGACTGCGCTTACGCCCAGTTTGTGGATGATTTTATATTTTTCGTAAAGGTTGCCCGGCACCGGAATGAACGGAACCGAGGCGTTTTCGTGTGAACAGCCGACTTGGAGTTTCGCGGCCGGTTTCGGTACTCGCGAAGCGGTCGCGCGGAACAGCTCCGACGGCCCGATATACGCCAGCGAATAGTCGAATACATTGCGTTCCTTGCCGAACTGATTTGCAACTCCGCCGGATTCGAAATTGAGCATCAGCGAGCAGTTTTCCGGCCACGATTTCATCGCTTCCTCCAGTCGCCGCGCCAGCTCCGCGCCGTCGCGAACGCCGGCTGCATAAAACCACCCGATATATTCGGCCTCCGGCGCGACTTTGTATATGGCGCTTGACATCACTTCCGCGATTTCCGCGAAAATTTCGGCAGGACTGCGCTTCGAACAGCGCGGGCAGTCGCACGCCATGTTCGGATACATCATTCGAGTGACGCAGGCTCCATTGTCCTCGCCGAATATGATATTGATGATGCCGCCGAGACCCGGCACTGCCGTGAACAACTGCGTCAGCGACTCCTCGAAATATTTGCGAGCCGTTTCAGTGGATGTGCAAAAACAGGTGAACTGTTTCTGCTTTCCGCTCCCCTGCAGTTCCGGGTATCTGTCATCCACGGGAATTGCGAAATCGCCGTCGCCCCACATCTTCGGTTCGCAGATATATATGTAAATGCGGATGCCGTAGCGGGCACAGCGCGCCACCGTCTGCCGCAGCTTGGCGAAACGCTTCTCCATCAGTCCGCCGCGCTCCGGGAACAACGATGATTTCAGGTCGCGAAAATACATCGACAACCACAGCCCGTTAACCCCTTCGTGCGCCAGTTTGTTCAGATATTCCTCGGGATAATAATTGATATCGTTCGTCAATTCATCAATAAAAAACGGCGCCCGGTAAGTCGGTCCAAAAAAACAACGCGAAATCCGGTGCCGTACATACGCCTTCCGGCGCCATTCGCCGCCGATCACCGATTTTCCCTCGGTTTCCCGCAGCTTATCCTCCAAAAAATAAATCCCCCGGCGCATCCCGTCCTCATCCGCCGACCTCAACTCAATGCCATCGCGATCGATCTTCAAATAGTATTCCTCGCGCCCGAAATCCGCGTCGCGCACAAAACTCACGCGCACCCCGCCCAGGTTTTCCGTGATCCCCTTAGCCGCTAAAATCCGCCTCAGCGATCCATAAGCCGTATCCAGATTTCCGGCCGGAAATTGCATATCCAACTCCACCCCATTACTCAAATCCGGCGCATCCTCCGCCGCCACGCACCCCGCCCGCTCCACAAAACAGAGTTCTTCCGCCTGGCCCAGCTCCTTGACAAAGCGCAAATCATCATCCCCCGGTTGCGCCATTCTGCTATACCTCAATATATCTTCACAATTCATTTGTTTTTCCTTTAATTATTCTTCTGCGTCGGTGCGGGTTGGCATTGCCCGGGTTATCGGGGTTCAATGCCGTCGAAACCGCAGCCTGACAGACATTGCCAGCCGGACTCTTTCTGATTGATGCGCTTTTGTACGAAATATTCCGTCATGATTATTTCGTGTGCATACGTCTGCGCATTTCATATTATATTGCTGTCCCCGGGTTTTGTCAAGACCGGGCCGAGGCAATTCCGGAAAATATTTACCTCTTTCGTGTAATCGGCCAGCACAGGACAGAGCACCTCGCTCAGCCTTTCACTGCGCGGTTGCCTCATCCGAAGAAATTTTTCTGGAATTGCCCCGGGCCGGTATTGACAAAGGGCGGGGGCGGCAGTATAATATAATTTATGCAGACGTATACACAACAGGTAATCATGCACGAAAAAAGCAGTAATAATCGAATAACCAGCACGGTGATTGCGGAGCAGTTGGGAATTTCTCAAGCTACTGTCAGCCGGGCTTTGGCGGGAAATAAGCGCATTTCGGAGAATACCCGGAACAAGGTGCTGGCGGTAGCCAAGGAAATCGGTTATTGCCGCAACGAGTTGGCCCGGGCCATGGTCACCGGCAGCAGCAGAATCATTGCGCTGGTGTCGTCGCTGGCAGTAGGCCGGCATGAGTATATTTCGCAGATCATGGTCGGAATATCCGAGGAGTTGAGCAAGCGGGGATATTCATTGAAGATCTTTTATATGGCAGACGACAATGAAGTACAGATCATCCGCCAGATCCGCGAGAATCGGATTGCAGGGGTGATTTGCCATGCGGTGGAGTACCGGGAGTTGGCGGAGCTGATAAAGGAATTACGGAATTTGAAGATCCCTACCGTTACCGCCAACCTCAGTGCCGACAAATTCGGTATCGGTGTGGTCAGCGATGACGCCAATGGCATCGAACAGGCGGTGGATTACCTGTATCAATGCGGACACCGGCGGATCGCCTATCTCGGGTCTCCACGGAATGTCGAATTCACCCGTAACCGCCGTCTCGGTTTCGGCCGTGGTATGGAACGTTATGGACTGGAGGCACGGTACTATACCGATTTTCAGGAAAAAACCCATATTCTGGCAGACCAGATATACAATGACGGCTACCGGGCGGTAATTGCGGAGGCCGACACGACCGCCGCGCTGTTGATGCAATGGGCGTACCGGCGCGGAATTGCCGTTCCCGATGAGTGGTCGGTGGTTGGTTTTTCGAATGCGTCATTTACCAATCTCTGCATGGTGCCGCTGACCACGGTGGCGCAGCCGCTGGACGAGCTCGGCAGTATTACCGCGCGGGAACTGCTGAACTGGGTCGAGAGTAAATCGGAAAAAGAGTTTGACGAGGTCTCCAATATTGTCGTGCCGGTGAAGTTGCTGGTTCGTGAATCGGTCAGTCAAATTACAAAATAAAGGAAGGAGTTGAGCATGGGCAGGAAGAAAAAATTCACACTTATAGAGCTTCTGGTCGTGATAGCAATTATCGCGATATTGGCGTCGATGCTTTTGCCGGCGCTGCAGAAGGCCCGGCAGAAGGCCACGGCGATCAAATGCGTTTCCAACCTCAAGCAATGCGGAACCGCATGGGATATGTATGCAAGCGATTACAATGGCTTTGTTTATCGGGCATATCATAGTACTGAGCCCTCGAAAGTGCTTTCTGGTGAGGGAACCGTGTATACCGAGAAACTGGTGGAGCTCAAATACATCATGCCGGGACCGCAGAAATGGACCAGTCCTGTTTTCAGGTGCCCGGACCCGCGCCTGAAGACTACCTGGGGGCATAACGCTTATGGAATGCGTGTGTACGAGCAATATTCCGCATATCTCAATATTCATGCGAAACCTCCCTTTCGCGTGGGCAGCACGGTGAAGACTTGGAAATCTCCTGCCGAAATGATATTTATGGCGGATACGCTGATCACAACCACAAAGGCCAATCCGGCAGCCGCCAGCGCCAATTCCGGACATTATTTTTTGGGGGATAACAATGTCGGCATGGGCGGCGGCGGGCTGGCGCATTTCCGGCACAGCTCCAGATGCAATACCCTCTTTGCCGACGGGCATGTCCAGGCGGTACAGGTGGATGAATTCGGCGATTCCGTCAGAGCCATAGGACAGTGGACGTATTTCACCGAAAACAATGTCTGCATGGGAAAACACCCCTAAGAAATTAGTAACATTATGAAAGGACGAATAAGAATGAAGAAATTTTCCTCACTGTTTCTGCTCTTCGTGGGCAGTCTGTCGTTGAGCGCAGCGGAACTTACGTTGGCAAAGGACGGAAAAACAGAATACAAGATCGTGGTTCCCGCTTCCATGACACCTGGGGATAAGTTCGTACTCAGTGAACTTCAGACGCACCTGAAGTCCACGGCAAAAACGGAATTTCCCGTTGTACAAAAATCCGCCATGCCCACTTCCAGGCGCATCTTTCTGGGGATTGCCCCGGACGGTTTCAATCTCGACGCGCTCGCCGATCAGGAACATTGCGTCAAGACCGTCGGCGACGATCTTTATCTTTTCGGCAAGGGCCCGAACGGGACTCGTTACGCCGTTTATGATTTTCTGGTGAACGTGCTCGTTTTCCGTTTCTTCGACGCCCGCGACGGCATCCGGATACCGGACGGCACGGTCCTGCGTATTTCCGAGCTCGACCGGCAGAAACAATTCTCTTTTCTCTATCGCCGTACCACCATGTACTGGCTGTTCAATCACCCGTATTCCATCCTCTTTCTTTATCGCAACGGAATGAACAACTTTCTTTACCCGATGTTCAAGAACAGCAAGGTCAAATCCATCGAATCGACGCCCGACGATCTTGTACAGCATTGGCCAATCGCGCATACCTTGCCGAAATATCTGCCCGTCTCCGCCGACGATCCCACCGCGTTCGCCTGGATTCGCGATCTCAAGGTCGACCTGTGGAAAGATCATCCGGAGTATTTCACCATGAACCCCAAGGGAAAACGGGTTAACAACCATCAATACTGCATGAGTAATCCAGAGTTGCGCAAACTGTTGACCGAGCGCGTTCTTGAACACATGAAACGCAATCCGGGCTGTAATATATTCGACATCAGTTGCCGCGACACACCCGGACGCTTCTGCTATTGCAAGGACTGTCTGGCGCTCGAAAAGAAATACGGCTGCATCGGCGGTCCGCTGTTTGACTTTCTGCTCGAATTCTGTCCCATCGCGGCGGAACAATACCCCGGGAAATTCATTTCCACATTGGCTTACCGCAAGGACCAGACCCAGCATCCGCCGAAGTCCATTGCCAGATTCCCCGATAATTTTGTCCCGGTTTTCGCGCCGATCGATGACAATTTCACCAAAGACTTCGCGCATCCAGACAACCTCGGCACGTATGAGGATCTGAAACAGTGGGGACGGCTTTGCAAGAACGTTTTCGTCTGGTACTACATGAATCCTTTCACGAACTCTTCTTATCTTCCCGTTCCTCCTTTTGCCAACATCAAGCGGTTTGCAAATGATATCCGCCTGATGAAGGAAGCGGGAGTTACCGGGATTCTCGGCGAACATAATTCCAATGGCGTGGTGACGATGTGCGGTTTCACAGAGCTTCAGAACTATATGGGTTTGAATCTCTTTCAGGACGTATCAAAGTCCTGGGAAACGCTTGTCGATGAATTTCTCGACTTCGAATTCGGCGATATCGCTCCCCAGGTAAAGGAATACTGGGCGGAGCTGGAAGAGCTTCGGGAGACGACAAAAACCAAAATGGTCTGGAATCCGTCACCGGCAGCCTATGATTATCTTACGCCGGAGCGCCTGATGCGCTGGTCCGAATTGTTCGACCGGCTCGAAGACATGGTGAAAGACGATCCGGTACGGTTATCGAATATCCAACGCCTCCGGATCAGCCTTGACCTGTTTATTCTCCAGCAGTACCGCACGGTAAAGAAAGCGTATCCGTCCCTGGCGATTTCTCCCGAAGCGTTGAGCGAGCGCATTCGTGAACGTTTCCATCGTATAACGGATGCATTTTTTGCGGCATATCCCTCACGCCGGGTTGAAGCGAACAAAGTGCTGGAAACGAGTTTGATGACCGCGACGATTCAGGCTGAGGGCGAATCCCATCCGCTGCCCAAAGAGATATTCGGTTCGTTCAATCAGGATCAGCTTTATGTCACGCTTCCAAAAGTCAATGGGCGCGATTTCATCAAGAGCGACGATGCCGCGTTCGGCTGGTGTTCCATGCACAACAATCCGGAGCCCAAACTTCCCTTCACCTCCGATTTTTACGACATAACAAACGACAAGTATCATTCCGCGATCGCCGCCGTTACCGATAAAGAACTCGGGCCGCACGGAAAATACAAATTCTATAAGCTGGGACAAGTAAAACTTTCGCCCGATTGCGAGTTCAAAATGGGTGCACGGTCCTGGTGGCAGTTCAGGACGTTCATAGGAAGTGCATATGTGCCGGGCTCCTTCAACAATGCCGAGATTTATGCTTCGCTGAAATTTCAGGGACCGGCATTTTACCAGGAAGACGCCGGAAAACCGAATCAGGTATTCTGCGACCGGATTGTCGTCGTCCGGCTGGATTGAACATAACTATGAACAAATTGTGGAAGCTGTTTTGCCTGGCGATGATTTTTATGAATGCACAGTCGATGGACTGCATCCGACCGATCTGGGATTTTACCGTATGGCGGAAGGACTGGTCCCTTTTCTTCGCCAAATAATTCAGCTACATAATAATAAAACAGAAATACAATCGCATTGAGTGGCAGTAGGACGGCAGTCTCGCAACTTATACCGATTTGCATTCTAAGGGTTAGTAACCGCCGACGGAATTGCGGAGCGCAAATTTGGTATAATGAGCTGACGCTAATAGATTAGCGGCTGCTAATCAGACCGGATTTAAGCCCGCAAGATCAAGGCGGTTACAAGCCTTATGATTGCAATTCGGTATTACACCAATTCGCTGTCAATCAATAACCGGTCACTTCCGGCGAAAGGACTGCGGGGCGGTACCGAAGTGGCGCTTGAAAAGTTTTGAAAAGTGAAAGCTGTCTTTGTAACCGACCTGTTCCGCCACTTCCTGAATGCTCAAGCCGGAATTGCGCAGCAGGACCGCGGCCTCGTGTAACCTCAGTTCAATAATATAATTGATCGGCGCCAGGCCGAAATATTCCTTGAACTTCCGGCTGAAATAAATCGGCGCCAGGTGCATCCGGGCGGCCAGTTTCGTCAGCGTGAGTTCTTTGGTGTAATTGTCGTTCATATAGTTGCGGATGTGCAGAAAAGACTCGGGGATTCGGAGCCGGTTACATTCGGTATGTTTCAGGGCGCGCCGGATTTCGAGCAGGATGCCGTTGATATGATGCAGGATCAGCGGCAGGTCCAGCTGGATGTATTCACTGGATTCCTCCAGCAGCGGCATCCAGTAATTGTTGATGATCCGTTCGCTGTCGAAGGTGACGGGCGTGTTCAGCGGAATTCCGTGTTCTTTGAGCAGCGCATCGGCTTTTTCACCGCCGAACTGCAGCCAGGAGAGGCGCCATTGCGTGCCGGGCTCCCCGTAAAGAACGTGCCGGAAACTATCCCACACCACCAGCGTATTGGCCGGAAGCTGCATGGGCGCTCCATCGACGGTGATCTGCTGGGCCTCATGGTTGAAAACCAGCGAATAGTGCTCCTGGTCATTGTACCGGTTCGGAATGATCCGTTCCACGTTTGTACGGGGATGGCGGATGCCGAACCCGATGAACCGCAGCGGGATGGTTATGCCGGCATTCAACCGCTCACTGGAATACATGTGATAGATCACAATCGGCTCCGAAAGTTAAGATTGTACATGCAAAAGATAAATCGCACCATGGTTTTTCTGCTTGATTCAAGATATAGTATTAAATATAAAGGTTTAAATAGGATTTGCAAATGAAAAAACTGTCCACCGCCCATCAGCGTTCCGCTTCATCGGTTATCGATCCGCTTTATTCAGCCACACGGATCCTGCCCGCACTGGATATCGATCGTAACGTGGCCCCGTGGCTTTATGGCGAAAATGAGTTTGAATGCTGGCGCCTGAAGCAGCTCCGGCGACAGGTGGAAGCCGTGGAGCTGAAGGTTGGCTACCCGGGGGAGTTTCATCAGCCCGCGGAAAGAGTGTGGTTCCGGCACCCTGTTTCCGGTGAGAAAGAACTGGCCTTCCGGGCAAGCGGAAAAGTCACGGTTCGCGTTGACGGCAAGGAAATTTACCGCGCGGCGGCATCGGATGCCCCGCACCGGGTAATCATCCCCGGTAAGTCGTCATGGCTGCTGGTCGAAGTATCGTCAACGGATGACCTGCCGGGGTTGCAGGTGGAGTCCGGCGGCAGCGACTGTCAGTGGTCCTGCGACGGATGCATGTATCACACTCCGGCGGCGTTTCAGCCTTCCCGCAGCGGTGTGCCGCCGCATCGTGCCGGGTTGTCAACCACGGAACTTTTTCCGGAGAGCCAGACAAAAGATATCTTTGATTTCGGCCGGGAACTGTTCGGCAGGGTTCTTCTGCATTGCAGCGAAAAACCGAGCCTCGCCGTCGGCGAATCGCGGGAGGAAGCGTTGAACGAAAACCGTGACGATGCGGAGCAGTCAACGGAGGTCATCGCAGCCGGGAAAAATCTCTGGATCAGCAAACATCCTCTGGCGTTCCGGTTTGTCCGGGCAGGGGGCGTCGAAAACGTTTCCTGTCTGGCGGAATTTTATCCGGTCTGTTATCGAGGTGCGTTTGCCTGTTCCGACCCGCAGCTGACCGACGTGTGGAGCCGCAGCGCCTATACCTTGCGGTTGTGCATGCAGGATTTTTTGCTGGACGGACTTAAGCGGGACCGCCTGCCGTGGGTGGGCGACCTGATGGTGAGTCTGATGGTGAATGCGTATGTTTTCGCGGACGCCGAAATCGTCCGCCGCACGTTGAGCGTACTGGGCCGGGCAGGGATTTCCAGCAGTCACTTGAACGGCATCATTGATTATTCGCTCTGGTGGGTGATTTGCCATCATCATTTCCAGCTTTACTTCGCCGACGTGGACTATCTGCGGCGCGAGTGGCGGCGCATCAAAATGTTGATGGCCTGTCTGGAATCGCAGTGCGACGCCGACGGTATCCTGATCCCCGATGCTGACGACTGGCTGCTGATCGACTGGGGGAAAAGCGAAAAAAACACTGCTTTGCAGATGTTGTGGCACTGGGCGCTGATATCTGCCGCCAAACTGGCGGAGCGCCTGGGGGAAAATACTACCGCCGCGAACTGGCAGCGGAGGGCCGGTGAACTGAAATCATTCCTGCTGGAACATGCCTGGAGCACCATCGAAGATCCCTCACGCCACGCGCAATTTCTCAGCGTTCTCGCCGGAGTGGCGCGGCCGGAACAATTCCCGGCGGTCAAAGCGGCCCTGCTGGGGAAAAAACTTCCGTCGGTAGGCACGCCGTATATGGCCTGTTTCGAAAATCTCGCCCTCGCGAAATTGGACGCGGTCCCCGAAATGTTGGCGCGGGTGAAGCATTATTGGGGCGGTATGCTCGAGCATGGCGCGACCACCTTCTGGGAAGCGTATGACGCGGACGAAAAGGGCAATGCCATGTATGCTTTTTACGAGCGGCCTTTTGGGAAAAGTCTTTGCCATGCCTGGAGCGCCGGGCCGGCGGCCTTTTTGCCGACGGGGATTCTGGGGCTGGAAGTGCTTGAGGATGGCTGGAAACGTTTTGTTTTGAACCCTGATCCGGATTGTCTGGAGTGGGTCGCCGTTGCGATTCCGACCCCGCGCGGTACGATCGAAATCACGCTGGAGGCGGGCGTCATGTCCCTGTGTCTGCCGCCCGGCTGTACGGCCGAATATCAGGGCCGTACACTCCGGGGGAAGGTCGAATTTCAGCTTACCTGAGCTTCAGGAGTTTCACCTCGAAAGGGGCGAGTTCCATTTCGTCCGACAGCTTGACCCGCGTATTGTTCCAGAGGTCGTCGACGGTGCCCGATTGGCCCTGCAGGCGGACTTTGCGGGGGGCGTTTTCGAGGTTCACGAGGGCGATGTATTCCGGCTTGCCGTCCGGGGTGGTCAGCACCCGGCATTCGACCCGGTCGTCGTCCGTTACCGGACCGGTGAAAAAGGCGCGGTAGCCCGTCCAGTCCGAAGCAGTCACGACCGCGCCTTGGCCGTAGCGCGTGACGCCGCTGGCGGAGAGTGCCTTGGCGAATGCCGCGGGCAGTTCCGGCTGTTGTCCGTAGTAATCGTTCCAGGTACAGGGGGCCGCGAGCCAGAGTGTGCCGCCGGCGGCGACCCATTTTTCGAGCTTCTGCGCGCTCTCCGCCGGGATGTCGCGCAAGGCACCGGCGGCGATCAGCCGGACGTTTTCCAGCTGTTCGAGGCGGTTCGGATAGACGAAGCGGGCGCCCTGCGGATTGATCCGCAATTTTTCGTAGCATTCGGTAAGTGTTTTGACATAATCGTTGCCGCGGATCAGGTGGGCCTTTTTGTCGTAATAAAGTCGGACGCCGCCGCCGTCAAGCTGCTGCAGCCGGACGAGCACCGGATAGAGCATTCGCATCCGGTAAGCGGTCCGCCCGATGCTTTCCAGCGCGAAGGGATAACGGGAGAACGACTCCACGTGACCGTGGTTTTTGCTGTTCCAGTCCGCCCGGATGCCGCGCCAGATGGTCGCGGACTGCATACCCCGGGTGACGCCGAGGAACATGCGGTTCGCCAGAAACGCCGCGTTGGACGTATAGCCCGCCCGGACGAAGTGCCATTCCTGATTCACCACCGGCAGCCCGGGATAAAGGCTCCGCAGGTGATCCAGCCACATCGGCTCGCTGTGGTCGGTGCCGGAAACGTTCTGGCCGAGGCCGATATTTTCCTCTTCGTCGAGCATTTCATAGCCCATGCCGCCCATCAGCTTGACCCAGATCTGTTTCTCCGGCAGCGAGGCCAGCAGCGTATCGCGCAGGAACCCGTAAAACGAGCTGACCTGCAGACTGACGAACGCATCCCAATCGACCTTGGCGCCGGAGGAACTTTCGGCCAGTTTAAAGACCGACTTCAGGTCAATCGCGTCCAGTGAGGAATAATTGCTTTTCCACGCCTTGTTCAACTCGTCGACATTACTGTATTTTTCATTGAGGTACACGATGAATCCACGTTGGAAATCGGTGGATTTATCCGTGACCTGATAACCGGGTTCGTTGGCGGTGCCGAGGCTGATCAGCTGCGGATTGTTTTCCAGGTACGGCATGATGTTCGCATACATGCGGCGGAACGCTTCCTTGGCCTCCGGCGCGAGGACGTTCCAGTCGAAATTACCGTGCGTGGAGGATGGATCGCGGGCCGCTTTCAGGTCGCTCGGGAGGTTCTTGCAGTAATGCGACGAAAGCAGCAGATTGGCGGCCAGTTTGTTCTCGCGGGCGAGCTTCAGATATTCGTCAAGGCGCGTATGCTCTCCGGTGTATTTGACCGGAGTCTGAAAAAGATCGGAGAATCCGGAAATGACTTTTTTCCGCCCGTTGCCGATATTGAGCCAGTAGTCCATATTGGTCTCGACCACCAGCGAATTGAAGCCGAGGCGCGAGGCGTAAACGCTCCAGTCGACCGCCGGCATCCCGGCGAGCGGGCCGACCAGCAGAATCGGCCGGCCGCTCTGGCAGATGACGCCGTTCTTGATCTGCAGCGGGAGCGCCGGATCGTATGGTGTGACCGCGCTTTCGGTAATCTGTTTCGTGCGGTACGCGGTGAGCTCGGTTTCGGCCCGCTTGAGAATATCGGCGACATCGTCGAGCTCTTCGTTGGCGATGCGGAACTGTTTCTGGCGGTTGAAATCGTCCAGCACGAAATGATCGAGGAAAAGCCGGGCGGCGGTCAGGCTGATGGCGGGGATTTCCGCCGGAATTCCGGCTGCGGCGAGCGCTTCGCGCTGTTTTTCCAGCGTGACAAGTTTGCCGAGCAATTCCTGGCGCCGGGACTCCATTTCCGGAGTGGAGAAACACTCGACTTTCAGCGGACGCTCGAGCGAGGCGAGCTGCTTGTTGTCTTTATCAAGAATGACGGAACGGATTTCCTGTTTACCTTTGCCGAAAAATGCTGCCGCGTTATCGATTTCGACTTCGATCACGGTGAAGGGCGGTTTCAGCGAAACTTCTTTACGGAGCGTTTCCGTGCCGTTGGTGAGCTGGAGAACGCCTTCCAGCGGTTCGGTCAGCTGCAGCTCCATCTGATAGCTCAGTTTGTTGCCGTCGGTCAGCTCCGCCGCGCCGTGGTTCAGCAGCAGGCCGTTGACGATGGGCGGAGTGCCGGTGATTTTCGCCGAATGCACGGCCAGCGGTTCCTCCGGGGCCGGGGCGAAGCGGATCGCGCCGATCAGCATTTTGTACTCTTTCTGATGTTCGATTTTGGGGTTGCGTGTGTTGAAATCGAAGCGCAGGGTATCGGTTGACGGGCGCGACTTTTTGATCGGAATTCTGACCGTGTTCCAGCGGTTCGGTTCCAGTTTCAGGACGATGTCCGACCAGGTGCACGGCAGGATGCCGAATCCCTTGTGGCTGCCGAAGCGCGCCGTGATCGGGAAATCGTATTTCTGGAACGGATAAATATCAAGTTCAACCTCGTTCGCGCCGACGATATTCAGGTCGGGATCGAGGTTGTACTGCCAGCCGACCCAGCCCGGTGCCTTGGCATTTTTGGTGGTCATGCGGCAGCTGAAAAGCAGGCCTTTGCGGGCGGGGTCATCGGGGAACGGCGCGGGGTATTGCTTGAGCAAATGTCCCTCGATGCTGCCGAAATTTTTCCAGCCGGAGGCGTCGCTCATGTCGAACACGAAATCGGGGTAAACGGCATTGCCGTGCAGATGTTTGGAGCTCTCCGGGTATTGGCAGTTGACACGGAGTTCGGCGGCGTTGGCGAGGCAGGCCGTTAAGAGCAGTATCAGGAAAATTCGCATTGTGGTTCCTTGCTGGTTGCGGGATTACTTGGAGATCAGGGCCGAGAAGCGCTGGTGGACATACCGGGCGTTCGGAAACGACGTGGTGCTCCCGGCCAGGATCATCTGGTAAATCGAGGTCGAGGCCGAACCGGCCGCGCCGATGCGCGCACCGTTCTGATACGTCTCCACGTGGCCGTCGGGAAAGAGCACGTTCCACTGCGGTCCGTGAATGAGATTCGCCTCCTGTACGGTGTCGGTAGCGATGTCGTAGATCATGGCTTGTTTGTTCTGCTGCATGTAGTTAAGCTGAGGGCGGTTCAGCCAGGCGGACAGTGTGGCGTCCCAGACGGGCAGACTGTCATAACCGGCCGAGCGGCTTTCCGTATCGGGCAGGTCGCGGTAGGCCGCGTAGGAGCGCCGTTTCTGCGCCGGGCAATACAGCGAAGGTTCGCTTGTGTAGCCGCCCGAAAAAAGCAGCCCGAGATTGTTGTAATATTTGCCGTATTTGTTGTAAGTCTGGCGGCTGTCCGGCGGGGTGGCGGTGAGGCGCGAATAAGGCAGGTAGTCCCGGTTGTCGGCGGCATAGGAGACGACCGCCAGGCCGAGTTGGCGGAGGTTGGAACGGCAGGAGGAGAGTTTCGCCTTCTCCCGTACCTTGCTGAGCGCGGGTAGCAGCATAGACGCAAGGATGGCGATAATCGCGATCACGACCAGCAGCTCAATCAGTGTAAAATATCGTTTCATGAAAAAAACTCCTTATATAAGATGGTTGTTATTTCTTCTTTTTCGACTCATTTTTCAGTGCGCAACAGGAACTGCGGACCACCAGCTCCGGCTTGATCTCGATGGACGGAATTCCTTCTTCATTTTTGTGGATCATGGCCAGCAGTACCTTGGCGGTATGGGCGGCGACCAGCGGCACAAACATATTCACACTGGTCAGCAGCGGATAAAGCGCCATGCTGAGGGGACTGTTGTCAAACCCGACCACGCTCAGGTCCTGCGGCAGTTTGAGCCGGTGCTCGTGGGCCCACTGGAAAATGCCGGACGCCATCAGGTCATTTCCCGACAAAATCGCGGTCGGGGGCTCGGAGAGCGCCAGCAGCTTTTTCACCCCTTCGTAACCGCTCGCGGTATCGCCCGCGCCGGGGATGATGAGCGAGGGGTCGAAGAACCCTCTGGCATTCATATATTTGCGGTAAGCCACCACGCGCGGGTCCGGCCTGCCGTAACAGAGTTTCGAGACGGAAATCAGCCCGATGCGCCGGTGCCCGAGCCCGGTCAGATAGTCGAGCGCCTGTATCACGCCGTGTTCGTAATTGATCGTAACCGGCGAAATTTCGTGGCGGTGATAGGTGATGACGGGCGTGCCGTTGGCCGAGCTCTGCGCGTCCTCGACGGAGAGCTGCGGCAGCATGTTGATAATGGCGTCCACCATGCCGTTGGAAATGCGCCCGATCAGCTCCTGGCACTCCGCCGGATCCTTGGATTCGCACAGGCAGAGCGTCAGCGAATAACCCGATTTCTTGAGCACGCGCGAAAGTTCGTTCAGTACCGTGATGGTGTGCGGATTCTCAAATTCATTTACCGCCACGCCGATCAATCCGGTCGAACGCGACTTGAGCACCTGCGCCGCGAAATTGGGTTTGTAACCCAGTTCGTCGATCGCGTCCTGGACGCGCCGCGACAGCTCCGGACTGATCCTGCGCCGCCCCGAAAGCGCATGCGAAACCGCGCTCTTCGACACGTTCAAATAGTTCGCCACATCCTGTATGGTCGCTTTTCTTGTCACCGTTATTCTCCTTGTCAACCGATTGACCGATTCCTGCAAAATAAAACCGGATCAATCAAACCGGTTGACAATATTATAATCCCGGCACCGCAAAATGTCAATAGGCCGGAAAAATTAATTCGAAATTTTTCTTGAAACCTCTTTAAACAGACAAGCCCGTCAAAAGTCGAATTAATGGGACACATGGGACTTTATGGGACCTATGGGAAACCATTTTTGAGCTTATCGTCAGTTTCCCATTTGTCCCAGAAGGCCCCATTCGTCCCATGAATGATGACTTTTGACGGGGCCTTCCGTGGTTAAGTGAAATTGGCGGGATGCATCTTCGTTTTTTGTTTGAATTAGTTTCGAAAATTGTAGGTATTTGGAAGGAAAATTTACAGTTTCATATTATATTTATAGAAAATGGAGGCGTTGATATTGAAGGAGCTGTATTCATTTATTGAATCCTGCTGCGGGAAGGAACCGGTGATTCGCCTGGCCGGAGAGCTGGAGGTATTCTCATGGCATACGGCCACCGAACCGCATGTTCATCAAGCTTGGGAGCTGAAGATTGATCAGGCGGGTTCCGACATTATTCTGGTGCCGCCCAGTGCGCCGCATTCATCAAGCAGCTGCTATGCCGGTTTTCAGGTTTCATCGACGGAATTTGAAATTGTCTTCGGTGAACAGGTTCCGGTTTACCGGCTTTCCCGGAAACTCTGTAGTGTCAATATTTTGCCGGAGCTTTTTGCCGCGCTGCAGCGCCTTGCCGAAGCGGGCGAGGCGGCCGATATGCCCAGCCGGAGTGCGCTGTCGGCGGCGATCCTGCAGAATCTGCTGCTGATTATCCGGCTGCTTAAAGATGAAAAGGTCCGGGGCAGCGGCGAAGTTCCCGATCTTTTTGAACTCGGGCTCGAGTATATCCGGCGCAACTATTACCGCAGTTCGCTCAGCGTGGAGGATGTCGCGCAGTTCGTCGGCGTCACGCCGCAATACCTCAATCAGCTGTTCCGCAAGCGGGTGAAGCACGGTATCCGCCAGTCATTGGTCGAAGTACGGCTGACCCGCGCCCGGGAACTGCTGGAAGAACGTACATATCTGATCGGCGAGGTGGCGCGGCTGACCGGGTGGAACAGTCCGTTTTATTTTTGCACCTGTTTCCGTCAATTCTACGGCTTTCCGCCGAGACAACTTCTGAAGTGAGTTTTTAAGATGAATTTACAGGAGCAGAATTTTTCTCACAACCGGCGCATTCTGGTGCTTTTTCATCTGCTGACTTCGGCGGCTTTGTGTATGGCGGGCAGTCTGGTACTGCTGGATGTGCTGCTGCTCCGCATCGGCATCGACCTCGATAAATTCGGGGTGGTCAAGAGCAGTATTTATTTCCTGCCGCCGCTCAGTTATCTGGTGCTGGCGCCGTGGCTGCAGCGGCTCAACCGCGACCGCGAAGTCACGGTGGCCGCTTATCTGATCCGCGTACTGCTGCCGCTGCCGATGCCGCTGTTGCCGCTGGTGATTGAAAACCATAATATCCTGATTGCCTGCTTCATGGTTATCCTGGCCTTGGCTTTCAGCTGCGCCATGATCGGCAACAATACGCTTTTGACGATTTTCAAACGGGCGTTTCCGGACCGGGTTTATAACCGTTCGACGGCGCTGGTAGCCGGGGCTTTTTCCCTGCCAGCGGTATTTCTGGCGCTGCCGGTGGCGGCGCTGCTGGATATGGCCCGGGATTGGAGCGATACCGCGTTTCTGCTGTTTTTCGCCTTGCTGCAGCTCGGTACGGTGATTCTGGAAATTCCGGCGGCGGTGATCCTGTGGCGAATCCGCCTGGCCGAAAACCGCCGTCCGCCTGTGCGTTGCCTGCGCGATTATCTGATTCCTTATCGCGACCGGATTTACCGGCTGCTGATGGTGCTGACTTTCCTCCACAGTTTGTGGATCGGCCTGCTGGGGACCTACCTGACGGTGTTTCTGTTGACGGTGCGGCAGTGGCCGCTGATTTTGATCTCGACGGTGGAGTTGATTCTGACGGTCGGCATGGCCGCCGCCGCGGTCCTGCTCGGAGTCATGACGGACCGTTACGGCTACCGGCGGATTTTCGGTGTTATGACGGTGCTGTCGCTGGCGGTGTCGGTGATTTTTGTCGGCTGGATCGCTGTTCCGGCGGTGGTCGCGGTTTTTGTGCTGCTGGTGTACAATGGCAACCAGGGCGGGGTTTCGGGGGCGATGCGGACACTGGAGCAGGCGGCTGCGGGCAGTTTGTGCGACCCGGAGCGGCCCAAGCTTTATCTGGCCGGTTTCACCTTGTGGCTGTCGTTCGGGAGCTTTGCCGGGACGCTGGCCGCCGGAATCATCTATCATTTCCTTGAGGGATTCTGTTCCGATCCGGGCGAACTTTACCGCTGGTATTTTCTCGTGGCGGCGCTGCCGCTGGCGGCAATTCTGATTCCGTTGAAACTGTGGCCCGCAAAGAGGACAGGGTGATTATTTATCTTTCCACAAGTTGTCGCCGGGGAGATCGGTTTCTAGTGGGCGCATACCTGCGGCGCGGCCATCGACAAACGTGAAGTTGAGTTTCTGATTGTGGCCGCCGTAATTCGCTACCACGCTTTTTGAGGAGGCGGCATCGGCATTGTAGCAGGAATAACCCCAGACCAGATTGTTGTTCTGCCAGCGTTCCGCGAAAATAATCAGTTGCGAAGGCGACCGTACCCAGCCCATTTTGGCGCCGTTGAGCGAATTGTCCGGGGTACCGTAGGTACTGCCGTTGCCGTCGATTTTCAGGCTGGATTGGGAAAGTGCACTGTTCAGGGTATTGTAGGAATAGGAACGCTTATCCTTTTTCCAGCCGCTCACGGTCCGGGCGATCGGGTCGGAGGGGCAGCCCCAGGTTTCGACCGAGCAACCGGTCTGATCCATGATTATGCCTTCGTAATTGATGCTGCCCCACTGGTTGTCGGGGTAATGCCCCAGGATATAATCGTCATAACTTGCGGCATACATTTGCACGCCGGTGCCGATGGTTTTCATCTGGCCGAGGCACTTGACGCTTTTGGCGGTTTCGCGCGCCTTGGCCAGGGCCGGCAGCAGCATTGCCGCCAGGAGTGCAATGATCGCGATCACGACAAGAAGCTCAATCAGTGTAAAACCTTTTCCCCGCATTTTCTTTTCCATATCCTCACCTCTTTTTTTACTGGTTCTGACTAAAAGTTGTTTTATTTCCCGGTATGAGCTTGGGCTTGATCAGCAAAGCCGTACCGCTTTCATAATTCTGTTTATTGATCAGCGACAGGATGTGGGTCACTGTCCTGGCGCCGACCTGCGGAAAATTGATGTCGATGGTGGCCGGGCGGCAACTGAAATAACGCAGCAGTTCTTCATCGTTGTTACAACCGATCATATCCAGCGCCGGCTCATCGCTGCACTTGCGGAGCATGGACTGGTAAAACCCGAGCATGACATCGTCCGAACAGAAAAACGCGCCGCTGAGCTGTTTGTGCTGCAAATATTCTTCGGTCAACCGCTGGTAGCTGGCGGCGTCGGGCAGCGTGCCTTCGTCAAGCTGGCTGCTGAAAAGTTTAGCCGTCATCCCGAGCTCTTCCGCCCGCAGGATAAAGGTCTTGGCACGCTCCACATAGGCCATGTGGCGGCTGTTGCCGTTGAACAGCCCGACATGGCGGTGCCCGCGGTAAAACAGGTATTCGGCGGCCATTTTGCCGATTTCGGCGCCGTCGTAATAGACGCTGTCGATTTCACGGGAAGTGGCGGAGGGGCGGCGTCCGCACCAGACCGCCGGGATATCGCCCAGGATCATGTCCAGTTTCCGCAGGCTTTCCGCGGATTCCTCCAGATCCCCGACTAGAATCACCCCGTCATAATTTTTCGACAGGTTATTGACCGGAATCTCAAAATCCCTGCCGACGTTCAGCAAGGTCAACGAAAACTGGCGGCTGTTCAGCTCGTGCTGGATACCGGCCAGGAGTTCCGCCATTACATGCATTTTCATGATCGCCTGCAGCGAATGGCTGGTGATGGAAAACAGCAGGATATTGCCGGTGCGCACGCCTTCGCGCCCCTTGCTTTTGGGGCCGCGGCGGCGGATGTTCGGCTGCCAGTCATGGTTCTGCATCGCGGCTTCGATGGCTTCCGCCGTGGCCGGAGCGACCTTCTGCCGGTGATTCAAATAATTGGAGACGGTGCTGACGCTGACATCTGCCAATTCCGCTATTCTCTTGATGGACATATTCGTTATCGCCTTACCTTTTTCGTGCTGTCAATTAAATTATACAGTCAAATCATCAAATGTCAACAGGGTGTTTTAAATTTTTTGAATTAATTTTAATCGATATTTTAATTCAGATCTTTATTATACAGCAGCAGGCTGAGCCCTATATAGGGGATGCGGATGCAATGGTTGGTTAAAATTTTATTGAAATATATCAATTAATTTTAATGCAGCTATTGATTTTTACGCCATCTTCATGTATGATATAAGCAAAATGAAGGTATTTCGCTTATGATGAATGAAATTGAATTGATGCAATACAACGGTTGCCGCCGGCCCGATAACAACGGCGTGCATATTAATGCGCATGGCGGCTGCATTCTCAAGGCCGGTGATTTTTATTACTGGTACGGTGAGCACAAGACAGAGGGCACGCGCGGCAACCTTGCCTGGGTCGGGGTCCATGTGTATAAGTCAAAAGATCTGATCCATTGGCAGGACGCCGGTATTGCTTTTGACATTCGCGGCGGACAGCAGGAGGGGTTGGTGCCCGGCTGTGTGATCGAGCGCCCGAAGGTGGTCCGCAATCCCGACGGCAAATTCATCCTGTGGTTTCATCTGGAGCTGGACAACACTTATGCCGACGCCATGCTCGGCACGGCGGTGAGCGATTCCCCCGAAGGCCCCTTCGTCCTGATCCGCAAAGGGCGTCCGAATCCCGGCATCTGGCCGCTTAATACGCCGCCGGAGCTGAAGGATCCGCACCGGATCGAGGCCGCCCGCGCGGAGTACAGCAGCCTTCGCTACGATAACAATCCGCGCACACCGCAGGTCAGCATCCTGGGCATGGATTTCGAGAGCGGCCAGCAGAGCCGCGACATGACCGTGTTCGTCGATGCCGACCAGACCGCATACCTGATTTATTCCTCGGAAAAGAACAGTACGACCCATGTGGCCGAGCTGGACCGTTCCTATACCGCTTTTACCGGGCGCTACTGGCGGATTTTTCCGTGGCGCTGGATGGAAGCGCCGGTGATCTTCAAGCGCGGCGGCAAATATTATTTCATCGGTTCGGATTGTACCGGCTGGGCCCCCAATGCCGCCCGCAGCGCAGTGGCCGACTCCATCATCGGGCCGTGGACCGAACTGGGGAATCCCGCGATTGACGACGGCGGCGACACGACTTATGGCAGTCAGGGCACGTTTGCCCTGAAATTGTCGGAAAATCATATCCTTTTCATGGCCGACCAGTGGCGCAAGGAAAACGCCATCGACGGCCGTTACCTTTGGTTGCCGATTGAATGGCAGGGCAATCGCCCTCTGTTGCGCCAGCGCTCGCTCGAGTTGGTGTAATCAGTACACAGCTTTCAGTTCGTCGAAAAATCAAGAGAATAATTGAAATATTTCAATAAATTTCAATATTAATTTCGAGTTATTCATACTCGATTTTTTGCTGATATAATGAATGTTTTATGGGATGAGGTAAAATAGATATTGAAATATTTCAATTAATTTCAATCAAGGGAATTGATTTTTGCGGGAATCCTTGTATAATAGAAATAGAATGACAATATGGAGAACCATGACATGAAAAAATTCTTTCTGGCAATTCTCGCCGTGTTGGCGATCGCTTCTACAGCGACCATTGCGACACTGGATAAAAATAAGGATCCCCGCATAGCACTTTCCTGGCGGACCAATGCCGATGAGAGCAGGTACTACCAGGTGGAACTTTTTGACCGGTGGCAGATCGAAAACGGACATACCACTCCGGAAGGAAAGGCCCTGTGCCGGATCCGTTTGGAAACCGCCAGCAATCAGTCCAGTTTGATCCAGGCGGTGTCCGGGGTCGGCGGCGATATCATCGACGCGCTGGTGTATCAGTTCCAGCCGATGGGGCTGTGCGTCGATATTACCGAGCCCGCTCAGAAAATGGGATTTTCATTGGATAACACGTATCCCTCCTTCGCCTCGCTGATGGAGGTCGATGGCCGCCAATATGCGGCCAGCGCCAATGCGTTCTGCCGCAACGTCTGGGCCAATACCGACACCTTCCGTCAATACGGCATGGAGCCGCCGCCGGAGGAGTGGACCCCGGAAGAATTCGAACGCATCGGCAAGGAATTCGTCAAGCGCGCCAATGAAGGAAAAAAGAAGCAGGATGTCTATTTCATCCAGCCGCTGCTTTCCGACGGTTATCACTTCACGGTCTGCTTTGCCCGCAGCCTCGGCGTGGATCTTTTCAATGAAACATTGACCGGGACGCAGCTTGATCATCCGGCGTTTTCCGATTTATTCAACCTTCTCTATAAGTGGACCTATGAGGACCGGCTTTGTCCGACGGCGTCGGAGACGACCTCCATGAGCGCGGACGCCGCGCTGGGCGGGGTCAATCTGTGGCAGTTCGCCAGCGGCAAATACGCCCTGATCACCACGGTGCGTTCCGATGTGATTCGGCTGCGCCAGAGCGAATACCGCCCGTCGATTGCCACCTCGCAAATGCCGATGCATGAATTCAAGAACATGCCGATATCCATCCGCCCGCTGATCTGCTACACCGGCAGCAAACACAAAGAAGAGGTCATGCTGTTTTTCCAATACCTGGCCGACAAAGATTACAATGACCTGATCATCCGTACCGGCGACGGGCTGCCGCCGAACCCCAAATACGCCATCGACAACCCCGATTTCCTCGCTCCGAAATATTACCAGAATGAGGGCAACCTCCATGCCAATGAACTGAAATGGGCGCTGAGCATCGCCTACGCCATGCCGTATTCGCCGTATGTGCCGACGGAAGGGCGCAACTGGATCGGGTATTCGCTCGAGCGGTTCAGCGCCGGCCAGTCCACTGCCGAGGAAGCGGTCGTGTACGGTCAGAAACGCTACACGGATGAATTCCAGGAAACGATCAAACGCAACCCGGAACTGCGCGCAAAATACCTCGCCGATCTGGAAGTCCAGAAAAAAATCGATGCATTGAAAAAGGAAGGCAAAAAAATACCGCTTTCCTGGATCAAAAATCCGTTTTACAAAGGATATTACATGGCCAAAGGCATGGCGTATGACGACAAAAAGGAAACCATCTGATGCGAAAAATAATACCGGCTGTTTTACTGAGCGTATATGCATTCATTCTTCCGGCGGCTCTGCCGGAGCGGGTAACACCCTATATCATTGACCGGGCGAACCTGGACAAAACGTTCAAAAGCGACCGGAGCTCGGTCGTCACCGGGTTTCGCGGCGAAAAGGCCCGGATCACGGAACCGGGCGGCGAGTTTTCCTTCAAACTGAATGTGGACGGTTCCGGCACTCCTCAGAAGCTGGCCGTTCAATACTCCGGCGAAAATGGCCCGGCCAAAGGGCAGAATCTGCTGTTCCGGGTACTGGCGGATGACACTCCGCTGATGGTGCAGGGGCTGAACCGGAATCTGGCGCAGAACTTTTTCGAGGAATATTACCGGATCCCGCCGGAACTGCTGAAAGGCAAAAGGGAGGTGACGATCACCTTTCGCGCTTATGATGAAAAATGTTCGGTCGGTGAAGTTTATGACGCCGCCGTTATCCGTGTCAAAACCGATATCGGGCAGTTTGGCGATTGGAAAAACTACTCGGCCAGAAGCGTATCCGTGCCGGGCGCGATCATTTTCACCGAGCCCGACGGTCCGCAGGCCGGAACCGCCAGCCAGCCGGTCAACGACAGCGTGATCGACCTGATGGAGCTTTACGGGCTGGAACTGGAATTTTCGGGCAACGTAGAGGGCACCAGCCTTGAAGTGATTGCTTCGCCGGAGCGTTTGAGCGACAAGAATCTCGATTCAGCGCGCGACCGGAGAACGATTGAAATGAAGCTCACCGGCAAAAAGGTGATCGTGCCCTTCGCCGGATTCAACACGCCCGCCTCCGACAGCATCGTGCTTCGCGGAATCAAATCGCTGGCGTTTCGCTTCGCCGGAGCCAAAGGGGAAAAAATCAATCTGGAATCGGTTCGCCTTCTTCCCGGACTTTCCTTTCATGCCGAACTGCCGGTTCGCTCCAAGCCGTGCCAACCGGGTCAGAGCGTCACTTATCCGATGACGCTGAGCAATACGGAGCAGATTCCGCAGAAGCTTTTCCTTTCCCGCAGCCGGCACGGCTGGGAGGCCATGGAAGTCAAGATCGTACCGGCAGAAATCGAGCTCAAGCCCGGCGAGAAAGCCGAGGTCGCCATTACCGTGACCGTGGCGGAAAAAATTCCGCCGGGCGGACGCGAAAAACAGTTGATCCACATCCTGCCTTCCGCCAATCCGGCGGCGTCGCGGACGGTTGAGCTGACCACCACCAGCGCCATGCTGCATCCCTTTCTGATCCATACCGCGGCAGGCTGGCAGGAAGTCCGCGAAAAAGCACAGAAATACCAGTGGGCCAAAGATCGCGCCGAGCGCTACCGGGTCGACGCCAATATGTGGCGGCCGCCGAAACGGGCCGTTTACCGCATCAGCGGCGACACCCGCCGCCCCTGTCTGACCTCGACTACCGAAGAAGGCAATCTGATGAACACGGCAATCGCCTGGCAGCTTTTCCGTAACCAAAAATATGCCGCTAAAGTTCGCGAATTCCTGCTGATGATTTCCAATCCGCAGGACGGCTACCCGGTCACCCGCCAGGCGGGAAATCAATCTGCGGTACAGGAAGGGCACTTTTTCCAGCACCTGGCCCAGGCGTATGACATGATCCGCGATTCCGGTGTTCTTTCCGAACAGGATTGCGGGCAGATCGACGCCACGCTGCGCATTTTCGCGGAAGGCGCCGCCAAATGGGCCGCGCCGAGCGGAGCGAACTGGGCGGTTTCCTCGCAGACCGGGGCCTTTTTCAGCGCGCTGGCGCTTCAGGATTTCGCGCTGGTGGACCATATGCTTTATGCACCGTCGATGCTGATGGACAAGTTCGCGGCGTACACCATGTCGGACGGCTGGTGGTATGAGTGTACCGTCAGCTACAACCTCTGGTGCGCCGAACAGTTTACGCAGATTGCGCTGGCGCTGAATCCGTTCGGTTATTCGCTGCTGGAACAGAAAATCGCGGTCAATTTCCTGCAGTTCCCGGATTACAAAAAAAGCGGCAAAGATGAACAGCATATCAGCCGGAATCTCGATCACGGGCACAGTTTCCGGATTCGCGGAAATATCGACAGACCGTTTGTCCGTATCAAGGATATGTCCGAAGCGCTGCTGCCGTTTCTCGACTATCGCGGCTGGATGTTCGGCATGAACGACTCCACCGAAAACCGGGTCGGCGGCGGCCGTTTCGAGCTCGCTTATTATGCGTTTCGTGATCCGCGCTTCGCGGCATTCATCAAGATGGAAAAACATCGCGACAACCTGATTTACGGCGTCGGCGAACTCCCGGAAAATGCGATTGAAATCGGCAAGGGGTCCGCTTACAGCGACAACGCGGGCGTGCTGATGCTCCGCTCCACCCAGAAGGACCCGCGCGAGCGGATTCAGGCCGTCCTCAAATACGGTACCCACGGCGGATATCACGGCCACTGGGATCTTACCGGGCTGCTCTCGATGATGCGTTACGGGCGCTCGTTTTATAACCCGGAAATGGTCTGGTACAGCTACGCGCCGTTCATGTACGCGTTTTACGTCCAGAGTTCCGTGTCCAAAAATATGGTGACGGTGGACCTGAAACAGCAGGAAGCCGCCGACAGCGTCCGCCGCCTTTTCCACACCGGCGAACTGATGCAGGCCGGCTGCGTCGAGACCACCGCCGCCTGGAGCTACCCGCCCTACGGCGGGCTCCGCTATACCATGGGCTTCGACAGTTTCAAGGCCAAAACCGAAGCGGAGGCGCGTTTCATGCCGACCCCGGAAAATCCGCCGCCGTTCGGCGTGCTGACCGGGTTCACCGAGCCGGTGCTGCAGCGGCGGCTGATGGCGGTGACCGATGATTATATCGTGATCGCGGACTATCTGAAAGGCGAACAGGAACACGATTTCGACCTGCTTCATCAGATCAAAGGATTGCGCTCGATCAGCGCGCCGGAGAAAGAATTGTCGGCGCACTCCGCTCAGTTGACGGACGACCCGGCCAGCGCCGCGCAGCTCATTACCGACATCAACCGCTACAAGGTTCGCGGCACAGCGAAGGCGGAATTCCTGACCCGCTTCGGCAAAGGCGCCGACAACGCCGGAACCCGGATCAGCGGCGAAGACGGCAACCTCTTCATCAATTTGCATTACGCCTGGCCGAATGACAGCCGCGAACTTTTCACCGGCCTCGCTCCGGAGGACCACGGCACTCAACGGAATCTGACCTGGAACGTCAAGGGCGACGGCAAAATCCTGCGCGAAGGCAAGTTCGGCGCCTGGATACTCGGCGACGGTAAAATCGACCTCGATATTACCGGAATCAAGAAACTCGAATTATCCACCGCGATCGAATGGCGCGGCAGGCCCCTCACTATTTTCTGGGGCGAACCCGTCATCGAAACCGCGGATGGCAAAACGCTCAAGCTGAGCGATTTGAAACCGGCTGCTGCAAATGTGAGGCTCCACAACTTCGGCCCGAACAAAGATTACGGCAATGGCAAAATCAATATTGCCGGTCACAATTACGCCTTTGCATTGCCCGCCGAACCGGCGAAGACCGAAGAACCCGCCGTTTATACCTATGACCTGACCGGGCTCAACGCGGTACGACTGAAGGCCGCGGTCGGCGGCGATTATCCGGTCGGAAACGAAGCGGAGCGGCGGGTCACGATCGGCCTCAAACAGCATGGCAAAACCGCCCGGTTCCTGTCGATCATGGAGCCGTTTGAAAAGGAAAGCGTGATTGCTGCGGTCGAGGCTGAATCCGCCGATAAGCTGACCGTCCGCCTGAAAGACGGCCGGGTTCACACGTTCACGCTGAAAAATTTCGACGGAGACGGCAAAAACATCACCCTCGAAATGTCCGAAGAAAAAGACGGCCAAACCCGAACCGAATCCACCTTTAAAAACAGTCTTTAATCATGAGAATATTGCTTTGTTCCGTCCTGTTGATTATTTCGCTTTCGGCGGCGGAGATTGCTCCGTTCAAGTCGCCGTTTGCGGGGCGGAAACTCGATACTGCGGTCTGGCAATACGCCGCAGAAGTCGCTAACGTGGAGAACCGCGAAACCGGCGGACCGGTGGTGGCATTTCTCTGGGTGCCGCCGGAGGCTCCTAAACTGCGCGGCGTGGTCGTGGGCCAGTTTAACATGGCGGAGCGCCCGATTCTGGAAGATCCGGGATTCCGCAAGCATCTCGCCGCCATCGGCTGGGGCTGCGTCTGGATCAATGTGGGTATGTTCGGCGGTCATTTCGACCACAAAATTCCGGAAAACAGCGCCAAAATGCAGCAGGTGTTTGACTCGCTGGCCGGGCGTACCGGACTGGCTTATTTCCGCGATATTCCGTTCATCGGCATCGGGCATTCGGCGATGGCGGATTTCGGTTACGAGTTGGCGGCCTGGCGGCCGGAGAGGGCGGTCGGCGCCATTAGCTACGATGGCAATACGTTGTGCGTCGGCAAGCAGAACACGCTGTACGATCATCCGTTCGTGACGCCGGCGGATCTCGAGAAAATGAAGGGCATTCCGCTGCTTCATCGCGACAGCGAGGGCAACAGCGGGCGCAACAACCGCCGGACGCCGGTTTTCCGGACCCGCTACCCGGAGGTGCCGTTCACCATTCTTGCCGATCCAGGCTCGACTCATTTCGGTTTTCCCGAATCCACCTGCGACATTCTGGGCGCGTGGGTGGCCGCTGCGGACAAACTCCGCAATCCGAACGGCGGTTTGCCGCTGGTCAAGGTCGATCCCGCCAATGGCTGGTACATCGATTTCTGGCGTTACGATGCGCCGCCGCTGGCACTCAGTGCCCCGGTCGGGAAATATCCGCGCGATGACGGCAACTGGGTTTTCAACGAAGACATCGGCCGCCTGATTCAGGCGCATGATACCGCGCAGAATAATAAAAAACACAGTATCGCCGCCTTTGTACAGAACGGTCGGGTCGTGCCGGATCGCGGCGGGCATGTCGGCTTTGCGCTCACATTCGAGCCGGAGGCGGACGGACAGCGCTTTTCGCTCGGGAGCACCTTGCTGAAGAGTGCGCCGGAGGGCCGTCAGGCCGGTTGGGCCGGGATGAAGCCCGGCGAAACGCTGGAGGTTCCCGCCGATTCCGGGCGCGCCGCCATCCGGCGAATTTGCGGACCGGTTGAGATTCTCGATAACGGCTATGCCGCGGTGCGTTTCGACCGCTATGGCATTAATCGCAGCGGACGCAGCAATTCGATTGCCGTGATTCTGGAATATTCGGGCAACGGCGAATTCCGGCGCAGCGAAATCCCCGCCGAAGTGCGGATTCCGCTGAAAAATACCGAAGGCGCGCCGCAAATCATTGAATTTCCGGCACTTGCCGATGTACCGGCAGGGATCAAAGAGCTCAAACTTCAAGCCGCAAGTTCACTTGGAATTCCGGTCGAATATTACATCGATTACGGCCCGGCTTATTTGATGGATGGTGTACTGCATTTCACCGAACTGCCGAAGTGCACCGCCGGGCCGGTCGAGGTCAAAGTGACGGCGTATCAATACGGCCGGAAAATCGAGCCGAAAATCCAGTCCGCCGAACCGGTCAGCCGCACCTTCAAAATCCTGAGATAAAATTCTGTTTCTTGTATCTGGAGTAGATTTACAAGGCGGGCGGTCCCCACGCATTTCCCCAGTTTCAAACGTGATATGGTTTTATGTTGTCAGTTTATGTTTTTTAATGTTTTTTAATGTTTCTCTATTGACTTTTTGATGTCTTGCCGTTATAATAGATTTATGCTAAGGGAAAATGATTTTATGACCGTACTTAAATTGACAAACGATGTTACCCGCGCCCAGCAGAATCTGTTGAAGCTGTGGGATAGCAAGCTGAAAAAACTGGAGTGGAAGCCCGGCGAATATATCGGCAGCGATTTGGCGCTTTCCGAGCAGTTCGGGTTTTCGCGGACGGTGGTGCGCGGCGCGCTCGATTTTCTGCAGAAATCGGAGTGCATCAGCCGGGTGCCGCGTCGTGGCGTCAAGCTGAACAAGACTTTTTCCCTTGATTTACCCGGTCGCCAGGGTCGTATGCAGGAGAAAATTTTATTCATCCGCTGGGCCGACGATACGTTTACACTTGATATTTTGAGCGGGATTCTGGAGCAGGCTTCGAAATCGGGTTTTGAAGTCGTGCAGCGGATGGCGAATCAGAATGAGGAAATACTGCTGCAGACGCTGGAGAAAATTCCCGCTGATTGCACTTGCGTGGCGCTGGCGCCGATGGAAACTCCGGAGCAACTCGAGGTTCTGCAGAAACTGGTCGCCCGGGGAATAAAAGTGGTCCAATTCGACCGCTATATCGATGGGCTGCAGGCTCCGGCGGTGGTGTTTGACAATTACCAGGGGGGGATGCTGGCGACGCGGCACTTGCTGTCGTGCCACCCGCAGCCGGTCTATTATTTCGGGCTGAAAAGTCCGGTGAGCGTGCTGAAACGCTACGAAGGCTGGCGCGACGCCATGCTTAATGCGGGGTTCCTGAATATCGATCAATATTTGATTCCCGGTATTGAGGAAGACAAATTGGCGGAGCTCAAACCTTTTGAGGTTTTTGCCGAAAGCTGCAGCCGTCCGCTGATGGGATTTCTCTCCGGGGTGAATGGTCCGGTATCGATTTTCGCCATGCACGACGCCTGGGCGCGGTTGGTTTACGAGGCCGCTTCGCAGTTGGGATTGCGGATCGGCAAAGATATTTATATCGTCGGATTCGACGATCTGGAAATGTGCGAGCGGCTCAGTCCGACCATGACCAGCGTGTCCGTATCGCGGCACCAGCTGGGAATCGAAGCGGTTAAGCTGCTGACTGAAATCGGGCATTCGTATCCGGGAGACTGCAGAATTCTCCCGGTAGAATTGAAAATACGTGAATCATCCTAATCCAAACACGAAAGGAAGGAATAAAAAATGAGAAAATTATTCACACTTATCGAGCTTCTGGTAGTGATTGCTATTATCGCAATACTCGCGGCGATGTTGCTGCCGGCCTTGAATAAGGCCCGGGAAAAAGCAAAATCCACTAAATGTATCGGCAATTTAAAGCAGCTGGGAGTGGCGTATATGTTGTATTCAAATGATCATAATGGCAGTTTGCGTTCCGGCAAGGCTTTTGTCGGCGGCGTCCTTGACGCGCGTCCCGTTACGCCGACTTATCTTGAATATGAAGATTATATACCGGATCCGGTGACTTATTGCCCTTCCGGACCATCGCGAACCAATTTAACTGCGGATGGTAAAAATATTAGAGAATATGTTAACAGTCATAAAGAAAATACTTATGGAGCCTCTGTATCATTGTTGACGGCGAATGCAATAAAGGTGCGTGATCCCTCCAACTTGATCATGGTCGCCGATTCAGCGCTCTCCGGCCCCAAGCAAACGGGTTGGATCTGCCATAACGGCTGGGGGGATGGATGGTATGGACGACTCGGGAATTATCATGGTTTCAGAACTAATATTTGCATGTATGATGGACATGTTGGTGGACTTAATGTGAGGTTTGATAATTGGGTAGGGCGATTTTTCCAGTACAATCTATGGGATGGAGATTATGAACGGGATTGGTTTGCCGGTAAATAACGATATTAATCATGGAATATAGAATTATGACAAAGCGTTTAGGAATAGTATTATTATTATTGATTGGAATTATTGTCTCTGGTCGCGAAATTCTGCATAGTGAATTTGTCTCCGGTCTTGGCGATCTGGCTGGCTGGACGCAGAGCCGGGGAGGAGATGGCTCCGGAAATATCCGGGTCGTTGATGCAGAGCTAAGCGGCAGTTACCGCCAGCCTGTATTGCTGAATTCGGGCTCAGGAAAAAGCTGGACTTTTTTACGACGCAAGCTATCGTCGGCTTCATTGCGAGGAGTTGAATCAGTTCGGGTGACGGCGTGGGTCAGAACTCCACAGCCGGCCCGGTTACGGTTGGTATTGACCGAGGGATATATCTGGGGTGAAGGAGCGCCCAGCGCATTTGCCGAATCTCGCGGCAGGAACTCGAACTCGCGGCATATCATCTCTGTTCAATTGACCCGTAAATCTCAGCAGCAGGATATAGGTGTGGCTATCGGCATTGATTATGAATCGCCGAATAGTTGGGTTGTGATCGACGCAATCCGGATTGAGGCGTTGTCCTCACAGGAAAAGCCGATTGAAGTTCCTACGGTGGTGGATGATTATACCCGTTTGGTGTTTCCCGCAGATATCGCAGGAAGTAATGCAAATGTTTCCTCAGAGAAGTATGCCGTCATGAAAGCGACGGAAGAACGCTTATGGAAGCAGGCGGGCCTGATGAAGGATCCGGCGGTGGTTGAACGATTGAAAAATTTCACGGAACTCCTTAAAATACTTAAACTACCGGCAACTGAACAGGGAAAATATTTTCTCGAAATCCAAAAACGGTGCCAATTTGTTGAGCAAGGGCAAATTTTCTGGCAGATCAAAGAAGATACTTATACTTTTACGGAATCTTCATTGTTGTCGCCAGTTAATTCCGACAAGTTGCATATCACGCTTCCAGGAAATGCCGCTCTTGATCCATTGCTCCTTATCGGCAATATTGCCCCTGCGACGCAACGTTTCCAATTGTCGGTATCAGGAGAGGCGGCAAAGTTGATTGTGCCGCATCTTCTGGTCGCCGCCGATACCGTTCCAGACTATCCAGTGCAAATATCCTCTGACACCGTTATTGATGTGGCCCCCGGCTCCATGCGCGGACTGATGCTCTCCTGTTCCAGCTCCGGCATCGCTCCCGGCACATATACTGGCATGGTGCGTCTCACCCCGTTGGCCGGTAATTTCGAGATCAAAGAAATGCCGATTTCAGTTGAAGTGTTGGATCATACCTTGCCCTTGAAAATGCCTTTGTCTGTATTCAATTGTGATTACACTGCTTCAATCAGCCCGCAAAAGCGCGACATTTTGCTGGATGCTCGGGTCAATGTCTTTCATGTGGCATTGCGTTCGACCGAGGATTTTTCTCCTCTCAAGCGTTTGGTCACATCGTTGAATGAACGACTCAAGCCGAATGAGTATACTCTGCTTATTGAAATATGGTTTGTTCGTCAGGCAAATGGCTGGCAGGAAAACTTTAATCCCTGGCTTGATGCATTGGTGGCAGAAATGCAAGCCATGGGACTCGGTTATGATAACTGGATATTGCATATCTATGATGAAGTGCTCGATAAACAATTCCTTTCATCTGCAGCAGCAATAAAGAAACATAATCCTTCGGTACGAATTTTCTCCGATCATATTCCCGAACATGCTGATACTGTCCGGCAATTCCAGAAGTATGTTGACTTCTGGTGTCCCGCAGGAAGCACTCTTGCCAATGAGCGGTTTCAAGCTTCACTTGCTGCTATGCGGGACTCTGGTTATCCGATCTGGTGCTATAATGCCGGGGCCGCTCCTGAACAGTCTCCGGATGTTTGCCGCAGTTTGCCGTGGTTTGCGTGGAAGTATCGCTTAAATGGGGTTTATATGTGGGCTGCTTTAACTTCATCCCTGCGATCCCGCCCGAATAGTCAAAATTATGGCTTATTCTATGCTGACCACGTCGGCAATTGGATTCCGAGTCGGCGCTGGCGTCAATGGCGTGCCGGACTTGAAGATTATCTTTTGCTTGAGGCAGTAGCTGCCCAAGGCGAAACCGGATACCAATTGGCCAGGACTGCAGCTGATGAGGTTACAGGTAGCAGTAATTCGCAGGAGAGAGAAGTAATCATTGCCAAATGGCGCAGTAAACTTATTGAAGTGCTCAAACCGTAATAACAAAAGAGGGCAGGGCGCCGGAAGACGGCATTGCCGTCCGGCGGCTTTCCGGGAGGTTGTATTATTCCCAGACTTTTGTCATCGCTGCCCAGCCGGCCGAACTGCTCGATAATCCCTATGCGCACAAGGATACACTGCTGAAGTGATCCGCCGCGAACCGTCCTCGCTGTTTAACGTGCTTTGTCTTCCGGAATCCAGCGTTCCAGGATCTTGTTCAATTTGCTCAGCTCGATCGGCTTGGACAAGTAATCGCTGAAGCCGTTTGCCAAAAACATTTCCTTCATCCCGCTGACCGCGTTGGCGGTCAGGGCCACGATCGGAAGGTCTTTGAAATAAGGATCTTTGGCGCTCATTGCGCGGATTTGTTTCACGGCCTCCATGCCGTCCATTTCCGGCATCATGTGGTCCATGAAAACGATGTCATAGCGGGAGCCGCTTTCCAATTTGTTGATCGCCTCGAGCCCGCTCATGGCGGTGTCGGCGGAAATCCCGTAAAGCGACAGCATCTTTTTGACGACCAGCAAATTGACCTTGATATCATCCACCACCAGAATCTTCGCCTCGGGGGCATGCATCCTGATGACAGGTTCCTTTTTAATCTGCGACGGTTTGAACAAGCGGTCGGTTTTGATTTTCTCCGCCAGCTCGCGCCCGATCGTGCCTGCTTTGCCGTCGCGCTGCGGCAGCCGGACGGTGAAAACGGAGCCCTTTCCCTTTTCGCTTTCCACGCTGATTTCGCCACCCATCAAATGGATCAGGTGCTGGGTAATGCTCATGCCAAGGCCGGTGCCCTCGACCACCTTGTTGGATTGCGGGGCAAAACGGGAATACTCGTCAAACAGCCTCTGAGTCTGTTCAAGCGTCATTCCCCAGCCCGTGTCGCTCACTTGAAACACCACCGTCACGTCGGTCGGATCGCCGCTCTTGCCCGGTTCGGCGAAAATCGTCAGCGCCACCGTGCCTTTGTCCGTATATTTGAACGCGTTGGAAAGAATATTGTTCAGAATCTGCTTAATGCGCAATTCGTCGCCGACCAGGCGGGACGGCAGATTTTCGTCAACCCCGATCTTGAAATCGATGGGCTTAGTGTCGATGCGCATGATGTTGAGTTGTACGGTGTCGCAGAGCATGCTGGGGAAATCGTATTCATCGAGTGTGATCTCCATTTTGCCGGCCTCGACTTTCGAGAGGTCGAGGATGTCGTTGACGATTCGCAGCAGGAGATCGGCGGACTCGTAAATTTTGTTGAAAGCATCCAACGTATCCGGCACCAGATTTTCACCTTGCCGCTGGACTTCGGAGATGCCCATGATCGCGTTCATGGGCGTGCGGATTTCGTGGCTCATTTTGGCCAGGAAGTTGCTCTTGGCGCGGTTCATCTGCTCCGCCTTCTGGCGTTCTTCGATTTCGGTCACGTCGTTGGTGACGATGATATAACCGTTTTCTTTGCCGGCCTGGTCAAAAAGGTAATGGGCGTTGCCCCGGTAATAACGCTTGCTCGTATTGTGGTAAAACACGGCCGGCTCCCGGTTCTGTTCCAAAGCGATGATCGGATCGTATTCGGAATCATGCGGATAGAGGCTCATGTCGTTGTAAGGCTTCCCGATCACCTCGTCCAGGGATTTGCCGATGATGGCAAGAGTGTGGGAGTTCATATAAATGACATTGCGGTCCTTGTCGATGATGGAGAGAGGTTCCTTGATGCTGTCCTCGATGCTGTCGGCCATCTCGTCGAAGGAATCGGCCAGCAACCCGAATTCGTCCTTGATGCCCGACCGCAGCCGGAACTGCCGCGATCCCGAGCGGAAGCGCAATATACCGTTCAGGATCAGCTTGAGATTGCCCGTCAGATAAGAAGACAGCAGAATGGCGGTCAGAGTAACCAGTACGACCATGCCTATTGCAGTGCCGCCGAGCTGGAAGGTATTGTTCAGCAAATTGGAGTCGATGGCTTTGTCGATCGTTATTTTGGTCTTTACGGCGGGCTCGATGAAGTCCTCGATTCCCGCGCCGATGGTGACGAAGGCGAATCCGCGTTTGTTGCCCCGCACGTCCGGATGGTATTGCCCGGTATAATAGGGAATCGCGCCGGCGGTGGTCGGCTTGTAAAGCCCGCTCCATAGAATATAGAACGAGCCCGAACCGCCGTTTTCGGTGAGGTCCATCCAGCCCGTGCACTGCGGAGCGTTGTTGAGAAACCGTCCGTCGAGGGCGACGAAGCCCGCCCTGGTCAGCGCGGCGGCGGGCGTTTTGTCGCGCGACTGGTAATCGAGGATGAATTCCCCGGCGGCATTCTTCGCTGGATTGCCCTTTTCATCCCTCAGGATCCTTTCGCCGAACTGCGGCAGGATCTCCCGGTTGTCGATGTTTTCTTTCAAAAACCGGCCCCAGCTCATACCGGCGGGTTTGTCGCTGAGCTTGTTCCACGCGGGATTGGCGGCGAGCCATTCGGCGCCGCCGGCGGTGCTCCAGTAAAAATACGGAGAGTCTTTCGCGAGTTGTTTTTTTCCTTCGGCGTCGAGGATGGGGATGGTCCGGAATTTCCCCGGTTCGTATTCCTCTTTCTTGAACCCGCCATTGGCATAATCCCGTTCAAGTGCGACGCTTCCCTCCAGCCACGGCACCTGCGGCTCACCCGTCAATGGGTTGTAACCGACGATGGAGTGATGCCGGGGGTGGCAGATGCTGCGGCATTTGTAGTCCCAGATAAAAGCATAATTGCCGTCATAGGCGTTGGGCAAATGGGTATAGCGTTCGTTCATCGGGGTAATATAGTCGACAAATTCCATGATGTGGTCATGGTTCAAGGCAAAAGTGACATAACCGATGACTTTGCCATCGTCGTCCCCGACCGGCGCCGCCCAGCGCACGATTCCCTCAAAACGCTGGCCATGGGGGTTTTCCTGCCCGGAGTAGGCCTGCTTTTTGGCCTCCTCAAGAAACTGGTCGGGGGGGAGGGCGGCGATCTTCTGAAGTTGATCATAATTCGGATGGGTTTTCGGAACGTTGTTTTTCAACACGCCCGGCGTGTACATCCCGATATAATTCGTGCCGACATAGGCCCCGATGACGTCCGAAACGTAAATATCCCTGGTGCCGTCCTTGTGTATTTTGAGTTTCTTCAACTCCTCAAAATAGGTCTCGGCCTTGATGTAGGTATTGGCTCTGTCGGAAACATTCACCAGAGCGGGATTCAGCGGATAGTGCTTTTTGCGCGAGTTCGGAGCCACGTATTTATACAGCTCCTGCCCATTGGTGTCGATGAAGGTAATTTCATCATACAGCGGCACGAGCTCATGGTGTCTTACGGTATATTCGGGGTCCCTGTAATTGAAGCCGCTGCCGTAGAGCACGTCGTTGTTTTCCCGGTTGGATGATTTTCCTTCGGGTTCTTCGTGGATGTGGCTGATTTCTTCCACCCAGGACATGCCGTCCTCGGCAAGCACCCATTCGCCTTGCTTCGTCAGCCGTCCGTTGCTGGTTTCGCAGAAGTTTTTGAAGGTTTTTTCGGAAGGTGTGATTCTTGCCAGCCTGAGAATATTCTGATCCTGCTGATGGAGAAAAAGCGCCACATCGATCGCCGTGTCCGTGGTCAACCGCTCGATGCCTTCGCGGGCTCCGTCGTTGAGCGCCTTGGTGGAGTCGTCCACGGCGATATCGCGCAATTTATGCCCCATCGCGGTGATCTGCGTCAACGCGATGACGGTCAGGAGGACAATCGGGATAATCATGGCCCCGAAGAAAATAAGAATCAGTTTGGGCCGCAAATTCAGATTGATCTGATTGAACAAATGCCCGAGTCTTTTTACCTTATCTGTAGACGATTCAGTCATTTATGACACCTTATATTAACGCAAAATTTTTTTAAACATAGACGTAGGTAACTTAGCATTAATTTTATACTTTGCCAGTCGTAAAATCAAAATATCGCTTCAAAAACACAGAAAAAAAGTTTTTATAACCACGTGGAAATATTATCTTTATTTAGGGTAATATTTTCATGGAATGTTTCATTCCGTCAAAGATTGAGCTTGTCGACGATGATGTCCGCCCTTATCACGTTTTGCAGCCGCTTGAATCGGTCCGAAAAACAGCGGAAAGTTATTAGCAGATTCAAAATTTTGTCAAATCCGACATCTGGCGGGGTCGCCGCTTTTGGGGAGATGCCATATTTTTTGATTGTTATAATATAAACCGCACGTCAGCCACAAAAAATCAGAATATTCTTCGCGCTAATCTGAGCGGAAGCCAAATT
>JBEBXH010000031.1:0-61931 GCA_040391785.1 Victivallis vadensis
TCAGCGACGTTTTTTTAGCATGCAAAAATTATTTCTGATTTTTTTTCGCTGTTTTTTCCTCGAACTTGTTGAATTATTGGTAGCTTCCGATTATATTATAACGGAAAAACGATTGAAACGCAATATCGAAAACTTGCTGATTTTTTTCAAAAGTTACTGTATTTTTATGGAAAACAAGATTTTTGACCAACAAACCGTAGAACTTCTGCTTTCTCCTGAGAAATGGCAATTCATTACGGCAAGAACCCGTAACAGCATTCTGGAGCAGGAAGGAGGAAATTTGCATGAAAAACAACTCGATTCCCACCCGATGCGGGAAATTCTGATGACCGTTTCCGGTCAATATACCTATGCGTTCAATAATAAATTTTATGACTGTCCGCCCGGGGCCGTTTTCTTGATAGACTCCCATATACCGCATGAAAATTATTATACACCGGATGCTGCCGGACTCTTTCATATTTGGATCTATTCCGGTTCAATGAAAACAGTCATCCGGTGTACCCGGATCAATCGCAGGAAATTTGAAATCTTTGCCTGGACCGCCACCTCAGTCACATCAGAAATCAACTTGAACCGCCTATGGGACGAGTATAACCAGGCTGATTCCGATTTCGCACGGTTCTGCGGTTTGCAGAAATTGCGACTGGCACTGGGAATCATTTTTTGCCGTTTGCTGGAAAATCCGACTCATTCAAACCAACAGGACTATCTTCAGTCCATTGTCGATTTAACCAAGGACCGGATTCAAAAAGACTTTCGCTCCGGCGTCAATATCGATTATCTGGCCCGGAGCGCCGGCTACAGCCGTTATCACTTTGTCCGTGTCTTCAAGCAATATGCGAATTGCACCATCCAGCAATACATCGACTCCTGCCGGATTGATGAAATGGAGCGATTGCAGCAGTTGAATTATTCCCAAAAGGAAATTGCACGCGAGCTTGGCTTTGCCGGTCCGTCGGCATTTTCGATCTGGCGGCGAAAAATGAGCAAGGTCAATATCCAGGCTCCATAGACATGAAATTGAGCTCCAGAAATTCTCCGTTTTTCAGGAAACCCGGCGCGGGCAGTTGAAATTTTCCGTTCATCAAATCTGTGCTTGTACTATGGGTATGCCCGGCGACAATCCCCCACGGTTACCACTCTGCGAAAAAAACCGGCCATTCTTTCATTGAGTCATCTTCAACTCCATTATTCGGGGGTCATGCTCAGTAGCTGGTCAACAATATAATCGGCTATATTTTCCCGGTAGCGCTGCTTGAAACATCCTGCTCCCTGGTAAATTTCATAGAAACCGTAACCACGGTTCCTGGAGGCAATGCCGTCCGGAAACATCCGGTATGTCGCGGCGGTAGGAAAATAACGGTTATTGCCGTTAGCCACGGCGCAGACCAACGGAAACGGATAAGGACTCTCATTCATAACCCTTTGCCCCAGCTCATAAAACGGCTCCCCGGGAAACGTGTAAAGCACCAGCTCCCCCATCCGCAAAACCTGGAAATCGGACGCCGTCCGAAATGTTTCGCCCTGTTCCGCCAAAATCGCCATTTCCTCAAAGCGATCCGCCAGAAATGCTTTTGCCTCCCGGATCACCTCCGCATTCTTCCGCATTTCCTCCGGCGTTTCCTGTACGGTCGGCAATTCCAGGCCGTTCAATACCGCCCGGAGCGGCAGCAGTTCAATCGCCTTACCACCTTCATTCAAACTCCTTTCCAGGTCATCCACATAGGCTTTGCCGATTCTTTCCAGCTCTTTTCCGCCGGCCTCAAGGTCCAGACAACACGGCTCGGTATTGATATCGCCGGCCGCGCCATACAGAAATACCGGCGTGTCGGCCAGTTTGCGCTCTTTGATCAAACGGTTGGCCTCGCCCATCCAATCCGCAGAAACCAATAACATTTTACTGCCGAAAACCACCCCGTGCATACCATGATTGTGCAGCAACGCCTTGGTGGAACCATTCGGCCGGCAAAAACGTACCCAACGAATCGCGGAGTCCGTCGGACCGCCTTCGGCAACCCGGTTTACCCCAAGTTTTTGCGAGAGTATAGCCCTGCCGGCATAAGCGGTGACATGCTCCTCCGAGGCAATGGCCTCCCGCACCGTGTCGAGAACCGTTTGCCGCCAATGCGTCAGATATTCCCCGCTACGCTCACCCCAGCCGATGCCAAACGACATGGCCGGCCCCGAATGCGTATGAGTACCGGCAAACATGATCCCATTCGGCGCGATCTGATGTTCGTGTACGATTTCTGCCCGCAATTTACGGGCTTCCTCATCGTCAGTAACGACCGCATCGGTTACGACAAGGACAATTCGCCGCATACCGTCAAAAAAGGTCAATGCCCGGCAATAAAGCGCATCGCGTGTTCCTCGATTGCGTCGCCCCAGAAAAGGTCCGTAGCCATACAATTCAGTAAACAAAGGAACCTGCAAAGCAGTTTCATGAACTCCGACTTTTAAGTTTTCCGTCATACTGGTTCTTGCCTTTATATAATATCCATTTAAATCATCTATAATATACCAGAAAACTCAAATTATAAAATACTTAAAACTTGCTAAAAATTATTCTCCCTTGCGATTTCCTTAATTTCTCCCGGTTTCGCACATTATACGGCGTCACCGTCCATAACTTTTTTCGACTGTCGCCGAGCGGATGATTTCCTGCGAACAATCCGCATTTACAGCAACTTTATCAAGCAATGGATACCATTTTGATCGACGAAATTTCCATGCTGCGAAGCGATGTTTTCTGTCGGATTGATCAGAATCCGACAATTGGTTAAAAAACCAACGTTACTCATTGTAATTCAAACGACTTGATTGTAACTCACTTTTGCCGAATTACATAAATTGCAAGCAAAAGGCCAAATTTGAGCTTGGCGTAATAACTGTCATTGTCATCACTTCAACGAACCGAATTCTTCTTCCATTATTATATATGGTTATTTCTGGTTCACTAAATTCTTATTTTTCCCAATAAGCAGAAATAGGCAAACAAAATCAATGGTTTTGAGCTCAACAGAGGGAACGTGGAGCCCTCTCATGTAAGCTCAAAACTATTGATTCCGTTTGCCTCTTCTCCGGTTTGCGCCTAACTCAGAGCTCCTTTTGAGTTCGAAGGGATGGTTGCTGGAAGATCTTTAATTTGAGATAGAAGTAGTCGCGAAAGCCGTATGCCTGACGCATGAGCCATCGGATCTTGTTGTTGAATCGTAAGCGCCCAGTGAGGGACATCTATGAAAGCCATGCCGGCGGCAGTAAATTATCTTCCAGTACCCCGAAAAACTTGCCCAGGAGGAAAAATGCGGCAGGTCGAACGGTGTTGGCGAAGGATGTTGTATGGATTTTGGGATTCGGATCTGGCCTTGCTTGATTTTCGCCGTCAGAATGGTTTGAAGTACCGGACGGCTCAATATTGGCGGCGAAAGCTGGAACCGGGCGTGCCATCGACTCCGGCGGAAGCCAAGCTGGAAATCATTCCGGTTCCGCTGCCGGAACAATTAACGACGCGGCAGGGTATTCATATGCGTTTTCATGGGGGTGAATTTATTCTGGATCCTGATTTTGACGAGGCAACGCTCCGGAGGATTTTGGATATTCTGGAGGTGCATTGATGTTTGATTTCTCCGGGGCGGTAAAAATCTATTATTGCAGCACGTCGATGAGTTTGCGAAAGTCGTTTGACGGTTTGGCCGGAGAAATCGGACGAATCTTCCAGGAGGATCCGTTATCGGGGCATTTATTTGTGTTTTTCAACCGTCCGCGGACGATGGTGAAGATCATTTACTAGGACAGCGACGGTTATGCCATTTGGGCAAGCGATTGGAGCGTGGGCGGTTCAATATCCCGCTTTCGGTTCAGGGAAAAGTGCAGTTTGACCGTCGTGAACTCTATGCGGTTTTGTCGGGGATCAAGCCGCAGCGGTATTATAAGCGTTATTCGAGGCCGGAGCCGAGATAAAAAGCGGAAAAATATCGATATATTCAAATTATTAATTGTAATAGCGATAAATATCTGATATAATATTGATATGATTACTGCGAAAGCGGCGACCCTGGAGGACGCGCTTGCCGCCATCGGGGAGCTGAAAACACTTGTTCAAAAGCAAGCTGAAGAGATCGTCGATCTCAAAAAGAACTGGCTGCGGCCAGAGCTGAAAACGCTACCTTGAAGTCCGAAAATGCTGCCTTGAAAGCACACAACGTCAAGCTCGAATACGAGAATGCCTGGCTGAAGCGTCAGATTTTCGGTTCGAAATCCGAACGTCTGCTGCCGGAAGCCGACAAATCGGCCATGCTGCCGGGTTTTGAAGCTGAATCCGAGGTGAAGCGGAGGCGCAGACCGTGGCGGAACACACCCGGAAAACACGCGAGAAAAACGGTTGGGAGCATATCCCCGAAGATCTTCCACGCGAAGACCGGATCATCGATCTTCCTGAAGAAAAACGTCCGGGCATGGTACTGATCGGTTATGACGATTCCGAACGGCTGGCCATTCGCAGCGGGCTTTATGTAATTCGTTACCGCCGGGCCAAATACGCCGACCCGAAAGACGCGCTCAAAGGCGTGCTGACCGCACCCACGCCGGGCGATTATTTCGACAGCCCGAGCGGCAAAACCAAATACGACGTCTCGATTGCCGCCAAAATCATTGCCGACAAAACCGAACACGCGATCCCCCTCGAACGTCAGTCGAAAATGTTCGGGACCGAAGGCGTCGCAATCGCGCCGTCAACCCTGGAACACCTGTTAAAAAACGGCGCCCGAAGCCTCAACGTGCTCTATTCACGGATGGTCGAACTCATCATGCAATGCGAAATCCTTCACGTCGACGAGACCTTCGTCAAACTGATCGTCCCCGGCCACAGCAAGTGCAAAACCGTCTACCTCTGGTGCCGCATGACCGGCATCGACCCTCCCATGACTACCTTCCATTTTTTGCTGTCGCGCTCCAAAGACGTCGCTCAATTTCTGCTCGGAGACTACTCCGGCACGATCATCCGCGATTCCTATGCCGGTTACCGCGATCTTCCCAGTGAGGCCGCCTGCTGCTGGGTACACCTGAGACGCCGCATATTCGAAGTCCACGAGGCCGGTTTCAGCCAGGCCGCACCGCTGCTCAATATGATCCGCGACCTCTACCGCATCGAACGCGGAGCCAAAGACAAAGCCGAAGCCAAAAACACCGAAACCGCCCTCTTTCAAGCCCGCAGTTCATAAATGTGCGCAATTTTTAGGACGTTATCGTCGCCAAAGCCGCCAACTACGCACTGAACATCGAATCCGAACTCAAAAAATTCCTCGACAACCCCAAATTAAATATCGACAATAATCCCGCCGAAGCACAGTGCCGAACGATTTCCCTGATTCGCAAAAACTCTCTTTTTGCCGCCAGCGAAATCGGCGGACAGAACCTCGCCATCCTCTACTCCTTCGCCGCCACCTGCAAAGCCAACGCCGTTAATTTTCGCCATTGGCTCGAAGATATCCTCGTCCGCATCAACACCGCCCCCAGCCCGAATAAGCCAGCATCGCCATTAAAATTTTGAATCAAAAAAATCACGGCCTTGGACATTCTATTCCGGTCAATTGCAACGGGGATGGCGGTCCAGTTTCTGTTGCACAATTTTGTAACTTATCTTTCCAAATTCTTACACCCTGCTTGTTTGTGAATTGTGCGAGATTTTGTGTAATACCCCGATGCTTTCGCATCGGGAATAATCTGGCCTGAACCTAATTTTATATGTTAGTTATAATATCCAGAGACACCGAAAAGTATGCTTTCCATATTACCGGATGGCGCATAAATACCTATCGATTTGCTTATACTGATAAAGCTACCATTATCTTCATTTAAATCAGGAACTATTTCTTTTGCCCCCTCAATGCTAGTTGGGAATATGATTTTTCCATTTACGGATACCTCTGATCCTACAAATATTTCGACGGCTTCACATTTATCGTTTATGTCATAAAAAACATGGCAGTAACCAAAGTCATCTGTAGTTGTTTTACTAAATTTTGATTTTTTAAACTCTCTTGCTTCTCCGAGCATTTGTCTAACGGCTTCGCGTTTCATTCCAAATTTAACACCGTTAACTTCACTTAAAGGTTGTGCGTTTATCTTAACCATTGATTTTTCCTTCCTCTTCGAGTTTATCTACGTATTCTAACATTTCTGCTATTGCATCGTCATATTTATCTCCGAATTTCTCATGGATGTCATCAATATCCATCTGCAGAGCTTCACGGAATTTTCCTTCTTCGATTAATTTTTTCTGTTCTTCGCGATATTCCCTTGCTTCCTTTGAGCTACCGCAACTTGCGGTTTCCCGGTGATCTTCTTTTTCCATTTTTATAGCTGGTCCATCATTCCGTTCGAGATTTGATGCACTATCGGCAGGCATATGATGAACTTCGTGTGTATCTCCTTCTCCCTCTTTAAAGACCTCGCCATAGCTTCCACCTTTTTTCTCAGGTTTATCATCTTCTGGAACGTTTTCTAAATTAGTGTTTTGATTCTCACTTTTCAAGCTATTTGAGTCTTCAATTTGTTGTTCTTCATTGTTTTTCGTGTTATTATCAGTACCATCACTGGTGCTACCGGCGTTATCATTTGCCTCGGATTCGCTTAATGAGTCATTGTCTGCTTCAGGCTCCTCATCTAATTCATATTTCTCTGTTTGTTCTTCTACGTTTTCAGAATCAAATGTAGGTATTTCGTTACTGAGAGGCGACAATGAAGAATCGCCATCGACATTTTCAGAATCAAATGTAGGTATTTCGTTACTGAGAGGCGACAATGAAGAATCGTCATCTTCTGTTGCCTCTATCTTTCGCGACAGCTCTTTGTCAGTGGAATAATGATAATCGGAATTTTCCGATTTCTCCATACTCAACGTTTCCGGCTTGAACGATGGAACTAAATCTTTTGTTTCAGGCAAACTTTTCTGCATCTCTTCTTTTGCTCCATTCGCAAGTGCTTTGTTAATAGCATTATACATTGTAAGCATCTCCTGATTCTTTTGTCATAAGCTGGAGCCAATATTGTTTTTGTTCCGGGTTTTTGCTATACTTCGACAAAATTTTATATACAACACAACGCAAATTTTTCATTTCCTCATTGTTCAAACAGGAGATACGGTGGTCTAATTTTAAATTGTGATGTAATTTCTGTAGCCACATTTGTACATTAGATAAGTGTGGAGTTGCTTCAAGGGCAGGTTTGATAAACATTTCGTTAAGCAATTCAAGTATCTGTGCATTTGGATACATATTAAGGTTATTCAAAATATGGGGATAATAAATTGATAGACTCCATTGATCTTCTGAGTTGATTGCAAATTTATTCCCGGTAAACATCTTTTTTAGCAAAAGGCGTAATAGAATTTTTTCCGACTTAGTACGAGCATCCTCAGTTGCAGGGTCAGAAGGCGGAATATATTTTTTTACACCCTTTATGCTGTAAAGCGAATTAGGATCAAAGAGTTCAAACTGACAGAGCACTGCTTCTTGCCAGTCATTCTGATAAACAGCCGCGCAACCAGTAGGGAGCCGAGACAGTTCGGTGATTTGTTCCTCATTAAGATGCTGCGATTTGCCCACCAATTGGCGGTCGTTATAATCTGGTAAGCGGAAAACAATTTTTGTATTTGTATTCCGGATAACAGCTTGATCGAGCAAACCAGGTGCTTGATCTGCAATAATGAATCCCTCCCCGTATGTACGCATTTCGGCAATTGCATTGGTGAGCATTTCAACGGCTTTACCTTGGAGATTGGCCGTCTCCTGTCCTTGTTCCATACTTGTTCGCCGTAACAGATGATGAGCCTCTTCCAGTACTGTAATATGCTGCAATTTTTGATCAGGAATATTCTTTTGGGCAATCCGATATTCCTGAAGCTTGAGAAAGAGTACTCCCATCAGCAGAGATTTTGTTTCCGATGAACCAACCCGCGAAAGGTCGACAATCGTATTTTTTTCAAACAGGGTTTCTGGACAAATTTCTTCTTTTTGAAAAATAAAGCGGTAATAGCCATTGGTCATCGAGTGGATACGGGTCACTAATGCCCCTGTATAATTTCCTTTGGTTTCTGCAGAATATTCAGATTTTTCAATAACCGCCGGCAGAATATTCATAACATCGACAAAATCAGGGTATACTACTGGGGAAAAGGTATTTTTCGAAGTAAGAAGATTCCAACCGCAACTTTCGTAAGTCTTTTCTATGGCATCCTTCAGAATCGCCGGCATCGCCGCATACATCGGCCAAACCGCGTTAAGAATTTCAATGAGCCGGTCAATATGCTCCATTACATGAATTTCTTTGGGAAAAGAGAATGGATTAAGCTTCAACAAGGTTGTATATGAAGGATTAGTACCGAATACATTACAATTTTTCAAACCGCCCCAGATATCTTTATATTCGCCTTTTGCTGGTTCTATCACCAAAAACTTCACATTTTGTTTAACCGCTTTGGCAAGGAGGTTGTTTACGGCTTTTGACTTCCCGGAACCTGTGCTGCCTGTGATAAAAGTGTGCGAACACAAGGAATCCAGATCCAGCGATACTGGTTGATTGGTTTTAGTATTCAAATGAGAAATAGAACCTATTTCACAGGTACGACAATTTTCTTTTTCCTTAAAAGTAGCTACCGTTCTGCCAAAATGGGTTGATTCAAAGACAGGAATATTAGGAAGCGACTTTTGAGGAAGCGACATTCCTACAGTAACTTCTTGGGTGGTGATTAAAGATGTCGCATTGAATTCATATTCGCCGCCGGAAAATGCCGGATGCTCAAAGCGGGCCAAGTTGTTCCTTACCGCTTTCGTCCGGGGGCAATCTTTATCGCTCCAAGTGATTACCGCAGTGCGTTCAAGCCCGGTTTTTTCTCCCGCAAGGATGCCGGAGTAAATATTAGCGCCGTTTCGGGCATCAGCTGGCGTATCGGCAATAAAGTATCCAGCCCACTCCCATGCTCCGTAATTACGCGCGGAGCGTATCCGCAGAAGTTGCTCATCAATCAGGTTTAATGATTCTGTGATATGCTTATCGCTTACATTGTAATTATAAGTTGAGGTATTGGCGCTGCTGACGGTTTCGTTTGTTCCGGTCATGCTTGCCTTGGTATCGGTTTTGCCTGTTGTATCTGTTGCACCGGATGTTTCGGTAATACCTTCCCCAAAAGACTTTCCATCAGCAGAAGATTTTGTAACAGATGTTGTCTGACCGGTTGTTTTAGTTTTGGCCTGAGATGTTCCCACCGTATCGGCATGTGATTGTGTATCAGTTGTGCCTTTTGTGAAGGTATCTGTATCTGTTGTTCCAGTGGTTTTGCCGTGTGAAGTGCTTCGCGATGCCCCTGCAACAACAGCACTGAAGTTTAAACCTGTGGTCTCAGTTACAGTTTTTGATTCACTTTTTGAATGAGAATGTGCATATGATAATGATTCTGCCTGGGACCGCGTATCGGTAGAACTCTTTGATGTTGTATCTGTATTCGCTTGAGACAAAGAGTCAGCGGTTCCGTACGCTGCGGTATCGGTTTTCGTTATCGCCGTATTTTTTGATTTTGAGTATGTACTTGCTTGGGAAATACTGGTCGAAATGGCACTGGAGAGTGTTTCACCGATATTCTTGCCGAAAGCAATGCTCTCCTGTTCCGAGAGAGAGAACTGACTAATATTAAGTAGCGACAAGGCCGAGTACATATCTTGATATGCACGCTCGATATTACATAGTTTTTCCCTCATTACAGGCTTTGCGAGAAACAAGGCGGTATATGGAGTATTTCCCATTGCGTCAATGATTTTTTCCAGTCCTTGAGAAAACATCTCGGAAGTATTGCTTTTGTTCGATGGTACCCCACTGACACACGCAACAAATTTACCGTTTCTAAGTGAATCGGAAAGAATACCAGGAGCTGCCCCCATTTGTTTTTCATGAGAAATTCCCGGGAAGTTACCATTTAATGATTTTTCCAGCGTATTTATTGCCTCATCGGCAATCGCCGGAGACTCTGCTTTTACGCCAAGATAAATTTCGGTCGCATCGCCGTTATTGCGCAGTAGCACAAAAACTGCGCTGCCAGAGGAATGCATTGCGGTAAACAAGTTGTTGAATTTTGTTAGATTATCCTCTGATTTATCGTAAAGAATTCTTGTTATTTTGTCTATTCTGACTGTTTTCAACATATCAGAAAGCCCGGTCTGATTAATCATTACAGGCATATCGGCAATAGACGACAAATACTGTCGAGACAGCATATGCTCAAACATTTGCCATGCCTGCTGAGATTTCTCAGCGACGGCGATTTTGTTTGTTTGTTTGGTGATATTCATTGTTTGTACCTTCACTATTTATCGCCGCGGGCGGCGAATATTCTTGCCTTCGTTCCCGAATAGTTTATCGAAAAACCGTCCTACTTTACCAAAAAGCGATTCCAATGGCCCTGGTTGATATACTATTTTGGTAGAGGGTAGATACGTATTCGTACGGGAGGAGGGGCGCGCCAGAGGCGGAGTGTCTGCCGAAGCTTCTTCCCTGGAACCACAGGAAGAGTATCCATGATCGCGTGAACCGGAAGGAGTTGACGTTGATTCGGCGAAGGGACACTCCTGAGGAGGCACAGGCTCTGAAGATGACGCGGAATATCCCAAATCGTTTTCGATATTTTCCGGGGCAGCAGCTTCCGCATCGGGTGTGCTTTCCTTCATCACGGCCGCATGCGTTATCGCTTCCTGTGATACCTGCGACTGTTTTTCCGCCAGCTTGAGCTGGAAGATTTTCTCCGCAAAGATCATCTTTTCCAAAGAGAAATTCAGTCGCAGCTTTGCCTTTAAAGAAATCAAGGTTTCGTCGGTTAGCGGCAACGCGGTAAAATCGATACGGTCATCATCAGGATCAAACAGCTTGATGCCTTTTGCCTTGAGTTGATTATCGCATAGTGACGCGTATTCTATAACTGGCAACGCTTCGTCTTTGTCGAAAATATCCAGCAACCCCATTAAAATAGCGATGACGGAAGACCGCTCACCATCATCTACCGCTTTTTGCAAATCAGCCGGCAACTTCAGCTCGTTTTCGCTTCGCAGAGAATTGATATTTTCACTCGCCACAGGAGCTGTCACAGATATGTTCTTTCTGCTGATCGGGATAATATTTTCACGGTCAGGCGCAATTGTTTGAGCCAATAATTTTTCGGCATATGCAATTTTTTCCCTGGAGAAGTTAGAACGGAGCCTGGCTTTGATATTGATCAACTTTTGCTTCGTATCCGAATTGATATCGTCAAAATTACATCGTCCGTCATCAGGCACGAATAAATCGATTCCATCACGGCCGATTTCTTTGGCCACAGAGTCGGCCACGCAAAGGATATTCGCCCCATCCGCGCCCACGTCCAGATACCCGATCAATGCCGCACGAATGCCATTTAGATCTTTCTTGGCAATGCCTTGCGATAATGCTTCTGTGTATTTCATATCGCACCTCAGATATTTAAAATTCGCTTCAGTTTTGATTCAAATTGCTTACACCAGTCCACTTTCGTCTGATTTTCCTTGACCAAGCGGTTTTTAGCTCCCTGATCGGCTTCGGCCTCCATCAGTTGTTTTTGAATGCTAAGAATACGCTCATCTATGTTGTCCATCAAATCTAACAACGTATTCTTGGCTTGTTCCACATTGGCGGCGGCCTGTTTTTTGAAGTTTTCAGTATTATCTATGGCAAATTTACGCAATTCCTGGACGACCTGGCTTACAATCGGCTTCATATTAACAAAAGTGCGGGTTTCCATGACGTCGCGTTCTTCGATGACATCCTTTATTTCATATCGATCTCTGCTCTCATATACATCCTGAATTTCATATACATCCTGTTCACCCCATTCCTTTACCGTCTTTTTGCGTCCCCAGGAAAATGGATTGTACCAAGAGGAGTCGCTCTCCTGATGTTCACCAGTTTGAACTTGGCGGGTGCCGGTTTTCACCTGCTCGGTGCCGACTTTAACCCGCTCCGTTCCAACCTTGACATGTTCGGAACCAACGCGGACTTTTTCCGTGCCGACCTTAATTTGTTCCGAGCGGGTATGATACTCAATCATCTCATTGATCGACGGCATGCTCATATTTGCTTTTTGCAATTCTTTGAGTGTCGAATCTTCCGGAAAACTTTCATTTAAAAGCTTGGCGACTCGTTCTTGGTAGCCTTCGCGAAGATTTTCGATAACGCCGTAGTATTCTGATTTCAGTTCCTCGGAAAGTTCAACGAATAATTCACTTTCAAACTGTTGACATTTTTCCGAAGTTTGCTTCAGCAGGCGATCGGCTTCGATTTCAGAAACCTTGGATTCTTCAAAACTGCATTGAAGCTGGTCGATCAGGGTCTCTGATCTTTCGAAGAGCTCATCACAGGCGTCCTGCGCCTTGCCCGAAAGCTCATATTTCAGAGATTTGACTGTTTTTCGATACATCTTGGCTTCTGCCGCCCGATCGGCATCTTCTGTAAATGCTTTCAGCTTGGCGTTGATTTCCTCCAATTCCTGTTGCGATTTCATTAATTGCTCATTCATATTTGCCGCGATGCGGCTTTTCTGCAGGACATCATTAAAAGAATCAACCGCATCTTTTAATTTGGCTGGAACGGCGTGTTTTTCTAGAAAGTCATTCAACAATTCTTCAACAATCGGAATGCCGCTGAGAACTTCGGCAATCTGCTCGTCATCTTTTTGGGCAGCAGCATCAGTTAACCGTTTTTTAAGACGGCGTTGAGATTCTGAACTCAATCGATCTTGGCAATGCTCAAGCATATTCATGTCCCTTTCTTCAACGAAAAGTTCAATATTGCTGTGAAGTTCATTGCGCTCGCTTCTGGAAAGTTGGCAGCCCTGACGCGAAAGACGAATTAGTTTTGCCAATTTAGCTGAGGTCGGAATGATAATCGGATTTTCGATACCATGTTTTTTGAGGTAAGCCTTGACATTGTTCAACGCCCCCCCGACGGAATCTCCCTTTTCAGGGTCGAAAGCATCGATTTTATTGGCGATAAAGATAAAACGGTCCTGTGCTCTACGCCCGCCGGAACTCATGGCCTTGCAGACCTGCTCCAGCAGCCAGCAGTCATCATTTGTACTTAATTGCGTAGCATTCAAAACATAGATGATCATCGACAACGGCTTGCTGCGAATCGTTTCCAGCGTCGTTCTTTTATGATTGTCGTCGCATGAATTATTGGGGCCGGGAGTATCGACGAAAACCATTGTGCAGGCTTCAGTTTGTTTCACCGTGGGGATATTCCCTTTGACCTCAATCAAGTGGGTTGCAGGATCATCATTCCATGCTTCAAGAAGATCCTTTTGGGCTTTTTCCACGCCGGACATCGGATTGCCATTGCGATCGAAGCGTTGCGCCGAAAATTCCGCCATATGCTCGACATCTTGAATACGGGCTATGGTTGCCGTACAGGCCTCATTCTTCGCCGGCATCAACTCTGAGCCTAGCAAGGCATTCACCACTGTCGATTTCCCCGAAGACATCGTGGCAATTACATTAACTTCAAAAATAGGGTCGGTCGCCCGGTCAAAAGCCTGTTGCATTTCCCGGGAGTTGAACAAATCCTCAAACGGTCCTTTTTTTCCCTCTTCAAACAATGCCTTTAAACTATGAAAACGACTTTCGTCGGTTTCTGTGCACAACTCCGATTCAATAATAATTCGACTGCCTGGATGAGCATCTTCGTATGCAGCGGCTGCAGATTTGATGTCGTCGCAATCACGGACAGTTCCTGTGAAAGAGACGCAAATTTCAGCGTCTCTGCTGTAGTCGACCAACATGGGAAAAAATTTATCGATCCAATTCTGCAGGCGCTCTGTCGTCAACAAAGCCAGCTTGTTGCTTTTCTCCACCGGAACATTATCCAAGGTCAGTTCGGTAGTGACAAAATACGGATTGTAGCTGATTCCGACGTTTAACATTTTTTACTCCTGATTAAGGTTATGAAATTTAGATTGCTAAAATATTGTTCAATTTTTCTCTGAAGGTTGCATGCCACTCGAGTATTAGTCGATTTTCCGCGATCAGACGTTCCTTTTCTTTTTTGTCATCAACCGCCGTTATCAACTGTCTTTGAATATCCCAAACCCGTTCGTCTATCGTATCCATCAATAGCAATAAGGTTTTTTTTGCCCTGCTTACGTTTTCCGCTGCCAGCTCTTCAAACTTCGCTATGTTTTCAACGGAAAACTGGCGTAAATTTTTCACCAGCTCCGCGACCATCGGCCGCATATCGACATAGGTTTGTTTCTCATAGACATCCCGATCCTCGTATGTGTCGTGGGTTTCATATTTGTCGCGAGTTTCATACTTGTCGCGGGTTTCATATTTATCACGCCACGAGTACTCCTGGACAGTTCGCTTTTTCAGCCAAAGAAAGCCATAACGCTCAGTATGGGAGCCGGACACATAGCGTTCTTCGCCAACTTTCACCCGTTCGGTTCCCACTTTTACCCGCTCGGTTCCCACTTTTACCCGTTTATTCCCGGTACGAACCCGGTGAGTACCGACTTTCACCTGTTCGGTTCTGGAATAGTATTTAACCATTTCGGCAATAGGAGGCAAGGTCATTCCCGTGGCGTGCAACTCCCGAAGCGATACGTCTTCCGGAAAGCTCTCATCCAAAATTTTAGCGACCTGCGCCTGATAGCCGGTACGAAGATATTCTATTACCGTACCATACTCGGTCTCCAGTAGTTCTACCAAACCTACGATAAGCTCGGCTTCAAACTGACGGCACTGGAGCAATGATTCGTTCAACTGTTTTTTCGCCGTTCCGGGAGTCCATTTACTTCCCGTCATATCCGTTTGCAGTTGTTGAATCTGCGCTTCCGATTTTCTATAAAGGCTCTCGCAAAAACACCTCGCGTCATCCGACAATGTATAGTTTAACGCTTTCACCTTTGCCCGGTACTGCTTTGCTTCTTTCAGGCGTTTCTCGTCATTTTTAAATGCCGAAAGCTTTTGGGAAATCACTTCCAACTCTGCGTCGGAGCGACTCAGTTGGGCATTTATGCGTTTTGCAATTTCGCTTTTTTCCATAACAGCATTAAAAGAATCAACCGCGTCTTTGAGTTTGGCCGGAATTGCATGCTTCTGCAAAAAGTCGTTCAGCAAGGTTTCTATAATGGGTACTCCGCTCAATATCTCGATTTGAGTGTCTGTATCCCCTTGACTTTTAGCTTTTGCCAGGCGTTCGTCAAGCTGTTGCATGCATTGCACGCCCAAACGCTTGCGACAATGCTCCAGCATATTCATTTCCGGTTCATTCAAAAAAAGATCCGAAAACTGCCGGAGATCGGCTTTCTCATGACGTGTAAGATGGCCATTTTCCCGTTTCAGTCGGATCAATTTTGCCAATTGAGCGGACACGGGGATAATAAGTGGGTTTTCGATTCCATTTTGTTTCAGGTAATTGCGAACATTGCCTAGAGCTTTGTCTACTGATTCTCCTTTGCCGGGATCAAAGGTATCAATTTTATTCGCAATAAAAACGAAACGATCTTGTGCCTGACGGCCTCCTTCACTCATTGCCTGGTGAGCTTGTGAAAGGAGCCAGCGGTCGTCATTGGTACTCAGTTGTGTTGCATTAAGCACATAGAGAATCATTGAAAGCGGTTTGCTGCGGATCACCTCCAAGGTAGTTTTTTGGTGCTCAATATTCCTGGCATTGTTAGGGCCGGGAGTGTCCACCACGACCAACGAGCAGGATTCTGTTTGACTGATTGTTGGGATATTGCCGCAAATTTCCATCAAATGGGTATTTTCGTCATTATTCCATTCTTCCAGAAGCTTTTTTGACACTTTTATCTCATTGGAAAGCGCAATATTCTTGCGGTCAAAGCGTTGCCCGACAAATTCGTTCATGCTGTCGTCATTGCGAATTCTGGCAATCGTCGCGGTACACGCTTCATTTTTTGAAGGCATCAGATCCGCGCCCAACAGAGAATTTACCAGCGTTGACTTTCCTGATGACATAGTGGCAATGACATTAACCTCAAAGCTCGGATCCAATGCTCGCTCAAAAGCATCTTCCATGTTTTCGGAATCGAAGAGGTCCTTAAACGGGCCGTTCTTTCCTTCGTCAAAAAGCTCACGAAGCCGCTCAATCCGTTCATCGCTGCTTTTCGCCACCACATCAAGTGCTACATTGATACGGAAATCGTGATGCTTTTGGGTATACGTCTCTGACATCGTTTTTATGTCTTCGCCGTCAATGGCGGTTCCTTTAAAAGTGATATCAATGTTTTTCGTGCGATAAATATTGTACAAGGCGGGAATCAAGTGATCAATCCAATTGGCAAGACGGTCTTGTACCGTCATGCCAAGATGAGATGAACGCTCAATGATTTCTCCGTCGACGCTTATTCGGGTTGTTACAAAATATGGGTTGTATTCTATTGAAACGTGAATCGCCCGTTGCGTATCTTTGTCGTTGCTTTCTGTTTTTTGAACAGAACTGATGACCGAAGCTGCGTTTTTTGGGGACTGGAGACTTGATTTCACCTTTATCAGTTGTTCAAAATAACTGGCGTTATGTCTTGTGGCAGTACCTGAAATACCATCGTCATTTTCGGCAAATGTATTCAATGCGCATTGAAGCATGTACTCCAGTAAAGGAATTCCGGAAAGAAGCTCAAGCTTTTGCAGGTCGTGTAAACTGAACACTTTTCCGGCAATAATAATTTTTTTAACCGTTTTATTTTTCTTCCGTGCTTTTTCTTGTGCTTTGCGCAATGTCAACTTTGTCTGCAGATAAGCCAATTTAACCTGAGGAAACAGACTAAAGCCATGAAAATAATCGGTGGCGTGATTGCTTAATTTATCCAAAAGAACTTGCAAACGCCGCTGTGAACTTAACGGCAAACTGGATTCATAGTACCATATACTCTGGCGATTGTGATTTTTTCGGCGGTAGTCCTTCGCTAAATTAACCGATTTTATTTTTTTCTTTTCGGTAAGCACTCTTCGTAACAATAACGACATTTCGCTGCATGTTGAAATTACAATAGGAGCCAAAAAACCTAAATCCTCAAGGTATGCTGCAACTGATTTAAGCAAATCGGAGACATTTTCCCCTCTTTCGGGATCCAGTAAATCAATTTTGTTTACGGCAAAAATGATTTGTGGTTTTTTTGAGAGCTCCGCAAAGACACGCTGTAGCTGACTCAATAGTTTCCACTCGTCATTTACCTTGGAAACACCGGCGTTAATGACAAAGATGATTGACGAGAAATCAGCTCCAGTAATGATATCTTCAGCGATCTTTGCATGATCTTCATTAACTGAGTTATTTGGGCCGGGAGTGTCGATAAATACGATTTTACAGTCAGACGCGGTGTTATCAATATAAGGCAAATTACCGTGAAGCTCAATTTGGATCGGTGCTTCGTTATTCCATTTTGCCAGATCAGTACAATGGATCGGATTTTTCCACTTACTCCACTCAGCGTCTCCGGAAATATAGTGTCCTTTGAATTCTTTTAGATTATCATGATCTTCAATTTTAAAAACAGTGGCAGTGCATGCTTCATTTTGCGAAGGCAATATTTCTTGCCCGATCATAGCATTCAACAGAGTTGACTTACCTGCACTCATAGTTGCGACAACGGCAACTGCATATTGCTTTGCGGTTGGACAGACGGCGCCCATGCCGGACGTTCTGCGTGATGAAACCTGTTTCTTTTTAAATTCTTTTTTTGTGCTCATTTTTTCTCCCACTACAAAAAGGGCGTCACCCTGTTTGATCCTAATCAGAGGTACGCCAATACCCGAAGAAAGCATGCAGACAGGATGCGCCCAAATAAGCACATCTGCAGCGGAGCCTTCTTCTCGTAATTTGGCGTTTTCTGATTAGAACTCTACTGTAACTTATATCAATTTTATTTTCAACTTACAATTCTGCTACTGGCATTCCCTTGGATACTGGGTTAAAAGTCTCACTCCTTTTAACTATACTCCAAAGATAGCATATTCATTTTTGAAATACAAATCAATATTCGTGCTGTCTGATATCTTTTTTGCTTTTTTCCAGGATGGCGTCCTCTGACCAGGAAAAATTTTTAATCTTCTTCGATGGGTTCCCAGCTCATTTTGCGGGCGGCTTTTTCTCCGGCCAGAAATTCGTCTTTGAGTTGGGACGGCGTCAGGGTCATCTCGGATTCGAAGAAGGCCTTGGCGGCCACGCCCAGGCCGTAGGTGATACCTGCCGCGATCGGAATTTTCAGCACTGGCAGGAAGCTGGCGAGCACCTTGCCGGTGATACTGGCCCCGGTCACGCCGATCAGCATAGAGATGATGGTTTTGTCGATGGCATAGCCGTAGACGTTGGCGATCTGGTAGACCATGTAGCCTTCGTTGATGATCAATGGCGCAATGTCGGCCAGTGGGATCGGAACCAGGGCGATGGCGGCGGCGCGGCCTGCGCCCCAATAGATGTATTCGTCAGCCTCGGCACTGGTCCGGGCGGTCCAGTCGGAGAGCATATTCTGGTAGTAATCGTCCCAGCGTTCGCGGAAAGCGTTGAGTTCTTCTTCAGCGGCGGCCATGGCATCCATGCTGACTTTTTCGGCTTTGGCGAGGAGTTGCTTGAGGCCGCTTTTGTTTTCGGCGGAAACCATGACGATGCGGTCGCGGTCGATCAGCTTGAGCAGCGAATTCATCATCGATTCGGCCTGTTCCTTGCGCATGAGTTCGGATTTGGTGACCACGAGCAGAACGTTGTCGCTGAAGGTTTTGATTAATTTGGCGTCGGCGTCCTGGACACGTGCGCCGCTGCCGTCGATGCAATACCAGATGTTGTGAATCAGGTTTTCTTCTTCGTCGGAATCGAGGCGGTCGAGCACTTCGCCGAGGATGAAGTCGGCGTAATCGTCGACGCTCTGGGTGCCGGGGTTCATGCCTTCGGAATCGATGAAGTTGGCGATTTCAGTTTCGTAAAGTTCGAAGCCTGCGGTGGTGGCTTCGCCGTTGCCGATGGCCGAATCGGGGACGGTGCCTCGATGGGTGACGGCCTGGATCAAACTGGTTTTGCCGACGCCGGTTTTGCCGCAGACGAGGATATTGGGTTTCATTCTTGCTCCTTGCTGATAGGTTTCGTGGAATTGCTTAAATGCTTCGAGGTCAAGTCCGAGGTCTTTGCGAGGGACGCCCTTGATTTTGTTGATGGCGTTCGCCTCAAAATTATTTTTCAGGTAATACCCCAGCGCTCCGGCCAGAATTGCGGCGCGGGAGGCACCGATTTCCGACTCGGACTCAGTTTGATATTTGATGATGCGGTCCAGAAACAGCTTCATTTCGTCGCGGAATTTCGGTTCGCGCAGGCCGTACAGGGACGCAAGCGAAGCGGTCAGCTCGCCGAGGGACGGCAGCAACAGTGCGGCGTCGGCGGGAGCAATCGGGGTTTCGGCGGCTTTGCGGACGGAATCGATGTGGTAGGAAATGATGTTTTTGGCTTGATACGTCTTATCGAGCGTGGCCTGAACTTTAGCGTCGCGGTCGATGTTCTGGGCGGCCATGAAGGCGTCGCGATAGGCTTCCGGCAGGATCTGATTGCTGAGCTCGACGAGTTTTTTGCAGCCGATGGACTTGGCCTCGGCGTCGGAGGTCGCGATAATCCGTTCGGACGGGATTCCGGCCTCGGTCAATACCTTGGTCAAGGCCTCGAGCTGTTTATCGCTGGTGATGTCTTTTTTGCTGAGGACCACGATCACGTGTTCGGGGTTGAAGATGTTCTGGATCAGGTTGCGGTCGCAGTCGGTGACGCGCGCACCGGGCCCCTGAATCAGATACCACACCAGATGAATGTGCTCGTCCACGTTGATGTCATCCTGACGCTCGGCGATGAAATCGCGTGTCCGCTCGCAGAATTTTTCTTCGGCGTCGCCCAGTTCCAGCCCTTTGGAATCCCACAGACAAATGGAGTCGCTCTCGTATTTATCGAACTCCATGCGCTTGGGGACGCTGTTGTCGATGCCGTCCTTCGGCACGATGTCGCCGAGCACGGTACGGATCAGCGAGGTTTTGCCGCAGCCGGTATAACCGGCCACGAGAATATTCGGGCGCTTGCTGAAATTCTCCGCTTCCTCGAATTTGCGGTTGAACTCACCTTTGAAATCGAATTTTTCCATAATCAATCTCCAATTTATTGTATTGTCAAACGGTTTATTATGTTCGCAAAACGGTACCGGTTTCGCGCCATAACGTGTCTTCATAAATTCCTGCAGTGAAGCCAGATCGCTCACCGGAGCCTTCATGGCCGCCCCAATCATTTCGAACGAATCCCGGAATCGTCGTCTAATATCGGCCGCGGCCAGCATCGGTTCATACGCTCCGGCCGCTACACGATTGCAACAAAATACCTGCCGCGGGGCAAACCGATCCATTGGTTCCACCGCGACTTCTCCATCAGTTCCAACCGTCAGAACCCTGCGGTAACTGACCCGGAAACCGGCCCTGCCGTCCGCTGAAATCAGGATCGCCCCCAGACGCATGATCATTGACATAATCCTTCCTCCAGCATTCTCAACGTTTTGTTCATTCGGGCTGCGACCCGGTCGATTTTTTCCAGATATTCGGCAATCAGCAACTCCGGCTCAGGAGACAGCCACAGCCATTCCGGCAGCTCGGCGGGCAATGCGGGGCATGCGGTCGGCACCAGCCGAGTCATATCTTCGATGATCACCTGTTGCACCAGCCGGTACTCCTGCAGTAGCCCGGTCACACGCTCCGCTTCACCGTTGCCGACCAGCATGGCATTGACGATATAGCCCGTATACACCTCTGCGAACGCCAGTCGCTGCAAAACATCGTGTACCATTTCCGCAAATATCATCTTCTGATCCGTCATCGATTTTGTTCCTTTGTGATAAATATATACAGTCACCTTTGCCAAGAGATGTCATACCACTTGCGGAAGTCGAGAAATTTTGAATTTTATTTCAGCACATTTTGTTTGATTTTCGGGTGACAGTAAGATATATTCCACAAAATACCAAATAAGAAAACAATGTCATACCGAGGTTGATATGAGTGTTCAAAGCCGCCAAGCTCTCCGCATGATAAAGTTTGTTGCAGAGCTGAAGAAAAACAATTATCCTAACGCTGGTAGTTTCGCCAAACTGTTGCGCAAGGCAGATGGCGATGAAAACTTCGCTTTTGCTTGCAGTACGCGGACGATTATGCGCGATATTGAAACCCTGCAGAACGACTACCATGCGCCCATCGCTTACGACGCGCTTCGGCGTGGCTATTATCTGAAGAGTTCAGATTGGGAATTCAACTGTCCGGTAATGGACGACGATATATTCAGCATGACTTTGCTCGGGACCCGTCTGGCTTCCGATATTTTGCCGCAACCAATTAAAGGCAAGCTGGATCATGCGATGGAAAAATCTCTGACTGGTAACAGTTCGGAGTTTTTTGATCAGGCCATGATTGAATCATTGCTTTGTGCATCCGGAATCAAGGCCGCGATTGAGCCGGAAATTTTCAAGACGGTTTTTGATGCCTGGCGCATACATCAAGTGCTGAACATCACTTATCAGTCCCCGAACACCGAGCCGTCCGAACGTAAATTCGAACCGCATATCATCGTTTTCCACAAAGGTCTTTGGTACACCAAAGGCTTTGAAGCCCGCACGAAAAACATCAAAGTATACGCAATCCAGCGCATCCAGAAAGCCGCTTTCGCCGGAGCCACGTTTCCGATCAACAAGCAACTGCTGGAAGATACCCACAAAAATGGCCTCTTCGACTACGAAAAGATCGACAACATCAAACTCCGCTGCGACGCATCCATCGCCTTCTACCTGCAGGAACATCAGAAGATCAAGCAGTTCAAAATCGAATGCCAGCCCGACAACTCCCTGCTCATCTACCTACGTCCGGCCATTGAACACGAAGTGATCCGCTGGGTCCTGGGCGAATCCGGCAAAATCGAAGTCCTCGAGCCGCTAGCTCTCCGAAAAAAAGTAGCCGATGCCGCCAAACTGGTCTACGAAAAGAACAAACTTTAGGATACAGTGGACTTGAAAGCGATGGTTCCACGTTTGTGGTTGCGAATGGAGAACGAGAATTTCGTTATTTCCTGGGCTCTGCTCACGCAACTTCGAGCCTTAATGGACTTCCTTTCAATTTCGTTTATGTGCGAATTCGGACTGGTCCGGATTTCTTCAAATGAGTCTATCCAAGGGCTTTTCGAAGATCTTCAATGGAAAAAAGTCCGCTGCATCGACGGTCGGCAATTCAACTGTTAACTGACCTTTCCCGAAAACAGTGTAGGTCCTACACAGTTAGAATTTGTTCACACTAATACTTGAAATATTTCTGATTCATGCTATATTGCCAGCATGGAACTAAGCGAAAAACAATACAAGAGAATAGCGAAATATCTGCCGCGGCAGCGCGGCAATGTGAGTATGAGCAATCTTCAGTTGGTGAATGCGATCCTGTATGTTGCGGAAAACGGCTGCAAATGGAGGGCATTGCCGGAATCCTATGGAAATTGGCATACAGTCTATGTCCGAATGAACCGCTGGAGTAAAAATGGCGTTTTGCAACGCCTTTTCGAAGGGCTTCAGCAGGAAAATTTGATTTGCATCCGCATGGAGGCAGTATGCCTGGACAGCACAAGTGTCAAGGTTCACCCCAATGGAACCGGAGCCTTAAAAAAAGCGGGCCGCAAAGTATTGGACGTTCCCGAGGAGGACTTACCACAAAAATTCATATGGTCACCGCATCTGACCGTGCGGCTGTTTCATTCTCACTCTCGCCGGGCAACGCCGGCGACGCCCTGGAAGGGCGAAAGCTGTTGAATTTTACACCTACAAGCAAAGCGCAACGCTATTTGATTATGGATCGTGCTTGCGAAGGAGATGAAGCTCGCGCGCTGTTGATCTGGGATGGATTCCCGTGGTTCCACCAAAGCAAAATCGGGAAGAACCTTGGGAATACGACCGTAAAACCTATAAGAAAAGAAACGAAGTCGAGCGATTCTTCTTGAGGATAAAGCGGTTCAGGAGGGTTTTACGCGTTATGACAAGCTGGATATAATGTTCGCCGGATTCATTCTATTCGTCATGATAATAGACTCGGTAGTGTGAACAGGCTCTAGTAGAGGGGAAATTATACATTGCCAATAATACTTCACGAAAAACTGTGATATCTGGGTTTTCCGGCAAGTTATAATTCATGTTCATGATTCGACGTGATGTTGATTGCTTTTTTATTTTTAATTAAAATTTTGATTTGATGTATTGACTTCTTTCATCATTAGGTGATGCTTATTGTAGTGCCGGTGGGGATGCGGTTGACCGGGCCGCGCGGCATGGGAGGAACATGTGATGCCGGATAACGGACCTCCGGCATATCTCCGATACCGCCACATGGGATCAGTATTTCTCCGGACTGTTTCAGAGGTTTATCCAAGGTAATCCGCAGGATATTGCCGTCGACCGTGGCATTGGTAACCAGCGCGCCGTGAATGTCGCGATTTCTCATGACTTCAGGACTATCTGAGCCAATGCGTTGGTCGAAATAGAGGTCGATGCCAACTTCCGTGACTTTAGCGGCCATCAGCTTCGGTGGCGCGGAATAGAGCTCATGGCGCAGGCCGAACTCGTAATATGTCGTGGAGTCAATGCCCTGTTCACGGCAGGTGCGGTAAAATACGTCGTTCCATTCCGGCGACCGGCGGGATCTGGCCAGGGAGCCCAGGTCTGCCTGCATGGCGACTTTGACCTTGGAGTCGGCTTGGCGGATCGCGTCGAAAAACGGCTTGTAGGCGACGGCGTAATCCGGTTTCAGATTGGGGTTTGACCAGTCCGGCGCGTGGGTCTGGATGAAGTGCATGTCCGGTTTGACGCGGCGGATCATTTCGCCGATGTCGTTGCCTTCCCATATACGTAATTTATTGACGCCGTCCGGGATATTGATGCCGAGTGTCCAGGTGGCAAACATGATGCCGGGAGCACTGGCGCGTGCACCATCCGGCGCATTGATGATGTCGTCATAGAAATCGTTGATCGTTTTGACGCGATACTCAACAAGAGCATCGTATAATTTCGTATTGGTTTTGAAATAATCCGGGCTGGCCGGATCGGTGAAATCCGGAAAATCATTATTCCCGGTAGCCTTCTTGAACGCTGCTTGAAATCCGGGGCTGACATCACCATAGAACGGCGGGTTTTCTTCCGGTCCGTCATAAATCGGGTACATGATTTCGGCAAAGGTGAAGCCGTCGAAATTATTCTCCTTCAGCATTTCATTCAGGTATTTTTTGTACCACTGATTGTATTCGGGATAAACGAAACCGATGAACCGGTAAATGTCCATTTTATTGCCGGTGAATTGCATCAGCCAGTCCTGCCAGCCGGAAGGCAGTGTGGCGGCCATTTCCGCTTCACCCCAGTAGACCAGATTCGGCAGCGTCATCAGCGCCACGGAAATATTACGTTTCTGCAATTCCGCGACGAGTTCCCGGATAATGCTTTCCTGGCGCATGGCATAGTAATAGACGCCGTTGAAACCGGCCAGCTCGATTTCGGAAGCGATGCTTTCGGCGGAACGGTTTTTGTAATACGGGAAATCGGTATCGATTTGGACCGTATGAGCGGTCAGAAGCTGCTTGGCCCGTTTTTGCTTCAGCTCCGGGGTATCCCGGAAAATCATCTCGATGGATTCTTTCTCCGGCATGACAATGCTGCTCACGGTGACTTTCATCGGCTGGGCGGCGTCATGCAGGCAGACCAGTACGAAGAACTGATCGCGCCAGAGGAAGCGCCCGTTGTTCGGGATACTGATCCGTTGTTTTTCGCCGGGCTTGATTTTAACGGTTTCAGTGATGATATTAGCGCCGTCGCGCCGGGTGCGAAGCACAATGTAGACATATGAATTCGGGTTGTTGGCTGCATCGGCGGTCAACTCGAATTCAATGGCTTTGCCGGGTTTTGACGCAAACGCCCGGCACCAGATTTTGTCCTTCGCGCCGCCGCCGGTGGTCAATACCATTTTGTCGCCGGTAAATTCCGCTTTCGGAGCCGGATTATCAGCGTCAAATGCGGCCCACTCTTTCGGGGCGCTGAAATCATCGATCACCGCACCATTCAGGGCCAGTGTGAAGATCAGGCACAAACAGGAAATGATTCTCCGCATATTATATTCCTTTCAAATTAAAATGTTCACAGTAACGGTTATACAGATGACCCGCCGAGCTGTAGCTGGAGTTCGGACTCATGAAGTGCGAGAATTCAAACGTAATGGCCTTATCGACTCCGGCCTTGGCGGCGGCTTCCAGTTTGAGCAGCATTTTTTCCCATTTGATCGGCAGGTAGCGGATCGGCATGTCGCGATCGAAAGTTTCGCAGTTGGTCCAGCTGGTCATGCCGTAACGGTCCGTCAGGGCTTTGTTGACGGCGATATAATCGGCCAATTCGTCATAATCGCAGTGTCCGTCCTGAAACGCGATGATATCGACCGCGCCCTGGATGCCGGACAGGATTTCGTTCCAGTCACGTTCATGCTGTTCTATGGTGACCGCATTCGGGTTGGCATCGCCGGCGACAAACGAAACGGGCTGCTTGATTCCCTCGATATATGGGGAAATCATAGTAGGCAATTTACCGGAAATATCCTTGACGAAATTCCCCATTTGCTGATAAAGTCCGATGATGCCGCGCGAACTGCGGCTGACCTCAAAGTTCAGATACCAGCCCTTGAACGCTTTGTACTTGCCATAACGGGCCCAGACTTCCTCCACGATGGCGCGGCTGATCTCCATCTCTTTCTCGAATTTGCCCTGGTGCCAGTATTGACCGGAATCGTAGAGGCCGAAGTAAAAAGCCATATCGTATTTTTCCGCCAGCTCCAGGAAGAGCGCCACCAGGTCGACCGGCGGCTTGTAGCATCCCTCGTGCCGCATCAGATAGTCCGAGGGATAGGTGATGAATTTGCGGTGTCCGCTGCGAATCAGGATGACCGTATCGATTCCGATCGACTTCATACTGGCGAAATCGCGGTCCCATTCCTCCCGGCCCCAGTTCTGGTGCGGTATGTCGTGGGAGATTTCATCTAAAAATGTTCCGGTGATTTTCATGGTCATTTACTCCATATCAGCATGCGAAATGCTGTCTTTCAGGTAATTGTTGAACTGACGCTTGAATATGAATCCGACGGCAACAGTCGCCGCCGCCAGGATTGCGCCAAGGGCGTACTTGCCCACGTAAAGATTGGAAAAAGCGAAAACTCCGCCGGCAACCATCCCCATGCCGGCAAATGCCGTGGCAAAACCGCGGCCGATCAACGATTTGACCGGTTCATCCTTCAAACGCCCCTCGGCAATCAATGCCGCGCGCACCGGCTCCCAATACCCCATGGGCTTCGCCCGCAGATAGAATTCCTTGAGCGTCTCCATGCTTTCCGGTTTGGTCAGGGCCACCACGGTGATCCATAACCCCGTATTGATCACCAGGGCGATCGCCGCCTGCAGGATGCTCATGTTCTGGGCGTGAGCCTCGCCCATGGCGATTTGGCCCGCCCACCATGGAATCTGCGGCAGCAGGAATCCGCAAACGAAGTACACCACCGGTCCCGCCAGGACCGAAGCGCACCATCCCTTGAAATTGACGCGCCAATGCCACCACTGTCCCCAGTTGAATGAAGCGGATGCGCCGAAAATACCGATCACCTTGATTGCGATTCCGAGCAACGAATCCGACATCATGGCCACCACGATCGACATGCCGACGATGAAGAGCATCAGCAGCCTGCCGATCCAGACTTCACGCCCGGGCTTCGGCTCGCCGAGAAGCGGCCGGTAAACGTCGTTCAGCAGCGTTTGCGAGCCGTAATTCAAATGGGTGGATACGGTGGACATGACCGCCGCCAGCAACGCCGCCACCGTCAGGCCGATCAGGCCCGGCGGCATGAATTCCATGATCATCATGCCGTACGCTTTTTCGCGTTCGCCCGGCAAGGCGTGATACATCTCCGGGTGCCGCACCAGCAACCCGAGCGCCGGAAGCATCATCAGCAGCAACATGGCAAACAGCGTCACTTCGCCCCAGATGCCGACCTTGGCAGCTTCCTTGTTGCTGCGGCAGGAAAACAGGCGCTGCCCGTCGCTGCTGACGCCGCCTCCGACCCCGATGGTCGTAATAATGATCCAGGCCAGAATTCCAAGTGGATTCACCACCGGATTGGCCGCCGTCGGCACCGACGACAAAATCTCGCCCCCTGCTGCCGGTCCGGTGGCCTGAGTGATCGACTCCGCCAGAGAAACCGGACCGCCGAAAATCACCACCACCATCACCATCATGGCAATATTGGCCAGCAGGATGATTCCGCCCTGCATGGCATCGGTAATCAATACTCCGGCCAGCCCGGAGGTCCAGACGTAAACGGTCAGGATCGGCATGACGATCAGGATCGTCGTCATCTTGCTGTCGATTCCGAAAACCGGCGACATTACCATATGTATGCCGATCAGTCCCGCCCCGATCCACGGAATCATCCCGGCAAGCACCGAAAATAAGGACGAATAAAACCGGGCGAATTTGCTGCCGCCGCCGCCAAACCGGAGTTGAAAGAATTCCGGCCCGGTTTTGATCCGCATCTGCCGCCAGCGAATTGCGAAAAGAACCGCCGCCGCCATCAGCCCGAGACCAAAACGCGAAATGAAAAACCAGCCGGACGACAACCCCGCCACCACCGCGATTCCGCAATAAAGCGGCGCCACATCGCTGTTCAATGCCGTCGCCGCCAGCGAAATGCCGTTCAGCCAGCCGGGCATTTTGCGGCCGGCCAGGAAATAATCGTCTTCGCTTTTGCCGGAAAGCCCCAGCAGCCTGCTGCCGATTACGCCGATCACCAGCGACAACACCAGGTACGCCGCCACTATTATTACATCGATTGCCAGAAAATTATAGTTCATGAGAAGTTCCGCAAAAAATTTAAGGTCCCCAGAGTGTTCCGGCCGCCGGATTCTGACCGCCCGGCTCAGACTCAAATACGTTCATATAGGGATTGTTCGTAGGGGCATAAGGAAACGGCGTCTTGACGGGAGAAATCCTGCTCTCGCCGTGTCCGTCCAGAAAAAGTGTATTGGCGGCATTGGCATGGCGCAATTCAACAATGGCAAAGGCGGCGCCGTTGGTATAAATCTGACAGAGATTCCAGCGGAATGCATTGTTGCCGCAACGCGCATCGGTAAGAACCAGGGTTGCACTCGGATTTTTGGCCTTGGTGAGTTTGAAGGAAGGATATCCCTGATCCCAAGGCGAAAAGCTCTCGTTCATCGCATACGGCAGTACTTCAAAATTCTGATCCCCCTTGAAGGCCCAGCTATGATCGATCACTTTTAGGTAATCGGTCTCGGTCGCAGTCGATGGACAAAGCAATGAATTGATCGGCAGCAGCTTGGTCCCGATCAGGAATTCCGGCCAGACCGTCCGGTTCGGCATATTATGCTGTACTGGCGGCAGTAAATCTTCGTGCTCCCCCGCATAAGCCATAAACGCAAGCCCCTGCTGTTTGATATTATTCAGGCAACTTGAGCTGCGCGCCTTTTCCCGTGCCGTATTGAGTGCCGGCAGCAGCATCGCCGCGAGTATAGCAATAATTGCAATCACAACGAGGAGCTCAATAAGCGTAAAACGTTTTTTCATTGTCATTTCTATTTTCCTTCTGTTTCAATTGTTGATAAAACTACAACCCTATCGATAAAAATATCATTGATTTTCAATATCAATCCGCTTGGTGGTTCCACGCTCAACCAACGGGGCATCAAGGATGATATTCTCGGTTTTCTGGCCGGAGAGGAGGTCAAACATCATCTTTCCCGCCAGCGTACCGACTTGTTCCTTGGGCTGCGCCATCGTCGTCAGTGGATAAAACAACTGCTCCGAGGCAATTTCCAGGTCGTCAAAACCGATTACCGCAAACTCATCCGGAATGTGCCGCCCTGCTTCAAGTGCGGCCTTGACCGTGCCGAGAGCCGCCAGGTCCGACACCGCGAATATGGCGGTCAACTCCGGGTTTTCGGCCAACAATATTTTAGTCGCGGCATAGCCGTCCTGAGTCGATAGGGCACATTCCTTTGAGGCCAACCCGGCATCAGGCAGCAATTGCCGCATGGCTTCGGCAAAGCCCAGGTGCCGTTTGGTGATTTCCGACGACTCCGCATCATGGGTAATGATCCCGATATGGCGGTGCCCCAGCTTAATCAGGTGCTCGGCGGCGGCATATCCGGCGGCAAAATTGTCGATCGTAACCGAATGCGAACCCAATTGCGGATAACGGTTCATGATTTGTACCAGAGGAATCCGGTGTTTCCTGATGTCGTCCGCGATATCCACGAATTCCTTGCCGGGATACGCGATCAAACCGTCGATCTTGCGTTGCTTGAAACTTTCGATGACTTGGCGGCATTTATCGGTATCCCGCGGCAAATCCGCCAGAAGCACCAGAAAATTGTGCTCGTGCGCGATCTTCTCGATCCCGGCAATGATATGTCCGAAGAAACTGATCCCGAGATACGGCACCATCACGCCGATCAGGTAACTGCTTCCGGTCACCAGCGAGCGGGCCGCCACATTCGGCGTATAGCCCATTTCCCAGGCTTTGTCCAGAATCCGCTGCCGGGTATCCGGAGACAGCCGCCCGGTCCCGTTGATCCCGGTGGACACCGCCTTGACCGACAGCCCCAGTTCCCCGGCGATATCCTTTAAAGTCACCTGTTTGTCTTTCAACATCATCAAATCCATTTGCTTCATCGTTGTATCTTCCTTCTATAATTATAACCGCATCCATGGAAAAAGTCAATACATGGTGAGAAAAAAATACTTTCTTTTTTTCTGCACATATTGATATTTTCATGAATTCGATTATAATAGTATTAGATTTTGCTACAACGATGAATCAAAAACAGGACAACCATGAACATCACCGTAAAATTATTACCCCCGTCTCCGGTAAGCAACCGGGTCCCGGTCGATATCCGCATGGCGGCAGAAACAACCGCCCCGGTAAGCTATGAATTGAGTATCAATGGAAAACTGCTGTCGACGGGACCGTTGCACAGCCGCGGCAAATGGCAATATGCGGAATACCGATTTGATCCGGCATCATGCACGGGAAGCAATGCATTGAGATTCCGTGTTCTTGACGCTTCGGCAGCTGAATTGGCATCCTGCGAAAAGAAATTGGAAGTCCTGGAAACCGGAACCCGCTCGACCCGGTTGATTGACGGCGCCTGGTGCGGCTTGTATCACTGGAGCGAGGCGGAGGGGCGGCTGTGGAATCAGGAGTTGCGGAACTTCACCGCCGGGGACTGGCGGGAATTGGTTCAGGGCATGCATGATCTCGGCATGGATATTATTGTAATCCAGGAACTTTTCCGCAACGAAGAATATTACGGCAAGCATCAGATCGAGCGGAACGGCTATCATGGCAAATCGTTTTATCCGTCCTCACTGGTACCGGAGAGAATGCCGATTGCCTGCGAAGACCCGTTGGAAGTAATTCTCGCTGCCGCTGATCATCTGGATATGATGGTATTGCCGGGGATCGGCATGTATGCATGGTTTGACTTTACGCCCGGTTCATTGAACTGGCACTGTCGCGTGGCCGAGGAAGTGTATGAACGTTATGGACATCATAAATCCCTTTATGGCTGGTATATTTCCGAGGAGGTTTTCGGCAATCTGAATTATGGGCCGGATACGGAACGCCATATCGTCGAATTTTTCCGGCAATTCGGAGCACTGCGCAACCGGCTCGAACCGACGATGCCGGTCATGCTGGCCCCGAACTGTTTCCATGTACCGGCCTCGCTGGACGCCTGGAACAACCTTGCGCGCGAACTCGACATCATCTGTCCGTTCGGTTTCCACCGCATGGAAGCTTCCGATATCGGCGCCGGGGCCGTAATTGATCTTTTCCAGAAAATCGCCGATGAAAATGGCGCTCATCTATGGTTGGATATGGAAGCATTTCTTTTTCATCCGGACCAGGCACTATACCCTCGTCCAATGGATCAAATCATCGCCGAGCTCGAAGGCTTCCGGAGCTTTGAAAAAATCCTCTGCTATCAATATCCGGGCATCTTCAACGCCCCGACAAGCAAGCGGAAACCCGGCGGCCCCGACACCGTCCAACTTTACCACGATTACCGGCAATACTATAGAAAAACAAAGAATATAAAGATAACTCCACCGCAAGAATAATTACAAGGAACGCAAACACGGCAAGCTCATAATGCCGGTTTTATTTTGCCAAATTTTGCCTATCCGCCGGTAAGGCGTTATATGGGTACTTGAGGGAATATCAGGCAAAAAAACAGAAACCTGCCGATCCTATTCAGAATAAAAAATTGTTTATTTTAGTTTATCGGTATTGACTATTTGAATAATTTGTGTATAATTATATAAACAGTCGATGTAGAGAGATATTTATGGATAAGATTTTACTGAATGGAAGCTGGCTTCTGAGACGAGTTGGTGATGATTTCAAATCGGTCGTTTCATCCGTTCTGCCAGGCGATAATTACAGTGCGCTGCTGAGCTATGAACTGATTCCAGATCCGTATATCGGCGATAACGAGAAATCGGTGCAATGGGTGGGAGAGCAAAGCTGGACCTGGTTCCGGGAATTTGAAATATCCGGGGAATTGCTTCAGCACCGGTCCGTTTATCTGAATATCGATGCCCTGGATACGTTTGGGGAAATAAGGATAAATGGATGTGTGGCCTGTCAGTCGGATAATATGTTCAAGAGGATCCGGGTGGAGGTCAGGGATTTGCTGCAGGTTGAGACGAATACCATTGAGATCATCATCCAGCCGCCGGGCCGGGAGGCGTTGGCGGAAAGCGTCCGGCAGCCGTTTCCGCTGTACGTAGGGGGGATGAATAAAATACCGCATATGAACCTGATCCGGAAGGTTCAGTGTCATGCCGGCTGGGACTGGGGGATTTGTCTGCCGGTGAGCGGTATTTATGGCGAGATTTACCTGCAGGGAGTCAATGAGGGCAGGATTGAACATGTTTATGCCGAACAGTGTCATGAAGAAGGAGCCTGTCGGATCAAGGTCATTTGTGAAATCATTGCCGAGGTTGAAGGGGTCATTTCACTATGTTTCGAGTTCAACGGAGAGATTATTAATAAAACGGAAAACTTGCTTGCTGGTTTGAATAAGGTGGCGGCGGATTTCCAGGTGAATAGTCCGGAATTATGGTATCCAGCGGGCTATGGCAGCCAGTCTTTGTACGAGCTGAAGGTATCGACCCAGGAACAGGTCATACAAAAACGTCTCGGGCTGAGAAAACTGGAGGTGCTTTCAGAGCCGGATGAGAAAGGACGTGGGCTGGTGTTCCGGATCAATGGCATCGATATTTTTTGCAAAGGCGCCAACTGGATTCCCATGGACGCTTTGCCGTGGCGCCAAACCCCGGATCGTTACGAAAAACTGCTCGGCGATGCTGTTGCCGCCAATATGAATATGCTGCGGGTATGGGGTGGCGGCCAGTATGAAAGCGACATCTTTTATCAGTTATGCGACGAGAAAGGGATACTGGTCTGGCAGGACTTCATGTTTGCCTGTGCGCAATATCCTTCCACGCCGGATTTTCTGGAGAATGTGCGTGGAGAAATCGAGTATCAGGTGAAGCGTCTCCGGCATCATGCCTGTATCGCGTTGTGGTGCGGAGACAATGAAACCATCGCGCTGATCCGGCTCGACAAAAACGAATACCGGAATCTGCTGAATTTCGAGCGTTTAAACAAGACACTCAGGGATACGGTAAGTGCCTGCGATCCGGAGCGGACATTTCGGCCGGGCTCCCCCTGCAGGGGATCGGATTATTACGAAGAACCATTTCGTGACGAAACGCAGGGCGATATGCATTATTGGGGCGTCTGGCACGGTTCCGAGGGGTTCGATGCTTTTTATAGGGTACAGCCGAGGTTCTGCTCGGAATTCGGCTATCAATCCTTTCCTGCACAGTCCACGGTGGAATGGTATGCGCCGGAAGGCAGTCGGAACGTCACTTCGCCAATCATGGAGTTCCATCAGCGCAGCGGGGTTGGAAATTCCAAAATCGTGGAGATGTTTTCACGGTATTTCAGATTTCCGGACGGCTTTGCGAATTTCATCTATCTGAGCCAGGTGCAGCAGGCCATGGCCATCAAAACCGGGGTGGAATACTGGCGGACTTTGCGGCCACACTGCATGGGAACGCTTTATTGGCAGCTCAATGACAACTGGCCGGTGGCCTCCTGGTCCAGCATCGACTATTTCGGGAACTGGAAACAACTTCATTATCACGCGAAGCGGTTCTATGCCCCGGTCATTGCGACAATCATCCAAACGGCTGATGCTGCGGAGCTTTGGGTCGTGAGCGATTTGCCCCGCGGGTTTTCAGGAAAACTAGCAGTTGCTCAGTATGATTTCGCAGGCAAGCAACTGAATGCATTCGATTTTGATATCGATCTTGACGCCGGTTGCTCGAGGTGCATTCAGTCTTTTGCGCTTGAAGCGTTTCGCCGCGATAGCTTTCTGACGCTGGAACTCATGGGAAAAGATATGTATCAACATGAAAACGTTCATTTCTTCACGGAGTATAAACGCTGCGATTTGGAGGTGCCGGTCATCGAACTGGAGTTCACTTCGGACCATGAAATTGTGTTTACCACCGACAAACCGGCGTTTTTTGTCTTTGCGGAGTTGAAGGGCTGCCCTGCGGTTTTCAGCGACAACAGCTTTACCCTGCTGCCCGGGAAGGCAAAAAAGATCTTTCTGCCCGAACCCGCGCAAATCGACTTGCCGGTGCTCAAAGAGAAGTTGACGGTCCGTCATTTGCGCGGCAGTTATACGGAATAAATGATAATTTTTCAGTTCAGGTATTGCAATTCTTTGATATTCGTGTATAATTATATATACAGATAGAGGTTTCAAATGAATAAGTTGCTCAAATACAATCAGGCTAAATATGCGGTATTCGATATTATTGCGGAAAAGCAGCTTAAGGTCGGGGAGAAACTGCCTTCCGTGAGGACCATGGACAGTTTGTTCCAATACCAGTTCAGCGCAATTTGCCTGCGGCGCGCCTTGAACGAACTTTCGGACCAGGGGTATCTGGAGAAGCGCCCGGGCTCGGGGATTTACCTGGCCCGCCCCGTCGAGTCCTGGAAGCGCGAGGGAGAAATGCTGTTCCTCGAAATCGCGCCCGTCGAGACTTCCGTTCCGGGGGAGGTTTTTCAGATGAAGCAATATCTGGGCGAGAGAAATATCACGTTGAAAAGTATGACGTGCACCAAGCCGGGAGCCGAGATTTTGAGCGCGGCGGAAAACGCCATCGGTATTTTCGCCTCAGGCTGGATTACCCGGGAATGGGTCGATTTCCTGAAAGCACTGGAGGTTCCGGTCATGTACATCGGTTCCTATGAGCATACCAAAGGTCTTCCGGCGATCGATTACGATTGGCAGGGTGCGACGGCATTGTTGATGGAGGAGTATATCGCCCGCGGTTACCGGAAAATCGGATTGATCAACGGCGACAGGAATTATTATCCATCTCATCTGATCGCGGAAGGGTTTCTCCGGACGGTCCGGAAGAACAAGCTGGCGGTGACGGAGGAGGATATTCTCTGGAAGCCGGCGTTTTCCTCCGGGACGGTTAAAGACTTTCTTGACAGCCACCGGGATTATGATGCGTTAATTGTGGAAGCAGGGGCGCTGGTCCATGTGCTGATTTATATGTATCAATATGGGTTGCCGTCGAATTGCGTGCTGGGGGCTCTCCGCGGTTTCGATAACAATGTGTCGACGGAGCGGATGACTTTTGTCGCATTTGAGGAGCAAAACCAGATTTACGAAAATGCCGCGCGCATATTTTTCGAGTCGTTGAACGAGCCGGATTACTTCAAGTCCGGTCCGATATTGTTAAAACCGTTCATTGTGGCGGAAGGAGAGTAAAATCGTATGGAAAGAAGGGAAAAAGATTTCACACTTATCGAGCTTCTGGTTGTGATTGCTATTATCGCGATTTTGGCGGCTATGCTGCTGCCGGCATTGGCGTCGGCCCGCGAAAAAGCGAAAACGTCACAGTGCCTCTCCAATCAGAAACAGATCGCACTTACCAATGCCAGTTACCTTCAGGACAATGATTCGTTCTTTCCCACAAAGAATGTATGGGCATCCGATAGTTGGAAATACGATCCGTACCCCATTGCTTTCGTTAATTCATACGATATGAACTACGGCGTGACATTATGCCCTGCAATGACCATTCAACACAACAGTATGAAAAATGTCACGGGAAAAATTGACACTGGTGCCGCTTTTGTCAACTATGCCACACAGTATCCTCTGATCGGCCTCAACCCTCTGCTTCAAAGTAAAAAGGCGGAAAAGGTTAAAAATCCTTCTTTCGTCCTTTTTTCCGGGGATACCACTTTCCAGAAAGATAGTGTCATTGGCAGCGACGGGCTTGGATGTGCTTACTTTGCAACCGAAAAGGATAGTTCTGCAATGCTTGCGCCGCGCCATGACAATACACGCACTCTCGCCGTAAGTTTTGTTGACGGGCATGGGACGACGGTGAAAATGCCGATGCCCGCCGTCACCAAGGAAATACGTGGGCTGCTTTATGAAACATCCATGTTTGGAAGTACCTGGAATGCCTCGAAAAGCGATCTTGGAACAATAAAATTCGACTGACTTTAAGCGATATAAAACAAGGAAACATTAATCATGATCAAGTATTTTGCGTTCATACTCGCCGCAATGTGATTTCTCCAATGGCGACCGCCTTTATTTCCTCTTCCCGAGCGACAAAATCCCCGAAGGCGAGGACGTTGAATTTTATCTGCATGATTTCAAAATACAGTAATTCCAAACCTGAGGTTTATTCATGAATTTATTGCGCATCGCCTTTTGTGTTTTTTTGTTGGCAACCGGCGTTTCGGCGGCGGACTCCCTGCGCGGTTATTACGCGCCGCCGCCCGAGTGGATGCCGGAAAAAGCAATTCGCGACTATTCGGCAAACACCCGAGTGCCGGATTTGACACGGATTGAATACGATGCCGCCTATGCAATGGCGTTGCGCATTCGTCAGATCGCCCCGGAGAAGTTGAAAAAACAGCTTGATACCGGCGTCATTCCCGCCACAGACGGGGTGGATATCCTGAAGTTCCGTCCCGACGCGGAAAAAGATGCCGCAAACCGCCGGATTGTTATCCGGAAGCTTGAAATTCCCGCGGATGAATTTGTGGAACTCTCCTTCAAGATGAAAACGAAAGTCCGCAACACGAAGGGCTCCCTGACCGTTTCCGTGCCGGGCATAACGTTTCTCGACACCTCGAAACACGCAGACCCGGCAACAAAATGCCAGGACGGGTTTCAAGCCTACCGTGTAAGTTTTCCTGTGCAAAAAGGGCGGATTCTTCAGGACATCATTATTACGATTCCCGCCGCGTCCGACGCGGATTTCGAGCAGGAATATAAAATCATCGATTTTATGTTCAAACGGAACTCGCCCGTGAAGCGGTTCGCGGAAGAGCTGCCGCCCCGGCAATGGATTCGCAAGGCGGATTTTGAAGGAGGACGTTTTGCCGATGCGGCAAACGCGATTCCCGATGTTTTCACATTCGTCCGTTCCCCGGAGGACAAAGCGTTTGAAAGTCTCTTACTACCGTTCAACTATGAACTTCGCAAGCAGACGGAGAAAGAGAAAGACGGCGGATTCAGCACAGAAATTATCCGGCAAAAAGTCGCCGGCAAAGAGATCGATGTTTTGAAGATCCATTTGAAAAAAGGACCGCGTTGTTATCTGAAATTCCCTGTCGAATTCAATGGCATGGATTTCAATGTCATGACGTTTGCCGCGAAAATCGAAGTCTCCGGCGGCTCAATAAAATCCCGCTTCATCGGCGAAAGCAAACCCGAATTGCTCGGGGCCGACGCCGCGAAACTCAATGCACCATATGACACCTTTTCCTTCGGCGTGACAAGTGCATCGCACGACCATGCCGATTGGATGCAGTATGGCGTCTCGCAAGGGAACTTCGCGTTTCATGCCGGAAAATCAGGGGGCGACGGGTGGCGGAAGGTCGCACTCGATTTCGTTAACGATGATTATACCGGAACCAAAGGCACCTACAACAGCCGGATTACGCACTGGTGTATTTATTACGACAATGCGAAACTGCCCGACGACGCAGAAGTGGTCATCTCCATTGCCGATCCGCGCGTGACCAAAGGGTTAATGCACGCCGGGGGCGATATGGCGTTATATAAGAAATTTCTTGACGAAAAAGAACGGAATCCACTGTTCGGCGGCGTCCAGGCATCTTCAGCACTGCCGGCATTCGGCGGCGCGAAAGCGGAACGGCTGGCAAAACCGCTCCGCTGGATTCGTGATCGTGTTCCGCAAGGGGAAATCATCATTCGGGATTATGGATGTGATGCTCCTTACAATGTCATTGTCGACCGCGCGGTCGAAACCATGCAGAAACTTCTTGCCGGGAAATACATGCTCACCCATTCCTTTGCCGTTCTTTCCGCGCCGTCGAAGGAAAAGAATGTGAAACTTTTCATCGGTGGCTCTGACTATGCGGAAATCGATCCTGCCCAATATACGGCGGATATGGAAAAACTCGCGGGTTCGCCGGGTTGCGCGATCCGCGCGCATGGAAATAATATTTACATTTATGCAGCTCCACAGGCCAGCTATTCCAGGGCCGCACGAGGACTCGCAAACGGCATTTACACGTTTCTTGAAAACAATACGGACGTGATTATGGCATATTCCAGGATATACCGCTGGCAGGGGTATCGCGAAATGGTTTTTGATGTCGATCAAACGGGAAATATGGATCTCATCTGGGGCAACGGGTATGTGTACCGTCCGCCATTCGAGTTCTGGGGGATATCCGGGGATGCCGTTTACAATGATTTCAACCGTGCGGCTTTCTATACCGTTTGGGGCAATTGGGAATACGGCGGCATCCGGGCATGGGCTACAAACCATTGTTGGAGTTATGGTACCGAGCCGAACGGCAAAGATGCAAAGCCGAACGAAACATGGGGGATTGACGAAAACGGCAAGCCGATGATTCCCGGCTGCTACACCGGGCATCCGTGCCTGGTAAATGTGTTGGAAAAAGCCAAGGAGTCTTATCTGCAGACCGCTTTCCGCCTGGTGAAGGACAACAAACAGCATCCTCCGGGTAAAAGTTTTGTCTGGAATACAAGTGATATCATGGGCATGTGGGTGGAAGATACCCTGAATGTCTGTCATTGCCCGCGCTGTGCCGTGCCGATCCGCCTGGCGGATGGTTCGCTGCTGAAGCGTTCCGACACGGATTTCCTCAGTACGCAGTTCTATGAAAACGCCTGTGCGATGATCCATGCGGTCAACGTTTATGCGCACCGGGAAATGAAGGTGGAATCGGGCGCCTATTTCTGGATGGCCAATGTGCCGGCTTTTGAGCTTCCGCGCAACTACAAAGTACGGTTTTGCCCGTATGTCCGGAAAAATTACTTCGCTCCGATCTATGCCCCCTGCAACGATCTTTTCTGGCGGTCATTTCTGCGCTGGAAAGGCAACAATGCGGAACTGGCCGAATATGAATATTTTCTGGCAAATAATTTCCGTCCTTATGCGGATATTTTCCGTTGCGACATAAATGAAGTGCAAAAACTCGGTGTCCGGGATATTCTCCTGGAGGGAGACCAGGACGGTATCGCCCGTGCCATGGAACAATGGGTCGTTACGCGTCTTCTCTGGGAACCGGACCGGACGCCCGCTGAACTCCGCAGTTATTTTCTACGGCGGACCTTCCGCGAAGCCGGGCCGGATATGGAGAATTTCTATGCGGTTTTTTACAACGCCGTGTACAAGGATTTTGCGCCGTATCAGCCAATGGAATTCGAAGACATGCAACAGCTCGGAGTAATGGCGCTCCGCAGCAAAACACCATCGGGAATGATCGTGGCCGAAGCGATGGAGAGGCACCTCGGTGCGGCAGAGAAGGCTGTTAAAAATCCCATGTCAAGCAAACTTCTCAAGGATTTTCGCACAGAATGGGATCGCTACTTGAAAGCCGCGCAAGGAAATGCTGCTATATTACCTTAGTAACATATAGCTGGGAACCTGAATTATAAAATCACGAACTCAATATGGAGGCTAACATGAAATTTATCTGTTGGTTAATGCTGTGTGTATTCTCGTTTGCCTGTCTGGCCCAGGAAAGCGAGATTCTGCTGAAAAACGACTGGACTCCCGAAGCGGCAAAAGGTCCGCACACCGTTGAGAAGGTTGCAAACGGTGTGAAAATCATCATGCAGCACCGGGACAATTTCTATGGGAACATCCGGGTGAACCTGGCCAAACCGCTCAATCTGAAGCAATACAATACTGTTCGGATTCATTTTGAGCTGCCCGGTGAAGACAATCCTTTAATCGGGAAATTTGATCTCCGTCTTTTCTGCAAAAGCGGCGGCATGGGCATTTACAAAGAAGGTTGGAAACAAGTGACCAAACAGCCGGACGGTTCCTATGTTTTTGAATGGGATGTGGTTAATTATCCACCGAACAATCTGGGGCTGAAACTTGAAGATACCATCCGCATTGCCATACATCCGCCGTTTTCCGCGCTGCCGAAGGATAAGGATACGGTAATGATTATCCGCGATATCCGCGTAATTTCGGGGAAATCCGTGGAAACGGGCGACCCGGAACTTTATGCGCAGTGGAAAGCGAAAATTTCCGCTTACAAACCGGATTATTCCGACTCCTCGAAATATCTTCTGCCGCCGGAAAACGGAAGGCTGGCGAAGCCATTGGAACTGGTGAAAAACGGCGTTGTGAAGGGCGGAATCGTCTTGGCAAAGAATGCTTCCGAGGCGGAGAAGCTGGCGGCGCAGGAACTTCAACTGTGGATCGGCAAGATCACCGGCGCCAAAATCGGGATCACAGAAAATACTATGTCCGAGGGCATCGCAATCGTACTGAAAGTACAACCCGACAGCCGGATCGACGGCACGGATGGTTATGTTGTTGCAACCCAAGGGAATAGAATCACTATCTCCGGAGCAACTCCGCGCGGGGTCGTGAACGGCGCATACGCATTTCTCGAGAACAACAGCGATCTGATTTTCGCTCGTCCTCACCCGGACCTGGGGTTTGTTTATTCGAAATCGCCGGATTTCCTGATTCACTGGGGGAATGGATTTGAAAAACCGCTCGGTCAATATTTCGGGTGGCTGAGCAACTGGGGCGGCGGATCGTATTTTCAGGAAGATTATATCATGCGCTCAAGAAATAATTATTGTGCTACCCTGGGCGGGCAGTATGGGAACCGGACGGAATTCGGCGGCGGGCACAATCTGCAGCATTTCGTCCCGAAAGACGATCCGGCATTCTTCCCGGTGGTGGATGGCAAGAAGCCCGACAAACTCAATATCTGGAAACATCAGATCTGCATGAGCGCGCCGAACCTGGTAAAAGTTTACGCGGACAATGTCATCAAATATTTTGATGCGAAAGCACCGGAGAATACGACCATCGTGAACATCAACATCGAGGATAACTGGGGTGTTTGTGAATGCGACAAATGTACCGCGCCGATCAAACTTGAAGACGGCAGGGTGCTCACGGTCAAGGACCCGAATTTCCGCTCGACACAGTTCTATATTTTCCTGAATGCGGTTACCGGGGAAATCATCAAAGTTCACCCGAAACTATGGATCCAGACCCATGCATATTTTTTCAGCGCGGTACCGCCGGCGATGAAGGTGCATGAAAGGATTTTCATTTTCTTCTGCCCGTACGTGCGCGCCGACCACCGGACACCGCTCTGTTCTCCCTATAATGATATCTGGTGGCAGAGATTCGTCGGCTGGGAGGAAGTTACCCGGAATCTTGTTATCCGTGAGTACTACGGAATTGTTAATTACGGCCGTCCGCTTGCCGAAGTAGTGGCCTTTGACCTGGCCTCCTATTACCGGCGCGGAACCCGCAGTACGGCTCCCGAGCTCACCACGGACGGCGCGGCATGGCACTGGGATGATCATGTACGCGGCAGTATCGACGAATGGGACCTCAATATGATGGATTTCTGGATCATCAACCGCCTTTACTGGAATCCGGAACAAGATGTGGAGCAATTGCGTAAATATTTCCTGCGCCGTGTATTCCGCGAATCGGCGCCTGCCATGGAGCGCTTCTGGGGCATCATCCGTGAAGCATATTACAAGCAGGAAGAGCAGAGCTGCTGGGGCGACTTCGGCAAGATGATCAAAGACACAAAACGTATCCCGGAACTTAAACGTGCCCTGGATGAAGCTGCCCAGGCGGCGAAACATCCGGTTTCGGCATTGTTGGTCGCCCGGGTCAGGAACCAATTCGACAAGATGGATGAGAAAGTCGTTGAAATCAAACGTACTCCGGAAACGAGTTTTGTTTATGGCTGGAGAGCAAACCGGAAATTCCTGAACTCCTACGCCAGTTCCATCCTGGATAACGGGAAAGCCATTGACGCCGTCCATATTATTGCCCGGAAAAAAGAAGGGGAAATGAGATATGTCTGCAATTTCCCGTATAGCCTCAAAGATAAATGCATCTCCTTTGTGTTGCGTCCGATATCCGCGCTGCCTGTCTTGCCGCAGATTAGCTTCGAGGCCGGAAAAATCATCCGAGCGCCGGAATCCTGCTGGCAGAAAAATGACGACGGCACCTGGACCTTCACCTGGACACCTGTGACCTCTGAGGATGTGACTTCAAAAGCGATGCAATTGCATTACCCGCTGGAGAAACTCGGCCCGGAGGATGAAGTAGAGTTCTACCTGACGGACTTCAAATATTATTAATTCCGTAACCAAAACTTAAATTAAGGATAAAAACAATGAAAATGCTGTCAATAATCGGAACGATCATGCTGTTTGCCACAATTCATGCGGTGGATATTGCCCCGGCAAATTGGGAACCCGAGGGCGGCTCGAAATCTCCCGCCAAATGCAGTGCAAAAACGATTGAACTGGATGGCAGGGAAGCCGCTGTTTTGTGCGTGAATATGGAACGCCGGGAAAACTTCTGGGGAGATGTTCATGTTAATTTGAAAGACATTGATGCCGTAGCCACTCCGGTTTTGAGCCTGCGTTTCAGGCCCTCGGCGGAGACGAAAGAACTGGATTTACCATTGCCGTCCGTCCGGGCTACCGACAAAAAAGGGGCCCGCGTTGTGGGGCCGAAAAGTATTTTCAAAACAAATGAAGACGGTTGGATTTATGTTACGTGGGATATCTCTACGGTGGAAAAGCTGGATCTGCCGACTCTGCTTCGAATTGGGCTGGTGTGGCAGTATGGCCAGATACCGGAAGGAAAAACTGCCGAATTTCAGGTTGCCGATGTAAAGCTGTCTGCTAAAGAATAAACATTTTGCCGAATAATATGCTGATCTATCATCTGGATTTCAATTATACCGCGCGTGAAATTGATTTTGTGCGGAGACAACTGGATTTCGCGGCGGCGCACGGTTACAATGCCGTATTGTGGGAGCTTGAGGACCAGGTTCGCTGGCGGACCTGTCCGGAATGCGCACACACCGACTCCTGGAGTCAGGACGAATTCCGGGAATTGCTGGATTATTCGCGGCAACTGGGGTTGGAGCCGATACCGTTGCTGCAGACCATCGGCCATGCCGAATATGTCTTGAAACATGAAAAATATTTTCCATATCGCGAAGACCCACGGTACAATGATTGTTATTGTCCCTCCAACCCCGAGGTGAGGATATTCATAAAGAAATGGCTTGATGAATATTGCGGGTTGTTCGGCAGTCTGAAGTATTTTCATCTTGGCGGGGACGAGGCATACCGCTTCGGCAGTTGCGCGGCTTGTTCCGCCGTCGAGCCGAACTTCCTGTACGGGGATTATATCAGCGATATCGCGAAAACTTTGCAGGAAAAAGATATCAGGCCCGGTGTTTGGGGCGATATGACTTTGCAGCACCGCGAAAGCGTAGGGAATATCTCTCGGGATTTCGTTATCTGGGATTGGATGTATTCTTCGGATTATGAATATGAAAGCGCGGAGTTCTTGAAAAGTAAAGGATTTGAGATCATCGTCTGCAGCGCTGCACGCTCCAGCGTGGATGGGCCGTTTACGCCGAAAGCGGCCGTTCATGCCGTCAATATCCTGAAGGCGGAAAAAACACGCCGCCGGCTGGGATTGCTCGGGCATTGCGTCACCAGTTGGTCGCTCCGCTTGAACCCCATACAGGCCGGAGAACCGCTGCTGGTTCTGCCTGAACTGAGCATGCGGCATCCCGACATGACGCAGGAAGACTTGATTCGCAAATCATTTGCGGCCAGTCTGGGATTTGACGAAGCTTGGGATGCCGTACTGGCCTTGAGCGAGTGCGACGGCAGGATCCGCATTTTTTCCGCGGTACAATGGAATGGCCTGAAGGATGCTGCACCGGCCCCCGAGGGGTATATCGCCAGGTGGATTCAGGAATGGATCGAGACGAAAGAAGAATACTGGTTGAACCGCCGACAGATGTTTGAGGGTATGATCGGTTCCATTACCCATGCGCTTGAAAAGCTTAAGCCATATGCGGATGGTTCACCGGTGGCGCAAATCTGGTATGAGGCAGGAAATCTGGAACTGAGATATTTGCATTTGCTGGCAAAGTTATTGATTGTACCGGATAAGGTTTCGGCAAGTGATTTTGAAGAACTCGATATTGCCTGCCGGTATTTTTTCAAGAAAGAAGAAACTGCGCGAGCCGCTCGGATACATGTCGGACTCCTGTTGGAGCCGCTGATCGATTTCTGGCGGCATCCGATCAATTTAGAAGGATAAATATTGATGAATACGTTGACCTGGAATCGCCGGGAGACTCCGGCGGAGTTTGTTTGCGCCCTGGAAACCCTATCCGGAGAATATCCGTTGATGGAGGGCGATGACGCCAACCTGATTTTCCGCAAAGGCGAGTCAGCCGGGGTGGAGTTGGCACAATCGGTCTTTACGGTGACGTACAACCGGCAGTCCGAGGCGTTGCGCGGGGTCGGGTTGGCGCTGGCCGGGCTGGATGCTCCGGCGAATGATTGTGCGTTCAAATCCTTCGGCGTCATGGTGGACTGTTCGCGCAATGCCGTGATGACCGTTGACTATGCGAAATCGTTGCTGCGCAGGCTCGCTTTGATGGGTTATAACCGGGCCATGTTTTATACCGAAGATACCTACGAACTGGAAGATGAGCCGCATTTCGGATTCCTGCGCGGCGCTTATTCCGCGGCGGAAATCAGAGAGCTGGACGATTATGCATATGCTTTGGGGATCGAGCTTTGCGGCTGCATTCAGACGCTGGGGCATCTTGAGATTTTCCTGCGTTCGGAAGGCACCGTCGGAATCCGGGATACCAACGATATCCTGCTGGTGGATGAGGAAAAAACGTATCAGCTGATCCGAAAAATGATCCGCTTCTGGCACGACAACTGCCGTTCCCGGAATCTCCATATCGGCATGGACGAAGCCCATGGCCTCGGTCGGGGAAAGTTCCTCGACAAACACGGATATCAGAATAGTTTCGAGATACTCAACCGTCATCTGACTAAAGTAAACGCCATCTGCCGGGAGTCGGGCATGACCCCGATGATCTGGTCCGACATGTATTTCCGCATGGGCAGCGAAACCCACGATTATTATGACCTGAACACCAATATTCCCGACAGTGTAAAAGAGGGTATCCCTCATGATTGCAGCCTGGTTTATTGGGATTATTATCACCTCGACAGCGGCTTCTACGACAAAATGATCGAGCTGCACCGGAATCTGGGCAAAGAACCGGTCATGGGTTCCGGCTTATGGACCTGGTACCGGCTGTTTTACGATCACCACCAGACGGAAGTCCGGGTCCTGCCGTGTATCGAGTCCTGCCGGAAAAACAAAATCGGCGATTTCTTTTTTACCATGTGGGGAGACGACGGCGCATACAGCAATTTCCCGTCCGTCTACGCCGGGCTGCTCTGGGGGGCCGAACTTGCCTATGGTCAAGCGCCCGATGAGGAGCGGTTGGAAGCCCTCAGCCGCGCCTTGAAGCTGCCGTCCTACCGGGAAACCCTGCGGGTATCGGGCATGAACCACCAGCTGCCGTTCCGCGACAACGGCGTCGGTACGTTGTCCGTTTTGCTGTGGGACGATCCGATCCTGAAAAGGGGTTGGCGTCACTTCCGGCTCAACGATGAAGCCGTTCGGACGGAATTCATCCAATGCCTGAAATCGGTCCTGGGCCAAATAACGCCCGACACCTATTTTCACCTGACGGGGCGCCTTCTCCTGGCCAAAATGACATCAGCCGCCGAACTCGGAAACGCCTATCGCCAAAAAGACCTGCAAGCCCTGCGGCGAATCCGGCAAAACTCGCTTACGGAACTGATCGCACTTTACGAAGAATTCATTGGGGAGTTCCGCAAACAGTGGCGGACCTGCTATAAACCGAACGGACTGGAAACAATCCAGATCCGCATCGGCGGCCTGTGCCAGCGCTACCGCGAACTGATCCTGCAATTGGAGGAATTCGAACAAGGCACCCTTGCGGAAATAGTCGGGATCGACGTGCCAGCCGACGCCCGGTACAATCCCACCCGCGAACGCTACGTAGATTTCGCCGTAGCCGGCAGTTATTGAAATCATAACATTAGACCTCTCCAAAAATTAACACTAATATTACTATTCATAACTCCTTGAAATAAATCAAGTTGCAACTCAATACCGTGTTTGCGTATTTTGCTTATGGAAGAAAATAACGATGACCGCCACCCTCAAACCGACAGCAACCATAACAAACCGAAATTTCATGAATAACGATAAGAGATACTTGCATAAGTCAAACATATGCAGTATATTGCAATCGAAGCTAGTCAAAGGCAAACAAAAAATGCGGGGACGCGGAGCCGCCCTCGCATCATGCCTTGACTTATACCGAATTGCAATCATAAGGCTTGTAGCCGCCTTGATCTTGCGGGCTCAAATCCGGTCTGATTCGCAGCCGCTAATCTATTAGCGTCAGCTCATTATACCAAATTTGCGCTCCGCGATTCCAGCGGCGGTTACTAATCCTTAGAATGCAAATCGGTATTACTTGAACCAGCCTTCCGGGAGGTGATCGCGTTCGGCTTCGAGGAGCTCTTCGATGATTCTTCTGGCATCGCCGACGTTGTTGACGATGGGATCGGTGAGCATGGCGCGAAGCAGTTTGGCGCGGTCGCAGCTTGCGATGGCTTCCACGGTCAGTTCATGGGTGTCGAGCACCTGATGAGTCAGGCCGAGGAGGCCGCGCGGGAGGTCGCCGACTTTGATCGGCTTGGGGCCTTCCATGCTGAGATCGCAACGCAGTTCGAGGAAGGCGTCGTTCGGCAGGTTGGTGACGGCGCCGCGGTTGGACGTGTTAATATAGAATTTCTTGCCGAGTTCGCCCCACATGGCTTCGATGATGTCGGTGGCGTGGTCGCCGCGGCCTTTTTCGTAGAATTCTTCGATGGAGGCTTCGCCGTTGGCGAGGCGTTCGGTGGCGGCCCAGGCTTCGGCCATTTCGTCGGCGCGGTTGTAGGCGTCAAAAGCGATGATCGGTTCCGGGAAGGCCGGCGAGACGCCGTAGCCCTGGTAGAACGGCACGTATTCCTTGGTATGGCTGACGGCGGTCGGATAAGCGCCGTAGATATCCATCAGGTCCAGTGCGTAATTCATGTTCAGGCGCGGTTTGGCCTTGGGACTGGGCTGGGTTTCGTATTCTTTGGTGGCCTGGGCGGCGATGAATTCGCGGAGTTTCGGCAGGTAATCCTTGCCGTCGTAATTCAGCCGGAACAGCCAGGTGCAGTGGTTGACGCCGGTGATCGCCATATCGAGTTTGGCATCGACTTCGGGCGGAGTGGTCAGGGCGTCTTCCGGGAGGATGCCGATCCAGCGCAGGAACATATTGCGGACGTAGGGCTCGTGGTTGCCGTCGCACAGCGCGAAACTTTTGATGTCCGGGGCGAGGCGCATCAGGCCGATGCCCATGACGGAGGTCGGGTTGATGAAGTTGATCAGCCAGGCTTTGGGGGCGAGACGGCGGACATCGTCAGCCACGCGCAGGATTTCGGGCAGTTCACGCATGGCGCGGAAGATGCCGCCGGGGCCGATGGTGTCGCTGGAACACATGGTGACGCCGTATTTGAGGGCGATCCGGGTGTCGATGCCGCGGTAATAGGCATTGCGGAACGAAAACGAGAGCACCACGAAGTCGGCGTCTTTCATGACTTCCGTGCGGTCGACCGAGCCGATGATTTCGGTATCGGTTTTGGCGTATTCCTTGGTGCGGTTGGCCAGTTTCACCATGGTATCGAGCACGGCGGGGTCGGTATCGACCAGGGCCAGTGTGCCGCCGCGCAGGATTTCGCTGTGGATCATGTTGTAGATTACCGGCTTGCCGAAGAAGTAACTTCCGGCTCCGATGACGACGACTTTCGGTCCCTTTTTCATAAGAACGATCTCCGTTTTAGTATTATGGTAGCGATTTTTGTTGTATATATTTTACTATTCACTGCTTGAATTTGCAATGGTAGAAATGTATTATAATTAGCAAATTGGTAGCATTTATGAAACATCGTTCAATATACCGCCCTTATTCAAAAGGCTCGATCCGGGCACCGCTGCAGGCGCGCTCGGCCGGGCATTATATCGTGGACGCCGGATGGCAGGACCACGCCATGCGCAAGGAATTCGTTCAATTGTACTGGGGTGTGGCGGGAAAAATACGTTTCCGGCACCTTGACCGGGAATGGCTGTTGGGGAGTGACGAGGTCTGTTTCTACCTGCCGGGCGACGCCCACCGGATCGAAGCGCTGGAAAACGGCTCGGAATACTACTGGATGACCTTCGACGGGCCGCATATGGAGTTTGTGATTTCCGCCTTTAATCTGGCGCGGGAATCGCGTCCGGCCGGGAACTGCCCGGTGGAACTTTTTCTGAAATTGGAGCGCGAACTACGTAACTTGAGCGGCGACGGCGAATACCGGGCGGGCGCGGTTTGCTATGAAATCCTGTCGCTGTCGCGTTTCGCCCCTGCCGCCAACGAAAACCAGACGGCGGACAAGTTCAAGGCGCTGGTCGAGGAGCATTATCAGGACTGCGCTGCGGGCGTGGAAGAGTTGGCGGGGAAGTTGGGAATTCACCGGACGACGCTGAACCGGATCGCCAGGCAGCATTTCGGGATGCCGCCGACCGAGTACCTGGTCAGTTTCCGGGTACAGGAGGCGATGAAGCTGTTGCGCGACACGGATTATTCGATCAAGGAAATCGCCGAGAGCACCGGGTTCAGCGACCAGAATTATTTCGCGAAGGTGATTTACCGGCGCTTTGGCAAGACCCCGTCGCAGTTGCGCAAGCACGGGTAAGGTGAAATGGGGGAATTTTATCCACAAAAATACACAAAAATACACAAAAGGGGAAGGTTTTTTTTAAATTTTGTGGTTAAATGAAAAAAGTCGCTAAGAATAGTGGGGCGGGGGCGTCATATTTGTTAAAAAGAGAAGAACAGGATAGAGATGATATTGGATGAGGGCCAGTTCAATTCGATGATCGATGAGCATTTGCCGATGTTCCGGAGGGTTTCATGGCAGATTGTGCAATGTGGCGCCGATGCGGACGATGCGGTCCAGCAGGCGCTGGTCAAAGCATGGTCGAGGCTGCATACCTTCCGCGATCAGGCAAAGCTGTCGAGCTGGGTGACAAGCATCGTTATCCGCGAGAGTTACGATCTCCTGCGGCGGAGGCACCGGGACGGCAAGAAGCACGAGCGGATCAGGGAGAATCCGGTCATGCAAGGCGGTCATAACGAGGCGATTCTGGCGAAGCTGGACCGGGCCATTGCCGGGCTGCCGGAGCTGTACCGCGTGACGATTCACGTGGCGGTACTGAGCGGTATACCGGCGGCGGAGGCGGCCGAAATTCTGGAATGCACACCCAATACATTGTATCAACGGGTCCACAAGGCCAAAGAACTTTTGCGCGAGAGCATGGAGAAGATAGAGAATGAATGAGCAACGATTGGACGAACTGCTGGAATTGAAGAAGGCGCAGGCCGCGGAAGCGGAATTTGCGCCGGCGGAAGAATTCAGGCGGGGACTTGACAAATGTATCAAGAAGCGCCAGCTTTTCCGGCACCGGATTTACGCGCTGGCGGCCGCGGCGGCGGCCATTGTTTGTGTGACGGTGGTATTGCTGGCGAATTTCAAGCCCAAGGAGCAGAAAAACGCTTTTGCCGACCGGCTCCGGGAAACGATGAAGCTGTTCGGTGTCGGCGAGGGGTTTCTTTTTTACAACAACGAGCTGATCGGTTATGAGCGCGAAAACGGGCGCGGCTACAAAAACCTCATCAAATTGCACCTGACCGGCCAAAAGGATATCACGCTGGTTTTTCCGAGTGCCGACGAGGATGTGATTGCGCTGGACGATCCGCTGCTTTCCGGTTATATCCTGGTGACCCGGAGCGATGAATGCACGCTGGTGCTGGAGCTGGATTTGAAGGATAAAACCTCGAACCGGAAAATCAAAAACATCATGACACTGCCGAAGCCGGTTTCGGATCATCAGGAACTTGCCCCGCTTAACAGCACCATCAACCTTACCTGAGGCAAATCATGGTCAGATTTATAATCATAGCATTGTTGTGTGGTTTGGCAAGCCTGCAGGCGGACGAACCGAAAGAGGAAACTCCGGTGGTGGCGGTGACGGTGATGAGATCGACGATCGATGATGAAATCCAGCTTCAACACCAGACGTTGTCAAGCAATGTCAACTTCGTTATTGCGGCGTTGAAAAAAGACCCGCGGATATCTTATACCGCTCGCTCCAAAGCCCCCAGAAAAGAACTTGGGAGCATGGGCCTGATACTCAAACCGCATTTTACCGGAAAGAAGAACGACCGGAAATTCGACATGGTGATTTCCATCGAAAGTACGGAGCGGGTTACGCTCGGCAGTTTCACGATTCGCGGCCTTGACTGGAATACCAGGAAAGAAGCGGAAGAGGGAGCCGCACAACTGATTGACATGCTGCTGCGTATCAATACGGAAACACGGGGCAGTACCAATGCGGAAGTGGGGAGATTGTTTGAAGAATATAAGCTATCGCGTGATTATCGCATATTGCTCAATGTGATCGCATTGGAGCCGCAAAATGTAACTTACCGTTATGAGGAGTTGAAGTGCCTGGGAAATATGACTCCGAGTTCCCCGTTTTCCAAGCACCTGGCGGCGATCAATGAAAGCCTGCGGAAAGCGATTGAGTTCAAGCGTGATTTTCCGGATTTCGCCGGCCCGGTATTTTCGAGTCAGATCTTGAATAATAGTGTCAAAAGCGGCGAGAAAATGACGACGCAGGAGCTGGCGGGCTATGCGGCATTTTGCGACACCTGGCGGCCCCTTTACCTGGAAGAAATGCGGAGGCGCGAATACAACAAATCAATTGTCAGTGCCAAGTGGAGAAATCGCAATGATATTTCGATCTACCTCGGATATATGGAGATGGCATACCGTTATGAAAATTATTATGATCTGGACAAATTGCTGCGGGAGCGCTACGCCGCCAATCTCGATTTTCTGAAACGAATGAATGAATATGCGGCGAAAAAGCCGGAGTCGGTGGCCGAGAGCTACCTCTTCCGGTTCAAGCCCACCGATCCTGTGGCGATAAATAGAATTGCGCAGGACAAAAAGAAGCTGTTGGCTTATTTGAGCGGCATGGACGAATATCTGGAACTGGCCCAGGCATCTCCGGCCTACCAGTTCCGGAAATATGCCGTGGAACTGAAGTACATGCGAAAACTGGCCGGGACCCCTCGCTCGGCCAATCAGTTTGAACCGGTGGTAAAGGAATATTTTGAAGAACGTGGTGAGAGTCTTGACAACATCGAAATCTGGAATTATGTCAAATATCTGTTGAGCGGAAACGAGCTGAAACAGCTCGAAGAACGCTGCTTCGCGGAAAAGACCGCCCGGAATGTTCCCGCACCCCCGGCACCGAAAAATGGAAATGACTTCTCGAAGATAGGCCGGATTTTCATTGGCGGCAAAAAAATTACTTCGGAAGACGAGGCGCTGTTTCACCGTGCCAACGCCACATTCGATATCAAATACCGGAACTATCGGGAAGTATTCCAGCATTTCGTTAACCTGAAGATGATCACAGCCTGCAGTCAGGGGAATGGCATCTGCCTGATTTTGCAGAATGAGTATCCGGGGCATACCATCAAGGTAACCCGCAACGGTGCTGTCGAAACCCTCCAGACGCCTGGAACCATATATCTGGGTATCGTCAAACCGGAACTTTCGGAAGAAAAGCTGATTGAAACTCCATTTAAGCCGAAGTCCAGTGTGAATTACGGCTATACCGTGGCTGCATCCAATGATTTTGTCGTATTGGCAAACGATGAAATCCTGGCGGTTTACGACATCAAAAACCAATCCTGGCGGCAGTTCGATGATTTCATCGGCAACGAAATTGTCCGGCTGGTGGTATCGGGCGACCGGATTTACCTGCTGGAACATCCAGGGAGAGGGGCGAACACGACGCTGAAATCGATGAAGGCCAATGGCGCGGACCGCCGGGTCCATTACGACGGCCTCCGCGAAGGCGATCAGAGTGGTATCGACAAGAATACGGGAACGCTTTATGAATTGCTGCCGATAGGCGACGGTGAAGTGGCCCTGGCCGGAGTCTCGTCCGACTATAAAGAACGAATTTTGCGCTATGATCCAGCTGCGGATCAGTTCCAGCTGTTGGCGGAGTTGCCGGAGATACAAGGCCAGCTGGGAATGAAATTTTACCGGGGAAATCTTTATCTGGGTGTTCGATATATTAATAATATCAGTTTATACCGGATCGATCCCGTCAAAAAATCCATCGAGGAGATTCTGACGAGTGCCCGGGCAAAACAGAGGCATAACACAATCACCTTGCTGAAAGATATGTATTTGCGTGAGCCGTATCTGGTTACCGCTGATTCGTTGTGGGAATTGGGCAGTTTACGGGTCAGCAGCCTGAAAAATCCGAATGATCAGAAGGATATATACTTGCCGATAGGTAATCCGGTCGCGTTTGCACTGGATGATGGCAATGTGGGCTACGCTGTGCACGGTTATTTATTCATCATAAAGAGGAAGTGACGATGAAATTTTGCCTGTTATTGATGATACTTGTTTGCACGTGCCTGGGGGCGGCGGAGGTCAAGGTCGCGGTGTTCGGTGATCCTGAGACGGTGGATTTGCTGATGGCGGAAATCTCGGACGAGGTCGATTTGTACGAACGCGACCAGATCGCCGCAATCCTGCGCGAGCACCAGCTCAGCGAAGCGAACCTGACCGAAACGCAGTTGGGGCGGTATTTCCCGCATTGCGATATTTTCGTGCTGGCACGGGGCGGAAATCTGGTGGCGTTCAATGCCAAAAACGGTTTTCGGCTGGAAAATTCCGCGTACAAAAACGTCGAGGAGGCAGTAGCCCTGACGCGGCGCGCGGTCAAGCGGCAGAAAGTGGAAAATCCGCTCCTGTTTTCGGTTATCTCGGTACGGGATATCGGGGTGCCGCGCAAGTATAAAACCATGATTAAACCGATGGTGTCGGATATCGAAAAAGAGTTGATGGCGTACGTGGAGCTTCAGATGCTGGAGCGCACGTATCTGGAAAAAGTCCTGAAGGAACGCCAATTGACTTCCGCAAGCTACAAACTGGCGCAGGCGGCCAAATTGCTGCGGATGGAATTCGAGCCGGGCTCGGAGAGCGGGGTGATCAATTTGCAGCTCTATATCACGGATTCCACCGGGAAAATATTGGCGAAGCATGAAGTGGAAAATATTTTCGGCACTAAAAATGCCGCTGCCGTTTCAGCAAAAGAAATTCACAGACTGATCAGCGGCGGAAATGTCATTACCGACAAAAAGTGAGGTGAACTATGAAGTGGAAGCTTACTCTGGTGCTAAGCATGGCCGTCATGGCACTGTACTCCGGTGACACGCTGAATCTGTTTACCGGCAAACAGCAGGAAGTCGACGGCGAAGGTTCGTGGCAGTTGACGGCCGAACACGGGCGGGTATTGGCGATGGGCGTCGCGGAAAACGGCAAGATCATCATCAACCTGCCGGAAATGGATCCCGGCACGGTTCTGGATGCCACCTTGAAGTCTCAGAAATCCACCACCAAAGTGAAACTTTATTCCCCGGCAATCCTGACCGGAATCACGGCCAAAGTCGATATGGGGAAGAGAACGGTGTCCAATATGTTGAAAGAATACGGCGTTGCCGCGCCGTCGGCCGGCAAAGAGAAGATTATTTTTGCCGACACTCTGCCCAAATGCACCGCGCTCCTGAATTTCCTTTTTACGGAAAAAAACTATTTCCCGATGAAGCTCGATGGCGCCTGGCAAACGATTTCGCTATTCGATGCTAAGATTGCCGGTACTCTCAGCGTCATAATTAACAAAGAGGAACAGATTGCAGATATTAAGGGCAATGCCGCTTATCTGGAATTGAAAAACAATGATCGACGGGTTATTGTGTTGGCGCCGGAATTTAATCTGTCGAATATTGAACATGTTTTATTGATTAAGCAAATTACAACAAAGGAGAAAGGAAAATGAAGAAGATCCTCTCTGTATTAATGATCGGGTTGTGCCTCTGCTCCTGGAGCGCAGAGGAAGGGGAAAAGACGCTGATGGTGCCCACTACCGCGGTATTGGCATTTGAGGCGCGCGAGCACAATGCCAAAAATGACGAAACAGGAAAGTCCGTGGCGGATCTGCTCACCGAAGAACTCGGCAATGCCGATATCGAAACGGTGGAACGTGCCGAACTGAACAAGGTGCTGACCGAACTGCAGTTGTCATCCGTCGGCCTGGTCGATGCCGACAACCAGGTCAAACTCGGTCGCCTGATCGGCGCCAAAATTCTGGTTACCGGATCGATTTTCAAGTCCGGCGACAAAAACTATCTGAGCGCCAAAATCATCGGTACCGAAACCAGCGTGGTACGTGCCGCCAGCGTATCTGCCACCGGCAGTGATTTCCTGGAACTGGTGCCGGAACTGGCCAAGAAAATAGTGGTCATTCTGGAAAAACAAAGCTCCAAGCTGCTGCCGAAGGAAAAGACCACCCTTTCCGTGGCCGATTCCTTGTCGAAAACGCTTAAAGGCGAAAAGCGCAAGGTTTATGTCAAAGTCACGGAAGACATCAATGTCCGGGTACCCGACCCCGCCGCCGAAACCGAGCTGAAGAAGCTGCTGCTGCTGCTCGATTTCGACGTGGTCGAAAGTGTCAAGGAAGCGGAATTCCAGATCGTCGGCGAAGCCGTGGCGAGCAATTCCGGCAGTTACCACAAATTCATCAGCGCCACCGCCAGGCTTGAACTGAGCGTTTACCAGGTCAAGAATGGCCAGCGCAAGCTGTTGGCTACCGGCGCGACCAAGGAAACGATTGCCGGGGCGACTTACATCATCGCGGCCAAGGACGCCATTGCCCAGACCGCGCTGCGCATGGCCGCCGAGCTTTTCCCAATCATGAAGTGACGGGGAATTTTTAACCACGAATAACGCGAATAATCACGAATAAAATTCAACAGGCCACCGATCTCGGTGGCCTGTTGCTTTCGTGGTTAAAAAGAATTTGTTATCTGGCGATAATCATTTGATGGGTGACGGACCGCCCGCCTTTGGCCGGGACCAGCGACAGTGTGGCGGGACCCGGTTTTACCGTTTCCGGGATGGCCAGCTGAACCCTGCCGGAGCTTCCGGTGATCGTGAAATTGCCCAGCGCCAGTTCCTTGCCGCCGCTTGAAAGCACCGCCGAAAAAACATCGCTCCCTTCCGGCGTGAAACGGTATACGTCGAAGTCGAACGCCGTCTGGCGAAACGCCGCCACGGGCAGCCCGCTCACGACCGGGGCCTGTTTGGTGCCCAGCTGCTCCGGGGTGCCGCGGAAAGCCAGGATGCCGCCGGGGGCCAGCCGCCGCCCGATTTCATCCGGCAGCCAGGCCGCGATCTGATAACGGTAGTTCCGGGCCATATTGAACTGCCATTGCGCGCCGTCCGGCGGCAGGCCGTCATAACCGAGATCGCTCCACGGAATCATCACTTCCTGATTCACGCCGGTCGGATTGCGCGGTATGGAGCTGACTTTGATGGTGTTTTCCAGTTGCGGCTCGCCGTCCTTCAGCCAGCAATACTCTCCGGCGGCGGAGACCAGCAATTCGTAGGACGGGGATGCGCCGTTTACCCTGAAAAAGAAGTTCATGGAATCATCCTCACGCATCAATCCATTGCCGTTGCCGTGGCTTCTGAAACGCTTCTTTTCCACGTGATTGCACTGCCAGTAAAGGTACATGCCTTTTTCGCCATAAACGATGCTGACGGCGGTACCGCTGGGGTTGTGTTTTTTGCGTTCCTCCTCGTTGGGAGTTTGTTTGGCGAGGCGGCGGAGATAGACTTCGCTGAATACGAAATCGTTTCTGGTATTTTCATTTGAAGCCGTTTGGTATGCGGGGTCTTTTTTCGCGTCGACTTCCGGTTCGGCGGCCACATAGGGGATGGTCATGGTTTTCAGGATCGTGAAAGCCGGGCCGCCGGGAAATACCACCGGCTTCGACGGAGCCGCGGGCGGAATAGCAAAGGCGACGGCGGTATTTTTCTCGCCGAGCACGGCGGCGGCGCTGTGGATTTCCGCCATCAGCACGAAGCGGATGGCCTCAAGCTCATCGTCGGTAATTTCCTTCAGGATCCGGGGGTAGGTATTGACGGCGTCCAGCTGGCTCGCCCGGTCGAGCTCGGCGCGGGTGCGGGCCATGGCGTCGGCCTGCGCGGTTTTGCCGGATTCGCGCAGCTTGTTTTCATACTGTTTGTGGAAGTCGAAGTAGAACCAGTCGCCGAAGCTTTCGCGGCGCGCTTCGAATTCCGGTGACGAATACCAGGCGCCGTTTTCGAATACCGTCAAACTCCACTGCGGCGACCAGTTATCCGCCCACTGGAAAAATCCTTTGGCTCCATAAGCGGGACCGCTGAGCCCCACGACCGCCCGCGAAGTATCGCCGCCTTTGTAAAGATAAATGGTCGCGCCATCGGCCGCCGCCTGTTCCAGATGCGCGGCCTTGTAGGAGGAGTAAATGCGCAGCGGTAATTTATTGTCCGCGCCCCGGTCGGGCCCCTTCCACCAGCTGCCGCACGGATTGTCGACAATGGTGGTTTTTTCCGCCCCGGCGATACGGACGAGCAACGGAGTGAAGGCGTCCATCATGGCGGCCTTGCGCCCCATGGTGTAGTTGGCTTCTTCCTCGGGAATCAGGACAATACGGCCCCAGTTCTTTTCGTCGGCGGTTTTCAGCAGGTCGCGGATGATGGTTTCCGCTGCTTTCTGGATGGCATCCTGGCGGAAGAATTCGGCCTTGCCCTGGGTGATCTGTTCCGGGCGGCTGTCTTCGCCGATTTTACCGGTGCCGATGCCGGCGGCCTTGAACAGCGGGATACGGATATCGAGCCCGAACACGCCGTCGCTGCCATCGGCCCGCATGGCCTTGACGATGGAATCGAGCGTGCTCCAGTCACAAATGATTTGGCCGTCTTTCACCCGGATATCGCCGTCGGCGTGATACAGAAATGTGGCGTTGAAACCGCGTGTCTGGCAGAACTTGAAGTAACTCTGCAGATTTTCCGCGCGCCAGTACGACTGCCCCCACGACACTTTGGCATCGTCGCGCTGCAGTACGCCCGGCATGAAACAGCCGCGGTCACGGCCGGGAAACTGGAAATCGGCATCGAATACCGCCAGCTCGATTTTCTGCGGGCAGCCATTGATATCGAGCGTACCGGTGTACACGCCGGGTTTGGCATCCTGCGGGATCACCAGCGTAGCCCACAGCCACCAGTTCCGCCCGGTTTCCAGCACAGTGGGAAACCCCGCTGAAATGAAGTGGCGGATGAAACCGTTGCCGGTGATGTTTTTGGTGTCGTATGCAGGAACTGCGGTGGCGATCTGAATCTGGTCGGCGGCGATAACCCCGCCATCGGCGGATTTCAGTCCGGAAACGGTGACTTTGAAGTTGTCAAGTTTTTTCAAAGGGTGTATGACCGCGGCAAACGAGCGGACCTCGCCGCGCGAAGCGCCGAGCCGGAATCCGTTCCTTTCCATGGCGTCGGCCGGGCGAATAAAACCGGGATTGGGCGCGACCGATACCCCGGCCGGCATGACGGCGAACCCGCGGCTTTTCTCAGCCGTCGACACCGTCCATGGCCCGGAGGCCGCGGCCCCTTGGTAACGGTCAGGATAGTTTGAACCGGTGACGTTGAAGTATTCCGGAGCCGCGAGTCCGGAAATGGCGATGGATGCCAACAGAAATGCAACACGAAGTCTCATGATATTCCTCTATTTATACTGAATTACCAGAAAAATTTATAGATGGGCTGAACGGGGGATGAATTGCAGACGAACCAGTTGCCGCCTAAATTGGCGAGGTCCCCGGTGGTGATTGTCCGCCCCCTGCAGTTTGATACGTGCCCGTCGATGAAAAGTACATTGGTTCCGCCGGCGATATACCCCTGCTCGGCCGCAAATGCATTGCCGCCATCGCCCGTGGGGCTGTGACGGTAGCCGACTTTGGCGTGACCGTTATAATCGATGGAGGCGGGATCGCCCGAGCCGGTGCTGGATTCCACGAGCAGGAAGATCCTCGTGGGGTATTTGATCTTGTCCGGAGTTCCGTAATGAGGAAGCACATAGGCTCCGTTGAGCCGGGCATTCAGACGGTAGGACCAGGCGCCGGAACCGCCCCAGAGGACACCGTTGTTTCCGGTTATGCCTGCGGCCAGATTTTTGTCACTCGGACAGCCGAAGACATCGATTTTGACACCCACCTCAAAAGTTGCCGCCTTGGAGTTGTTATGCAGGATATTAAGCCCCATGTAACGCCCCATCTGAATGGTCCAGCTCTCATAATACGCTCCCTTGGCGGTGGTATTATAATTGAACGTATCCAGCAGCATCCGGTTGTGATCGCTGAAATACATCCCGGCATAGATGCCCATCTGTTTCATATTGTTCATACAGCCGGCGCTTTTGGCGGATTCCCGGGCCTTGCTCAGTGCCGGCAGCAGCATTGCCGCCAGAATTGCGATAATCGCAATAACGACCAGGAGCTCTATAAGTGTGAAATTCTTTCTCATATAATCAAACCTCCGATTGATGATTTTTGGTATTTTATTTAACATGAGCCACCCCAGAACAGTTTGGCGCGGACCAGGTTATGGGGGGGCGGGGCCGCATCGTTTCCGGGCTCCATGAAATCGAGCAGGTGATCGATGACCAGCTGACCCATTTCCGCCGAGTTGTAATCGAATCCGCAGAAACTCGGCCGCGCCGCCTTGCCGTAACGACCGAGATTGGCACTGAATAAAGCGATGTCCTGCGGCACCTGGAAGCCCTGGTCGCACAACACATTCAGGCACCAGAATAGCGTCTCATCGGTGTTGACGATCAGCGCGTCCGGCTTTTCCGGCAGGAGCCGCTTCAGTTCTTTTTTCGCTTTCGCATAATCCGGCCACAGGCCGCTGTCGCAATCCCACCAGAAATGATCCTCCGCCGGAACGCCCTGAGCCTTGTATGCATCGAAAAAACCGCGCCGCCCCTCGCTGTAAGCTTTGTCCAGATAATGCGCCCGGCAGCTGAAAATACGGCGGCGGCCGCGCTTCAGCAGCTCACTCACCGCGTTGAAATAGTTGGTATAGTGATCGGCCACGACCACCGGGAAGCGGGTCGGCGCCTGCGGTTCCTCAAGAAATACCACATGTTTGAACGGTTCGAACATGGCCGGCACCTGCGCACCGAAATCCGGGTAATTGTGCGACAGGCAGATGACGCTGTCGATGCCGGAGCCGAGAAAGTCGTCGATATAATGATGGATGGAATCGAGGCTTTCGTGCATCATCCCGATCTGGAGGCGATAGCCTTTGGCGAAGGCGAGTTTTTCCAACTCGAACATCACGTCTTTGTAGAACATCGGCGCCTGGCTGTCGATCAGCAACCCGATGATGTTATTTTTCGGTGTAACCAGACGGCGCGCATGCAGGTTCGGGCGGTAGTTCAGTTTCTCGGCGGCGGCGAAAATCCGCTCGCGGTTCTTTTCGCTGGCATGGTTCAACTTCTTACCGTTCAAGACATAAGAAACGGTCATGACGCTGAGTCCGGATTCCCGGGCCACGTCTTTTAAAGTTGCTTTTCGTTCCAGTTTGATCATGAATAAACCTGTATTTGTTTAACGCTACACAACTTATTATACAGGCTTTTTTCAAATTGTCAATACCCGCAAAAGAATTTTTTTAACCACGGACGTAGCAACCCGGGAAATTTCTTTTAACCACGGAATACGCTGATTCAATCATTCATCGACGATGAAGATATTGCCATCGCCGTCGATAATCTCTTTGGTGATCGCGGGAATTTTTTTCCGTTTCAACTTGATCACGCCGGGGTGTTTCTCGGCATCCGGAGCCGGAGTCTGAATGACGAAGATGTTGCCGTTCCCATCGATGATTTCTTCGGTGAGCATGGTTTCTTTCTTCTTTTCTTCCGGTGGAGCCGGCGTTGGCGGCGGGGCAGGTCTGGTCAGGGGCTCGGTCAGTTTTGGTATTTTAGCCAATTCATCCAATTCACTTTTGATCGATGCGACCATGCCTATATAGTATATACTGCTGCTGATCAGGTAGAACAGCAGCAGCGCTCCGGCGGTAAGGTAGGTCAGGCGCATGCTGTCTTTGCGGCGGATTTCCAGGCCGAACGGCGCAAACAGCAATTTCCCGAGTTTGAAATACTGCAGTCCGAACGGTATGCCGATGATCGTGCAGCACATGAGCGCCCCGATTATGAAATTCCCCAGCGCACTCCAGAGGCCGCCGCACAGAATCCACAAAATATTGAAACCGGTACAAAGGCAGCCCACCGGTTTGTCTTTGGCATAATAAACATCCGCCCCGAACGGGCAGAGCTGCAATGACGCAACCTTGAATAATTGCAATCCGAACGGTATGCCGATGATCGTGATGCAGAAAATCACCCCCCAGAAAATATTGATGAGCGCGAGCCCCAGGCCGCCGAAAAACAACCAGAGGAGATTGCTCAGAATCCGCAATATGAGCATGCTTTGCTGCGTTTTGGACTCGTCGGATTTGGCCGGTTTTTCCTCTGGTTCCTCCGGCTCCGGAATTACCGGGGCGGCGGGCTCAGGGGTAAGCCTCCGGGGCGGAGGCTCAGAAGCGAGTTTCCGGGGCGCGGGCCAGCTGATCGTTTCGTCGGAGTTCCTTGCGGCCGGGGCCGGTTGCTCGACCGGAGGGGGGACGATACCCATGGGAATAACCTGGAGCTTCCGGGTTTCGGTTGAGTGCGGACTCGCCTCTCCCGATACCGGGGTAAGAACTCTGGCATTTTGCGGCGGAACAGCGAATATTCTCAGACAGTTGCGGCAGCCGACCAGCCCGTCCACCGGTTTGTAGTCAATGCCGTAGTGCTGTCTGCAATGAGGACAGGCCACACGATTCACCCCGGCTGTACGGGAAGGGAGCTTCGTCCCATAGCAGAAAGTCAAATCGTTTGCGCTGAAGAATTCAGACTCGCACGACGGACACACCAGCTTCTGCCGGGAAACGGAACCATCGGGAAGTTCCAGTTCCTTCCGACATGACGGGCATTTGAGATTCATTTCGCTTGTTCCTTCCGGATTTATTCTTCGTCTTCGGACTGATGATACAGAGTCGCGGGCGTGATGTCCGTCATTTTCATCGCCGAGCCCGGAGCATATTTCAGTTGAAAGGCAGTTCCATAAAAACCAATATAATCAGGACCGGTGCAATTCATATAGATGCGAATCTTGCAGAATCCCTTTTTCAGGCTTGCCGTCGCGGTCATGGTCTGCGGGTCTTTATTTCTGCGTGTAACCAATGCGGATGAATCAAGAAAAACCTTGACATTTGCTTCAAGCGCGGTATGAATCAGTGTAAAACGGTAGGTCTCATCCTTCGGAACTTTCAGAAAACCTTCCCACATGATAAAATTAAACCGATTGAGATTCCGCAATTCTTCGCAAACCTTGACGTTTTCTCCCTTGAATTCGGTAGCCATATCCACGAAGCCGCCGACCGGAAGCGTTTTGGGTTTCACGAACGTATTTTCATTCCAGGCATAACAGGCTGCACCCTGTGCGAGCCGGGTTTTGGCTTTTTCCTCTTGCCCAAACAGTCCGATACACGCCAGTAAGGCTACAGCGATGACAATCATTTTCTTCAACATGGTGATCTCCTTTATTTACCCTGATTAAAAAACCATAACCGTTTTATAAATCAAATATCCGGAACCAGTATTTTTTTCTAACGGAATTCATCAATTTCCCATAGATATTTCGAATAAAATTCTGAAATGGACAATATGTGCGATATTGACGGGTCTGGATATCCGGGGAATAATATTATTTTTTAAGAATAGGGATGGCTGAGTTATTTTTGATTAATGTATTACATTAATGTAGTACATTGATATTTTATATTGCGTGGTAATGATTCGAAAATATCAAATATAAATAATCGGTTAAAGTAAATATTTGAAGTGTTGGAATAATTCCTGCCGAGCATGGCTGTATTTGCTTTTTGAGGTTAATGTGAAATGGCGGAAGAGGGTTTTAAGTAATATATAAATAGAAGGATATTTCTGTTTAAGTGGAAATTCAGGTCAAATTAATGGAGACGGAAAAAATCAGGAAAATAAAACAGCCACAAAAAATCAGAATATTCTTCGCGCTAATCTGAGCGGAAGCCAAATT
>JBEBXH010000032.1:0-60465 GCA_040391785.1 Victivallis vadensis
ACTGGGCCGGGAACGGCGGCTTGGGCATCGGCATGCCGCGTTTGCCTTCGACCGACGCGATCAGCGCGGTTTCTTCGCCGCAGACGAACGCACCCGCGCCTTCCATGATCCGGATACGGAAGCTGAAATCGGTGCCGAAAAGGTTTTCGCCGAGCATACCATAGCGTTCGGCATCTTTCACGGCGGCCTTCATGCGCTTCACCGCCAGCGGATATTCGGCACGTACATACACCACGCCTTCGTCGGCGCCGATGGCCTTGCCGGCAATAATCATGCCTTCGAGCACGGCGTGCGGATTGCCTTCCATGACCGAGCGGTCCATGAACGCGCCGGGGTCGCCTTCGTCACCGTTGCAGATGACATATTTTTTATCATTCTGGGAAGCCAGAGTAAATTTCCATTTGAGACCGGTCGGGAAGCCGCCGCCTCCGCGACCACGCAGCCCGGCTTCGATCATCGTCTTGCAGACTTCTTCCGGAGTCATTTCCTGAATCGCCCGGCGGGCGCCGAAGTAACCTTTGTTGAAAATGTATTCTTCCACGTTTTCCGGTTCGATGGTGCAGTTCTTCAACACCACGCGCTGCTGGCGGGCGTAAAACGGAATTTCGTGTTCCAGACGGCAGGATTTGCGGGTGGCCGGGTCCACATAGAGCAGACGGTCAACCGTTTCGCCGTTGACGATGGTCGACTGGACGATTTCCGCCACGTCGGCCGCTTTGACCTGGCAGTAGAAAATGCCGGCCGGCTCGATGCGGATCATCGGGCCCATCTGGCAGAATCCCTGGCAACCGCTCTTGGAAATATAGGTGCCCTTGAAAGGCTCGTGTCCGATCTCTTTCTGGAGCTCGATTTCGACTTCTTCACCGGCCTTGGCCAGTTCCGTCTGCAGGGCTTCGTGAACGGCCAGCGCGCCGTTGGCGATGCAGCCGGTACCGCAGCAGATGATAATGCGGCGCTTGAGGCCGGCTGTGCCAGCCTCGTAATGTTTGACAATATCTTCCAATGTCTTGTAATCTGTTTTCGCAACCATATGTAAATTCTCCTTATTCTTCCGTTTTTTCCGCAGCCAGGATCTCGTCGACCAGTCCGGCGGCCTGCTCTGGCGTGGCCTGTCCGTAGACCTTTTCATCCACCACCATAACGGGGGCGAGTCCGCAAGCGCCGAGGCAGCTGACCAGCTCCACGGTGAACAACAGGTCATCGGTGGTGCGCTTGTCGTCGTTCAGCTTCAGTTTGTCGTACAGGACATTCAAAATACCGTGGGATTTCTTCACGTGGCAGGCGGTGCCGTCGCAGAGACGGAAGATGTGCTTGCCCTTCGGATTCAGCGCGAAATGCGCATAAAAAGTCGCCACACCGTAAACCCGCGCCACCGGAATATCCAGTGAAGTCGCCACATAGCTGATCACGTCCTTGGAGAGGTACTTGTAAACTTCCTGTACCTGCTGAAGGATCGGAATCAACCGGGCCGGATCATTGTTGTTCTGTTCCAGAATCTGATTCACTGCAGCCAGATGCTGCACCATTGCTTTGGTTTTGTCCATTGCTTCTTGCATTTTTTCCTCGTTTTATGCATTAAACATAACGTATATTGACTTTCTTTAAAAAATTCCGTTCCAACACGCCCGCCAGGCGTTTGATGATGCTGCGCCGCAGCTCCAGATCCAGCGGCAAATTCGGGTCCTGGTGCGCTTCGTTCACCCGGGTGCCGACCAATACCTCGATGATGTCATTGTTCAGCAGGATATCGACCAGCTTGCCCGCCGGGTTGTCCCGGTGAATGCCGTCGTAAGCCTCCAGATAATGCACCGCCTTGGTCAGCGTGAAAATCCCTTCGGTCACCAGGTCGACGCCTTCCATGGTCGACATCGGCGGCATGTCCGCCCCGATCTGTGACAAATCCATGGTCAGCGGCCGCTTCAGCTCCCGCGAAATAATCTCCGCCGAAGTACCGCCGCAAATCACCTTGTTGCCCTCGAAATTCGCCAGCGTCTCCGCGCACTCCTTGTCGTGCTTACGATCAAATGGAGGGCCCGTAAACAGCAGCATTTTCTTCGGCACGCGGAAATAAATCACCGCACAGGTCATATCGTCGCCGGCCACCAGTTTCGGCTCCTTGCGCAATGCCTCGCGCAGGACTTCCTCCGCCAGCTCGTGCGACGAAATCGTCTGCCGCTCCGCGATCAGATTCTCAACAAACTCCGCGCAGCCCTTCACCCGCCAACCCAGCGGATAACTGCTCGATCCCATCCCGGCCTGAGTGATACCGTCCGAATATAAAATCAGCCGGTCATCGGCCTCGATGGTGAACTCATATACTTTCATCGTCCGGTTTTCCCACTTCGGGGAATCAATCTCTCTGGCCGGCACTTCAATGACCTTGCCCTGACGCAGCAGGATGAACTCCGGGTTGCCCATCTCGATGACCCTGGCATTGCCGTTCAAACCGGCATTGACAATGGTAAAGGTGGCATAACTGATCTTCCGGACCTGACAGATCGGCAGCGCATCCATCATGATTTCGGCGGTGTGGAGAATCTCGGACTCTCCTTCGGTTTCAAATTTCAACGCCATGGTGGCCGTCATCGAAGCCAGGATATTCGCCTTGACGCCGCTGCCGAGACCGTCGGACAGCACCGCCACCAACCGCACATCGTTACTGCTTTTCCGGTACTTGAATGCGTCGCCGCAAATGTTCTCTCCATGCTTGAAACGCTGGCTGTAGCCCAGGTCAACAAAGAGACTGGCAGAGTCGAGCATTATTCGTTACCTCCATGGGTAGTGACTTTGCCCGGTTTCTTGTCCGCATAATCCTCGGCAATCGAGCGCAGCAGAATTTCCGTTTCCGCCATATGCTCGCCCAGTTTACAGGCAATGTCCTGCACGGTGGCGAGGTTCTTCTGGATCACCTCGCGCGCCTGGGCCGCAATCTGTTCGCGGCGGAACTCGGTACTGGTCACGTCGAACAGCATCGCGCCGACCACCTGCTTGGGCTCGATATTGAATATATTGATGCTCAGCAGCCGGTTGTCCAGCCGCAGCATGTCGCGTTTCAGTTCCTCGCCGGACGCCAGCACCTGTTCGAAGAGGTCGGCAAACGGCACCATGCGCCGCAGGTCGGCCCCGGCCAGTCCGGGCTTGGCTTCGTACATGACCTTGGCGTCGTCGCCGCAGATGCCGGCAAAACGCTCATTGCACTCGATCAGCTTCAAATTGCGGTCCACAATCACCACCGCCGCAGGCACGCAGCGCACGATGGCATTGGACTTCTTCTGCGCCAGTTTCCGCAGGTACGATACGCACATGTTCGGCTCGGCCTTGCCGGCCAGCAGCGCCCGGGCGAAGTTGTTGCAGGTGTCGTAACCGCAACCGCCGCAGTTCAATTCATCCTCCTGCGAGGTTTTGCCGATGGAACGCAGCGCCTGTTTAATATCCTGCAGGCTCACCGGCTTGGATTCGACCGGATCGCCCTTGTATTCTTCCTTGATATCCATGTCGCCGCGCCGTTCCGGCAGCGATTCACGCATCGAGGTATTGTTGATGATCCGCAGCCGCTCCAGCAGCCCCGGCGACACGTGCGAGGTTCCCGGCCCATGAACACAGCCGCCCACGCAGGCCAGCGCCTCGATGAACACCGGTTCCTTGACGTCTTCCGGGCGCAGCCCTTCCAGCGCCTGCTTCAGCGCCTGTACGCCCGACACGCAGGCGTAATTGATATGGTCGCAGCCGCCATGCTTGCGGATGGTGTCGTTCATGCCGCCTTCGATCGGATAAAGAGAGCCTTCCTCGGCCAGATCCAGTACAAAATGGTCTTCTTCGGTCGGCTCCATACGCCAGGGATCGATCCCCTCTTCCTTGAACCAATCATGCAAACGCGAGAACAATACCGCGTTATTAATCATTTCCGGATGCTTGTCCGCCTCGTTTTTCTTGGCGATGCACGGTCCGATGAAGACCACGCCGATGTCCTGCCCGAACTTCTCGCGCAGCATCCGTCCGTGCGTCAGCGCCGGGGACAATACCGTCGAAATCGTGCGGGTGAATTCCGGTATATACTTGCGGACCATGTCCACCACCACCGGGCACGCGGAGGAAATAATCACTCCGGCATGCGTGTCGCGCAGCGTCTGGGCAATTTGATAAGAGACCACCTGTGCGCCGAGGGCCGTTTCGCTGACCCCGGCAAAGCCGAGTTTCTTCAGCGCGGCAATCATTTTCGGCGCGGGCAAACCCTTGAATTCGCTGACCCAGGAGGGCGCCAGCGACACATACACCGGCTTGCCTTCGCTCAATAACTGCTTCACGCGGCGGACGTCCTGGCGCACCTTTTTCGCATGCGCCGGGCAGACTTCCACGCAATGGCCGCACGCGATGCAAAGATCGGACATCACCGAAGCATGTCCGTTTTCCACCTTGATCGCCTTTACAGGACAATGCCGGACACACTTAAAGCAGTCCTGACATTCCGCATCGGCTGTATAGATTGGATAACTCTGATTCATTGCGCGCTCCATTAACAATAAAATAAAGTGTTTTTATAGAATATTAAATTTTTTGTTTAATATATCGATTAATGCACCTTTTTCCATTCTCGGATATGTTTTTCCATCAATAATTATGTTCGGGCCTTCGGCACAATTGCCTTCGCAGCAACTGCCGGCCAGTTCGACTTCGTCCTTCAGGTTGTTATCCTTCAGAAACTGTTCGATCACTTTCAGGTTCTTTTCGTTGCCCCGTGCAAAGCACGAGCTTCCCATGCAAATCACAATCTTAATCGACATTCGGGACCTCGCCGTTTCCGGCAGCCTTCAGCTGCGCTATTTTTACAGAAAGCAACGCGAAGCCACCTGCGATCACTTCACGCTGCACGACTACATCGTCGGGCACTTTCAAGCTGACATTGGCGAAATTCCAGATCGCCTTCACGCCGCAACCCACCAGCCAGTCGGCCGCGTCCTGCGCACTGACGGTCGGCACGCAGATCAAACCCAAATTGATCTTGCGCTTTTTCATCAACTCCGTTATTTCCGCCATATCATGTACTTCACGGTTGTGGACCCGCTTCCCGATTTTGGCCGGGTCGGCATCGAACACCGTGGTTATCTGCAATCCGTATTCCTCAAATCCTTCATAACCGAGCAAGGCACTGCCCAGCGAACCGGCCCCGATCAGGCAAGCTTCGATCACATTGTCCCAGCCGAGAAACTTCCGGATGCCGCCGATCAGCTCATCCGTCTTGTAACCCACGCCGGGCTGGCCGGTAATACCGGTAATTTCCAGATCCTTGCGTACGACAATCGGCTCCATATTCATATAAATGGCCAGATCGGTCGTAGACACATTCGGGGCGCCCTCCGCCTGCAGCTCCATCAGTCGGTGCAGATAGGTCGGCATCCTTCGGATCGTCGGTGTTTTCAAAACTTTTATTTTTGCCATAATGATCAGGAACCTTACATCGATAAATTTATATCGATATTAAAATACTACTTAAAACAAGTATGTCAAGCCACAATCGATACTTTTTTATCAATATTAAAGAAAAAATGGGGGGATTTTTTCAATACGCTAAATGAGACGTCCTGAAAAAGGAAAGAAGCGGAGTCAGCTAATCCCGGTGCGGGAGAATGATCTCAACGGCAGACAGGTATTTGGCAAGATGCGAGGCCAGTTCGGCAAGGTGTGGGTAAGAGGGATTTTCCGCATGCGGTATCGTATCGGCCATGCCCGCAGCGGTATACTTGCCGCGCGCCATCGAATGGAAAGCGAGCAGGCGAATCCGGGTAAGCGAACCAAGCGTAGCAAGAAATTTCCCGGCGGCGTCGAATTCCTCCGGCGCATCATTGCAGCCCGGAACGACAGGCATACGGATTTCCAGAGGTACGCGCTGCTCACCGAGCCTTTTGAGATTCTCAAGAATCCGTGCATTGCCGCGCCCGGTATTGGCCAGGTGGCGCTCCGGAACCATCCCTTTCAGGTCATAGAGAATAAGATCGGTCACGGGAAGTACTTCCTCAAACCGTTCAAAAGGAACCTCGCCGCAGGTGTCAAGCGCCGTGTGAATCGATCGCCCCCGCAAGCGGCTGAAAAGTTCCCGGACAAACTCCGGGTAAAGCAGCGGTTCCCCGCCCGAAACGGTAACGCCGCCGTCATTTCCATAAAAAGCGGCGTCACGCAGTGTGAGCTGAAAAATTTCCCCGGCGGTATACAACGTACCGCATACCGTAAGCGCATCATTAAGACATGCGTCTACACATTTTCCGCAGGCACAGCATTTCTCCCGGTCAAGAATGTGCCGGCCTGTCATATCAATGGCATGAGCGCCTTTCGCGCACGCGGGCACGCAATTTCCGCAACGGCTGCAAAGTTTTTCCTGAAAAAGCAACTGCGGCACCGGTGAAATGCTTTCCGGATTATGACACCAGAGACAGCGCAAGGGACACCCTTTCACAAAAACCGTCGTCCGGAGTCCTGGTCCGTCGTGAAGCGTGAGGCGCTTGATATCGGCAACAGGAATGGGCTTCGACATGTTTTACGCCTCCTTGCTTTCGGCCTCGCGGATCAGACAATCCTGCATCGGCTTCGCCAGGTCAACGAAGCGTACGTTCCAGCCGCAAAGCCGGATCTGAAGATTCCTGAATTTTTCCGGATTCTTCTGTGCTTCTTTGAGCACCGCCGGGGAAAGGATATTGAAGTGTACAAATAAACCGCCGCCTGCAAAAAAAGTCCGGATGAGGCGGCACAGGAATTCCGTTCCCTCCGGTCCCGCCACCGTGCGCGGAGGAAGCATGATATCAAGCACCGCGCCATTTGCGAACCGGGTATGGTCAAGCTTGCAGACACTCTCGATCAGCCCCGCGGCGCCCTCCCGGTCGCAACCGATGGTGCTGCCGGTATTTTTGGAAATAGGATCGCCCCTGTAGCGCCCGTCCGCGGTCGCGCCGGTAATTCTCCCGAAATGGAGGGCAAAGTCGATCGACCACAGCCCCATCTGATAGAATCCTCCTTTGGCGTTGGGCGTCTTGTCGATGAGCTCGTCCGCGGTATCGGCTATCACCCTGGCGATCAGGTCGGCACGGTCATCGTCGCAACCCCACTTGGGCGCACGGCGAAGCACTTCCTGACGAAGCGCGTCGTGCCCCGCCCAGTTGGCGGCCAGAATCGTTCTCAGTTCCGCAAACGTGACATATTTTTTCTCAAAAACAAGGTAACGGATTGCCGCGAGCGAATCGGCAGCCGTTCCGATGCCGGCGCACATGATGCCGCTGGTGGCATACTTCATTCCGGCTTCCGAGACATCGAGCCCGCGCGCCATACACTCGTCCATTGTTCCCGAAAGAACAGGAGATGGATTGATCACGTTCCAGAGTTTCTCCCATGGCAGAGCCTGTTCCATGGCGTTGGCAAGAAATTCCTTTTCCAGACAGCAATATTTCTCAAGCAGTTCGTCAAAACTTGCGGGGGCAAAGGCGGGATCCTCAAAGAGTTTTTCAGTTACTTTGGCGAAGTTGAAAAGCACCGTCATCGTGCAGGACAATTCCTTGCCCATGATGGCCGGTTCATAGCAACCGATCGGAACGAAATTCGCCAGGTCCTCCGGGTCCTTTCCATGCCGCAGAAACATCCCGCGGGCAACCGTTTCATTGGCGAAAACCGTGGCCGTCTTGCCCTCTTTGATGCACTCTGCAATCTGCCGGAGAATATCGTCCGGGGTTTTCGGATTAACCCGGAGCGAGAACTTGGGATCCACCATTCCGATCCGGCGGAATACCTTCCAGGCGAGCCGCGTAAGCTCGCAGCAACCGTCCTCTTCGCCGTCCCCCGGCAGAAAACCGCCAAAGCAAAAAGGAGTTCCCGCGTCCACGCCATGCGATTGAGCGTGAAAACGGGCAAAATAAATAGCCAGAAGCTCCTCGGCCGACTCCCTGGTAAGTCTCCCTTCCTCAAGATCCTGTTCATAGAAAGGACGGTACTGACGATCGAAAATCCCCATTGAGCGAACCCATTCGCCCTCAAGCTCCTGAAGTTCGCGATAAAGAATCCCGAGTTCCAGCGCCTGCCGGAGCGTAACGGGAGGATTATCCGCCAGAAAGCGAAGCATTTCCGCAAGATCATCGCGACCGCCCATTCTGGAAATTTCAGCATAACGCAAGACAAAATCGCGAAAAGCCGTATAAACAATCTTCACCGATTCAGTGAAAGGAGTTGGAGCGGCATCAAAACATTTTTCCGCGCGGGCGAGCAGTCCGGGAACGCCCAACCGGAGGATATTATCCCAATCGGGGGAAGTATGGCTCAGGTCAAGATGTGAAACATAAAGCCCTTCCCTTGCCGCAGGGTTGCCTTCCTGAAAGCGCTCCGCAATCTTCGCCTTGGCAATGCTCCCGTAACGTTCCTGCTGAATTTTCCTGATTTCTCCGGCATAACCTCCGGAAAGAGTCTGCCGCTGCACGATTCCGGCAAATGCGTCAAAATCATTGACCGCAAGCCGAAGATTTCCAAGCGCATACGCGACCATCTTCGCCCGGGTCACCGCAAAAGGTGCGCCGTTTTTTTCGCCATCGTCATAGACTGCGCGAACCGCCCGGTTCACCTCTGCGACGTCAAGACCGCTTTCCGGAAGAAAAATGGCCTCGTCGAACTCATTTTCGATCCGGTCCCGGATGGTATCGTAATTGTTCCACATATATGTCATGATCCTGTTCTCCTGATTTATTCTGCTATATTTATTATACTGGCAAGTGCTGATTTCGAGAATTCCAAAACCGGTAAAAGACATATCTCTTTCTGTAAATAACATTGAAATTCAGCAGGGGCAATGATATAGTTATCAATATTCAAGGAGCTGTATGGATAATTACATAAACCCGAATCTTGTCAAGCGGGCCAATCTTCCGAATCTGATTGTCCGGCAAGTTTGCTGCGGCACTTATACGGGACAATGGCGCGGCGCGCTGCCGCGGAACCGGCTCATTTATATCTTCGAGCCCGGCGAGACCCCATGCTGGATCGGCGATCAGAAAACCACCTGCGATCTCATACCGGGGAAATGGCTTTTTATTCCCGCGGGGCACGAGGTCGAGCACAACCAGCATCCCGGCCTGAAACTGGTGTCGATACATTTCAACGTGGAATTGTACTCACAACTTGAACTCCTGACCGAATGCAAACAGATCTTTCAGGGGGAGTCGCCGGAGTGCCGGGAGGCTTTCAGTGCATTGATGAATCAGGAGAACACATCATTTGCAGTTGCGTTCTCGCTTCACGCTTTGCTCTGGCAGTTTCTGACGTTGGTGACAAAAACAGGGAATTTATCGCTGGAGAAACAGATTCGCCGCTTCGCCAATTTCGCTCCGCTTCTGGAGGCATTCGGCAAAACGCCGACCCACGATTTTTCAGTCATGGAAATGGCGGGCATTATGAAAATGGGCAAAGAATCTTTCGTCAAACACTTTTCAGCGGAAACGGGAATGTCTCCCAAAAGTTTTTTCAATCGGATACGTGCAATGGCGGCGGCGCGGGAACTGCTCAATCCTCAATTCACCATACGGGAAATCTCCGAACGTTTTGGATTCCCCAATGAATTTTATTTCTCACGTTTTTTCAAACGCTACATGAACAGTTGCCCGCGCGATTACCGCAAAAATTTCACCGAACTCCCATAAGGATATCAGCGGACCTGCAGCTGCAGGCCCTTCAGATAAAAGGCCTCCGGGAAATTCAGCGGCACGGCGTGGTCCGGGGCCTGGGTCAGCCATTTGACAATCATGGCTTCGCGGCCGGCGTCGAGCGCCGCGTCGGACACGATCTTCTGGAAAAGCATCGACTCCATCAGGCCGGAACAGGAAAAGGTATAAAGCATGCCGCCGGGGTTCAGTAGTTGGAAACCGAGCAGATTGATGTCCTTGTAGCCGCGGCAGCCGCGTTTGAGCTGCTGCTGGGATTCGATAAATTTGGGCGGGTCGAGGATAATCAGGTCGAACTTCCGGCCTTCGTCGCGGAAGCGCCGCAGTTCTTTGAACGCATCGCCTTCGATGTTCTCATAACGCGCCGGATCGATATTATTCAGATGCATATTGTCGTCGGAAAGCGCCAGCGCCGCCGCCGAACTGTCCAGATTGGTCACGAACTCCGCGCCCATCACCGCCGCCGCGGTCCCGAATCCGCCGGTATATGAGAAGCAATTCAGGACTTTGCGCCCGGCCGCATGCATGGCCACCGCCTCGCGGTTATCGCGCTGGTCCAGATAAAACCCGGTCTTGTGACCGCTGCGGACATTCACTTCGTACTGGACGCCGCCCTCGTGGATCACCAGAATTTCCGGCGGTTCTTCGCCGCTGAGCAGCCCGGTACGCTCCTCCAGCCCTTCCTTTTGCCGCACCGACGCATCGGAACGCTCATAGATCCCTTTCGGCTGACATACTTCATTCAGGCAGTCCACTATCAACATCCGTTGCGCCTCGGCTCCGGCACTGAGGAACTGGCAAACCAGAAAATCTTCGTAACGGTCCACGATCACCCCCGGCAAACCGTCGCCCTCGGCGGCGATCAAACGGCAGGCGCGGAGCTGCATGGGGCACTCATTGAAAAGCAGTTCGCGGGCGTTCACCGCCTGCTGCACTTTTTCCAGGAAAAACGCCCGGTTGATTGCGCGCTCGCCAAACGACCACACCCGGGCAGAAATCTGCGAGCGCGGCGACCATGCCGCCAGCGCCAGGAAATTGCCGGCGGCCGAATAAATCTCCACCGTTTCACCAAGCTGCAGTTCGCCGGTTTTCCGGCCCAGGGCTCCCGAAAAAATCCACGGATGACGGCGCAATAACGATTTTTCGCGTCCGGGCTTCAAAGTGATTCTGTTCATGTCGTTACTCTCTTATGATGGTTGCGGAGCAGTAATTCGGAACGCACTTTCATACGGATCGTATTCAAGTCGAGCATTCCGACCAGTTTAAAATTATTTTCATCGTCCATGACCGGCACCTGCTGTACTTTCAGCTGCTGCAGTTTATGGTACGCGTCAAGCAGTGAATCGTTGACCGTCACCCGTGCGGAAGCGGGGGTCATCAAATCCGCGGCCACCAGCCATTGCCACGAATCATGATCGGTCAGGATTCCGCGCAGCGAATCGAAGTTCAACACCCCGACCAATTCGTTGTTCTGCGCCACCACCGGGTAAAGCTGGTTTTCGTCACCGGCGAAGCGCTCCAGAATCCGGTTCACCGGCTCTTTCTCATCGATCACCTCACAGCGATGGTTGACGACATCTTTCACGGTCATCTCCGCCATCAGGTCCTCATCGCTGAGGTTCCGCCCGCTTTCCCCCGCCAGCTTCAGCGCGAGCCTGGTGCAGAGGGGCCCGATAATCTGGAGGATGAACGTGGTCAGCACCATCAGGTGAACCACTTTTTCCTTGAGCTCCAATCCGCAGTACAGCAGCATCGACAGCGCCAGGACAATCGCAAACGCGCTCTGGCTGAAAAATCCGAAACTCAGGTATTTGCGGATCCGCCTGGATTTTTCGAAAAATATCCCGCCCAGCCAGACCCCGGCCATCTTGGCCGCGCAGGACGCCAGAATATAGCCCAGAATCAACAGCCAATCAAACGTTTCAAGTTCAAAAATATTGATCCATCCCATGATAATGACCAGAAATATGACGTAAAACGGCACATGCCAGTCGCCCATCAGTTTGATCGACTGCGGGTCGACCGAGCGCGGGCTGAAATTCGCCACGATCATCCCCAGTACAAACGTCGCCACCACCACGTCCATCTCGGCACAAGCCGTGAACGCCGCCGTGATAATCACAAATGCCAGCATCATGGCCGCCGCCTTGACCGTACTCCGGATGAACCGCAACGTCGGCAGGAAAATCACCGCGAAAAACACCCCCAACAGCCCCGCCCCGCCCAGCTTGAGCAGCACCTGCCCTGCAAATTTCATCGTCAACCCATAGTCGAAAAACAGCACAATCGCCACCGCCAGGCAATACATCACCAGCAACGGCAGAAAACCGAGTTCAGCAATTGATCCCAGCGCCGTGGAAACCGTACCGCGCGCCTTGGAACTGATCACCGAATCGCGCGTCGTCCACGGCCCGATGCTGGACGACAGCGCCCCGAACACACACGCCATCGCCACCGCCTCACTGTGCGCCACAATTTTGCTCAGCAGCCAGTACATGACGGACCCCGTCAATAAAAATGAAATCAGTCCGCCGCAAATCATCATCATCGGCAGCCCGCTGCCGTGGCGGCGCATCACGTCGTAGCGCAAAGTCGTCCCCGCCATGAACCCCAGCAGCCCCACAATTACTGTGATGAATCCACCGATATGCGAGATAATATCTTTGTCGATCATCTGAAATCCGGTCATTCCCAGCAGCAGCCCGGCGCATAGATAACCGGTAGTGGCCGACAGTTTGATTTTTTTGAAAACATAACCGCCGATCAATCCGATCGCCAACGCCAATCCCAGAAACAACAGAATTTTGTTATAGTAAAACATAATCAACCTTTGCCGGCCAATACCCGGTAAAGTTCATCCGTATCCCGGCAACCCAAAAGTTTGTCGCGATTTTCGCTATGCTTCAGTGCGCCGGTCAGGGCGGAGAGCAGCTTCAAGTGCTGCGCATGCTGATCCTCGCGCGCCACGATCATAAACACAATCCTGACCGGCTCCGCATCCATGCTCTCGTAGTCGGCGATCCCCTCCCGGACCACCATCGCCGCCACCGCCAGATCGCGAATCGAACGCATCCGCACGTGCGGTATCGCCAGCCCGAACCCGATCCCGGTACTCATCAATTTCTCGCGGTGCCGGATACCCTCCTCCAGTTCCTGCGGAGAAGTCACCACCGGCGAAACCGCCAGCAGATCGATCAGGATATCCAGCGCTTCACTTTTCGTCAACTTTTCGGCCATCACCACCCGTTCACGCGGCAATATACCGGATAAATCAATGCCAAACATAATTTCCTCTGCACAATTTGTTCATGCCCTAATATACATCCGCATGACCCGCATTGCAATAACCCCCTGTAATCAGCCAGTCTTTTTGTTGCAAACCACGGAATACACGGAAATCACGGAAAATTATTTTCTATTTATTGACCGGAAAATACCCCATATGATATAAATTTCCCATTGAATTCTTTGTGGTTCATCCCGGAATTTTCCGTGGTTTCCGTGCATTCCGTGGTTAAAGATTTTTTTGTTTCGGGGGGTTGACAAGTCGCGATTTTGCTGTATAATTATTATTGTTGGATAACTGTTGGATATTTAACCAGAGATAGTTGTTGTATGTTAGTTGCAAGCCGCTACAAATATGAAATCGTCGTCGATGAGCTCAAAAAGCTGATCGGTGACGGTATTTACCGCGATCGCCTGCCGAGCGTCCGCACCATGGCCGGCGAATTCGGCGTCGATACCCGCACCATCCTGAAAGCGGTGGAACTGCTGGAACAGGAGCGCCTCGTCCACACCGACGGCACCCGCGGCATCAAAATCCGCCACACCAACAGCCGCAAGCCCAAGTCCGGCATCATCAACATCGTCCACCCCATGATCATTGCCAACGGCGGTTCGGAAAACGACTTGCTGATTCACAGTCTGCTGCGCCAGCTCGAGGCCACCAACTACCGCGCTATCATCAGCATGCAATGTGAGAAAACCATGAACGACCCGGTATATTGGGCCGGCAATAATTTTGACGGTTACATCTTCATTTACGGCCGTGAAAAGGAAAACCTGCCGGCGCACCGGATTCTCTCCAAACTGCAGCTCCCGGCCGTATACACCAGCCAGATTTTTTCCGATCAGGTGATTTGTGACTGGGTGGACTTTGATACGCTCACGGCAATGAAAAAACTGCTGGATGAACTGCTGCGGGCCGGGCATCGCCGGATTGCTTATCTTGACGACTATAAATCGGCTTACAGCTTCCGCCAGCGTGTTGAGCTTTTCCAGAACTTCATGGCCGAACACGAACTGAACTTTCCGGAGTATCTCTGCAATGGCGAACTCGACGGGAACATATACCGGGACGATATTCTGGCCATGCGCCGGGATTTCGTGGCAAAATCGGCCCGGAATCTGCTGAAAGCCAGACGCCCGCCCACCGCGGTGTTCCTGTTTGACCTCAATCCGGAACCGCTGGTCGAGATTTTTGAACAGGCGGGGCTGCAACTGAACAGTGACTATATTGTTGTCCAGAAAAAGACTGTCGCGTCGACTGCCAACCTCAATGCTAAATACCCGACGATTTATGCGAATTACGACCGGATCGCCGAAAGGGCCGTCCGCCAGCTCTCCGCGCTGATCGACCATCCGCAGACCGGACACTGCAATGAACTGATACCATTGGATTTTGATTTCAAGGAATTAAAAAGTATATAGTCAACAAGGAGGTTATCTCATGAATTACAGAAAAAACTTATTCACACTCATAGAATTGCTGGTAGTTATTGCCATCATCGCCATTCTCGCGGCAATGCTGCTGCCCGCACTGAACGCCGCCCGCAGCAAGGCCAAAGCCACCGGATGCACCAACAATTTGAAACAAATCGGCGGCCTCTGTCTCGCCTATACGGTAGATTATGACGATTATCTGCCTCAGGCAAGCGCAAATCAACCGTTTTACTGGAACCGCGAAATGATGAAAGTACTGATGACCGGCATCAACCAATATGATGAAAGTCAATCGGTTGTAGCAAATAAGTTCAAAAGCAAACTGTGGTTCTGTCCCGCCAAGCCAACTCAAACGTGGGGTACGATTTATTCAACCACAGTTCCTGCCGATTACCAGCAATTCTTCAGATACACCTGGGCCAGCGGCACCAACTACAACCTCGGAGCTACCGCCATCCAGCGTCTGAACGACGCAGGAATGAGCGTTTCCGCCCCTGAATTCAAGTTGTCGCAGATTAAAGGCTCCGCGCCCATGTGTTCCGACTACTCGGTAAGCCAGGCGGGCCTGGCGCCATATGTCAATCACGGATTCAAATCTTATACGGAAAAGACCAAATTGTCCGTACCCACCCAGGGACGCCTTTTCACCGACGGTTCGGTTTCGCGGACAACCGGTGAACTTGTACTTGTCATCACGGAATCCACCCGTGGAACATTTTTCTAAAAGGAATTTCTCATGTTCAGAACGTTTATCATCGTCGCGTTGTTGTGTCTCGTAAATCTGGTCACAGGAGCAGAAGTCCGGCAAAAAATGATTGCCGGATTCGAAGAGGAAAATGCCCTTGCGCCATGGCGCTGGCAAAAAGATCCCGGCCCGGACTGGGATGTCGCGCGAACCAGGATTTCCATCAGCGATGAATGGGCCGACGAAGGCAAAAAATCCGCCAAAGTCGAGTTCCTCAAATATGAATACGGCAACGGTCCGTGGCGCGTCATCAATCTGCCGCTCCGCGCGGTCGGAGCCAACAATTGGAGCGATTTCGACACCGCTGAATTGACCATTTACAACCCCACTCAATCGACCTGGCGACACCACAGCCGCATCCGGTTCCGCTCCGGGGTGGTATTTCTGGTGGTTCCCGAGATCAAACCGGGCGTCAACCGTTATATTTTCGAGATCGACAAAATCCGGAAAATGGTCAACATCACAAACATGCCCGAATTCCAGATCGCTTGGCTCGAGCCTCATGAGGATATGGTATTTTACATCGACAATATCCGTCTGGCGGACTACACGGAAATCCGCCGCGAAGAACTCACAAAACGACTGAAAAACGCCGCAAATATTTTGTCGTCCAAACAAAAGAATTTACTGGAACGCACAGCCAGAGCGGACCGCGAAAGCCTGAAGCAAATTCAGGCCGAAGTGGAAAAAGCCGCCATCGAATTCGTCGAAAATCTCGGGCGAGCGACGACCCCGGCGGAAAATCAGAAACTGATCCCCCTGCTCTCTCCCCTGCCCATGCAGAATATTCAAGGCGTCGACGGTTCCCCGGAAGCCCGCGCCCTGGCAATGTTCAACCCCGAAGCCGGCCGCAAAACCCTGCAGGAAAAACAGACGTATCTCGCTCAATTGAATACCCTGAAAAAGCGCCTCGATGCCCTGAAATCCCCCCTGCCCTTTGCCATCGGACGCAGCGACTGGCCCGGAACATGGTTCATCGACGAAGTATTCTCCGGACGGCTTGACGGTGACATCTCCATTGCCGGCGCCGGCAACGAAACAGTACCGTTCCAGCTCATGATCCTCGCCCGCAAGGATTTGAAAAACGTCAAAGTCACGATCAGTGAATTGAAGGGTGCGGCGGTCATTCCGGATTCCGCTTTTGAAATCGCCCCGATGGGCTGGCGTACCGACCGTGCCACCGGGAAATTGCTTTCGGATGTGCTGCGCCCGGACATTCACGAATTTCCCATCCGCGCCGACCTCGGCCAGCCGGTCTGGGTCAATCTGCAGATTCCCCCCGCTACCCCCGCCGGCAATTATCAGGCGGAAATCACCATTACCGCCGACAATCAATCCATGAATATTCCGCTGCACCTTCAGGTATATAATTTCTCGCTGCCGAAATTCGCCACGCTGAAAACCGCCACTCACGGCTCGATCATCAACAAGGAAACCGATTACGAATTCATGGCGAAACACCGCTTCAATCCCGGCAATATTTACGGTGGCGTCGATACTCTCGAGAACATGCGCAAGGCACATGATATGGGGTTGAGTTTTTTCAATCTGCACCGCTTCTCGGACAAAGGCAAAGGCGCATTCCACGAAGGCGAATATTCGAAGGCCCGCCTCCGCAGTTATTACAAAACCATCGACGCCTGGATGGCGGAAAACATCAAAACGGATGAAGACCGCAAATTCCTGCTCGAAAACTGTTTTTTCTATACCTTTGACGAACCCAGCCCCGAATGGGGCGCGCCATTGGAAAAACTATGCGCCGACATCAAGGCCAGATACAATAACATGCGTACCGCCGCCGCCATCAACATGAATATGAACCCGGATATCAAAAACCTCGACATCGTCATGGCCACGCCGGGGTACCTGAAGCGTTATCAGGACCAACTTCCCGCGCTGAAAAAGAATGGCAAAGAATTCTGGTGGTATAACATTTTCTGGTCAAACACCAATGCCACACTGATCCGTGCCCAATACTGGGCGACCTTCCTGAATCCGTACATCGACGGTGTATTGTATTACGCCGTTCAGGACCGCTCGAAAACCGCCTACGGCCCGGACCTTTTCCATCCGGCAATACTCGACGCGCCGATCCGTCCGGATCAGTACGGCATCATCCGCCGCAACACCGAAAATCAGCCGCTGAGTACGCTGACCATGGAGTACTGGCGCGAAGGCATTCAGGACTACGAATACCTGGCCATGCTCCGCCGTCAAACTGCCGAACTGGCCGCCACCGGCAAGAACCCGGCGCTGGTCAAAGACGCGCAGGAATTTCTCCAGTTAAAGGGTTTGGCGATCGACATTCTGGACACCTCGCCGGAACAGGAAGCAGAAGTCACCGTAGCCATGAGCGGCTTGAGCACCGACATGAACGCCTACATCAAGGCCAAGCAGAAAGCCGCCGCCCTGATCGAAGCCGTCAACAAAGCCCTGAAGTGATATCAGAATTCTTTTAACCAGAAAAAATCATTTGCCGCAGCTGATACCCGCCGCGGGCCTTGCCGGCGAAATAGGGATATTCCCAGCAGATACACTTTTTGACGAACGGCGCCACGTTGCGGATTTGGGCGGCCACCCGCTCAGGCGCTGCAGCATCGAACGGCGACGCACCACCGAATTCCCTGCGCTCGAAAAGCTCGATATTGGCCCACAATTCAATCCTCTGCGCCTCCGTCACCCGATGCCACGCCTGCCACATCTCCCACTGGTTCTGCAGCGAACACCCGGCACACCCCACCGAATCCTGCGGCGCCAGAATATCCAGCGGCACGCGATCAAGCAAGTTCCGCCAGCATTCGGCAAAATCCTGTTCCATCCCCGGATAATACTTGCTGGCCGGTGACATCAGGATTTTCTTCTCCGGCGCAAGTTCTTTCAAGGCTGTGAAATAGTTGCGGTACAAAGAGTTCAGCTTTTCTTCCCGCGCCAGGTCGCGCTGTCCTCGAAATGCCGTTTCCGGCGAAAAATAAATTCCGTCAAAAAGTTCTCCGTAACGCAATAATTCCTTCATGCAGGCCAGCTGGCAATCTATTTCCCGGTTTACAGCCTCCTCGTCAAGCCCCTGCGACCAGCCCACTACCGAACCGTAACCGCCCAGGAATACCCGCATTCCCACTGTCCGGGCCGCAGCCAGCATCGGCTCGACCGCCTGCCACTGGCGGTAATCCCTGAAATACTCCGATTTGTAATAAACCTCTTTCAATTCGTTCCACAACGAAGCCTGCCACACCACCGTATCGATTCCCGCCCGCTTCATATCGCCAAAAAGTTCTCTCCACTGCCGCTCATTCCAATCCAATGTCGGCACCCCCACGTAATCCGGCGCATGCGCGCAAATGAAACTCCCGCAGATCCGCATCGGCAGCTCATACAAGCCACCGCGTCTGCTCAGATACTCCCGGTTGCTCCGGTTATGGTCCTCGACCATCCGTGACGATTTTTTGATATCCTCCAAAGAGGGTTCAAACACATTAAATCCCGCATAAGTTCCAATCTGATACATATTCTCACTCCTCAATCAAGACCGTATGCTCTGCCGTATGCCCCGAGGCCAGCTCTTTTACTTTTATCTGCCATTTTCCCGAACGGCAATTCATCGGCGGAATAATGACCGCGGAATAAGTTCCATCCGGAGCAACGGCAAACCTGCTGTCATCCGTAGGCTTGCCGTCAGCATCCAACACTGTAAGTTCAAGCGGTATCAGCGCATTTATAGCTGAACCGGTAGAATCCAGAATGTCCACTGCGAATTCCAATGGTTTGCCACAGACGGCCGTCTTCGGAGCTTTGATATTTACCCGGTCAATCGCCTGGTCCAGCAGCAGAAACAGACGTCCGCCACTACCGATAAAATCAACCTCAAGACTCGTCTCTCCGTTACGGGACTGAAATGGAACCGGCCGCCGGGCAATCAGATCATAAGCGGCACCGGTTGTTCTTTTTACGGTAACATTTCCAAAATTCGGCACTCCTTTATCCATAACCAGTTTATACTGACCGATATAATCGCCGTAAGTACGTTTGTCGTTAATAACAAAGAGATAATCGGCATTGCGGAATGAGCGTACCCGGGTAACCAGATCGGCATTGGAGGAATCCGCATATGGGAGAAAATAGGGAGCGAGTTGTTTCCGGATTTCTGCGGCCATACCCTGCAAGGCTTTTTTATCGGTATCGGCGACTCCGATCCGGGTATACGCTTTGACCTGAATATCGGGCAGAATACCGGGAACAAGATATTCATCGGCAATAATTATTCCGCCTTTGGCCTGAAAATCCTGAATGGCCTTGAAAACAGGTTCTGTCAGCACGTCGCAATGAGGCATCATCAAAACCTTGATTTTCCCGAAACCGTCGCGCAGAATTGATTCCTCATAAATTACCGCGGGAGCAAGATTTGCCCATTGCAACATCAGATTTGCGTCAAAAATCCAGTTATTCTGCCACCCCCAGCTGCCACGTCCGGCAAATATTGAAGAGGCGAAACTTTCGAATACCGCCACTTCAGCGGGACGTTCCGGAATGCACTTCAACATGGGCCCCAACGGACGAATGACCTCATCAATCATTGAAGAGACAACTTCCCGGGTTTGGAGATTGGTGCATTGATACCCCTTTTCAGTGCCATAATTCGGATGTTCCGGATTCGGCACCAGTGAGCCATAACCATGCAACATGATTCCAGAAATATGCCGTGATAACTGAGTCCACAGCGCAATCCGCATGGAATCCGGCGGCAAAGTAATGAATGAAGCTTTCGGATGTTCTTTGAACCAGGCGGGCAGATTTGGCGGTTCTTTGCCAAGCGGAGCCGTTTGCGAACGGTAGCAGATGATTTGAGTCGTGGACATGACGCCTTGCCCGTTCCGGGAAGCGGCCATTGCCTGAAGCTCGGAGATCGCAACACCGGCGTTGACCGGGTCAGGGTAGGCGTACGTCCAGCTGTTCAGATAGTCGACGTCACCGCCGCTTCCCCATATAGGCGGCACCCGGATAGCCGGATCAAAAAACGTCCAGAAAGAACGACTGATCCGCTTTTGATATTCTTGATTGATCGCACTGTGAAGGGGGTTCCAGCCGTCACCCTCTTTCCAGAACCAGCGATAGTAAACCAACAATGGAAATTCATCCGAAATGACCCTGCTGAACGGGAAATTTTTCAGCCGTTGCCAAGGTACGCTGATTTTAGCATTGACCTCTGGAGGAATATCGAAACCGGCATACGTCCGAAATGCCGCGGGCTCACAACTGCCGAACGACGGATGAGTGTAATCACGAATCTCAGAGTTAATCAGCAACGCATCAAACGCAGGATGGTCCCCAAAAGCCGTTGCTGCCGCCGCTGCCACTTTCCGACACATTTCAACCGCGCCGGGATTCGAAGCCTCCATATTCGTAAAATCCGCTTTCCCATCCCGGTTGAACCGAGGATACTTCCTTTTGGCGAATCCCATATGTGGAACCACGTAATAATCAACATGCCGAAAACCATCGACCAGCATATCATCCAACATTTTGATTTTTTCCGGTTTCAAACCTGGGTTTCCGCCCTCCTGAAAAATGACCGACAACCTGGTGTCGAGCGCATGTCCATGCGTGAAACCAATTTCCTGAAGTCTCCTGTAAGAGCCCTCATAACCCCAGGAAACGACTGGCATGATTTCATGCTGCTGGGCAGCAATCTGCAATTTCATGAGAAACGATTCAACTTTACCGTTATAACTGATTTCCAACGGATATTCATAATTACCCGGCAATAGTCTGGTCTCAACGGGAAGCTTGATTTCTGCCGGCTTGCCGGGCTGCAATTCAGAAAATGTGTTCAATTTCCGCCCTTGCCAGTTTACGGTCAAGCCGCTTACCTTTGCCGTCCCGGTATTGCATAATTCCACTTTCAGCAACGCTTTCGCCTCATTACGGAGGAAACTGCTCCGTTCCTCCGTAACCACCTGTATCGCGGCGAAATTCAAATACGGCAACAGCATCATCAATATCAATAATTTATGCATTATCATCCTCACTCTTTATTGGATGCATAGAGTTTAAGTTCAAAAATATCACCATCGAAATGAAAGAAATGCGAGCCGAAACGGTCTCCGATTACCGCCGGGCGTACCGCTGGCGACATTGCGCCGCCGCGACCGGCTTCTCCTGCCGCATTAAGCTGTCCATCGAACTTGAAGGAAAATTTCCGAATTCCATCGTATTCAAATGACAGAACATAAGGCTTTCTTTCTTCTAATACCACTTCTCCACCGCGGAACATTTCAGAATGAGTTCCACATCCAATCCAGGCAATCGGTTGGAAACGCTCCTCGGATTTACGGAGCAAATACAACGAAAATCCATGATGCATATTCTGGTGGTTGCCCCCGAAAAGATACTTGCTGTCCCAAAGCATCAGATTCGGCAATGTGGAAGTCTGTTCCCGAACCCGGAATCTTGCTTCGAGCCGAAACCCGCCGGACGGTGATAGTTGAGGATATATCTCCGCCATTGCCAACCCTTCAGGTTTCTCTTTCGGTGACATTCCGATTGAAAGATATTTCCCATCCTTTTCATTGCCGCCAATCCTGGTAGTACCACGCAGAATCCCCTTGAATCCACCGACACGACTGTTGATATCGCCAATAGTAAAATCCCAATGCGCAATCAATTGCTCACCTCTCAAGGCAAGGGCCATTGATAATACGATCACACTTAAAATCATTCTTTTCATTATCCGTTCCTTTGCTACTTCAAAATTTCAATGGTGACCGGTTTCCAGATACCGCCAGCTGCTGCCGTGTCCTCCACCCGGACAACCAATACATTTTCCCGCCCCCAGATCATTTCTTCGCTCACATCCAGCCAGAACGGCTTGTTCCAACCGGCAGGCCCAATGTCGTGCTGCCCAATATACCTGCCGTTCAACCAGATCCAGGCCATTTCATCCACCCCCTGAAAAGCCAATTCAACCGCATTGCAGTCGGGTTTCGCCGGCATCGTGAATTTGATCCGGTACCAGGCCACCCCGTCATATCCTTGATACCCTTGCTCTTCCCAGGTACCGATATTGAGTTTCTGCCAGCGGCTATCGTCAAAGCCCGCCTTGAACCAATCTTTCCGATGCCCGTCGGCCATGGGGTCGGGCCGAAAACTCCAGCCGTTCAACGGTAACGGAATTGATTTCACTGTTACAATCTCATGATCATGAGTCGGATTGTCGCGAAGCCGTTTGTTCTCGCGGTAAAAACGGAACGAGCTGATTTGTCCCGCTTCACGCCGGATTCCGGCATCCACTGCCGATTCAGCAATCTTCCGAAGCAGCTGGTCCGATTTCTCCTGACTGTTCAAGTTTGCCGCGCAGGCAATCAATTGCTTCATGACCAGAATATCCGGGTCTTTTACCATCCCCAGTAATTCCGGCAATGCTTTTTCGCCATGCTCCTGGAAATAGCAGTACAGCGAATAGCGTCGAATCACGGGATCCGGATCGCTCATTCCCCGTTGCAGGTGTTGGCCGTGCGTGGTACTCTCCGCCAATGACCGCCGGAAATCCCGGCGGCGGGTGATCGAATCATCCAGTCCGACAGCAGTTACCACATTCACAATCAGGACCATCAACAGAAACCATTTCATCGTTTTTACTCCGTTTTAAGATTGTCGTTAATGGTAAGGCTCTGAGGATTCCTGGCTTCGACATGTCCATCGACAAACAAAACATTGGCAAAATTATTATGTACCCGATAATCGGGGCCATAGAGATAACTGCTGATATTTGTCGTTACATCATTTATCACATAAGTCGTACATGGGATAATATCGGCGGGATTAAAACTTTGCCAACCATCAGAAATCAGCAATACCTGCGACGGGCGTTTGATCTCCGGTCGTTTTTTGGGCTTCGTAGGCATAACATTGCCGACATAGTTGTTATACGCATAATTCATCGGAAAACGATTTCCGCCGCTGCCGTCGGCTTTGCCGGCATTGCTGCCATACAAACTGCGGCTGGCCGGACAAATCATGAATCCTTTCTCCGGCGACTTGCCTGCTTCGAGCTTATAACCCAGGTTGCAGACATTGGACAAATTAACAAACCAGAATTCGATTGGCGTCGCATTATAACGCGTGGGATAGTAATCATCACTTGAATCCAGATAAAATTCGAACGTTAACCCCACTTGTTTCAGATTTGAGGTACAACTGGCCAGATGTGCCTTGCTTCGGGCGGCATTCAGGGCCGGCAGCAGCATTGCTGCTAGAATCGCTATGATCGCAATTACAACCAGCAATTCGATAAGTGTGAAATTCTTTTGCTTCATTTTCCGCTCCTTGTGCGTTGTTATTTTATAATTTCTTCACTTGATTGATCTTCAGGGTCGAGGCGCTTACCCCCTGTACTTTCGCGAATAACCAAATACGGCTTCAGCATTTCGTTTTTTTCCTGTCCGCCGTAAATCATCTGAATCAGTTTTTCCATGGCCAGCCGCCCTTCCCTGCGGGTCGGCTGGTGCACCGTGGTCAGGCTCGGCTCAAAACGAATACTCGTCACCTGATCGTCGAAACCCGCTACCAACACCTTTTCACCGGCCCGAATCCCCTGCCCGCTGAGCTCCGTCAGCAATTTATAGGCGATGAAGTCATGCTCCGCAAAAATGCCGACCCTATCCGTTTCCTTCTTGAGAAACCGCAACTTCTCATCGGTCAATTCTTCCATCGGAAATCCATGCGCCTCCACTACCGACGTGAAACCGTTGCTGCGGTTCGCATAGGATCTCGTTTCGCTCCTGCGGTAGAATTTCCGGCAGCCGCGCTCAAGAAAATGCCGCGCTACCAGCTGTCCGCCATAGAAATCATCGATATTCAACTGCGGTATATCCCGGTAAGCCGAATCAAGACTGTTGCCGCCGGTATTCGAGATCACGTTCAACAGCAGGATCTTGCCGCCGTGCTGATGATAACGGTTCAGTTCGCCCTGCATTTCCACCGGCATCTTGACCGGCGGATAAGTGATGATGCCCGAGTGCCCGATCTTCTCCGCCTGCCGGATGAACTTGCCGAAATCCCCGGCATTGCTGCCGAAGAAAAAATTGACCGGAAAATTCTCGTGACAGGCCGTTTCCGAAATCCCCATCATCAAATCCGCGATCAACCGGTCGGCCACGTCGGGCAGGAAACAGAGGATGGTGGCCGCCCCGCCCTTTTTCAAGAACGACGCCTGACGGTTCGGGCGATAGCCGAGCTTCCGCGCGGTTTCCTGAATCAGCAGCCGCGTCTCCTCTTTAACCACCGCATGACGGTCCGGCCGCGGGCTCAATGCCCGCGAAACCACCGACACATCCAGATTCACCGCCTGCGCTATATCCGTCAACCTGACCATAACAAACCTTTGTTTTCCTTTATCTCAAAATACACATCACCAAAAACAAACCTTTGTTTTAATTATACAACCAGATTTGCATTTGTCAACACCCCTCCGGAAAAATAAACATTTTTTATCCCCTCAGTGACCGGAATAACGGGAGGCTGACGGCTCCTCCCGTATTTGTCCGGCGGGGGATTTGCATTTTGTTTTTCGGGGTATACATTTCAGTAAACCGCAGGAGACATGATTTATGCTGGTCAAATGTTTGCATTGCTCACAAGTTCAACAAGTCACCGATGACTATCGGATTCCGACGCTCGGACAGAATTTCACCTGCAAGCGCTGCGGCAAACAGTCCGCTGCAATGGTTGAATGCGAGGAAATGCCGCCGCCCGAGGAGTTGCCGGCTGCTGATAAGCCAAAGCAAAACTGGCGCGGCCCGATCATCGTCATGGTCATTTTTATCCTGGCGGTGATCTTCATTGCAACTTGCCTTGTCTGAAAGAATTATTTAAATCACGAGTGACACAATGACGAATTTTTCAACTTTTTCGGAAGAATTTTTTTATGCAGCCGTATCGCAGCCACAGGGAAATTTCCGTTCGCAGGCGATGCAGCTGCTGGAGCAATATCAGAAGGCAATGGCGGGAACCACGCCGGTCTGGCTGCGTTTTCACCTCAGCGATATTTCGAATCAGGCAGAGGAGCTGTCTGCACTGGTAGCCAGTTGCGGGGGGATTATTTCCATGACCGGGCAGCCGCCGGTCAATGGTGCCAAGCTCGCCCTTGAGGCATATCATCTTGCCGGGAATATTCAAAGCAGCCAGACGGATTCACTGCTGGAATTAAGGCTGAAAAACTACAAGTTTCTTTATTTCCGCTTGAATGAATTGTCCGGCTCCGGCAGCGAAGAACAGATGTTCGAAGAGTTCACTCGCGCGGAGGAAATTTTGCGGAGTTATGGCGGTACTGTTGCCGAAAACCTGCAGCGGACATGGATCTACTGCCGGGATATCGACAATAATTATGCGGGATTGGTCAAGGCGCGCCGCGAACTCTTTCATCAATACGGCTTGAATGAGCATACACATTACATCGCCAGTACGGGCATCGAGGGCGCGAGCGCGCGCTGCGGGCGCCTGGTCAAGATGGACAGCATGGCGCTGTTCGGTCACGAAACGGCGCAGATCGAATACATGCAGGCGCTGGACCATTTATCGCCGACGCATGTTTACGGGGTGACGTTTGAACGTGGCACCCGGATCATTTTCGGCGACCGCTCGCACTATTATATTTCAGGGACCGCCAGCATCGACAAGGAGGGAAAAATTCTCCATGTTGGAAATGTCGCGCGACAGGCGGAGCGGATGATTGAAAACGTGGAAGCGCTGCTGGTAAACCACGGCGCAACGCTGGCCGATCTGAAGCAGGCGGTAGTGTATCTGCGAGACCCGTCCGACCGGGAAGTGGTGGAAGAGATTCTCGCGGCCCGTCTTTCGCCGGAGACCGCCCGGATCATGGTCCGGGGAACCGTATGCCGTCCCGGCTGGCTGGTGGAGCTGGATGGAATCGCCGTGAACCGCAAGGGAAATCCACTCTACAAAGATTTCGCGTAACAGGCTTCACTGAAAATTTTTTCGGAATAATCCGGCGATGGGGTATTGACATTTCTTGACTTAAGCCTTATACTAATACAAGAAGATAAAACTTAAACCGAGAAGTAAGAGCGATGATTGTAGCCACCGATATTGTCAAACAGCTCCGGCAGGATATTGTCAACCAGGAGTTCGGCCTCAGCGGCAAGCTACCGACCCGGGAGGAATTCAGCCGTCAGTACGGTGCCAGCAAGGCGACCGTGCAGAAGGCTCTGGCGGCGCTGGAGGCGGAGGGTTTCATCATTTCGCGCGGTACGCTCGGCACGTTCGTCAACCCGAATTCGCCGAATCACACCGATATCGCGCTGCTGCTGCCGGTTCGCGAGGATCAGTTGACCGTTCGCGACGAGCTTTTCAACCTGGTCAATCAGGAACACCGCAATCTGGAGAAGCGTACCGGCAAGAACCTGCGCTATTTCTATATCGACCGCGAACAGCGGGTGCGGGACGATTTCGAGAAAGTGGCCGAGGAAGCAAACCGCACCCGGCTCAACGGGGTGATCCTGCCGTTTCCGCCGCAGAACTGGATGCTTGAGCCGTTTGTCCGCAACAATATCCCGGTGGCGGTGCTGACCGATGAAGACGTCAAAGGGGCCTCGACCGTGTGGGTGGATTATTCGGATTTTTTCCGCAAGGCCCTGCGTCATTGCCGGGAGCGGAACTGCCGCCGTCCGGCGCTGCTCAGCAACTCCACGCTGCCATATCACCATATCGAAGATTATTTCAAGCTTGCGGCGGAAGCCGGATTTCAGATCGAATCCCGGCTGGTACAGGGGCAGTCCGAAGTTTTCGGCTTGCCGTGGCTCAAGCATAACCTCGATTCGTTTTTCTACGGCCCGGAACCGGCGGATGCGATCATTGTCAGCGATGAAACGTTCCTGGCCGATATCCTCAAGTATCTGTTTGACCGCGACATGATCCCGGGCAAAGACATTCAACTGGTCTGCGAGCGAACCTTTCCGCAGGACGCTTATACCAGTTTTCCAGTCAAATTCATAGGGTTCGACTTATATGAGATCATCGATACCTGCCTGCGGGCGCTGGACGCACTGCGCGCCGGCGGGAAACCGGTGAAAAACTTTGAACTGATAACCGCAATCGAAAATTAAAAAGGAGAAGAAAAGAATGAAATCCGGCAAGCCAATTTTCACACTTATAGAGTTACTGGTCGTAATAGCGATCATCGCGATCCTGGCGGCAATGCTGCTGCCGGCCTTGAACAGAGCCCGTGAAAAAGCCAAGGCAACCACCTGTGTGAACAATTTGAAGCAAATCGGACTGGCCATATTCCAGTATGGGGATGATTACGATCAGTATTACATCTTTGCCAGTCTGGACAATGCCGCCACCATCGGCGGCAACCACACGAAAGCCTGGAACGCCTTGCTGGTCAACAAGAACTATGTCCCCGGCAACTATACGGACACCTGGGGCAATACCGACTCCCGGACTTTTATTTGTCCGAGTGAAACCAATGTGCTTACGATAGACTGCGGCACACGGCATTACGGCTTGAATTACCGGACATTCGGTTATGCGCCCGCCTCCGCCTTGAAAATCGGCAAGGTCCGCAATGCCGCCAGCTTGATTTATATCGCGGATTCCACGCCGCGCAAGTATGTGAGTGCCAGTTATCCTTATCTGATCCAGCATTACGGCGGGGTATATCCGCTCTCCTACACCACCAGCTATCCGGTCTATATCCGCCACTCGAACAGCGCCGCAGCCATGATGGGCGACGGGCATGTCGAACAGATGAATTATAACGCATTACGCAACGTCACCAATTGGGAAAACTGAACCTATGTATAAAATTCTCATCACCTTTTTCGCCGCCGTCCTGATGCTTCCCGCGTTTTCAGCCGACCTCGACCTGAGCAGAATAACCATCGCCGGTCCCACCCCCGCGAAACCAATCGAGCAAAAGGCCATGGTCGAGCTCAAGCATCACCTTGGGTTGATCGCCAAATCCAATGGCGGCGGGCAGACGATCCGCCTGATCACCGATTCAACGCTTCCGCCGGACGGCTACCGCATCGGTTTCGAGGGTAACGATCTGGAAGTTCGCGGCGGCACTAATTTCGGGTTATTGTACGGGGTTTACGCGCTGCTCGAAGAAGACTTCGGCTGTCGCTGGTACGAGCCGCAAATCACTGTGATCCCTGCCCCGGAAAATCCGGTTTTTCAGGTGAAAGAACGCTCCTCGCAACCGGCATTTACGGCCATCCGCGATCCCTTCTCCTATCTGGAATACAATGTCGACTGGAGCCTGCGCAACCGCTGCGTCAAAACCATGGGGCGCAACATCCCTGCTGAATTCGGCGAGTGCATCTCATACCCGACCCACCCCGAATTCTGGATGGCGCACACGGTTCAATATTTTTGTCCGGATGAGCTTTTCAAGACCAATCCCGAATATTTCATGGTCAATGTGAACGGTAAACGCACGCTGGATCAGATCTGCCCAAGCAACCCGGAAGTGAAACAGCGGGCGATTGAAAAAATCCTCTCGGTCCTGCGGAAATATCCTCAGCACAACATCATCAATTTGTCCCTGAAGGATAATATGGAGTACTGTCATTGTGCCGACTGCGAGGTAATTGTCAAAGCGGAAAACAGCGATGGCGCGGCGTTTTTCCGGCTGGTGAATCAGGTGGCCGAAGCGGTAGCGGCTGAATTTCCCGGAGTAAAAGTTTCGTTCCTGGCATATTACTCGACCACCCGCCCACCGGCAAAAATGAAAATGGCCCCGAATACCGTTTGTTTCCTGGCCTTTCTGGGCGGGCGCAATATGTCGGTACCGGCAGAGGAACAGCCCCCCTTTCCCGAAGTGGTCGCCGGCTGGCAAAAGACCGTGCCGGAAATCCATATCTGGGATTATCAGGTGTATTTCCCAAACTTCATGCAATACGAACTCTCGCTGCACAGCGTCATGGAAAACCTGCGGTATTACCGCAAATTCGACCGGATTACCGGGGTCATGCTGCAGGGTGCTTATTGCGGCCCGGGCGGGGAACGTCAGGGACTGCGCGCCTGGGTCGAGTCCAAGCTATTGTGGGATCCCGACCGTGATGTATGGGAGTTGTCGCAGGATTATATCCGTGGCGTTTATGGTGTGGCTGCGCCTGAGGTTGAGAAGTTTTACCGGGTACTGCATGAATTGGAGAAGCAGCATCAGTCTTACCAGCCGCATCAGGAAAAAATCATGGCGGCCGGCATGGACTCTTTCGCCAAAGCCAAAGAATTGGCAAAAGACGATCAGGTATTGCTGAACCGGCTGGAACTGGCCGAGCTTCCGGTCGTCGTCTGGCAGATCGACAAGGCTCTTGGCGACCGTTACGGTTCATCGGGTGTGGACAATCAGAAAGTATCGGCTTTGCTGGATCAGCTGGAAAAGGTTGTTGCCCGGGAGAAAATTTCCAACCTCGGCGAAGGCACCGGCAAAACCATCAAAGATTATATCGCCAATTGCCGGAAATCGCTGTCCAATCCCGTACTGACTTACCCGGACCGGTTGTCGCCCCAAAGCCGAATCGTTCCGGCCACCGACGGCAATCTATTCGGTTCCAAAGCCGAGCCGGACACAAACAGCAAAGCGCCAAAAATCGTCCATCAGTTTCCGGACAGCAACTGGTCGTGGCAGATGCGCATGGACAAGCTCGGGATTTCGCCCGGCAAATATCAGATGCGGCTGCGCTGCCGGGCGGTCAAAACCGGTGCCACGCAGAAAGTCCTGCATTACGGCGTCCACAACGTCGGCGGTGCCGCGACCGGCTCAAGGACCCTGCCCGCGGCGGACCTGTTGCATGCGGATTACCGCTGGCACGACCTCGGCGTTTTTCAGGTGAACTCGAGCAGTTACCTTTTCACCATGCTTCAGGCCAAAGACAACCATATGGAACTCTATATCGAAGCTCTTGAAATAACCCCCGTTGGTGACTGATCCTATGAAAACTCAAATTGCCGCTTATTATTTCCCGAATTATCACCCCGACCCGCGCAATGCCATCGTCCACGGCCCCGGCTGGACCGAATGGGAACTGGTCAGGAAGGCCCGCCCGCGCTTCGCCGGTCATCAGCAGCCGCGCGTGCCCCTGTGGGGCTGCGAAAACGAGGCCGATCCGGCCGTCATGCGGCGAAAAATCGATGCCGCGTTAGAGTTCGGGCTGGACGCATTCGTTTTCGACTGGTATTGCTACGAGGACGGATTATTTTTGGAACAGGCGCTGGAAAAGGGATTCATGCCGGCGGTGGCGGGTACGAATTTCAAGTTCGCGTTGATGTGGGCGAACCACGACTGGACCGACATTCACCCGTGGCGCGTCGGCAATCCCAAAACGGTCCTCTACCCCGGCGCCGTGAGCGATGCCGCATTTGACCGCATGACGGATTATGTGATCGAGAAATATTTCCGCCATCCGAATTACTGGAAAATCGACGGCAAACCGTATTTTTCCATCTACAACCTGTCCGGCATGGGCGCGCCTGACCGACTCACAAAATTCAGGAACAAAGCCGCCAAAGCCGGCTTCCCGGGAATTCATATCAACATGATCCTGCAGGAAGAGGCCATTCTGCCCGGTGAAAACGGCAACGCAGACGCCGAGGCACTGATCGGGGCGGGATGTTTCGACAGCATCACTTCGTACATCTGGCTGCATCATTGCCGATTGGACCGCTTCCCGGTCACGCCGTACCGGAAAGTCATGGATGCGTACTTCGAGTTCTACCATAATGCCAAAACACAACATCATTTGCCGTGCTATCCGAACGTGACCGTTGGATGGGACAGTTCGCCGAGGACCGACCAGTCCACGCCTTTTGAGGAGTACGGCTACCCGTACACTCCAATCATGACCGCCGCGCCCGGGGAGTTCGGAGACGCGATGCGTACTTTCCTGGCCGATGAACCGGAAGTGCTGTTCATCAACGCCTGGAACGAGTGGACCGAGGGAAGTTATCTGGAACCGGATATGGAAAACGGGACCGCCTTCCTCCGGGCGCTGAAGGGCAGCATCTCTTCAGCACAGCCGGTAGCGGTCCCATAGCCCCTTAAAACGGGGATTTGCAATTGATGGTTGCGCCGTTCATGCGGAAGTGATCGAGCTCGATCGGTTCGCACATGGCCAGCAGCTCATCGACGTGAGCTGTAGCGAGGCATTCGACGGTGTCGGCCGCGCCGTAGTAAATCTTGACTTCGCCGTCATCTTCCAGAATCATGCCGCCGGGGAAAATCACCGAACCGCGGAAACCTTCGAGTTCGTATTTCGTCTCCGGGGTGAGCAGCGGGGTACGGCTCATGCCGATGACCTTGGCGGGATCGTTCAGGTCGAGCAGCATGATCCCGGCGTAATAAACTTTATACCAGGGGCCGTTGTTGGACTTCCAGCAGAACAATTCTTTGTCGTTATCTTTCCAGACTGCGTGAAAGGTGGTCAGCCAGCCTTTTGCGGTACGCACGGGCGGGGCAGCAGGTCCGATTTTGCAGTTGCTGAACGGTACTTCACGGGAGGCCAGAACCAGCTTGGAGTCGCCCCAGTCGAGCCCATCCGTGGAACTTGACATCCAGACGTCGAATTTCTCCTGATAGCCGAGGCCGTATTCGGGAAAAGGACGCTCGAGGCGAACGAATTTGCCGTTGATTTTTTCCGGGAACAGCACCATATTGCGATTTTCCGGGGTGGAAATCGAGAGAACATCGACCCGGCTGAAATCTTCGCTGATCCGGCCGACTCCGCCGCAGACGCCAAAGGGGGTATCGACGGCAAAACAAATGTAGCAGACATCGTCGATTACCGTGAGGCGCGGATCGTAGAAACGCTGGATTTCAGAATGGCAATGGGTGGTTTCCAGCCACGGCGTGGGGAGCGGACGCCATTTTTTGCCGTCGTCGCTGAGGGCGATGCCGAGGTTGATGTAGATCTTATCGCGTTTCTCGGGGGAGAATCCCACGTCGTTGCGGAATACCATGACGTACTGGCCGCGGTATTTGGTGATCCCGGCATTGAAAACCAGCGAGGAAGGATACGCCAGGTCCGCGGCCTTCAGCAGCGGATTGTGTTCATAACGTTTGATGCTCATAACGAAAGTCTCCGTTTGTTAAGTTATCCATAATATACAACAAACGGCACGGAAATGGAATGCCTTTTCCGGCATAGTCATATCCATTCAGGCATGGGACGAGGGATTTCTACCCGTAATACGTTTGAAGGCGCGGGAGAAATAAAATTCGTTGGCGAAGCCGAAGCGGTCGGCGGCTTCCTTGACGCTGAGCGCGGGATTGCTGCGGAGAAATTGCTCCGCGCTCTGGATACGGTATTTCAGGAACGCCTTGGCCGGGGAACAGCCGAGGATGCGGGCGCAGTGATGGGTCAGCCGGCTCAGGCTGATATTGAGCATGGCGGCGATCTCGCTGTTGTTAAGGTTGCGGGTCAGGTTTTCCTCGAAAATGCGGAGGATATCCGCCAGCAGTTTGTCCTCGCGGCACTGGCGCAGCAGGCCCGGCTCGAGGGCATCGTCGGGAATGACCGAGATCAATTCCCAGAAAAGAACGGCGAAAATATTGTTGACCGAGTAATAAACGGTTTTGCGGCTCTGTTCGATCTCGCGGTTGAGGTCGTCGATCAACCGGTAAAGACGTTCGCCGTCAAAGGCCGCTTTACGGGATTCGACGGGCAGGTTGTTCTGAAAAATCCGGATGACCGTGGGGTTGCCGGAAAGCATGCGGAGCTGGAAATTGAAAGCGAAAAAACTCTGCCCGGGATTCAGGATGTCGGTATGCACATCGTCCGGGCCGAGCAGCAGCGCCTCGCCGGATTCGAGCTCGATCGGGGTATTGTTGACCGTACAGGCGTAGCGCATGCCGCGCATGGGGATGATGAGTTCATAGCCGAGGTGGTGGTGGGGATGCCACGCGCCGCAGCTTTTCGGAGAAACCATGGCAAAGGTCAGCAACTCCGGGCGGAGTTCGCTGCCGGGGGCCATTTCGGTCCAGGCGCGCGTCCAGAGTCTTTCGCAGCCATTCGTATAGTCCAATCTGTAAAGCATGCCATATTATAATATTCGTTTCGGCAATTGAAAGCCGGAAAGCAATAAAACATCCGGAAACTTGCAACTCCGAAAAAATTGTGCTATATTGAAAAAATAACGCCATACGCAAGTTTTTCTAAATTGAGAATTGAAAATTGAGAATTGAAAATTCAGGAAAAAGAATCGAAACTTCAACGAAATACCGAAGTATCTCAGAGCTGATGATTCCACCTTCTCAATGATCATTATGCCTTGAAGAGGGTTAAAGGGATTCATCCCTTTCCTTCATTTTCAATTTTCAATTCTCAATTTTCAATTAAAACTAGAAAAATTTGTATATCGTGAAAACAATTATTTACCAGGTGCTTTTAATATGATCAAAACGATACAGGGTATCATCGACTGGGCGAAAATATTGCTCAACGGAATTACGGAAATCAACCTGACCTGCCTGGGCCTGTGGGCCGCGGTGCTGGTGGTGTTGCTGGGCAGCGCGTTCGCCTCGGCCACGATTGCGGAAATGCGGATGCGCGGGATGTTTATCCACTTTTTCGGCGGGCTGATCCTGCCGTGGATTTATCCGATCCTGATCGGCGCCAAACTCCCGCCGAATTTGGAAGTGGCCAAAGTGCGCAAGCAGGAACGCGATCTGGAAAACCGCCTCGGCGTCAATATGGCATTTCTCCGCACGCAGTTCAACAGCTTTAACCGCGAACAGAAAAAAAACGGCCAGCCGCAGCTCGAATTCCGCGACTGGATCGTCAAATACGAGGCTGACAAGCAGGCCAAGGAAGAAGCCGAGGTCCTCCGCGAACGCGAGATTATCGCGCCAACCAATAACGTGAGCCGGACCATGCTCGAAGGGCTGTCGGTCGATGCCGACGGAAACCGCAAAGGGCCGTTCCGGGTGAAAACACTCGACGGACGCGAGATGAAAGTCGAGCAGATCAAAAACATCATGGAAGACGTGGCCGCTTTCGAGATCATCGATCCGCCCACCGGCAAGTTGCGGAGCATCCGGGTCAAATACGCCAACATCAAGTCCTTCGAAACCGTTGAGCAATAACGGTCAATGCATCTTCAGACGCACGCACTTCTGGGTTGGAACGCGGGGAACCTGATCCCCCGGTTCGGAGCGCGTGAGCGTTTTTTCTGCATGGCGGCCTCGCTGCTGCCGGACCTCGACGGGCTGAGCATGATCGCAGGGTGGGAAGTTTACCTCGATTATCATCATGTACTGGGGCACAATCTCCTCTTCATCGTCGTGGCATCGACACTTCTGGCGTGGTTTTCCAAGCCGCGAATCCTGAGTTTTTTCACCTATCTGGTGCTGATGCACATTCATCTGCTGATGGACTATTTCGGCTCCGGCGAAGGGTGGACGATCAGTTATTTCTGGCCGTTCAGCAACCATGAATTCGGCACACATCTGGCCTGGGAATTTTATTCATGGCAGAACCTGACCGCCGGCGGACTGATGATCCTGTGGATGCTGGCGATCATCGTATTCCAGCGAAGAACGCCGCTGGAATACCCCATGCCGAAGCTCGACAAACAACTGGTCGAGCTGTTCGGAAAATTGAAATTCTAATTTATTTCACGTAGATATTGGCGGTTTTGCGTCCGAAACGGTAGCGCCCATCGGCCTGATGCTGAACCGTTACCAGCAGAGCGGGCACGGTATCGCCGTAGTGATAATTGCGCAATGCTACGGCGGCGTCTTCGGGCTTGTGAATCGGGATGTCGCCGAGGCGGATCAGGATGTCGCCGCGTTTGATATCCGGGGCGGATTCGGGCGGCTTGCTGACGACGACTCCGGCGTCGGGGGGATAATTCATGACTTTGATCAGCTGGGGGGTCATCTGCAGCAGTTTCATGCCGAGGCGCTGCTCGACCAGGTTGGCGGCGTCGGACATGCTGATTTCCTCGGCGGTGAACTGCAGGACCGCGCCGGAGGGAGCGGTCAGGGAAATGGTTTCACCGGCTTTGGCGCTGCTCAGGCGGAGGCTCATTTTCAGCAATTCGGTGATCGGCTGTCCATTGAAACGGGTGATTTTCAAACCGGGCTTGATGCCTGCTTTGGCGGCGGGCGAATCGGCGATGACGTCGGCCACGAAAAAGACCAGTTCGCCGTCCTGCATACGCCGGACCTCGGGGATGAATCCGACCGAAACATTGTTGAAACGCTCCGGGGTCAGCCAGCGCGACAGGACGTTTTCCAGCCGCTGCAGCGGGATCGCAAACCCAATGCTTTCGGCACCGCGCATGACGCTGGAGGTCAGGCCGATCATTTCGCCGTTGATATTGATCAGCGGCCCGCCGCTGTTACCGGCGTGAATGGCGCAATCGGTTTGGAGCAGGTCGGAAAATACCACTTTGTCGCCGTAAGTCACCTGACGCCCGATGGCGCTCAGTACGCCGCGGCTGATGGTGCTGCCGAGGCCGTACGGATTGCCGACCGCGATCACCGTTTCGCCGAGGATCAGGTCGCCGGGGGCGGCCATGGGGATCGGCGGCAGGGATTCGCGGGAAGCGCCGTGAAGCTGCAGAAGCGCAAGGTCGTTGAGCTCATCGGCGGCGATCACTTCGGCGGTGAAGATCTGGCCGTCGTGCATGGTGACATTGATTTTCAGGGCGTTGAGCACCACGTGGGCACTGGTCATGATCAGTCCGGTATCCGAAATAATGCAGCCGCTGCCCAGCGAATAGCCGCGGCGTTTGTCCAGAAACGGGAAAAATTCGTTGCTGCGCTCTTCCAGCAGCCGCTCGGTACTGAGGTTGACGATGCTCGGCAGAATCCGGGCGATGGCGGTGACGGTGGGGGTGATCCGGCGCGAACGCCCCGAAGCGGCGCTGCCGATTTCATCCTGAGCAGTGGCATTCACCCCAAACAATAACCCAATACAAAGCAGCAAATATTTCATGACAGGATATACTCCAATATCTGAGCGGCGATCTGGCGTTTGTCCGCCAGCGGCAGGTCGATCTGCCCGCCGTGGCAGTTGAGCAGAGTCACCGCGTTGTTGTCGGTACCGAAGCCGCGGTCGCTGCGGCTGACGTCGTTGGCCACGATCCAGTCAAGGTTCTTGCGCCGGAGTTTGCCGGCGGCATTTTCCAGCAGGTCATCGGTTTCGGCGGCGAAGCCAACCAGCAGTTGACCGGGACGCTTGTCCGCGCCCAGCACCTGCAAAATATCCTCGGTGCGTTCCAGTTCCAGGAAGAGGTTGCCGGGGGTCTTTTTCATTTTATTGGGCAGCGCCTTGACCGGGCGGTAATCGGCCACAGCAGCGGCCATGATGACGATATCGCTGACAGCGGCGGCTTCTTTCATGGCGGCAGCCATGTCGGCGGCGCTTTCCACCTTGACCAGATTCACCCCGGCGGGGGCGGGCAGATTGACAGGGCCGCTGACCAGTGTTACACTGTGTCCGGCGGCGGCCGCAGCTTCGGCCAGGGCATAACCCATTTTGCCGGTGGAGCGGTTGCTGATGAACCGTACCGCGTCGATTTTTTCCCGCGTCGGCCCGGCGCTGATGACAATGTTCATAGTTTCTCCTGTTTTTCTATTAATTTAATGGCGTCGGCGCAGATTGCAACTCTTGAAAATGCCCGATCGCACAGTATTCTATGAAGAATATATTCACAACTCAAAGGAATGAAGATATGAAGAATGCGGAAATGTCCGGGCTCAGCCTTTTCACGGTCAAAGAACCGGCCGATTTTGAGCTGATTTCCTATGATTCCGGTAACTGGAAATCCCGGTTTTACCGTCAAAATGAACTGATTGACCCGAGCCTGCCGTTTTTTCCGGAGATTTATGTGGAGCTTGAAGTGGAACTGGCCGATCCGGTATTTCCGGATGATGATATCGAGCTTCTGACGGCCGGACATGGCGACGGCGGCTGGAAATTATTGCTGGACCGGCACGGTTATCTCCGCGTCGTCAATCGTCTGGATAATTCGCTGGTGGTGGTCACCAGACTGCCGGTAACGACTTATGCGGAAAGACATTTCCGAATCGGGGTGGTGCTGGCCAACATCGCATACGTGGCTCGAAACCGTCCGAATGCCGAGGAGTTTTTCGGTTACTGCCGGGCCCAGCTTTTCGCAGCGCGGTGCAGCGACAGCGAATTGCGGCGCTTAGGCGATTTCCCGCTGGAGAAGCCGGAAATGCCGGTGGTGCCGCTGCGCTGGAGCATTCCCGCGTCCAGTTCGCTGCGTTCCTTCAAGGCGTACAACACGATCCGGATGGAGCTGTGGAATATGCCAAATGACCCCGGCGGCCCACAGGTTTCCACCGATTTCCCCTGCTCGAGCCGGGTGTTTTCGAAGTACGATGCGGCCGGGGATGTTCTTCACCTCTTCACCGGGCCTGAGTTTGTTTGTTCGCAAACGTACTGGATTTACGCGCAAATCAGCGGTGCCAAGCCGGGCCGGAGCAAACTGCGGATGCATATGTCTTTCAGCAACAGCATGCCAAATATGGCGCCGGTATTTTTCTGGAGCCGCGACCGGGTACACTGGCAAAAGATAAAACTGCTCGAACCGGCCGACGACGCCGGGCGGTTTTATCCGTTGCTCGAGGCTCCCGCGGAAGATTTTTATATCGCATCCTCGATCCCCTTTCAGGAGACGGAGCGTTACGAATTGCTGGACTGGGCGCGGACCTTGCCGTTCATCAAAATCGAGGATATCGGCCAGTCGGTCGGCGGACGCCCGATTCAGCTGTTGACGGCATCCGATGATACCGTGCCGAATAAGGACAAAAAGCATTTCATGTTTATCATCGGCCAGCATTCACCGCAGGAAATCATCGGTGCTCACACCATCCGGCCATTGCTGGAGAAGCTGGCGGAAGAGCCGGAGCTCCTGAAAAAGATGGCCTTTTACGTGGTGCCGACCGTGAACACGGACTGCGCCGCGCTCGGCAGCAACGGCTGTAACCTCGACGGTTGGAACACCAACCGCTGCTGGGCCGAAAACATCCAGCCGGAAGTGGCCTGTATCCAGCAGTGGGCCAAGGCGCAGCCGCACGGTTTCGACTTGTTCATCGACATTCATGCGGGCGGCACCTGGCGCAACCACACGCTACTTTGGTTCAACCGCGATGTTTACGCCAAATATGCAGGAGAACACCTGGAAAAAAGCATGGCCGGACAGGATTTATTTTTCGAACTGGCGGCCAGGTACTGCGGGCTCCGCAAAGTGGACGCCTGCGAATTTCCGTTCCGGGGCTTCGGCGCCAAAGACTGGATGCTGATGAATTATCCGGAATGCCTGGTTTACGACCTTGAAATGAGCACGTGTTCGAACTTCGATCCGCGCGTCGGGCACACTGTCGGGGTCAGCCAGGATACACTGGCGATGATCGGACGCGGCTGGGCGGAACTTTTCCGGGGAATGCTGCAATAAATCAGTTTTCGGCCGGGGCCTTGATGTCAGGCTGCTTGGGATTGCGGTGCCGGTTGTCGCGTCTGCGGCGCGACGACTTGCGGGGCTTGTCCTCATCCACGGCGGCGCGGGTGGGCCAGCGGCCCTCGAGCGTGGGCGAGTGCCATTCCACCTGATTCTGGATAACCATGAGTTCGCGGGCATGGACATAACCCTGCATACCGCTGATCCGGCCGACTTTGCCGGAGTTCACCAGCGCGGTCTGGAGCTGAAGCATCCGGTCGGCGGACATGCTCAGGCGCTTGATGATATGATGCGGCTGAAAAACCTGGTTCAACACCTGATAAATAATGCCGAGCGTGCGGGGCTCGTAGGGCCACAGTTCACCGGCGCCGCAATTGAAACGCTTCTCGATGAACGGCAGCGCAAGCGCGGCCATCGCCACCGAAATACTGTCGCGGAATGCGCCTGCCTGTACCCGTTTGTTGCGCCCTTCCAGCAGCCGGATCGCGTACTGGCCGGCCGGGGTATCCCAGTTGGCGTCCAGATACGGCAGGAAGTATTTCAACAGGCCGTAACGGTGGAACGCGGGGAAAATCACGTGGCTGTAAGTACCCTTCATGATTTTCTCCATTTCCAGCGTCAGCCGTGAGGGCGAGGCGTGGACGATCAGCGGCATCTGGCGGAACAGCGCTTCTTCGGTTTCCTGACTCATGCGGAACGAATATTGGCCGACCAGTTTCAGCGCGCGCAGCAGCCGGACCGGGTCCTCCTCGAAACGCAGCGCCACATTGCCGATACCGCGGACGATGCCGTTTTCCATATCGCTGATGCCATGACCGGTGAAGTCAAGAACTTTTTCGGTCAGCGGATCATAAAACAATGCATTGATGGTGAAATCGCGCCGCCAGGCGTCTTCCTCGGCGGTGCCGTATTCGTTGTCGCTGAAAATCATATTTTCCGGGGCCGGATGGGCAAACTGTTTGTCTTCGATGCGCCCGGTGCACTCGGGGGCCTGGCGGAACGTGCTGATTTCGATGATCTCATCGCCATGGTACAGGTGGACCAGGCGGAAGCGCTTGCCGATGATCATGGTGCGCTTGCGGCCGAACACCTCTTTGACTTGTTCCGGGCGGGCCGAGGTCGAAATGTCGTAGTCTTTCGGCGTGCGGCCGAGCATCAGGTCGCGGATGGCGCCCCCGACGATGTAAGTTTCGTATCCGGCTTCGGAAAGCCGGCGGATAATATCTTTGATATGCGGTGCAACAGTAAGTTTGGTTATCATGATTTAAAACTGCGTTGGATCACGGTGTCGACGAAATCCAGGTTGGGGTTAAGGGTCGGGTAATCCGCGTTGTAATGGAGGCCGCGGCTCTCCTTGCGGCTCATGGCGGAGTCGATGATGATTTCCGCCACGCAGGCGATGTTGCGTAACTCCAGCAGGTCGCGGCTGACCAGGAAGTCCCAATAGAATTTCTCGATTTCCGAGCTTAAAAGTTTGATACGGGCCTTGGCGCGCTCCAAGCGGCGGTTGGTCCGGAAAATCCCTACATAGTCCCACATGAAACGGCGGATTTCATCCCAGTTGTGGGAGATCACGACCATTTCGTCGGAATTGGTGGCCGCGCCGCAGCTCCAGACCGGGCAGAGGTCGGCCGGACGGCTCCGGCGCAATTCTTCGGCATGGGCCAGCGCATGCTCGACCAGATAACGCGGCACCACCAGCGCCTCCAGCAAACTGTTGCTGGCCAGACGGTTGGCCCCGTGCAGCCCGGTACAGGCGACTTCGCCCGCGGCATACAGCCCCGGCATGCCGGTGCAGCCCTGATAATCGGTACGGACGCCGCCGCAGGAATAATGCTCGGCGGGCACCACCGGAATCAGGTCCTTGGCCATATTGATGCCGGCCTCGAGACATTTGGCGAAAATATTCGGGAAACGCAATTTCAGCGTTTCTTCACTGTGGTGACGGATGTCAAGGAATACGCATTCCTCGCCGCGCTCTTTCATTTCGCGGTCGATGGCCCGGGCCACCACATCGCGCGGGGCCAGGCTTTTCATCGGGTGGTATTTATCCATGAACTCGATCAGATTGCCGTTGGCGTCGCGGCACTTCAGAATGGCGCCCTCGCCCCGGACGGCTTCGCTGATCAGGAACGAATTGATTTTCGGGTGGTACAGAATCGTCGGGTGGAACTGGATGAATTCCATGTTGACGATCGGCAAACCAGCACGGTAACACATGGCGAGCCCGCCGCCGCAGCCGACGTCGGCATTGCTGGTATACAGATAAACCTTGCCGGGACTGCCGGTGGCGATGGTAGTAGTGGTAGCCAGATACGTTTTGATGGTATCCTGGCGGTGATCCAGCACATAAACCCCGAGGCACTGGTCGTCGCCGCGAAGGCCGAGGCGGCGCCTGGTGATGAGGTCGATCGCCATATGGTGCTCGTGGATCGTGATTTTCGGATGCGCCTGGCAGGCCTCAATCAGAGCCCGCTCCACTTCGGCACCGGTGATATCCCCGGCATGAAGTACGCGGCGCTTGTGGTGGCCGCCCTCGCGACCGAGGTCATATTCATCCTGATGCTTGGAATCGCCGAGTTCGCCGCGGGTGGTGAAATGCGTCCCCAGCTCGATCAGCTCGCAGATGGCCTGCGGGCCGGCTTCGACGATCCGGCGGACCACATCTTCCTTGCACAGCTTGACACCGGCGGTCAGCGTGTCGCTGATGTGCTCGTCAAACGTATCTTTATCGTCCCATACGCAGGCGATGCCGCCCTGGGCCAGCTTGGTGTTGCAGTCGTCGATTGTCGATTTGGTGATAACGACGACTTCTTCGCCGGCTTTGGCCAGGTGCAGCGCGGTGGACAAACCTGCCAATCCGCTGCCGATCACGATATGCCCGACTTCACTTACCTCGCTTATCTTCATGTCTGTCCGATTAGTATGTTAAATAAAATATGTTTAAACGGTAAATTACACTCTTTCGCCGGAATTTCAATCGCAAAACCGGCCTGCAAACCAAATAAATGCAATTTATACCTTCTCTGAAACATCGGAGTTTTCAAATCACAAGAATGAACGGGAATTCTTTTTTACTACAAAAGCACAAAACGACACAAAAATTATTATGGATTGGAGTGCGTCCTCCGCCTTGTAAACTTTTTACGGATCAAGGACATGAAAGACTGTTTTTCCTGAAATGGTTTGAATAGTTTTTGCTTTTCCGCATAATGCATGAGAAGGCCATATATCGGGTTTGAATCTTTGTAAAACTCATCATCAAGAACACCTAGTTTTTGATAAGCGGAATCTGAAAGTGCTCTCAGAATAATCCTGCCATCTTCCAGGTCTTCAGGGACATCGTTTTTGCCGAAAATAGTTTCTTTGGCCTCTTTGAGCAGGCGAAGATTTCCCGAATCACCAATTGCCGCCAATGCTTGTATTGTGTCTAAATAATATTTTCTTGAATAATCGTAGAAATAATGATGGAAACCACCATTATCAACCTCTCCTTTTAGAAGTTGAACGGCAAGATACAGTTGATTTTTCCGCGATAACGTTTCATATGGTTGATTCACCAGCCATTTCCAATGTTGCCCGTTGGGTGAGGCTTCCCACTGCTTCTTTTCTTCATTCCGACGCTTTGTGGCTTCAAGTTCTTTTCTGAATCCTATCTTGCATGCCATACATAAACCATTGTTAATTTCGGCGGTTTTCGGCAAAATCAAATTTCCGCACTTGCTGCAGGGAACTCGTTCAACCATAGGGTGCCTCGCTGTTTTATTGGTAATGTTGCTTTACTATAAAAGGCTCCAGGGAAAATGCAATCGGAAATTTTGTATCGTTTTGAGTATTCCGTGGTAAAAAAATTCACTGCGCCATTGGACGACCCCGCCAAAAACCAAAGGACGGAAAAGACAGAAATGACATAAAAGACGGCTCTCGCTCAAAACTTGACTGTCCTTTGCGTTATTTCCGTCGTTTTAGTCCTTTGACTCGACTTTTGACGGGCTCGTCCCATTGTCGGGCTTCCGGAATTTTTCAGTTTTTCTTTTAAGGAGGGGATTGACTTTTCCGTAAAACTGCGTATAATATATTACATGAAACCGGTTGCAGTGCATTGCGGCTGATATTCGATTTGAGCATGAAACCGGTTGCAGTAACGGAAATGAGAATGAGAAACGGAAAAACATGTACAATCAGTGATATCGCGGAATACGCCAATGTTTCGCGCAGCACCGTGTCGCGGGTACTGAATAATGTCCGCACGAAAGTGCCGGTTTCGGCAGAAACCCGGGCGCGGATCGCCGAGGCGGTACGGCATTTCGATTATTCGCCGAACGCCAACGCGCGGCGGCTCTCCATCAACAAAAGCTGGACGATCGGCTTGCAGGTACCGGCGCATCACCTGAACCGCTATGTTTTCAGCGATTATAACCTGATCGGGGCCATGCACGGGGTGGAGGCGGCGCTTCTTCCTACGGACTACAAGTTAATGCTGCTTTTTGAGAGCGAGAAATATATGCAGAATCAGGAATATCTCTCCATGCTGAAGTCGAAATCCATCGACGGACTGCTGATCTGGGGCGCCACCCGCGAGCGTGTTTATCCCCCTGCCCTGCGGGAATATCCGGTGATCCTGCTGAATACCCTGCCCGATGAACATACCGGATTCAATTTCATCTGTCACGACGACTACAAAGGCAGTTACGATTTAACCACCGGACTGATCCGGCAAGGAGCGAAACGCTTCGTTTATCTGTGCGGTCCCACAGGCAACTCGATCACGCTGAACCGCTACCGGGGGTTTCGCGATGCACTTGCTCACCGGAACTTGCCGTTTGATGAGAAAACCGCGCTTTACCACGGTGATTTTCACCGGAGCAGCGCCCGCCAGACCGGCGAACAGCTCTTCCTGGACGGCAAAGCGGATTTCGATGCGATCGTCTGCAGCAACGATATGATGGCGACCGGCATTTACGAGGCGGCCCTGGCCGCGGGGCTCCGCCCGGACACCGACTTCCTGCTGGCCGGCGCCGACGGGGTGGAGGATTGCGCCGAATACCCGCTGTCGACCTTCGCGGTGGACCACTTCAGCATGGGCTCCGAGGCCATTAATCAATTGATTCATCTCATTGAACATGATAACAATACGATAATCGAAAAATATATTCCTCCGTCATTGCGAATAAAATAAGATAATAAAAGGAAATCAGCCATGAAACAATCGAGAATAAATTTTACACTTATAGAGCTCTTAGTCGTAATTGCGATCATAGCAATTTTAGCTGCCATGCTCTTGCCGGCGTTGAACGCTGCCAGGGAAAAAGCACGCGCCACCAAATGTATTTCCAATCTTAAACAAATCGGCCTGAAAGTCCAGCTGTATGCAGACGAAAGCAACGATTTCCTGATTCCGGCCGGATATGACCGCGGCGGCAGAAACCGCTGGTGGACATACTTTTTCGATTATCAGGAAGGTAATGAGGAAGGAACTTTCCAAAAATCGAAATTTGCCGCCTGCCCCTCCATTAGTGTATTCAATGATTCGCTCCCAAGTTCAAACTGGGAAAATTTCTCTTATGCCTATAATCCTTATTTCGGTAGTGGACGCTGGGCGGCGGCATCTGAGACAAGCGGCTATGGCAGCAAGCTCAGCCGGGTAAATCCCCGTTCGATCTATATCGGCGACCTGAATGACATCGGAAACCGGGATGTCTGCTGGATTTATGGGGGCAGCAATTATCTTGCCCGGCCGACGTATGATCAATATCACTGCCTGCGTCACCGTGGTTTTGCCGGTAATTTCCAATACCTCGACGGTTCGGTCAAGCCGATGTCAATACAGGATTATTTCTACAATCACGTGACCTCCAGCGCCACCGGTACCGCGGAATTCGGCAGCAAATGCAATGCGGATTTCACTCCGGAATACGATTAATAATGAAAGGAAAAAAGATGAAAGCAATAACTGTATACCTGATGTTATCAACCCTGCTGATATTACCGGGATTGTCGGAAGCGGGCAGCATCTCGAATAAAACCGCGTTGATTCCCGAAGTACGGAATTTGACCTTGAAACAAGGTTCTATCAAACTGCCCGATGTTGTCACGATCAGTGTTCCTGACGGTTTTACCGGACTCGAGACGTTTGAGGCGGTGGCCAATAAGGGAGGCGGTAAACTTCGGATTGACGAAGATGCTTTTATTAAATTGAATATCCAGCCGGGCATTGTGCCGGAAAGCGATGAAGGATATCTACTGGAAATCACAGCATCGGGAATCTCGCTGACGGCAAACAGCAATGCCGGTTTATTTTATGGGCTGCAAACGCTTGGGGGCATGTTACGCAATCTCGATGAACTTCCAGCATGTACAATCAAGGATTTTCCAGCACTGAAAATGCGGGGTGTTTACCTGAATCTGCGTGGCTTAAGACCGGGACAAGTTCCGGCATTCAAAAATGTCATGGCATTTCTGGCCGGGTTGAAATACAATACTCTGATTCTGGAATTTGCCGACAATTTCCCCTATGAAGGAGTCGAATTCAAACGCGATTTCCGCCTGTCCAAAGACAATATTCTGGAACTGAAGAAACATGCGGCGGACTTGCATCTTGAAATTATCCCGAAACTGCAATGCCTGAGCCATGTGCTCTGGATGGCCGGTTATCCGAATTTCGATGGCATATTGGAAGATCCGAAAAATAAGTCATGGAATGCCGCCTGGTGCCCGTCCAATCCGGAGGTACAGGAGCTGATATCAAAGATCATCGACGAAACAGTCGCACTGTTGAATCCGCGTTATTTCCATCTGGGTCTGGACGAAGTCAATTACGGGCCTTTCCGGCAATGCGATAAGTGCAGCGGAACTCCGCCTGAAAAACTGTTTGGCGATCAGGTGAAGAAACTTGAAGCCGCCGCCGCCCGCAATCACGTCATCCCGATGTTTTACCATGACACTTTCCTGCCGCAGTCTTTGAGCGGCGATATCACGGACAAGGCCAGAGGTGAACTGGCGGTCAACGGTTTGTCACGGGATACGGCAATTCAGGTCTGGGACTACAGCGCCGAACCGAGAACAAAGCGGACGGAATATTTTGCCGAACGCAAACTTGCCGTGATCGGAGCATCCTATTGCGAGAACATGTTAAATGTCCAGACACTGGCGCAGCTTATGGCGAAAACCCCGGGCGCGCTCGGCTGCATCCTGACCTACTGGCATTATGTCAATGGTTCCATGATCGCGCCGCAGACGGACTCAAAACTGGCCAATGCCGCCACGATTCTTGCGGCAAATTACAGCTGGAACCCGGATGGCACCGCGCTGAAAGACATCAACTTCGATCCGGTATATGAATATGCCCGCCGGTTCAACAGTGCGCCGGAACCATTCACCGGCAGCGAAGCGACAGCGGTTCCGTTGAATTCCGCGGTAAATTTCGAATTCGGCCAGGAAGGTGCTTTCCCGGTTTTCGACCATGCCGGATTGGATAAACTGGCGAAAGAACTGGCGGCACTGCCGGAGCAGTTCCAACTCTTGAAAAATGCCGATGCCGGTTATTATGGAATACTGCTGTCGGGCAGCGAAAATGACGGGCTGGAAACTGAAACAACGATTCCGGTTAACGGCAAAGCAAATCGTCTGGCATTTCTCATGACGGCCTCACGACCGATGAACATGGATTTATTTGCCCGCTGGGATCAGGTCAAACTCATGCCGGAGACCGGCAAACTGGTCATCCGGTATGCGGATACATCCGCAGTGGAGATTCCGCTGAGATACAACGGAAATATGATCGACTGGAATGCGGCGTTCGGCGGATATGGCTGTCGAATCGTCAATCGCGGCAACGACCGGCACAGAGCATTGTATCAGTTGACTGTACTTGACTGGCTCAATCCTGCACCGGATAAGGAAATCGCGTCCGTGACGTTCTCATCCGCCGTCAAAGAAGGTATTTCCCCGGTTATGCTGGCCATATCCGCAGAAAAAGGTATTGTCTCCGGCAAGACGGCAAATACCAGCTTGCCCGTTTGCCGCAAATCCATCTCTGAAGCGGCTGTGACAGCCCCGGCGTCGCGGGTGGATATCGTCGGCGTATCCAACGGTAAACTGACCCGGAAACCAACGATCAGCCAGGATGGTTACAATCGCCCAATACTGGTAACCGAATCCGTCATCGCCCAGCGCTCTGCAATAACGATCACAATTCCGCCGCTGTTGCCCGGCAGGGATTCCGGCCGCATTATCCTGGACTATGCCGTGCCGGCTCACACCGGCTTCAAAACGCTCAAAATACAATACTGCTACCCGGACACCAAACACCTGAAACAATCAGGAGTTTACCTCGGCAACCATGATTATTCCAAATTCGTTTCCAAATATAGAATCATTACCGACAATGCCCCGGAATGGCAGGAAATGGAAATTCCGGTTTCCTCCATGCACAAGGAAGCCAACGGTATCGATATCGGCGAAGTCACAAAACTCCGCATTTCGCTCTGGCTCGGCAATCATGAAAATGTGATGTTGCAGTTAGGAACAATTACCGGAGTGGATGAAGCCGTCCGCGTGCAGCATCCGCTGCGAAAGTCCATCGCCGAGTGATCAGTGATTGAAGAGGGCGCGCGATACGTCGGTGGGGGTGACCGCGCCGACGTATTTGCCTTTTTCGTCCTGCACGAAAATCATCCGCGTTTTGATTTCCTTCGATAATTTCAGGACTTCATTGAGCGGGTCGTTCAGGCTCACCGAGGAGGTGGTCCGCATGCAGCCGGATACTTTCTTGAGTTCCCATTCGCTGTCGGGAATATTGTAGATGGCGTCGTACAGGCTGAAGATCCCTTCCCATTCCCCCTGCGGATCGATGACCGGAAGGCGGGATTTGCCGCTGGCGCGGCAGCGGGCCAAAGCTTCATCGAGGGTGGCGTCGGGAGAGATCGAGACGAGCTTGGCGGCCGGAATATAGATATTGCGTATTTTCAGATTGTTGAATTCAAGGGCTTTGTCGAGCAGGTCGGCGGCGGCGGAGTCGATGGCCCCGGCGGCTTCGCTGTCGCGCAGCAGCAGCCGGAAATCCTGGCGCAGCAGACTGCGGGCCTGTTCGCTGTCCGGCTTGGCGCCGGCAAAAAACTTCAAGGTCAACGCGGTAAAGAGCGCCATGATTTTGGCCCCGGGATAAAGAATGATGCCGAGGCCCCAGTACAGCGGCGCATAAAACATGCAGCGATTCTCCGGCGACTGGCGGAACCAGTTTTTGGGAATGATTTCCGAGAGCATCAGCAGTACCGTGACAATGGCGGTGGCACTGATCAGCGCGATATTGCCGGTCATCCCCCACGAAATAAACAGCTGGTCGGTCAGCACGGAAACCAGTACCGTACAGATATTGTTACCGAAAAGCGTGGTGGCAAGCATCAGCTGCGGCTTGGCGATGATTTTCTCCACCAGCCGGGCGGCGGCGGATCCTTTGGATGCTTCATGATGAATGCGCGGGCGCAGCAGCGAAATCAATCCGATCTCGAAACCGGCAAAAAAGCTGTTGAAAAGCAGCACGATCAGGATGGCGATAATCAGGTTCATTCGTCGTCCTCCTGTTCAATCGGCAGCTCATCCGGGAGTTTCTCGATCGTGACCTGGGCCAGGCGGTGATGGAAGATTTTCCGGGCGGTCATTTTCAAGCCGTGGAAAACGATGGTGTCGCCGTGCTCCGGCAGGTGGTCGAGCTCGCTGTTGAAAAGTCCGTTCAATGTCACCGCCTCGATGTCGTCGGGGATATCGACGCCGGTAGCTTCCTCGAGCAGGTGCAGCGGCAGCATGCCGCCCGCGTGCCAGATATTGTCATTGATCTGGATGATCTCAAATTCCGGCTGCGAATAGGCGCTGCGGATTTCGGCGACCAGCTCGGCGATGATGTCCTTCAAGGTGATCAAACCGGAGCAGCGGCCGAATTCGTCCACCACCACCGCGGCGATCTGCTTCTCCTTGTAGAGCGTGGCGAGCGCCTTGGACACCGAGGTCTGCTGCGGGATGTAAATGCTGCGGAAAACACAGGGGGAATCCCGCCAGTTCTCCTGCAGTTCCGGCGGCATCAGGTAAAATTCCTTGGCCGAAAAAAGCATTTCCATATCGTCCATATCGTGATGGATCACCGGGTAAATCTCGCGTTTGTAGCGGCGGATGCGCTCCTTGACCTCGCGGGCCGAATACGACGTGCGGAGCATTTTGGTACTGATCCGGCTGGTCATGATGGCGCCCACCGCGATCTCGCGCATCTCAAAAGCCGACTCCAGCAGCTCCATTTCCGGCCTGGCGAAGGCTCCGGCCTGCTCGGCGACTTCCAGAAACGAATTGTATTCCTCGGCGGCCAGCGGCTGCGGTTTCTTTTTGCTGATATTGTCGAGGATGAGCGCGGCAAATTTGTCGATGAGGATGATCAGCGGCTTCAGGAATTTTTTGATATAAAATACCGGCAGGGCGATCATATTCGCTACTTTCACCGAGTGCGTCATGGCGGCGGTCTTGGGCGTGATTTCACCGAAAATCAGCAGCACCACCGTCGACAGCAGCGTGGAAATGACCATGGTCACCACATAGCCGAACGGCAATTTCTCCAACAGCCGGCTGAGCAGGATCGAGATCACGATATTGACGAACTGATTGCCCAGAATCAGCGTGGTCAGCGTGGTTCGGTAATCGTCAAGCAGTTTCAATATCAACTGTTTGGCGCGGGTGTCCGGGTTTTCGCGATACTCCAGGATACGGGCACGGCTGAGCGAAAAGAGAGCCGTTTCGGAGCCGGAAAAAAACGCGGATCCGAACAGGAATATCAAAAGTACACATATTTGAATAATAATCGCCACAATCATTCCGTAATATACATCGCAATTCCCCCAAAACAATCCCAGGTAACACCACAATAATTTTTTTGTCCACAAAAACGCACAAAATTACACAAAATTTTTATTTTCTTATGAATTAATACGGAATCTCACTACATATGCATAATCATCCTTTCCCTGATTTTTTTGTGTATTTTTGTGTATTTTTGTGGACAAAAAATGAGTTTTTCGGGCTTTGAACTTGATTTTTGCCTGTTTTTGTTGTAATCTTATAGACCGAAAACGGATAGGAACAGTTTGTTATATGAATTTCATTGTTAAACTTGATGATACAGAATACGGCCCGGTCGATGAACTGACTTTGGCCAAATGGGTCGAGGAAGACCGGATCACCGCCGACACCGAGATGCGTTCGGAAATGATCGAATTGTGGTCGAAGGCCTCCGATATGCCCTTTCTGAAAGACGCCCTGGCGGAACAGAAGAAGCGCATGATTGCCGGCGGTTTGATCGACCCGCGCGAGAAACAGGAGTCCGCCCTCTCCAAGCTGAGCCATGTCATCTGGGGGCGCAAGATAAACCGGCCGTTTTCCATGGGTTACAAACCGGGTTACGCGACTTTGTCCAACCGTTTCAGCGCATTTTGTTTCGATGCCGCGATCCTGCTGACGGTATTTCTGTTGATCTGCTGCGGCGGTCTCGGTTACGCGGTGAAGAAGGCCAAGGCCTCCACCGACCAGGCCCCCCTCGCCATCACCGACAACCTGAAAACCCGTGCCGAAAAAGCCAAGGCCGAGGCCGAAGCCCAGGCCAAATCTCAACCCGCGAAAAGGGAAAAGGAAATCGATCCGGACAGCAACGAAGCGCTACTGGCGGAGAGCGCCCGCAAGGCCCGCGAAGCCCGAAATCAGGCCATGAGCGAGCTGGAAGCCAAATTCGGCGAAGATTTCACCAAACTCAAAAAGGGCAATTTCGAAGCCACCACCCCGCCGACGATCTATGCCGACCGCTCCGCCGGTTATCGGAGGGGATACCTGTGGGTCAATATTGCCGACAACAACAAACGCTATATCTGCCTGAGCGCCGACAATGAGCACGCCATGTGGCTCGCCGCGAGCGATTTAAGCGATATCATCACGCTGGCGGCAATGGTCTGGCTGCCGTTCATGCTGCTGTATTACGCCCTGCCCCTCGGCTATTTCGCCCAAAGCCCGGGAATGTGGTTTTTCGGCATATTCATCTGTGCCCGCAACGAGGAAGAAGCTTATTTCTTCCGTTCGTTCTGCTTTACGCTGCTGATGCTCATCTTCGGCATACTGACGCCGCTTTTCATGCTGCTCTTCAAACGGGGCCTGCATGACATCCTGAGCGGAGTTTATGTTTACAGCGTGGTCGCCCGCTCCACGGACGGAGCATAATCATTACTTGTCCAGCTTGACGGGACTCCGCCATTCGGGGGTGAACAGCAGGTTGTCAAACTCTTTGGTCTCGGGGTTGTAACGGTACGTGTAAAACATCGGGCGCTGACCGATTTTCTCGCCGCTTTTTTCATCATACTCGTCTTCGATACCGTATATTACCAGATCGCGCCAACCGTCGGCGGAAAAATCGATCAGCAGAATTTTCAGCAGTTCGTCCCGGAACATTTCGCTGTCGTCATGGATATCGAACACATGTATGTTCACATTGGCAATGGTCAGGATACCGTTTCCCTTGCTGGTGACATTGATTTCGGCGGGAATGACAACGCCCGGGCCGATGACGGCGTTTTTTTTCGCCTGAAGTTCGTTGACGTATTCCGGGTGCGGCCCGAAATCCTCCATGTCAAAAAGCTGCTCGCAATACGTGCTCATATTCAGGAGCGTGGAGAGGAAAAGATATATCAGCCAGAGCAGTACACTCATAACAAGAACTCCCGTTTTTCCACTTCCGTGAGCGATATCAGCAGCTGCTCGATCACGAAAGGAGACAGTTTATAATATGCCTGAGCCTTGCGCCAGCGCTTGATTTCGATCGGCTCATGAATATGGGGCTGGGAGGCCCGGCGCAATATTTTCGTGGCGTAAACATGCTTGTAGAGTTTGCCGTCGTGGGTTTTGTCGCTGCGCCCGTTGTAGCGGTGCAAGGCGATTTCCCAGCTGTCGAAGAATCCCTCCGGCCGGAGTCTGGCCGGTTGCGCGGAAGCGCCGAATCCCTTGCGTACCAGAAATTTCACTGCCGCTTTCAAATTGCTGTGAGGTTCCCCCTCGTTTCGCCGGACGGGTTCCTTCAGCCCCACGTGCTCTTTGTAGGGATTCCAGTCCCCCGGCACGTTTACCTGAGCCGGGTCTCTTTCCCAGGCGGCGGGGCTGCCGCCGGATTCCTGAATGATCAGGGATTTCAACAGATTCGAGCTGATATCCGGTATGCTTCCCAGCTGCGCGGCAGTGCAGTCCGCATAGACCATCTTATTGGAGTTGAAATCAATCACCAGCTCCAGAATCAAGGTGTCATGCATCTGGAACCGCTCATCCTCAAAACCGAAAAACACCTTTGGCTGGTGGTGCTTGGGGGAATGCTTTTTTGTTCGCGGCTGGACGCCCGGCGCAGGCTTATTCTTGCGCGGAAACCATTTCCGCCATAAATCCGATGCGGAAGCAACATATACCGCGTTGTTCTCTGCCGGCTGCGGGTAAACCGCCGGCACCTGCAGATAGCCGGCCAGCAACAGGTAATTCACCAGAAGAAATACAGGATACGACATAACAACAGTTCCATATTTCCGATTTATACCAATTCGCTTTCAAGCATAGATAATGACTTTGAGATGGCTTGCAATTTTAAACCGCAGGCCGATATAAATATCGGACGAGGATTTAAGGTTGCAAACGGCTCGAAGGCATATCATGTCATCTATGTTTGAAAGAGAATTGGTATTACACCTTGTCCACAGTAACTAATATAACAAAGATTATGAATAATTTCAAGTTTTGAAAATTGAAATATTGACATTGAAATAGAATCATGCTAAGGTACACAGCTTATGATTCAGATCAATATCAATGAATTTTTGACATGAAGAAAAAAGAAAAGCCGTCTTTGCTTTATTGGATCCTTCTGTCGGTGGTGCTCGGCATTGCCGCCGGTCTTTTTTTCGGTGAATGGTGCACACATCTGGAAATTGTCGGCCAGGGCTTTATCGCGGTGATGCAGATCAGCGTGCTGCCGTATATCCTGTGTTCGCTGATCCACAGCATCGGCGGCCTGGAACCCGGGCACATGTGGACGTTTGCCCGGCGCGGCCTGATCATGCTCGGCACGCTGTGGATCGTGCTGTTCACGTTGATGGCGCTGGTGCCGCTTTGTTTCCCGGACTGGTCTTTCGCCTCTTTTTTCAGCCCGAACCTGCTGGAAAGCAACAACCGGGTGAATTATATCAACTTGTTCATTCCTTCAAACCCGTTCAATTCCCTGGCCAATAATATTGTTCCCGCGGTTATGGTTTTCAGCGTATTGTCCGGTGTGGCGCTGATGAATGTGCCCGGCAAGCGCAATGTACTGGATTTTCTGGGCACTGTTACCGAAGCGCTCACGCGGCTGAATCAGATGCTGATGAAGCTTTCCCCCTTCGGGATTTTCGCACTGATTGCCGATGCCACCGGAGACATGCACCTGGAAGAAGCCGGGCGCCTCGAAATTTACCTGATCTCTTATTTTGTCATGGGCTTGCTGCTGTTTTTCCTGATTCTGCCATTGCTGCTGACGGCATTTACCTCGTTCCGTTATCTGGAAATCATGCGGATCAGCCGTACCGCCATGCTTACGGTGCTCCTGACCGGCAATGTTTTCATCGTACTGCCGCTGCTGGTTGAGAACATCAAAAATCTCCTCAGTATCAAAGGAATGGAAACGGAAAAAGCCGAGCAACTGGTAAAGATCATGGTTCCCATCGTCTTCATCCTGCCCTGTACGGGACAGTTGATGGATCTTTTTTTCATTCATTTCGCCGGCTGGTTCAGCGAAGTAAGCTTCTCGTTGGTGGATTATATCAAACTGTATGGAATCGGCGCGTTGACCACCTTCGGCCGGGCGGCGGTGGCCATTCCGCTGCTGCTGGACATGTTCAAACTGCCGTCCGACCTGCTTGAACTGTTTACGATTTCCAGTGTCGTTACCGACAATATCCGGTTTGCGGTGGAAGCATTCACCATATTTGTTTTTACCGCTTTTCTTGTCGCCTGGACGACCGGGGCACTGCATTTGAAATGGCGCAAAATCATCCATAACCTGCTGCTCATTGCAGGGATTACGACGGCTTCGCTGCTGGGGATGAAATGGCTTTTTCTCCATACGCCGGAGCCGGAGAGCAAACGCAATGTGCTGGACGCCATGACGGTGAAGGCGCTGGTTCCCTTTCAGGTTTTCGACCGCCTGCCGGATACCTCCGTGCCTTGCGAAGGCAGCCGGCTCGACCAGCTGCAGCGCACCGGCACGTTGCGAGTCGGTTTCAACGGCGATACGATTCCTTTTTCGTTCTTCAACCACCAGAAGGATTTGATCGGATTCGATATTAATATGGCGCATAAACTGGCGGCGGGACTGGGCTGCCGGAAGCTTGAATTTTATCCGGTGCATTTCGGCGACCTGGCTACGCCGTTGAACGAAAACAAGGTGGACATCATCATGTGCGGAGTATCGCTCAGCAAGGAACGTCTGGGCAAAATTTCCTTTACCGATCATTACCTGGAAATGTCGACGGCGCTGCTGCTCCCGGATTATCTGAAAAATAAATTGCGCAACGACCCGGACCTGATTCACAAGATCACCATTGCCGCCGCCGAGGGGGCCGACTATCAGCGCCTGACGGAAATTTTTCCGGAATCGAAAAAGCTGCAGATTCACTTGCACTCCGACTTTTTCTCAAAAGAAACCAAGGCGGATGCCCTGTTCATTTCCGCGGAAAACGGCTCCATCTGGACGATTCTCCACCCGGAATACGCACTCTATATTCCGCAGGATCAATACCGGGATCTCGTGGCATATGCCGTCGCCAACAACGATACCCGATTCCTCGAATACCTCGATTACTGGCTGACCCTGATGCAACTCAACGGCGAAATTACCCGCGAATATGATTACTGGATCAAAGGTATCGACGTCAAGCCCAAGCCGCGCCGCTGGTCGGTGCTGAACAACCTGATCCTGAAAAACGATTAATTCACGCCGTGTACAAGTGTTGTAATGCGAGGAACTCCGCGTTCCTCGCGCTCCAGCGGCAGATCGACTGATCTGCACTGAACGGATGCTGCGCATCCTGACTGAGTTTATGAGGGGATATGCGCCTTCGCACTCAAGGCTGGCCGCCTTGAGAATCCGCCGGAAACCTACGCCAAGTAAAACCTGTTCGGCAGGGTCAAGGGGCGGCAGCCTCCTTGCGCGAGTCGGAAACTCGCGGATCTCCTTTCTTAAAAGTACCGAGGTGCAGGCCAATACGGCCTGCCGCTGGAGCGCGAGGAACGCGCAGTTCCTCGCATTCATTCCCTGTTATTGCGATATCGGTTAATTCGATACGACCAGATCGGCGATATCGGGGGCGGCCTTGCGCAGGAGCCGGATCGACACATTCAGAGCTTCCTCGGCGGTATTGCTCCGCAAAGCTTCCGCCACGGCGATTTCCGCTTCACGCTTATCCAGTTTGCGGATGACCCGGCGAATGACCCCGATCGACCCGGCGCTCATGCTGAGCTCGTCGATGCCCATCCCCACCAGCAATGGTGTATAGAGCGGATTGCCGGCGATTTCACCGCAGATACTGGTTTCGATCTGATGATTGCGCCCCGCGGCAATGGTTCGCTGGATCAACTCCAGCACCGCCGGGTGAGTCGGCTGATAAAGATACGCCACCCGGTCGTTGGTACGGTCGATGGCGATGGTATATTGGATCAGGTCGTTGGTGCCGATGCTGAAAAAATCAACCATCGGGGCCAGCGTGTGGGCGATCAGCGCCGCCGCCGGGATTTCGATCATGATCCCGGTTTTGATATCCCGGTTGAAATCGATTCCCTCGAGAGTCAGTTCCCGCTTCAAATCGTCGACAAATTCCTGAATTTCGCGAACTTCCTCCGCGCAGGAGATCATCGGATACATGACCCGGATATCGCCGTGCGCCGAAGCCCGCAGGATCGCCCGCATCTGAGTACGGAAAATATCCCGCCGCGCCTGCAGGCAGAGCCGGATGGCCCGCAGCCCGAGGAACGGATTGGACTCAACCACCGCGTCGATATGGGAGGCCAGCTTGTCTCCGCCGATATCCAGCGTACGGATGACGACCGGAGCTCCCGGCTGGGCCTGTGCCAGCTCGCGATAAGTCCGGTACTGCTCTTCTTCGGTCGGCAGCGTCTCGGTATTCATAAACATATATTCCGTGCGGAACAGCCCGACGCCAAAAGCGCCCGATTCCGCGATTCCCGTAACTTCCTCCGCATGTCCCAGGTTCGCCAGCAGTGTAATCCGGTGCCCGTCGACAGTCTCTACCGGCAGGTTTTTCTCCCGGGTCAGTTCCAATTCGAAATTCCGGTCCAGCTCGATCCGCTCACGGTACTGGTCAATGGTTTCCTGAGTCGGATTGATGATCATCTCGCCGAAATTGCCGTCGATAATCAGCATCGGCTCCACGGCGGTACGGATAATCTCATAAGCCTCATGCGGCAGCCCGACCAGGGCCGGCAGCTGCATGGACCGCGCCAGAATCGCCGAGTGCGAAGTGGTACTGCCAGTGACCACCGCCAGCCCCAGAATGGTATCGCGGTTGAACATGGCGGTTTCCGACGGCGTCAGGTCCAGCGCCACCACGATGCGCGGCTCGGAGGTATAAAGAAATGCCGGCTTTTCGGCATTGGAAAGCTGGTTGATGACGCGGGATGCCACGTCCTTGATATCATCGGCGCGCTCTTTGATATAGGCGTCCGACATCGCCTGCAGCGCATTCACGTAACGTCTGATCGTATGTTTGTAAGCGGTTTCGGCGCTTTCGTGCGCGTTCCGGATCCGCTCGATGACTTCGTTGGTGAGCAGCTGATCCTCCACGATCATCAAATGGGCGTCGAAAATACCGGTTTCCTTGGAGCCGAACTTGTCCCGGATCTGGCGCTGCATGCCGATGATTTCCTGGCGGGTGAGTTCGATCGCATATTTGAAACGCTCCACTTCGCCTTCGACCATGGATGGTTCAACCACCTTTTCTTCCATATTGTCGTAGCTGGCACTGCGGCTGTGGACGATGATAGCCTTGCCGATGGCTACTCCCGTGGAGGCGGCAATAGCCCGGAATCTTAATTCCTGGGTGGTTGAATCGCTCATGATCTACCCTTCATGGAATTTCTTGTCGGCCAGCTCCTGCAGCGCCTGCAGCGCTTCTTCGCAATCCTCGCCAACGGCCGATATCCGGAGTTTCGTCCCCAGTCCGGCGGCCAGCATCAGCAATGCCATGATGCTTTTGCCATTGACCTCTTCGCCGTCTTTTTCCACAATGATATCCGACTTGAATGCAGAGGCTATCTTGACGAACAACGAGGCGGGGCGGGCATGCAAACCCGCAGGATTGTTGATCTTGATTTCAAGTTGTACGCACTTCTTGGTTGCCATTATAGCCATTCTCTTCTCGCAATATCATATCACCTAATTACTGCTATAATGTAATACCGGGTTTCCATAAATTCAAGGTCAAGACACCCCTCCTACCCAAAATATCCGCTAAAAAAAATGAAATCAGCAAATTTGCGCAAAAAATTTACGCAAATCGTTAAATTGGTCATACCAGCTGCTGTTTCCGTTCTTTCCCTGATTTTTATTGCGTTTTCTTGAATTTGGTTTTTGAGATTGTATATTGTTATAATATTTCAAAACAGACTGAATAATATAATTTGCAAGGAGTATGGCATTATGGATGATTCATGGAAAATAGAAACACGGGCAGTTCAATGCGGTTACGAACCCGGCAACGGCGATCCCCGCATCGCGCCCATCGTGCAGAATACCACCTATAAATATGACACCGCCCAGCAGGTCGCCGATCTTTTTGACCTGAAGGTCCCCGGTTTCTTCTATTCCCGCCTGGCCAACCCCACCGTGGAAGTTTTCGAAAAGAAGATCGCCGCCATGGAAGGCGGTGTGGCCGCGGTAGCGACCTCCGCCGGACAAACCGCCAACGCCATCGCCATTTTGAACATCTGTACCTGCGGCGAACATTTCGTCGCGGTTTCGAGTCTGTACGGCGGTACCGTTTCGCTGTTCTCCAATACGCTGAAAAAGATGGGCGTCGAAGTGACTTTTGTCGATCCGGAGGCCTCGCTGGAAGAAATCCGCAAGGCGTTCCGTCCGAATACCAAGGCATTGTTTGCCGAAGCCGTGGCCAATCCCGCGATGATCGTTCTCGATTTCGATAAATTCGCCGCCATCGCCCGCGAATTCGACGTGCCGCTGATCGTCGACAACACCTTCCCCTCACCGGTTCTCTGCCGTCCCTTCGAGCTCGGCGCCAATATCGTGACCCACTCCTCCACCAAATATCTGGACGGCCATGCCACCAGCGTGGGCGGAGTCATCGTCGAAGGCGGCAACTTCAACTGGGCAAACGGCAAGTTCCGCGAATTCACCGAGCCCGATCCCAGCTATCACGGCCTGGTTTACACGGAAACCTTCGCCGCCTGTCCGTTCTCGGTCAAGGCGCGCGTTCAGTGGATCCGCGACTTCGGCTGTATCATGGCCCCCCAGGCCGCCTGGCTGACCAACCTCGGCATGGAAACGCTGCATGTCCGCATCGAACGTCATTGCTCCAACGCGCTCGCGCTGGCTGAATTCCTTGAGAAGCATCCGAAAGTCGCCTGGGTCAATTACCCCGGCCTGAAAAGCAATAAATACTATGAACGCGCCAAGAAATACATGCCCAAGGGCACCGGCGGGGTTCTGACGTTCGGCGTCAAAGGCGGCCGCAACGAAGGCGAGATCGTGATGAACAGCCTGAAACTGGCCGCGATCGTCGTTCATGTCTGCGATGTCCGCACCGGGGTGCTGCATCCCGCCAGCATGACTCACCGTCAGCTCAGCGACGCCGAACAGGCCGCCGCCGGGGTAACTCCAGACTTGATCCGGGTCACGGTCGGCATCGAAAACATCGACGATATCTGCCGCGATTTCGATCAGGCTCTCAATAAAATCGGGTGACGATATTAGTCTTGATATTATCCTTTCTCATTTGTAATGAAAAAATTCTGACTTTTCCAATTTTTCGTTTGGAATAATTCAAATTTCAGTATATAATAACCGGAAGCCTATTTTTGGACTAATTTTATATACTTTTATTATTAATTGTGAAATTGGAGGTGTTGGAATGTCTACCAGACATTTGATCGGGCTAGGGGTAGTTGCTTTATTGTGTGTAGCCGGCTGCAAAAGTTACAAGGATTACCGTGACGAGCGCGCGGAGTACGCGATCAAGCATTTCGAGGAGTCGCAGTGGACGAATCTGGACAGCGAACGAACTTTGTCGCTGGTGGAATGCATCCGGCTGGCGGTCGAGAACAACCTCGATTTGAAGGTTTTTAACCTCGAGCAGGCGGTGGCGCGCGAAATGCGTACCGCGGAATTCCTCGGCATGCTGCCCGAAATCAACGTTTCGAACAACTTCACCGACCGCGAAAACGTCCCGGCTTCGAGCTCGCGCAAGGTCGACGGCGACGGTTTGACCTACGGCGCTTCGACCTCGCAGGACGAAACCGTGAACTATTTCAACCTCGACTTCGCGTTCAGTTTGATCGACTTCGGGCTGGCGTTTTTCAACACCCAGCAGGCCAACGACCGCGTGCTTTTGCGCGAACAGCGCACCACCCGCGCCGCTCAGAACCTGAGTCTGGACGTAACGCGTGTTTATTTCCAAGTCGCTGCGGCTCAGCGTGCTATCAATATCACCACGCGGTTGCTCGAAGAGTGCCGTACGCGTTACGAACTCATCGCCGAGATGGGCCGCACGCGCCAGATCACGCCGTTCCGCGCCTTCGACGAAACCCGCCGTTTCATCGACATGGAAAAGCGCCTCACCAACTACATCCGCAGCTACGAAAATTCCTGCGTCGAACTGCGCTCGCTGCTCGGACTTTACCCCAGCGGCCTGATCAAAGTTGACGATTCCGTGCTCGACCGCGTGCCGGAATTCGACCTGCCGGAAACCATTCTCCTCGAACAGATTGCGCTCTTGCAGCGTCCGGAACTCTACGAAATCGACATGCAGAAGCACATCAACGTGCTCGAATGCCGCAAAACTTTGGTGATGATGTTCCCGCATGTCCGTATCTTCGTGGACTTTACGAATTCCAACAACTCGTTCCTGTACCATCAGAGCTGGTGGGAACTCGGCATCCGCGCCGCCTACAACCTGCTCAAACTGCCGCAGCACATCATGCGTTACCGCGCCTACAGCACGCAGGTTGACGCCGAAGAAGCGCGCGGCTATGCCCAGGCGATCGGGATCATGGCGCAAGTCCGTATGGCTCAAGCGAATATGATCGCGACCAAGGAACGCCTCGACATCGACATGAACGTGAACCGCATCTATCAGGAAAACCTCAATTTCGCGCTCGAAAACCAGCAGACCACCGGCCAGATGTCGCAGCTCGAACTCGACCACATGCGCCTCGTCACCGCCGAGACCGAAATCGAAAAATACCTCAGCTTAGGCAACTACTACGTATCGTACTTCCGCATTCTGAACACCCTCGGCGTCAACGATTTGAGCCAGGTGACGCTCGACGAACTGCAGGAAGAACTGGCCAAGGCCCGCGTCCGCGCCGAAGAAGCGCTGACCAAATCGCGCGCCGACTTCGACAAGAAAGCCGCCGAACTCGGCATGGTCGAACAGGTCCAGGAACCAGCCCCGGCCGCCGCCGCCGAACAGCGCGAAGACCTGCAAGCCGTGCAGGACGAGGCGACCGCCGCCGAACCGCAGGAAGTCAAACCCGGCGCCCCGGCCGGCACCGAAACCGAAGCCGCCCCGGTAGTGGTTCCGG
>JBEBXH010000033.1:0-60460 GCA_040391785.1 Victivallis vadensis
CAGCGACGTTTTTTTAGCATGCAAAAATTATTTCTGATTTTTTTTCGCTGGAAAATGGGTTTGGGGTATTGACTTAGCGGAGAAAACCGTTATAATAATTATTACAACGTTATAATGGAAATTTGGAAATGCGATTTTAAGATTATTACAACGTTGTAATAATGGAGATGATGAAGCTTTGGTAACGATTCGCGACATAGCGCAGGCGGCGCAGGTAAGTTGTTCGACGGTGTCGATTGTACTCGGCAACCGGTCCGACAAATTGAAGGTTTCCGAGCGTACCCGGGAGCGGGTGCTGGCGGCATCCCGCGAGCTGGGGTATTACCGCAATGCCCTGGCCAGCCAGATCCAGACCGGCAAGACCGGGGTCATCGCGGTGGTTGCCACTTATATCGATATGGAATATGTGCTGAGGGTCTTTGCCGGTATCGTGCGCGGCGCCCAGCCGGAGTATTCCTGCCGTTTGTATGATGCCACCAAGTTGTCGGACCATATCCGGCTGCAGCTTTTTAACCAGGTGCTGGAATCGCGCCCTGAGGCTCTGCTGGTGCACGCTTCCACGCCGGATCGCGGCAAATTGTTGAAAATGGCGCACGAACTGAAGTTGCCGGTCGGGTGTTTCGACCGCGCGGTCGACGATGATTTCGATGTGGTGGTCGGCTCCGATGTGGCGATGGGCGAGGCGGCAATTGTCGAGTACCTGGTTGCCAACGGCCACCGCAAAATCGGCTTCGTCGGCGACGATTTCAAGAGTCTCGAATATTCACAGGCCCGCTTCAACGGTTTTGAGGCGGCATTGGCCAAATTCGGACTGAAGCCGTTTCCGGGGTGGTGCTTTGACGGCGAAGAGGCGTCGCATGCGTTTCAGGAGAAGTTTTTCGCCACTCCGGAAAACCGTCCGGACGCGGTCGTGTGTTCGTCGGATTATCTGGCGCTGGAAGTGATGACGGGCGCCTACGAGGGCGGGGCGAAAATCCCGCGCGATCTGTCGATCACCGGCTTCGCCGGGCTGGAATTCTGTGGACGGACACGCCCGGCAATCACCACGGTTTCGCAGGAGTTCGAGGACCTTGGCGCCCGGCTGGCGAAACGGATTATCGCCCGGATTCACACCCCCGGTTTGCCGCCGGAGCGTTTACTGGTTCCGACCGTGATCCGCAGGGGCGGTTCGGTGGCCACCAGATAGAAATTTTGCAACAGAGAATCGATAAATCAAGGAGGAACGAAAATGGATACACGCAAACAAATCACCAGTTTGGACGGTATGATACCGCCATGGAAGAAAAAATATTTCACACTTATAGAGCTGCTGGTTGTAATAGCTATCATTGCGATATTGGCTGCATTGCTGCTGCCGGCGTTGAACAAAGCGCGCCTGACGGCTCAGAAGAGCACGTGTCTCAATAATACCAAAACCCATACTGCCGCCATGCTGATGTACTCCAGCGATTACGACGATATCTCTCCGGCCATGTTCAGCGAAATCACCACCACGAGTCTTGCCAATTACAAGTGGACGAATATTTTACGCTATACGCCTGCTTCCGCCATGGGGCAGGGGTTTCCGCACTATATGGCTCATTATGTCAATTCGCCCAAGCCGATGTACTGCCCACTTGATAAATGGCTTGACGATTCCAAACGCGTTACGGTGGATAATTTCCATCGTTGGAAAAACTATTCGGGCTCCGTCTATATGGACGGTCACAATACGACCTACAGTTTTGCCATGTCGACCAAGGTGACAAAGGGTGGAGTTACGCCGTGGGTGTCGGATAATTTGATCTATTGCAACTATCCGGGCATGAATTACCTCAATCACCGCGACTGGAGTTTCAACGTCGGCTACAGCGACGGTAGCGCCATCAGCAAGACAATGGCCCCGGCCCTGCGGATTTGGGCCACCGACAAGTTCAACGCAGGATTCAATTACCTGATCAAACATTGCAAACGCGAATACGAAGACATTCATTAATAAGGAGATCCAATGAAAACACTGTTGACACTGTTCATTGCCGTCCAAATGCTGTTGCTGGTTGCCATGCCGCAAGTATTGGTCATTCCAGCGGAAGCCACGCCCACCGAGAAACACGCGGCGGAAATCCTGCAAAAAAATCTCGCACTGGTAAACTCCAAAACTTTGCCGATCGTCACCGATGATCAATTCAAGGGCGATCTCTCCCCGCTTTTTATCGGCAAATGCCGCAACCTGAACGAATACGGATTTAATATCGATTTCAATGCCCTGGGCGTGGGCGGTGTGCGCATCGCCAAAAATAACCGTGCTCTTGTCCTCGGCGGCAACAAACGCGGCATTATTTATGCCACGTATTCGCTGCTGCAGGATTACTGGGGATTCCGCTGGTTCGCGCCTGACTGCAAAAAAATACCCGCCACCCTGGCCGAGTTGCCAGAAACCATTGACTACACTTACACCCCTCCCTTTGAATACCGCGACACGGACAACCGTATCCTGTGGGGCAAGGACGCGACCGAATTTACGGTTGCCAACAAGCTCAACGGAGCTCACGTGCCCACTGCCGGAGTGGAAAACGGCGGTTATATCACCTATTCGGGTTTCGTTCATACGTTCAGCAAGCTGGTGCCGCTGAAGGAGTTTGCGGTGACGCATCCCGAGTACTACTCCGAAATCAACGGCAAGCGCGTGACCACGCTGCCCACCCAGTTGTGCATGACCAATCCCGAGGTCGTACAAATCGTCATCGATCGCACGCTGGAACTGTTGCGCAAAAATCCCGATAACATCGTCAGCATTTCGCAGAACGACGGCAACTTCAGTTGTCAATGCGTCAACTGCCTGGCGGTGGCGAAAAAAGAAGGCGCTTACTCCGGGGTGCTGATTCATTTCCTGAATCAGGTAGCCGAGGCCGTCTGCAAAGAGTTCCCGAATTGCCAACTCGACACGCTGGCGTATGACTTCACGCTGATTCCGCCGCGCCACGTCAAGCCGCACCCGAACATCATCATCCGGCTTTGTCCGATCGGGGAATGCTTTGGACATCCGCTCGATAACTGCGAGGAAAACAAGAATTTCATTAACTATTTCAAGGGCTGGGCCGCCATCAGCAATCGCCTCCATATCTGGGAATACATCATCAATTTCGCGAATTGTTTCCAGCCATTTCCCAATTTGCATGTCATGCGGGAAAACGCCCGTTTCTATCGCAGCAACCATGTGGTCGGGGTGTATGAATCCGGTTCTTATTTCACCACCACCGGCGAGTTGACCGAGTTGAGGAGCTACGTGCTGGCGCAGGTACTCTGGAACCCGGATGTTTCAGTGGATACCCTGATCAAAGAGTTTACTGAGGCCTATTATGGAGCCGCCGGCCCGGCCATGCAGAAATATATCGGTTTGCTGGAAAACCACCTGAATGATGGAAAAACCCACATGGCGATCAACACCTCGGCCTTCGTCTACCTGAACGATCCGAAGTTGATCGCGGCCTCCTTCGCCGCACTGGACGAGGCCCGCAAGGCCGTTGCCGGCAGCGACCCCGTGATTCAGAAGCGGGTGGAATACGCCCGGCTGCCGATGCTTTACACCCGGATTCAGCTCAAGCTCGATTCCCCGGAAGCGCGGCAGAAACTGCTCGACGAATTTGAACGAATCGCCACCGACAACAAGGTCGGCTATATTGCCGAGGGGCGTAAACTGCCCGAATGGCTGGCGATCAAGCGCAGCAACACCGATTATGTGGAGCCGGCCCTCGGAATCACCTATCTGGGCAGCAAAAACCTCGCACCGGTCATTGACGGCGTTATTGATGAAACCATCTGGCAACGTTCCCCGGACTACCACCTTACCCATACCGACGGTTCCATGCTCAATAACCCGGCGCAGGTGCGGCTGCTCAGCGATGACGATTATCTCTACATCGCCGTGAAAGTTCCTGATGACAACATCATCTGCAACCAGCGCGAGCACGATTCCCCGGTCTGGACCGACGACTCCATCGAAATTCAGGTCGGCAACCGGACGAAAAACCTGTATTACCGCATCATCGTCAATGCCGCCGGGGTAATTTACGACGACATCATCTATGGACCGCAAAGCTGGACGAATCCCGCCGACGTGAAGACTTCCAGGGGGGATAAAGTCTGGTACGTCGAAGCGCGTTGGCCGCTGGCGAAGGTACGTTCGGCACCAGGAGATGAACTTACGTTTAACATCTGCCGCGGCGACTGGCCGGGGCCGCATTACAGCAACCTGATTACGACCTTCCGCTTTTTCCGCAATTTCGAGCATCAGGCCAAGCTTTACCTGAGGCAAAAACCATGAAAAAACTGTTCACCCTGACCCTGTTGTTCGGCTGCTGGCTGCTTGCCCAGGCCGCTTATGTGATCGTCCTGCCCGAAACACCTACCGTCACGGAAAAACACGCCGCCGAGTTCCTGCGGAAATGCTGGGGCGAGGCTGGAACCGCCACGGATATCGTCAGCGAAAAAGACTTCAAGGCTGACGGCCGCTTTCCGGTGTTCATCGGCAAATGCCACAGCCTGACGGATTACGGCATCGAGGTGAATTTCGACGCGCTCGGCGTCGAAGGCGTTCGCATCGTCAAGAACTCCAAGGCGCTGGCACTGGCCGGGAATCGCCGTGGTGTGCTTTACTGTGTCGTTACTTTCCTGCAGGATCATCAGGGATTCCGCTGGTTCACCTTTGACTGCCGTACGATACCGTCCGCCCTGCCGGCTTTGCCGGAAAGCATCGACTTCACCTATATTCCGCCGTTTGAGTACCGCGACACGGATTATCAGAACGTAAACCGTCCCGAGGCGGCGGATTTCGCCCTCGCCAACCGTATCAACGGTGTGCGCGGCCATTATGCGGCCAAACGCTACGAATGCGGTTACATCTCTTATTCCGGCGGTTTTTCCCATACGTTTTCGCGGCTCGTTCCATTGAAAGAATACGGCGAGACACATCCCGAATATTTCTCGGAAATCAACGGCAAGCGCGTTACCGACCGCCCCATGCAGCTGTGCCTGACCAACCCGGAAGTGTTGCAGATCATCACTGACAAAACCCGCGCCATGCTGCGGGCAAACCCGGAATTCATCGTCAGCATTTCACAGGACGACACCGGGAACAAGAGTTACTGCCAGTGCAAGAATTGCGCCGCCGTGGCCAAGGAAGAAGGCGCACAGTCCGGGCCGCTGATCCGCTTCGTCAACGCCGTGGCGGAAGCCGTCTGCGGCGAGTTTCCCGACTGCCGGATCGACACGCTTGCCTATGCGTATTCGCTGGAGCCGCCGCAGCGCACCAAGCCGCACCCAAACGTCATCATTCGTTTCTGCGGCACGGAAAACTGCTACGCTCACCCGGTCGGGGATTGCCTCAATGCCCGAAACATTGATTTCCGGAATATGCTGGACCGCTGGTCGAACATCAGTCAACGCCTGCAAGTCTGGGATTACGTGATCAAATTCGACCATTATTATGCCCCGTACCCCACACTCTATACGTTCAAGCCCAACTTTAAATACTACCTGAACCATCATGTCACCGGGGTGATCGAGTCCGGCGCCTGGGACAGTCGTGGCGGGGAGCTTGCGGACCTGCGTTCCTATATCATCTGTCAATTGATGTGGAACCCAGATTGCGACACCGGCACACTGATCAAAGAATTCACCGACGCCTACTACGGTGCCGCCGCCCCGGCGGTACGCGAATACATCGAATTACTGCACAAAAGTTATGGCTCCGGCAACCTCCATGTCATGCAGAAGCTCTCGCCTTATTGTTATATCGACGATCCCGATTTTCTCACCCAATGCGAAGCGATTCTCGACCGGGGCGCGGCCGCGGTCAACGGCGACAAAGTCCTGTCCAACCGGGTTCACCTGGTCCAGCTGTCGCTCGCCTATGTCCGGATCAACCTGCGGCATTTCGATCATGAACGGCGCATGGCACTGGTCAAGGGCTTCGCCGACACCCTGAACCGTAATGGATTCCGCATGGTTAAAGAGGGAGAGAGAGTGGAGAAATGGCTCGCGGATACCGAACAATTCAGCCTGAAAGAGCGCCCATCAATCACCGTTCTGGCCCTGAAAGGCCGCGCTCCGAGGATCGACGGCAACCTTAACGATGCCTGCTGGCAAGACTCCCCCGAGCATGCCCTTACTCAGCACAACGACATCAAACTTCAATATCCGATGATGGTTAAATTCCTGCACGACGGCAAGAATTTATACATCAGCGGCACCATACCGGACGACAACCGTATCGACACCGGGGATGTGGAGCTCTTTTTCGCCTCCGGCAGCCGGATGAAGTATTACCGGCTGAACCTGACGCCGAAAGGGATTAAGAATTTCGGCATTCACGCCGGCACTTGGAAAGGAAATTTCCCGGGCATTGTCCAATGCCGCAAAACGCCGGGTCAGAAAGGCTGGAGTTTCGAGGTTCAGTGGCCGCTCACCGCGATGGGCTACCAGCCGGGTCTCAGAATGCGCGGCAATGTGTTCCGGCATCCTTACCCCGACTGGCGCTACACCAATCTGGTGCCGAGCGTCCAGCGCTACCACAATGCGGAATTTTGTGCGGACTTTATCCTGGAGAATTGATTAGAATTCGCGGCGGCCCTTGAGGGCGGCGCCGATGGTCGCGGCGTCGGCGTAGGAGATGTCGCTGCCGGCGGGGAGGCCCTGGGCCAGACGGGTAATTCTCAGAGCTTTGCCCTGCAGGAGGCTGCTCAGGTACGAGGCAGTGGCCTGTCCCTCGACATCCGGGCTCAGGGCGAGGATGATTTCCGTGGCGCCGAGCTCGTCGATGCGCTTCATCAGCGATTCGATGTTGAGATCCTCGATGTGGCGCCCGGTCAACGGCGAGAGCTTGCCGCCGAGCACGTGGTACAGACCCCGGTAAAAGGCGCTGCGTTCGATGGCGTTGATTTGCGTGAAGTCCTCGACCACGCAGATCAAGGTGCGGTCGCGGCCGGCGGCAAGGCAGATCGGGCATTGCTTGCCGGATGACGCCAGGTTGCCGCAGTCGGGACAGAAGGTTACGTTATCCGGCAGCCCGGTGATGAGATTGCCGAGGCAGGCGAGTTTCTCCGGGGACCATTTGAGCATGGCCAATGCGATGCGTTCCGCGCCGCGCTTGCCGATGCCCGGCAGCGTGGTCAGGAGTTCGATCATCGCATTGAGTTCGTCCGGATACTGGCTCATCAGAAAATATCCGGAATATCCAGTCCGCCGGTGACGTCTTTCATCTTCTGCTGCAGAAGGATGCGGGTATTGTTGATCGCGTCGTTGGTGGCGGCGGTGATGATCTGCGCCAGGGTCTCATTGGTTTCGTCCAGCTTCGGGTCGACGGTGATGCGGCGGATGGTGAAATCGCCGCTGACGACGACGATCACCCTGCCGTTGGCGGCGGTGCCGGAGACTTCGGTGTTGGCCATTTCTTCTTTCATGGCCTGCATGTTGCCTTTGATTTCCTTGGCTTTTTTCAGCATATTTGCCATTTCGGCAAGATTTCCAAACATTTGATTCAATTCCTTACTTATTTTTTGATTTCGGCGATATCGCCGCCGAAAAGATCGATTACGGTTTTAACCAGTTCATTTTCGCTGGCTTGACGCATGGCCTGCTGGTTCATCATCAGGCTTTCGCGCTGCTTGGGGGAGTTGTCGGCTTTCTCGAAATTGCTTTTCAGCTCGATGCAGCTCATCCAGTCGCCGGTGATTTTCTGAATAATTTCCATGACCAAACTGATTTTGTCGGAGAGCAGGAGCCAGGCAGGGCCGTTGGCGCCCTCGAACATCACGGTCAGGATGGAGTTTTCATAAACAACCGGGCGGCATTGTTCCATGGCGCGGATGAGATCCGGGGAGCCGCCGGGGTTTTGAGCCACTTCGGCAATAATCTGCTGCCAGAGCGTGTCGGCATTTTGATCGCCAGCCGGGGGAGCAACTGGTGCTGTTACCGGGGCAGGGGGCGGTTCCGGAACAGGAGCCGGGGGCTCCGGTTTGACTTCGGGCACGGGCACAGGTTCAGGAATCGGTTCCGGAATTGGCTCCGGCTCAAGTATTGGTTCCGGAATGGGTTCCGGTTCAGGTATTGGCTCTGGTTTCACTTCCGGTATGGGCTCCGGCGCGGGAGCCGGTTTGACTTCGGGAATCGGAACTGGCACAGGAGCCGGGGGCGGTATAGGTACCGGGATCGGTTTAGGCACAGGAGCGGCCACGGCTACGGGAGCCGGGGGCGGTGCCATGGTGATCCGCTGCTGCACTTGCGGCGGCGGCAATTGTTCGGTGAACTTGAGTTCCCCGGCGCCGCGAAGCTGGTTCAAGCGGGAAACGAGGTCGCCGATCTTGACGGCGTGGGCCTCGCGCATGGCTTTCAGGAAAATCGATTCAAGGAAAACCTGTTTGTTCAGGGCATCGTGCAGCGCGCGGCCGACCGGCGAGAGCTGTTCGAGCAGAATTTGAATGATTTCAGGATTTACGGTATTGCAGATCTGGCGCATTTCGGCGATGGACTCGGCGTCGGTTTCGAGGATCTGCTCAGGATTTTCGATCAGGTAACAAAGCTGAATGCCGCGCAGACGGGCCAGGACGTCGCTGAACAGCGTTTCCAGATTTTTGCCGCGCGAGGCGAGGTTGTAAACGGATTCGACCACGCGGCCGCGATTGTTTTCGCTCATGGCGCCGATCAGAGTGTCGATCTCGGCCACGCCGCTCAGTCCGAAGAGTGAGAGCACCTGTTCCTCGGTGATAGCCGAGCCGTCGGACGCGCTGAAAAAGGCGATCATCTGGTCCAGCAGCGACTGGGCGTCGCGCATGCCGCCGTCGGCGGCGCGGGCGATGGCGAGGATGGCCTCGCGGGTGATGCTGACCTTTTCCGCCTGGCAAATCGCTTCCAGCCGCTCGGTGATGACCCGGCTCGGGATCCGCTGCAGGTCGAAACGCTGGCAGCGCGAAATGATCGTGCCCAGCACCATGTGCACTTCGGTGGTGGCAAAAATAAATTTGATATGGGCCGGCGGCTCCTCGACGATCTTTAACAATGCGTTCCAGGCTTGCTTGGAGAGCATGTGGACTTCGTCGATGATATAAACTTTGTAGCGGCCGTTCACCGGCACGTGCATGGCTTCGTCGCGGATGGCGCGGGCGTCGTTCACGCTGCTCTGGCTGGCGGCGTCGATTTCGATGACGTCGATGTTGTTGCCTGCGGCCACAGCCAGGCAGGAACGGCACTTGCAGCACGGTTCGCCGTCTTCGGGCGCGAGGCAGTTCAGGGCTTTGGCGAAGATGCGGGCGGTGGTGGTTTTGCCGACGCCGCGCGGACCGACAAAGAGGTAAGCATGAGCGGTTTTCTGCATGCGGATGGCATTTTTCAACGTCTGGACGATATGCTCCTGGCCCACCACATCCGAGAACCGCTGCGGGCGCCATTTGCGCGCGATAACCTGATACTCACTCATCCCTGTGTCACCTCTAGATTTTTAAGTCGGCGAAAGCATCGCCCAACGAATTCAATTGCTGCTGCGGCCGGGGGGCGCGGTGCTCCGGCTTGTTGTCGCCGCTGCGTTCCGGTTTGTTGTCGCTGCCGTAAATGATGCCGCGCTGGATTTCGAAAATCTTGCGGATGCCGGACTCGGCCAACTCAAGCATTTCATTGAGCTGGGCCTTGCTGAACGGATTGCGTTCGGCGGTGCCCTGGATTTCGACGAAGTTGCCGGATTCGGTCATGACCACGTTCAAATCGACTTCGGCGCGGCTGTCCTCCTCGTAGCAGAGGTCGAGCATCGGGACGCCGTCGATCATGCCGACGCTGACGGCGGCAATGGCTTCGCGGATCGGGCTCTCGCCGCCGCACATGTTGAGGAGGCGGCGGTTACGGAACGCCAGCTGCAGCGCCAGCGAGGCGCCGGTGATGCCGGCGCAGCGGGTGCCGCCATCGGCATCGATCACGTCGCAGTCAATATAAATGGTATTCTGACCGAATTTCTCCAGATCGACCACGGAACGGAGGCTGCGGCCGATCAAACGCTGGATTTCCACGGTGCGACCGCCCTGTTTGCCGGATGAAGCTTCGCGCTGCATGCGGTCGCGGGTGGAAGCCGGGAGCATGCCGTATTCACAGGTGAGCCAGCCGCCGGGGACCTTCTGGGCACGCATCCAGTTGGGAACTTTGGGATCGACCGAAACCGAGCAGACGACTTTGGTGCCGCCGAATTCAATGAGTACGGATGATACCGGATTGGTGAGGTAGTTCTTGGTCGCTTTGAGCCAACGGAGCTGATCCGGGCGTCTGCCGTCTTTTCTTTCCATAACTAAAAATTCCTAAACTAATTTCAATGGAGAATGGAGAATTGAGAATTGAGAATGAAGGAAAGGGAAGAATCCCTTTGACCCTCTTTAAATTTCGATGAAAGACTGACTTCTCCCGTAATTCTCAATTTTCAATTCTCAATTTTCAATTAATAAAAAAAGGCGCCGCCGGCGCCAGATGCTCCTACAGCACCTGGATCATTGCACGGAGCTGCTTGGTTCCCCATCTGACTCAATTAGCACGATACCAGCGCATAGGGTCCGGACCGGCGGCGCCAAAAATTCACTTTACGCCGTCCATCTGATAACAATAGCACTAGTTGCAGAAATATTCAAGGCAAAGAGCAAGCTCATGTCGTAAATTTTTTCTGTCAATTACCCGGTCGATCAATCCTTTTTCCAAAAGGAACTCAGCGGTCTGGAATCCTTCCGGCAGTTTTGAATTGGTCGTTTCCTGAATAACACGGGGGCCGGCGAAGCCGATCATGGCTCCGGGTTCCGCGAGAATCAGGTCGCCTACCGTGGCGAAACTGGCGGTCACACCGCCATAGGTGGGATTGGTTAAGATCGAAATATAAGCGAGACCGGCCGCCGACAGGCGCTGGAGCGCGCCGCAAGTCTTCGGCATCTGCATCAGACTCAAGATCCCTTCCTGCATGCGCGCCCCGCCGCTGGCCGAAATAATCACCAGCGGACAATGCCGCGCAGCGGCCAGCTCGGCCAACCGGGTGATTTTCTCGCCCACCACCGATCCCATACTAGCGCCCATGAAGCGGAAATCCATCACGCCGAGCGCGTAAACGCGTCCCTCAAGCGTGCCGATACCGCATTTAATCGCCTCGTTGGTGCCGGTCTTTTTGATACTGGCTTCGAGGCGGTCTTTGTAACTTTTGGAGTCGACGAAGTTCAGCGGGTCCTTCGACATCAGGTAAGCGTCGATTTCCTTGAACGAATCGTCGTCGGTCAGCATCTTGATCCGTTCATCCGCGGTCATCGGCTCGTGATACGAGCAATGGGGACAAACGTTCAGGCTTTCTTCAATCTGTTTTTTATAAAGGGTGCGGCTGCATTTCTTGCATTTAACCCACAAACCCTGCGGGAGTTCTTTTCTTTTATTGCCATTCTGCAATTTGAGCGTAGTGTATTTTTCGCTGCTGAATAACGGCATATATAACCTGATTTAAAGTTTAACCAAATTTCGATTTGATCCCGAAAAAACGGATCACGCTAAGAGATAGAATATACCCCCCAAACGTCAAAAAGTCAAACGCCATAACGAAAATATACCCATTGATACACGGACCGCCGCTGAATTTATGGGGAAAGGCCAAAATTATTCATGGTTAAATATTTTTCCTGAATTTTGTCAAATGGAGATTGAAAAAAATAAGTTCAGATATATAATAATTGCAGATAATATGAAATAATTTCAGAGAATATCATGAGCAATAATAAAATCAAGGACATCGCCGGGCTGGCAGGGGTGTCGACCTGTACGGTGTCGCGCGTGTTCAACAATCACCAGTATGTCTCGGAAGCGGCGAGGAGCAAAGTGCTGAAGGCGGCCGCCACGCTCGGGTATCAGCCCAAAATGACGGCGCGGCGCGATGTGGTTTCGATCCTGATCGGCTTTAAAGCTGTGGGCGTGAACAGTTATGAGGCGGCGCTGCTGGCCAGCATTTTCACCGCCGCGGCGGAGCATAATCTGGGCATCGACCTGGTCCGGATCGAGGATGTCGAGCGGATTTCACGCAATTTCTCCAAGGCCGTGATCGGGCTGGTTTACAACGAAGAGGCGGCCAATGTCCTGCGGGGCATCAAGAATATCCCCGTGCTGACCATCAATTATATCACCAAAGGGTGCAGCTATGTCTGTACGGACCACGAGGGCGGGATTTATCAGGCCGCGGAGTATTTGATCGGGCAGGGGCACCGCGATATCGGGTTGCTGGTCGCGCCGGCAGTGGAGCGCTTTTCGTGGGGCGATCAGGCGCGGGTCAATGGTTACAGGAAGGCCCTCGAGGCCCACGGTGTGCCGTTTCGCGACGAGTTGATGGCCTGCGAGGTGCTGCGTTACCCGGACCGGATCGGCAAGCTGCTCGCTTCACAGAAGCCGACCGCACTGATTTCCTGCGGGGAGTCGTTGACGATGCCGGTTAAATATATGCTGGAAGTGCTTGGAAGAAAGGCGCCGGACGATATTTCATGGGTCAGTTTTTATTCGCCCTGGGTCACACCCTACATTCTGCCGGAGCCCACTTATATCCGGCAGAATTTCGAGACGATTTCGGAGGTGGTGATGAAAAGGCTTCTGGAACTGATCAACGGCAATGACAAAAAAGACGGAATTATCATACCAAACGATTTTATAAAAGGAGCATCGGTAAGAAAAAATGGATAAATACTTTGAATCCGGAACGTTTGTGACTGGTTGTAATTATTGGGCATCGCATGCCGGAACCCAGATGTGGAGCAACTGGTCCCCGGAAACCGTGGCGGCCGATTTCAAGCTGCTGGCGGCAAACCATTTGACCATGCTGCGGGTCTTTCCGTTGTGGCCCGACTTCCAGCCGTTGAATTACCTTTATCACGGCAGCAGGATCAAAACGATTTACATGGGCGAAAATCCGCTGCCGGACACGGAAGCCGGGCAGGCCGGGGTGAGCGAGGAAATGATGGTGCGTTTCCGCTTCATGGCGGACGAGGCGGCGAAGAACGGCATCAAGCTGATTGTCGGGCTGGTCACCGGCTGGATGAGCGGGCGGCTGTTTGTGCCGAAAGCTTTTGAGGAAGTCAATGTCCTGACGCATTCCGAGGCCATTAAATGGCAGGTGCGTTTTGTCCGTTATTTTGTCCGGCAGTTGAAGGACCACCCGGCGGTTGCCGCCTGGGATCTGGGCAATGAATGCAACTGCATGGGGCCGGTAACCAGCGATGAGGCGTGGACCTGGACGAACGCCATCGCATCGGCGATCCGGCTGGAGGACAATGCGCGGCCGGTGGTTTCCGGCATGCACAGTTTGCAGATGAAAAAGCCCGGAGCGTGGTTGATTCCCGATCAGGCTGAGCTCACCGACATCCTGACCACCCATCCGTACCCTCTGTTCACGCCGAAGTGCAACCTGGAGCCGTTCAATACCATCCGCAACACGTTGCATGCCACCGCCGAGTCCTGTTTTTACTCCGACATCGGCGGTAAGCCCTGTCTGCCCGAGGAGGTGGGTAACCTCGGACCGATGATTTGCAGCAACGAACGGGCCGGAAGTTACTTGCGCAGCGCGTTGTTTTCCTGCTGGGCCCATGATTTGCGCGGGCTGCTCTGGTGGTGCGCCTTCGATCAGGATCGCCTGACTCACGCACCCTATGATTGGGTGGCGCTGGAGCGCGAATTGGGGCTGTTCCGGATCGATTATACCCCCAAACCGGTGATGGAGTCGGTGACATATTTCAACAAGGTTCTGACAGGACTGCCGTTCGCGAAGTTGCCGCCCCGGCGGATTGACGCCGTCTGCATCCTCACCAGCGATCAGGCACACTGGGAAATCGCTTTCAGCACGTTCATTCTGGCCAAACAGGCCGGTTTCGACCTGATGTTCCACAACGCGGACACCCCGCTGCCGGATTCGAAAGTCTATATCATGCCGAGCAACTCCACCCTGACCGGACGGCGTTATCAGGAACTGCTGGCCAAAGTCGAGGCCGGCAGCGAGTTGCTGGTGACCGCCGGCGGCGGAATGCTGCAGCCCTTTGAAAAGGTATTCGGCATAAAAGTGGATTACTGCCACAAAGAGAGTTTCACTGAGTCATTTAAAATCGATGGCATCGAGGCGGAATTCGAGTTGCCCCTGACGGCGCGTCAGCGGTTGCTGAATGTACGCGCCGAGGTGCTCGGCACGAACCGGGCAGGGGATCCGGCGCTCACCCGTTGCGCTTACGGTAAGGGGCGGGCCTGGTATTTGAATGCGGCGATCGAGGAAGTTCTCGTCGGTACCAGCGGAGGTTTTGAACAATCGTTTTATCAGATTTACCGGAAATTTTTCCAGGAGGCCGGAGTCGAGCGGCGGATCGGCAAAGATTGTCCCAATGTTGGCGTGACCGAGCACCGGATCGATGAGGACAACGTAATCGGCGTGCTGGTCAATTACTGCCCGGAGACAGCCGTCACGGGGTTCCGTTTAGCGTCAGGCTGGGAAGTCGCCAAGGTTCTCTACGGCAACGTCGAGGAAATCCCCGGAAACGATGTGGCGATTGTGCAACTGAAAGCGAAATAGTCGTGTGTGGGGAAATGCGAGGAACTCCGCGTTCCTCGCGCTCCAGCGGCAGATCGACTGATCTGCACTGAACGGATGCTGCGCATCCTGACTGAATTTATTGGAGGGGATATGCGCATTCGCACTCAGGGTTGCCACCCTGAGAACCCGCCGGAAACCTGTGCCGGGTAAAACGCTTTCGGCAGGGTTCCGGGGCGGCAGCCACCGGACGCGAGTCGGAAACTCGCGGATCTCCCCCCTGAAAGATACTTCGCTGCGGCTCGTAGCCGCACGCGGTCCAGCGGCGGATACGCTGGTCGCCCACCGGGCGAAACTTCCCGTTCGGAACGCGAAGTTCCTCGCATTGCGTTAAATCAGCAACCCGGCATAAAAAAAGGACGCTTTGGGAAAAGCGTCCTGAGTGACTTTTTTGATAACGGCGAAGTTATTTTTTCGTTTTCTTCGCTGCTTTCTTTTTGGCGGGGGCCGGATCTGCGAGATCTTCGCCGCCTTCTTCTTCAATGATCACGGCGTCTTCGACTACAGGCATGCCGCCGGCCTGAGCCTGCGGAGCATTTTTCTGGAGCACGCCGGCTTCGAGCAGCTTGTCGATCAGTTCCTGCATGGAATTGAACATATTCAAGAAACCCTGAGGCGGCATGATGACGCGTCCGTTCACATCAAAAGTCGAGGCGTTCTCGGCAGGCTGCATGCTGACAAAGTCATAACGCACCATTCCGCCGGCGAAGTGAATCTGACCGATTCCGTCTGCGTAGAGTTCTTTTTTGGTATCCATTTGTATCTATCTATCCTTTCGAGTTAAATCTGACCGGGCACCAGGCTTTCGGCGTGGTTGCGGGTGGCTTCGGGCATGGTGTTGTTGCCCAGCGGAATGCCATTGTACATCTTGGTGAGTTCATCGGCTGCGATCTGGCTGCTGCGGATGTCTTTGGCGGTACGGGCCGAGGCTTTGGCTTCGGCCAGGTTGATCTTGCTCATGATGCCGGCGATGTATTCTTTCTGCAGCGTTTCGACGCCGACGGTGTTGAGCAGCTGGTAATAAGCCAGGTAATAATTGCCGAGGGCGATGGTCCGGGCGATCTGGGTATCGGTCGTTTCGAGTTCGTAACGGGCCAGGTCGAGCTTCGACTCATTGCCGCCGACGGTATAAGTCTTGTGGGCAGTATCGAGGTGCTTCAGGTAAGCTTTGTAATAATCATCATCCAGCTGATAACGGTCCTGGACTTCCTTGATATTGGCATAGGCGATATGCACCTGGGAGATGATCCCGATCGAGAGCGCCAGGGTTCTGGCCTGGAGTTCTTCCACTTCGCTGTTGCGGGTGCGCAATGTGGCGATGTGCTGGGGCAGTTTCAGCAGGTTGTAGGCGGCGCGGGCGGCCAGTTCCCACCAGCTCTGGTGGTACAGAAACGCGTTGTCGCTGGCGGTGAAGTCCACGAACACACGGACGTGCGGGAGCATCATGAGGATGGTCTTGCGGGCTTCGTTGATCATGATGTTAGTCTGGATATCGAGCTGATAGAGCTCGGGACGTTCGACCAAGGCAACTTTGACGAGGGTTTCGATATCGGGAAGATCCTGCACGTGGATCTCTTTCAGGAACGAAGTATCGACGCGGATTTCGCGGAGGGGCATATAACCCATCAGGGCGCGTAGTTCGATACAGGCGTTGTCATAGCTGCGCTGATATTCCATCAGCTGCTTCTGCAGACGGATGAAACGTTTTCTTTCGTCAAGCACGCGGAGCGGGGAGAAGTTCTTCGAAGTTTCGAGGTCGGAGAGGAGCTGGTGGATGTCTTTGCACTTTTCCAGGAGCGCGGATGAGGCGTCGCGGGCGTCCTGAGTGGCGGCTACTTTGAAATAAGTCCGGGCGACTTCGAGTTTGAGGTTCTGGGCGGCGCGGCGCTTCTGCTCGATGGAGATCAGGACCTGATCTTCCGCCTGGGTGGCGTTGAGGAAAGCGAGGCCGAAGTCGATTACGCTCAACGCGAGTTCGACTTTGAAGTTGCTGATATTGCGGTCGGAACTCATGCTCGGCTCGAGGGATTCATTGCCGCTGCGGATGCTGCGGGAACTGGCGCCGGGGTCATTGTCACGGCCGGAGAAATCGTAGGAGACATTGAGTTCGGGGAGCATGCCGAGGGCTTCGGCAGTTTGCCGCTCGCGGGCTATTTTGTCGCGGATGCTGTAAACTTTCAGGTCAAGGTTGTGCTCGATAGAGAGCTGGACACAGTCCATAAGGGTGAAGACACGGTCTTCCGGCGGTACATTGGCGCGAATTTTTTCGAAGTGTTCCGTAGCTTTTTTGATACGCTCCGTACGATAGTGATCAGCGTCATGACATCCGAAAAATGTTCCGGCGACCACCGCAATTACGCCCATGCTTAATAATTTTTTCATGCGAGCCCCATTATTTTGTTAACAAAAAATAAACTCAATAATTCATAATGCCCAAACAACCCCCGGCATGGAAAACACATCATCAAAACAGCTCCAGCCAGTATGGCACTATGCGAATATAGTATCCGATAATCAATTTTCAAGCAATCAAATAAAAATTTTTTCAAAGAAATGTCGAACTCGAAACGAATATCATATTATGGATGTTTCTTCTCTACGGCAGAATAGTATTAAGGAAAAGCGGAAAAAAAGCATTGTGCCTATTGCAAATCCCGAAAAATAAGTTATAATAATTATAACAGAACTGTTATAGTGAGATGTGATTTTGACAAAGAAAAGTGAACAGATAGCCGAAATAATTCTGGAAAGGCTGCAGAATGACGATTACCATGGCGGGGTGTTGCCGAGTTTGCGGGACCTGGCTTTGGAATTGGGAGTGAATTATCTGACGGTACGCCAGGGGCTGCATTTGCTGTGTGCCCAGGGCGTACTGGAAGCCAGTGAAAAGCGGAAATTCTCCGTGGTCGCCCCGCCATCGCCAAAGAATGGTTTGAAAGTGGCGTTGCTGGAAGGGGCCGACGGCAGCAGCCGTTTCATCCGTTTCTTTTCTTCGTATTTCCAGCCGTTGGGCGGTGTGGTGAGACGGTTCATCTACAGTTATTACAATGATGAGCTGTTGACTACGGTGCCGGATATGAATTTCGATCTGATTTTTTTCAATGTCGAGCCGGAGAACCTGCCGCCGGTGGTGCTGGCGAAATTTATTGCCTGCAAGGATAAGCTGGTCAGCATCTCATTTGATTATAGCCGGTACGGGATCAGAAGCATTCTGGAGCCGTCCGTGGAAGAATCGGTGCGGATTTTGTTTGACCTGCTGGAGAAAAACGGACACCGGAAGTATGATATCCTCTGCCGGCAGGAAATGACCGATGTCATCAAGAGACGTGTCGAGGCATTTCAAGCCGCTGCCGGGCAAGCCGATAAGAAATGCAACATACATACCTTTTCGGAGCCGAGTTTTCTTTTCGATGCCAATGAAGCGCGGAAGACGGCTGTTTCCGTATTCACGAAAACCAAGCCAAAGGCGGTATTTGTGCCAAATATGCCCGATGCCGTGGGGGTGATGCGCGGACTGTTTGACATCGGTTATCTGGCTGGGCGGGATTACTCGCTGGTATCCTGCGGGGAAATCGAAGTGGCCCGGAACTGCATTCCGTCGATTACCACCACCACGTCGGAAGACTTCACCGGGGTAATTCATGAAATACTGTCGTCGGACAAAGATAAATTGAAATTTCTGCTGAATCCTCCGCAATTGTTTATCGGAGAATCATTGCGGTTAAATAAAAATCAGTAATCAAGGAGAATAAAAGCATGAAAAACATTCCGGGAAAAAAATTCACACTTATTGAGCTTCTGGTAGTGATTGCAATCATTGCAATACTTGCCGCAATGCTGCTGCCGGCCCTGAACAAGGCTCGGGAAAAAAGTCGCGCCGCTGCGTGCATCAACAGTTTGAAACAATGCGGACTCGGGTTTAATATGTACGCCAACGATTACGGCGATTTGCTCTGCCTGGATATCGTCGATTTTACTGGGGCAACGGGGGTTGAAGAGACGTGGGCCTGCGTACTTTTCGTTCAAAAGTATATCAGCAGTCTGGACACCATGCTCTGTTCAAGCTGGTCCCCGGGTACCTGGGAAAATTCCATAGACAATCCGTATAATTCAAACACATCCGGTAAATGGAATACTTATGGCATACGTAAGGGGCAATACAGTAACTCTGCCATGGTTGGCGGCTGGGGTGGCAGCGCTTTTCTGAGTTTGAATAAAATCAAAACTCCGGGTCAGGTTTTTGTCCTGAGCGACAGTATCCAAATCACTACATCCGGTGCCGTCTCCAATAACGCAAAGCAACGATATAAATTCCTGCCGTGCGACCCGGGTGGAGAAGGCGCGCCTCACCGCCGTCACAGTGACCGCGCCAACCAGCTTTTTATCGACGGTCATGTTGAAGGACTCGGGGGGAACGATCTGGCGATCCGCCGCATCAACTCGGTCAATGGTACCAACAGTCTTGTGAGGCTTGTAACTTATACTGCCACGCTTCCGAACAATTATTAAAATTACTATAAAGTTGAGAATGCAAGTGAAATTTTTTCTATTGATTGTTTCAATCTGCCTGTTTGCCGCAAATGTTATAGGAGAGAACCTGATCTACAATCCGCAGTTTCAAGATTGGAAATATTGGGAGCTTCCCAGCGACCGAACTGGTATCGAGGCCGCGAATGGTATTCTAAAAGTCAGCCGCGCCGCTACAATCACGCAGCAGCGGGTGCCGTTGAAAGGGGGCGAGAGCTATCTGCTGGAATATGAATACAAAGCTGCCTCAGGTGGGAAATGCCGCATTTACGCGGAATGGACCAGCAAGCAGGGTGGCCAAACCATCTGGCTCGGGAGTGGTGCCGTCGACTATCGGAGCGGCACTGGCGATTGGGTTAAGATTTCGCGGGAATTCACTTATACGCCGAATAGTACCCCGCCATATCTGGTGATCGGCGTGGTGGCCGGTCCGGCGGTGGAATTCCGCAATCTGACTATCACTCACCAGCCGCAGACAGCTCAGGAACCGGCACCCGGGAACCTGATCCGCAATCCACAGTTTCATGGTTGGAAAAACTGGGTGCTTCCCGAAAACCGGACCGGCATCGAATCAGAAAACGGCGTTCTGAAAATCGGCAGTCGCGAAAGTGGTACCACGATCATACAGCAGCAATTGCCATTGAAGGGCGGCGAGAGTTATTTGCTGGAATATGAGTTCAAGGCCGAAGCGGGAAAACAGTGCCGCGTTTATTTGGAGTGGACTCAAAAGGAAGAGGGTAATATCACATGGCTCGGAAGTGGCGCTGGTTATCACAATGGCACGGGCGAATGGGTCAAGGTTTCACGGGAATTCGATTATACTCCAAACAGCACTCCGCCGTATCTGGTCATCAACGCAGCGGCCGGAGCGGGGGTGCAATTTCGGAATTTCAACCTCAGTGACCGGCCACGGGTGATTCGGAAATCTGTGATCGGCGGACAGTGGAACTGTCCCTTTGGCAGCGAAATGATCGAAAACGATATGGAGTCAGGGACTGGTCTGATGCAGATCACCGGGGTACCAGTGGCAGCCGGTAAAGAATACCGGTTAGAGTTCTCCGTGACCGGCAGCGGCAACTCGGGTACCACCTCGGGTTATCATCCCTACCGAATCAGTGTTTATTTCCCCGAAATCCGCAAAACGGTGGAGGGTCCGTGGGATGATACATTGCCGGATATAAAACAGGACAAAAACTTCGTTTTCACGGTTCCAGAGGGCGTCTCCAAGGCCGATTTTCAATGGCAAGTCACCACCAGGGGCAAACTGCGGATCGGAGCCGGCAAGCTGGCGGAACGGGTAATCCCGCTCAGCGAGCGTTATCCGATAGAGTTGGATTCACCGAACTACCGCAATACCATTTACGCATCATTGCCGGTAGAGTTCATCGCCGGGCGAGTGAAGACCGACGAGGCGATTCGTTCCTGCACCGTCGAGTTACGGCAGGGAACGAAAACGCTTCAGCGCTTGGAAGGCAATACGTTCAAATTTCCAGCCGGAGCACTTGCTGTCGGAACGTATCAAATTCACGCGCTGCTCGGTATGGGCGACGGAAAGAAACTGTCCGTGGTTTCCGAAGTGGCGAAAGCCGAACCTTCCACTTTTGAAGTAGTGATCGGAAAAGACCTGAATCTGTATATCAATGGCGAGGTGTTTTATTCGGTCGGATTTTTCCAGATTCCGGGACGTAATGACGACACTTTTGCCGATGCGGGAGCGAACGGAGTGAACACGATTCTGGCCGAGGGGATCAACACCGACGCACAAGCATTACCGCTGCTCGACCTGGCCGCCCGCCACGGCATCAAAGTCATGCTGTCCACCTGGAACATGCGCGGTACCGATGAAGCGGCGGAACTGGTATGGCAACGGCATCTGAATGGGTTGCTGACGCCGAAAGTATTGGCGCATCCGGCGCTGCTGGGGTACTTCCTGGCTGACGAGCCCAGTTGGGGCGGCTTGCCGTTGGCCTGGCTCCAGCGTTCGTATGAACTGCTGAAGAAATTTGATCCGTACCGACCGATCTGGATCAACGCTGCGCCGCGCGGTTCGATCGAAGAACACCGGGCCTATTCCGCCACGTGCGACATTTACGGCGTTGATATTTACCCGGTACCGGTGCCTGACCCACACGGCGGGCTGAGCAATAAAAAATTGACGGTCGTCGGCGACTATGCCGAACGGATGGCACAGGCAGTGAATTACCGGAAGCCAAACTGGATGGTGTTGCAGGGCTTCGCCTGGGGGAGTTACACCGGCTCTCACGCGATCTATCCGACCGCCATACAGAACCGTTTTATGATTTACGACGCACTGACCCGACATGGCACAGCCGTCAGCTATTGGGGATTGCAGTACATCGATGCGCCGGAGTTTTATTACTCGGTACTTTTCGAAGGTACGAGGGAACTCCATGCTATGAGCGGGCTACTGGCCCGTGGTCGCAAGGTTGATGTTTTCACTTGTACAAATCCGGCGATCCGGCTGTATGCGCTGGAGCTGGACAGTAAATATTACCTGATCGCATTGAATACGGACGATCAACCACAGTCGGTCGCTATCGACGGAATTCGCTCTGCCATGCAGGTAATCGGTGAAAACCGGGCTATGACAAAACAAGAGCAGTTCACGCCTTATCAGGTGCATATTTACGCAGAAGCACCGTTGCCGCCGCCGGTTTACCAACTGTCGCCAGTTGCTCCGCGCGCTTTGGGAAAATGGATCATGGAAAACCGGCTCTACAACGGCAAAGCCTCCTGGATCTGGGACCGGGATACCCAGAATGTCGCCGGAAGCAAGGCATGGCTGCTACGCGAATTCAACATCGATAAAGAAGTGGCGAAGGCCATACTCCAGATCGGTGCCGACGATATGGCTACAATTTATCTCAACGGCAAAGAACTTGGCAAGGCCGGCTCGTTTACTCGGATGACGAAATTCGACAAACTGCCGTTGCGCCCCGGAAAAAACATCCTCGGGATTGCCGCCGCCGATGCCGGCGAACTACCCTGCGGCATTCTGACCGACCTGAAAATCACCTTCAAAGATGGTTCAGCCATGACCATTGTTTCCGACAATGAGTGGCGCACTGCCCCCGCCGCTCCGGCAAACTGGGATGCGCCTGACGCGGGGCTATTCAATCGTCCGGCGGCTGTGGTTTGTCCCTATGGGCAAGGGGCCTGGGGCAACCAGACCCGCGTGGGAAATTAACGAGGTTTATCGGCGGCGGTGGGGCCGTTACGCCGCCAAAGAAAAAACGTCCGCACAGTGATCGCACGGACGTTTTCTGGACAAACGGACTGCCGGGTTTACACGCGTAAATATCGCGGTATTTGCGTGCAATCGGTGATTGCATTTCGCGGGGCAGCAGTTGGTGAATTCCGTCGTTATTCATTGCGATCTCCATCGGTTTCCGCCTTGCGGGCGTTGGTAAAGGTATAGGAAAGCGAAAACTTCAGTCGCTTCCGGTAATCGGAGGGGGTTTCACCGGTCATCCGCTTGAATTCGGTGGCGAAATAGAGCTGGTTGGAGTACCCGACCCGGGCGGCGATTTCCTTGATCGGATAATCGGTGGTCTGCAGCAGGTTTTCGGCAGCCTGAAGCCGCCGGGAAATGATGTAATCGCCCACCGATTTCTTCAGGTGCGCAATAAACAGCCGGTACAGCGAGGTACGGCCGATGCCGAACATATGGCTCAGGTCGACCAGCGACAGCGGCTGGTGGAGATTGCGGTTGATATAATTGATGATTTCATTCAACGGCTCGGGAAACGACTGCTGGTAGGCGGCTCCGAGCTGCAGCAGCAATTCATAGGCCAGGATGGAACACTGGAGCTGATAATTGTTGCCGCGCTTGGACAAGAGCGAATGGGCCTTGTTGAAAAGCCGGATAAAAAGCTCCGGGTCCTTGAGGGTCAGGAACGGGCAACGGGTAAGCCCGTTCTGTTCCAGCACCGGCTGCAGCATCATACCGTCGATGCCGAGCGCCTGCTTGGCCGCGTAATCCGAAATGGTACTCATTTCCGTGTTGCTCTGCTTATGGACGATGAACATACTGCCGGGGCGGGCCTCATAACTCTGGCCGTTATTGGTGAAATGAAAAACGCCTTCCCTTACGAATTCCAAAGCAAATATATTGGAACTTTTTCGAACTCTGTAACATCCCTTCACCCATTCGTCATAACCCGCAAAACAGAGAAACAGCGGCAGCGTCCGGGTGGTTTCCTCGTCGAATTCATGCGCGAAGTGATGCAGGGGGTATTTGCCTACATTTACAGCTCCGATCCGGGAAACACCGTCATCCTCGGTGATTTTCACATTTGGGAATTGCGTTGATTCGGGCATATTCATCCGCTGTCGTTTGGTTTTATGTTATAATCTAATCGGAAGTTGCCGAATTGCAATAGGGGGAGAAAAATTTTTAAATAGTTTTGGAACGATTTCAAATATCTTGTTAAAAAGAAACTATTGCGAATAGGGGCCGCCCGCTGTATAATCTAAGTAAACTTGATAAATCGCAAGGAGCGGATATGGAACATTCAATGCTGATGAAATCGCCGTCGACGCAGGAACGGCCCGCAAAAAAGCGAAATTTTCCCCGTAAGCCCGAATTATTGTCTATCTGGGGCAAAGGGCAGTTGCTGGCATTTTCCGGCATCGATGGCGCGACGGACAGCCAGAACGCATTATACCTCAGAACCTGCGGCGATATGGCGGCCTTGGAAATAAGACTTCCCGCGGACGCCGGAACACTGCTGTTCGATAAACAGTGCCCGGAACAGGTTTATCTGGCTTCAGACCACTTCACGCTGCGGCTGGCGGACGGAAGCGTAGTTCGCGGGGCCTTTGCCGACTGCCACCATATCCTGATCGAAGGCACTGCGAGCTTGACCGGCAATTCGGACAGCTTGCAAATGCTGGGCGAAGGCAAGCGGATGCTGCTTGGAGTCCGGGAATTTTTCGATCCCGCGCTGCTGAAATGTGATTTCAACCGCCTTTACCGCGAGCGAGCCGAATTTCTGAACAACTGTACGTATCCGTATGATATTTCCCGTCAGAGCCGCAAAACGCTGGCGCGGGCCTATTCAATGGTCAAAAATCAGATTTATTCTCCGGAAGGTCAGATCAAGCACCGCTGGAGCTCCCCGGACCGCTGGCCTCACCGCTGGATGTGGCTCTGGGATTCCGCGTTTCATGCCATCGGCATCCGCCATATCGATCCGAAACTCTCCCGCGATTGCCTTTCGGCGGTATTTGATTGTCAGCATGACGATGGCTTCATCCCGCACTGCATGACGCCGCAGGGCGGTTCGGAAATCACCCAGCCGCCGGTCTTGGGTCTTGGCATAAAGCTGGTTATGGAAACAGATGCGGATTTGAACTGGCTCCGCGACATTTATCCCCGGCAGGCCGCATTCCTGAAATGGGTCTTCGCCAACCGCGACGCGGACGGAGCCGGTCTGGTGGAGTGGAAACTCGAGGACGACGTCAACTGCCGCAGCGGCGAGAGCGGCATGGACAATTCGCCGCGTTTCGACGGCGCGCCGTTGCTCGACGCCACCGATTTCAACGCCTACCTGGCCGCGGACTGCGAACACACCGCCGAACTTGCGGAAATGCTGGGCTACAAAGAAGATGCGTCTTTCTGGAAAAAGGAATCCAAGCGGATCAATGCGTTGATTAACAAGCGGCTCTGGAGCGACCAGTATGAGTTTTATGTCGATTACGATATTGAATCCGGCAAGCAGAGCGATATCCTGAGCTCGGCCGGTTTCCTGCCGCTGATCTCGGGCGCCCCGAGCAAAAAACAGGCGCAGAAACTGGTCAAACACCTCTCCAACCCGGAAACGTTCGGCACGCCGTTCGGAGTGCCTTCGATCGCCCGGAACTGTAAATTGTACAGCAAAGATATGTGGCGGGGTCCGGTCTGGATCAGCGTCAACTACCTCATCACCCTCGGACTCGAACGCTATGGCTACATGGAGGAAGCGACCAATCTCCGGGAAGCGACGCTTCGCGAAATCGAGCGGTTCTACCTGGAATACGGGACGATCTTCGAATATTATGACGACCGCCGGACCGTGGCGCCGCCCGATCTGCTGCGCAAAGGGAAAAATCTGAAAAGCGGCAATCCTTATCATCAGGTACTCCACGATTTCGGCTGGAGCGCCACGTTGTACATTGAAATGCTGTTCCATAAAAAATTATTCACCGGAAATACAACCATCAAATCGGAGGACTGAGGTATGAAAAGATTTTTTACGCTCATTGAATTGCTCGTTGTGGTCGCGATCATCGCCATCCTGGCCGCAATGTTGCTGCCGGCATTGAACAAAGCCAGGGAACAGGCCCGTAACATTAAATGCATCAATAATCTCAAGCAATTCGGTTTAATATTGACCCTTTATGGCGAAGACAATGAAACCTACATGCCGTCCTGGGAAACCGGCAACCAGAACTTCCCGCATACCGCAACCGACTGGCTCGGCCTCAGCAAATTCAACGGTGCCCCGCTCAGCCAGTTCCGCTCACAATATATGATGAGAGAGAGCAAAGACGCCTATTTTTGTCCTACCGGGATAGCCAATGGGCTGCGCAAGAACCATTACGATGCGTTTCTCGACGGTACCTTGCCATCCCTTGAACTGAATTATGCTTATTATGCGGGAAACAGTTTCCACAGCACCAACGGCTACAGCGCCATCCCGGCAAACGGCCTGAATGGCAGAAAAGGCCCCGTCGCCTTGAAACTGGTCACCAGGCCGTCCGAGCGTACTCTCATAGCCGACTTCGACCGCTTCATGGACAATGCCGGTAACAGCATTGATGCCTCCTCATGGAACCATACATCGGTTGCGATGTACAGCGCATCGGCTATCGCGGTCACGGCTCCCCCGGATATCCGGACCAATATGACTCTTGCCGACGGCCACGTCGGCTCGGCGGTTGGCAAGGATAATAACCGGAAGGCATTGCTCAATCTCACCCGGTGGTACGCGGCATATCAGGCGGAACAGAACACATGGCAATAAGATTTCACCATATATACCTGGTACTGTTGCTAATATCATGCGGCGCCGCGTCTGGTCAGAGCCTGAAAATCCTGCGGCATGAGCCGGGGAATCTGTTCAGCCCGGGCGAAAAACTCACATGGCGGATTCAGGTCGATATGCCCGCCGCCGGAGATACCGTATTGAAAGTGAACGTACGCGACGGAAACCGCAATCCGGTAGCCGCACAGGAATTGAAACTGGTGTTGAAGGAAGGAGCCAACCAGGCGGAGTTTTCGCTGCCGCCATTGCCGAATGGTTATTACGAAGCCGATTGCGAACTGGCGGCAGGGAAAGCCCGAACCACTTTCGGCATTGCTCCCGAAGTGAAGCGAACAGCGGACGAGGCACGCGAAAACGGTTATCGTTTCGGCGTGAAAATGTATCGCCTGCGCAATTTGTGGAACAGCGCGGAGGCCGTCGAAGCCTGCCGCCGTCTCGGCCTTCAGTGGACGCGCGATCTCCTGCAGGAGCGCAACGCGCCCAATACCGTCGAGCTGACTGAGAAATACCAGATGAATGTGGTTTACAAGGTCGAGCGCTTCCCAAAAGAATTGTTCGACGAAGCCAAATACGGTCCGCTTGACGAATGGGTCAAGAAGAACGGGCAGACCTGGATGCTGCGCACATTGCCGAAAAAAGTGCCTTACCAGAAGTACCTGCAGGAAGAATTGAAACAGCTCCCGGCCGGACAGAATGTGTTTGAGATCTGGAACGAAGCGTGGGACAAGATGTCGGCGGATGATTTCGCCACGATTTCGCAGTGGATCGCCGAGGCGATTCTGGAAGTCCGCCCGAACGCAGTCATCGGCCCGAACCTGACCGGCATCGTTGGCCAATATACCTACGACGCCAACTACATTCGCGCCGGCGGCATGAAACATATGAAAATGGTCGCCCTGCATCCGTACGGCAACGCCGAAAGACGCGGCGGCATCGATACTTACCGCAAGTGGTTGAAGGAACAGACCGGCAGCGATATTGAAATTTACATCACGGAATTCGGTACCCATTCGACTCCGGAGGGCCCTTCGCAACAGTCCGAACTGGAGCAGGCGCGCCGGGTCGTCTGCCAGGCGGTCAATCTGTATGCCGAGGACGCTAAAGCACTGGTTCCGCACTGGATGGGGCAGCGCGAAGAAAACCGGCGCTACCATGAACACTGGTTCGGCTTTTTCCGGCGCAACAACGAGTTGAAGCCGGTGTTGATTGCATACGCGACCGCCGCGCGGATGATCGACGGCAGCCGTTATGCCGGCGACCTCTGGTTCGGCCCCGGGAATGAAGCCATGTTGTTCGAAAAGAACGGCGAATATACGCTGGTGCTTTTCACCCGTGACAAGGAGTTGGAAGTCACGGTGGAACCGAAAGTCAAAGAACTTACGCTGGTCGATTTCTGGGGTGCGGAAAAGAAAATCACAGTTCCCGCCGACGGCAAACTCAAGCTGACCGTCAGCCCGAATGTCCAGTACCTGAAAGGCGTTTCGCCCGAGTTGGCCAAAGCGGCAAGCAAAGAGCTGAACCCGGCACGCTGGCCGGAAGATCATCAGAAGACATTCGTCCGTAATAGCCGGACCTTGAAACAAATGAAAAAAGCCCCCGCATTTACCGGCAATATGAAGGACTGGGAAAACCTGACGGAACTCTCGATGTCGGATGAGAAAGTCAATGGCGAGGACGCCAGCGGTATCGCGTATTTGGGCTATGACGCCAACTATCTGTACATCGGGCTCGACATGCGTGACAATGAAGTGATGAACACCCAGCCGGATAACCGCCTGTACCGCGAGGACAGCATGGAGATTTTCATCAGCACCGAGCCCCGCGACAACGATCCGGGTTATGGCCCGCATGACCGGCAGTTTTTCGCCACTCCGACCTCGCGTTCCGGCAAGCCGATCCTCTGCCGGGTGGCAAACCGCCAGAACGGCACGATTGCAAAAGTGCCGGGAGCCAGGTACAACGTCGTGGTACACGGGCACGGCTGGCGGGCGGAAATCGCTCTGCCGTGGAAGGAACTCTCGGACTTCAAAGCGAAACCGGGCGCAACATTGGCGCTGGAACTGCGCGTGAACGACGCCGATAAATCGCATCCGCGCTGGACAATCGATTCCACGGATATCAAACAAGTCAACACCGAAGACCCGTCCAAATGGTCGCTTCTCAAGTTACAATAAAAAGGTTTTGCCGCGATGAAAAGAATAATCATAATACTGGTCCTTTGCCTCAGCTTTTGCCGCGCCGCAGATATTCAGGTCGGGCACGCCGTGCCGTGCAATATCTTCCGTACCGGCAGCAACGTCGAGCTCCCGGTCAGCATCCAGCGGAAATCGGATTCTGCGGTCAAAGTCCGGTTCAAAACTACGAATTACTGGGGCGAAGTCATTCAGGAACGGGAAGAACCATGGCAACAGGACTTCCGGTTGCGCTTCGGGGCGTTGGAGCGCGGCTATTATGAGCTTCATACCACGGTACTTTCCGCAGACGGAAGCGTGGTCAAAACGCAGATGAATTCGTTCGCCGTGGCCGATTTCTCCAATCGTTCCGCGCAGGAAGTCCGCGATGGCGGGTACCGCTTCGGCATGAAGCTCTGGCTGATCAGCGAGATCTGGTGGAACCGGCAGTTGACCTGGGACCCGGACAAAATCATGGATATGTGCTGCAAGCTCGGGCTCCAGTGGACCCGCGCCCAGCTCGGGCAGAAAGAATACATGGACACCGTAAAACTGATCAAAAATCATCCGGTCAACGTGGTGCTGAAAGTCGAGATGTACCCCGAATCGATGATCGATAAATCGCGCTACCCGGACATCACCGATTTCAGCAAAGTCAAAGGGCACGTAAAGGCGCTCCTGCCGAAGAAGAACGAATATCAGGCTTACCTCAAGAATCAGGTTCGCCAGATTCCGCCGGAACAGCAGGTTTTCGAGGTCTGGAACGAACCGTGGCAATGGAACAAAACCATGTCGGCGGAGGATTTCGCGCTGCTTGCCGATTGGGCATCCGAAGCGATCATCGAACTGCGTCCCGACGCGATCATCGGTTCCAATATTTACGGTACCGTCAGTGACTATGACAAGCGGGTCATCGCGGCGCAGAAACTCCGCAATCAGAAAATGGTCGCCATCCATCCGTATTGCACCCGGACCACGGAGTATCGCGGGTTTCGCCAGATCCTGTGGAACTACCGCGACTATATCGAGGAAACCACCGGCAAGAAAGTTGATTTTTACGCTACGGAATTCGGCTGGTCGACCGCACCGGCGGGCGACAAAGTCGTGACCGAAGCCGGACAAGCTAAGAACACTGTCCGCGAAGCTTTTGAGCTCTACGCGGCGGACGTCAAAACCCTGATTCCGCACACCATGGCGACCCGCGAACAGAACCCCAAGGAACGCGAGGACTTTTTCGGCTTTTTCCGCTTGAACAGCGAACCGAAACCGGCTCTGATCGCCTTTTCCAATGCCGCGCGGATGATCGACGGCGGTGAATTCCTCGGCGAAGAATATTTCGGGCCGGGCATCGGCGCCATGCGCTTCAAAAAGGACAACGCCGAAACGCTGGTTTTGTGGACGGAGGACAAGGATATTCCATTCACTTACGAGTCCGGCTTGAAAGAAGTGACCGTGACCGATATCATGGGCAGAACTCAAACCCGGAAAACGGATAACGGTAAATTATCATTGGCTTTGAGCGGCAACCCCATCTATCTGGTCGGCGTGAAACCGGCCGCCAAACTCATCACCCCGAACGACGAGCCGGCGCTCGACCGCTGGCGGCCCCGGACAGTCACCCATACCCTGAAGCGCGGCGGTGAGCTGCGGCTCGACCTCAGCGCCAAGAATTGCGCCTCCTCGCTGCAGAGCTACTGGAGCTGGACGCCGAATGAAATCGCGATCCGTTTCGACGTCAAAGACAAGACGATTGTGCTGACCGGCCCGGACGGCAAAGGCAACGGCGACCGGATTGTTTTCGACCTGTGCTTGCGCCCCGGCAGACAGTTCGACCAGGTCGGGATTTATGACTACCGTTTCACCATTATCCCCGGTTCTTCGCCGAAACTGCTGATCGATAATCCGAGATTCGACCGGGAAATGGATGGGCAATCCGTCCCGGGCGTCAAATGGAATTTCGAGACCACACCGCAAGGGTACCGGGTGGAACTGCGCATGCAGACTACTGCCCTGGGCATGGAGCAGATCAGCAGCAAAAATCCGATTTCATACCGGATCGTTCTCTACAATCGCGACCGTACCGATGTGGATGAATGGACCAAGTACCACACCCGGATTTTCACCCAGTCCGACAAACTGAATTTCAATGAACTGAATCTGATCGGACTTGCCGATTAGTCAGATACGGATATATTAAGCCAAAGCAGGATTGATTTATGATTAAGCAATATCTCGATGAACTGGAAAACCGGATCGACTTACAAGTCGAAAACGATTTATTTGACCAGTGGCGGATGTTTCTGGGCAAGAAATGCCCGACCCCGATTTTCCGCCCCGAACGTCAACGCGCGGCGGCTCCGCAGATCGAGTGGCCGAAGATTCTGGTCAATGACGCCGTCAAAAATCTGGAACTGATGCTGCTGCGCGAGATGGCCCAGAACTCGGCGGTCATCGCGGACGGACATGGCCAATTGCTCAACGCCCGCTGCAACTACGGCACCGGCATCATGCCGTCGCTGTTCGGCGCCGAGCTGTTTTTTCTGGACGACCAGCACGATACGCTGCCGACCACGCATCCGCTGGCGGACGGCACCGACGGCATACGGCGTCTGCTCGATGCCGGGGTGCCGGACCTGAACAACGGCTGGGGCGCGAAGGTTTTCGAGACCGCCGCCTATTATCGGGATACCTTGAAGGATTATCCGAAACTGAGTTCCACAGTCTATATTTACCACCCGGACCTGCAGGGGCCCGCCGATATTGCCGAAATGATATGGGGATGCGATATTTTCATGGAATATTACGACAACCCGGAGCTGGTCAAGTCGTTCCTGGAGCTGATTACCGAAACTTACATTCAGTTCATGAACCGCTGGGAAAAAGAGGTGTCGACGCGCCGCGATTTCCGCGCTCACTGGAACTGGGGGCACCTCGGCAAAGTGGTCGTCCGCGACGACTCCGCCATGAATTTGTCGCCGGAGCTGTATCAGGAATTCGCGTTGCCGTTTGACCGGAAGATTCTGGAAACATTCGGCGGCGGCGTGGTGCACTTCTGCGGCCGGGGCGATCATTACATCGAGTACCTGTGCGAAATACCGGGCCTGAACGGCATTCAGATGTCGCAGCCGGAAATGAACGACATGGCGAAGATTTATCACCACACGATCGATCGCGGCATTCCGCTGCTCTCGTTCCGGCGCAGTGCGGCGGAGGAAGCGCTGAAAAACGGCATCGACCTGAAGGGTCTTGTTCACTGTAATTAACCGAAGAGGATTTTTATGAATAAACTGGCATCCGCATCCTGGAGTACCGTATCCCGCCTTTCAAGCGCGGTTTCCCGTTCGATCAGCCCCGAAAACTTCACTGGTGAACCGGGCGGCGGCGGCAGGTCGGTGGATGGCCCGACCGCTTTGCGCAGCGCCCGCGAGCTCGGCATGGGCTGGAAAATATCGCCATATGTCAAGGTACCCGCCGGAACGACCTTTACGCTCGCCGATATCGAAGGGGAGGGGGTCATTCAGCAGATCTGGATGACACTTACCGGCAACTGGCGCTTCCAGATCCTGCGTTTCTACTGGGAGGGCGAGGATACCCCGGCCATCGAATGCCCCGCCGGCGATTTCTTCTGCAACGGCTGGTGTACGCCGGCTTATATCAGCAGCCTGCCGGTATGCGTGAACCCCGGTTGCGGCTTCAACTGCTATTGGGAAATGCCGTTTCACAAGCGCGCGAAAATCACCATTGAAAACATTTCCGCCGAAGAAGTCACGGTATTTTACCAGATCAATTATTCGCTGGGCGAAGTGCCGGCGGATTCCGGTTATTTTCACGCGCAGTTCCGCCGGGTGAATCCTCTGCCTTACAAGGAAGTATACACGATTCTGGATGATATCGAAGGATTCGGTCATTATGTCGGCACTTACATGGCGTGGGGCGTGAACAACACCGGCTGGTGGGGCGAAGGCGAAATCAAATTCTACCTCGATGACGACACCGATTTCCCGACCATTTGCGGTACCGGTACCGAGGATTATTTCTGCGGCTCCTATAATTTCGAAGATCAGAAAACCAAGCAGTATTACGAATACAGCACGCCCTATGCCGGACTGCCGCAAGTGATTCGTCCGGATGGAGTTTACCAGTCGCAGCAGCGCTTCGGCATGTACCGCTGGCACCTGACCGATCCGGTGCGTTTCCAGAAGAAAATCCGCATCACCATTCAGGCCCTCGGCTGGCGCTCCGGCGGCCGCTTCATGCCGCTGATGGACGATATCGCCTCGGTAGCTTACTGGTATCAGGACAAGCCGACCCACAAGATGCTGCCGCTGCCGGACAAAGATTCTCTGGAAGTCGTGTAAATGAATCTCACCTTTAAATCCGATTTCGACCGCGTCGCCCTGAAATGGCAGAACTGGTGGAATAGCAATGCCGGGACGGCTCCCATGATCGTATCCGCCCTGCCGCTGCCGGGCGCGGTACCGGCCCCCGATCCGATGCAGCTGGTGGAGGGCGATATCGACGAATTCGGCGACCGGCTCGAAAAGTGGGCGGAAACCCACACGTTTCCCGAAGACACGGTGCCGGGCTGCGTGCTGAGCTTCGGAGCCGATCATTTCGCGGCGATGCTCGGGGCGGAAATGACGGTCGACTACGCCAACCGGACCACCTGGATTACGCCATGCGTCGACGACTGGAATCAATACGAAATCAAGGTCGATTGGAACAGCCGGATCGCCGCCCGAACGCTGGAATGCGCCCGCAAACTGCGCCGCCGCTTCGACGGCAAACTGCTGATCAGTCCGACCCACCTGCAGGGCAACCTCGACTGCCTGGCGGCTCTGCGCGGCGTCCAACCGCTCCTTTTCGACCTGATCGACTCCCCGGATCAGGTCAAACGCGCACTGGACCAGGTCAACGAGGCATTCGCCGAAGTAATCAAGGTTTTCCGGGAGGAATTCGATACGGATTCTCTTGGCAGCATCAACCGCCACGGACTTTACTGCAAGGGCATCAACGGGCTGCTGCAGTGCGATTTCTCGTGCATGATCAATCCCGAAATGCTTGCCGAATTCGTCCTGCCGTCGCTGGAATTCGAGGCTGATGCCGTCGATTACGCCGAGTACCACCTGGATGGACCCGGCGCAATCGTCCATGTGGAAGCTTTGAGTCAGGTCAAGGGCATAAAAGTGATCCAATACCAGCCGGGCGCCGCCAAACTCAATGACGACTGGCGCGAACTCTACCGCAAAATCGATGATTTAGGGGTCGGCCAATTTTTCTGGCGTCCGTCGAAAGAACTGGTCGATTGGATCTGCTCAAACCTGAGCAACCGCCGGACCGTGCTCGACCTCCTGCAGCTGGAGACGTCTTCAGAACTTGAAGAATACAAAAAGATAATCGGACGATAAGCTTTTGCATAATCGACAAACTATCGTTTGTAGAAGATAAGAGGTGAAGAGAAGCCGGGCAGTTTTCTGCCCAAGTTCAGCTTAAGCCGAATCGGATATCATCAGAGATACGAAGGACATCGCCGGTCATGATTCGTCATCCGGCGTCATTGTGCGCATATAGGAGGTCGTTTGTTCTTTCAAGTTGAACTCGATTGCACTGTCGCCAGCGCCGTATTTTCTTGATTCATCGGCCTGCTTTTTGTAGGCATCCGTTTTTTTGAACATCTGGAATTGTTTTTCCTTGAAAACCTTGTATTGGGGGCCTGTCAATTTTTTTTCTGCGACCAACTGCCCTTTGTTTATTTCGAGAATGATATAGTTCTCAAAGGTTGAAGCGTATCCCCCGTGAACGTATGTCAGCAGCTTTCCATAAGGCAATACCAGCAGGCCCGAGAACCAGTCCATTTCCAGATCTTTCTCGTTGGGGAAAATCTCTTTTCTGACGCTGATCATTTTGGTGGCAAATTTTTCTGTATTCGAAGTATCTCGAATCAACGCTTCAATATCCTTCAGGAATAATTGTTTTTCCCTGAGTTCAAATGTCGCGACATAGCGTCTTGACAGGGAAGTAGACCATATGTCTCCGCCTGGTCTTTGCTTTGGATACTTCTCGAAATAATCTTCCAATGGGTTGGAGTGCAGGCTATACTCTTCCCCATTGTAAGTAATTTTATCGGGCCGCTGCGCGGTTGCGTGCACTTGCAGCAACACCGTAAACGACAATAGCAGGCTCAACGCAACTTTCATGTTTTCCTCCTAATCGATTAAAGTGTTGCCGGTCATTGCAACTTTAAATATCTTCCGGGACGCGGAGGACGCCGCCGGTGTCGGCGCTGGTGGCGCACATGGCGTAACGGGCCAGCCAGCCGGTTTTGACTTTGGCCGGGGGCTTCTTCCAGCCTTTGCGGCGCTCGGCCAGCGTGGCGTCGTCCACTTCCAGGTTGATGACGCGGCCGGGGATGTCGATCGAGATCATATCGCCGGATTCAACCAGCGCGATGACACCGCCGGACGCCGCTTCCGGGCTCACGTGTCCGATACAGGCGCCGCGGGTGCCGCCGGAGAAGCGGCCGTCAGTGACCAGCGCCACCGATTCGCCGAGTCCGCGGCCCATGATGTAACTGGTCGGAGCGAGCATTTCCTGCATGCCGGGGCCGCCTTTCGGGCCTTCGTAACGGATCACGACTACGTCGCCTTCCTTGACTTTGCCGGCGAGAATGCCTTCGCAGGCGTCTTCCTGGCTCTCGAAAATCACGGCGGGGCCGCGATGAGTCAGCATGGATTTGGCGACGCCGGCGGTTTTCACCACACAGCCGTTTTCGGCGAGATTGCCGAACAGAATCGCGAGGCCGCCGTCTTTGCTGTACGGATCCTCAATGGTGCGGATGACTTTGCCGTCCGGGCCGGGAGCCTCGGCCAGCTGTTCGGCCAGCGTTTTTCCGGAGGCCATGGTCACATTGGTATCGAGCATATCCGGGATGCGGTTGATTTCCTTCATGATCGCCATGATGCCGCCGACCCGGCCGAGGTCTTCTCCGATGTGGAGCTGGACGGACGGCGAGAGCTTACAGATATTCGGCGTGGTACGGCTGATCCGGTCGAGCTCCTTCAAATCGAGTTTGGTGCCGGCTTCGTTGGCCACGGCCAGCGTGTGGAGCACGGTATTGGAGCTGCCGCCCATCGCCATATCGAGGCGGAGTGCATTGTAAAACGAGGTGTCGGTGGCGTAATCGCGGGCCTTGAGGGCATTCGGGTCCTTGGCCATTTCGACGACGCGGGCGGCGGCGCGTTTCCAGAGATCCTGACGTTCGGGCGAAGTGGCGGTATAGGTGCCGTTGCCGGGCAGGGCGATGCCCAGGGCTTCGCACAGGCAGTTCATGCTGTTCGCGGTGAACATGCCGGAGCAGGAGCCGGGACCGGGGCAGTATTCGCATTCCATGCGCTCGAGTTCGGCGTCGTTGATCGCGCCGATGCGGTGCTTGGCCACGCCTTCGAAAATGGTGATCAGGTCGGCGCCGACGCCGTTCTTGTCATGTCCGGCCGCCATCGGGCCGCCCGAAACGAAGATGGTCGGCACGTTCAGCCGCATGGCGCCCATGAGCATGCCGGGGACGATTTTGTCGCAGTTCGGGATACAGATCAGGGCGTCGAAGGGGTGGGCCATGCCCATGGATTCCACAGTGTCGGCGATGATTTCGCGGCTGGGCAGCGAGTATTTCATGCCGCTGTGCCCCATGGCGATGCCGTCGCAAATAGCCATGGTGTTGAATTCCAGCGGCACGCCGCCCATCTGGCGGATGGTTTCGCAGATGATTTCGCCGGCTTTTTTCAGGTGGCAGTGGCCGGGTACGATATTGGTATAGGAATTGCAGACGCCGATGAACGGCTTTTTGAAGTCTTCACTTTTGATACCGGTGGCGCGCATCAGGGCGCGATGCGGGGTCCGCTCGGGACCGTTTTTCATGATGTCACTACGCATTTTGGCTCCTCAACTATTTTTGACAGGGCGTGAAAGCCCCTTAGATTCTGATAAATATCTTCCGTTTTCCGGTTGCTATTTTGCAAAAACAATGTATTAATATATATTCGGAATTAATTTTTAACAAATTAGATGCGATAATTTTTAAGGATAAAAAGATGTTCGACAGTTTAAGCGACAGATTACAGGAAACATTCCGGAGGCTGCGTGGTCAGGCCCGGTTGACTGAAAACAATATGTCCGATGCGCTGCAGGAGATCCGGGTGGCGCTTCTGGAAGCGGATGTGAACCTGAAGGTTGTCCGCGAGTTCATCGAAGATGTGAAAGGCGACTGCATCGGCGGCGACGTGATCAAGAGCGTGACCCCCGGCCAGCAGGTGATCAAGATCGTCAACGACCGTTTGGTCGAGCTGATGGGCAGCGAGGAGTCGGATCTGAACCTCACGTCCAAGCCCTCGGTGATCATGATGGTCGGTCTGCACGGCTCCGGTAAAACCACGACCGCCGGCAAGCTGGCGCTGAAGCTGAAAAAAGAGAAAAAGCATGTGATGCTGGCTGCGGGCGACATTTACCGCCCGGCCGCGATCGACCAGCTGGAAGTGCTCGGCCGTGAAATCGATGTACCGGTTTTCGCCGACCGCGGCTGTAACAACGTGGCACTGATCGCCCGCAATGCCATCGAGCGCGCCAAGCTCGAACACTGCGACGTGGTGATCATTGACACCGCGGGCCGTCTGCAAATCGACGATACCATGGTGCAGGAGCTCGTTCAGGTAAACCAGACCGCACGCCCCGACGAAATTCTGCTGGTGGGCGACGCCGCGCTGGGCCAGGAGGCCGTTTCCGTGTCGGAACACTTCCATCAGGCGCTGGGCCTGACCGGTATCGTGCTGACCAAGCTCGACGGGGATGCCCGCGGCGGTGCGGCGCTCTCGATGCGCAAAGTCACCGGGGTGCCGGTCAAATTCGTCGGTACCGGTGAGAAACTGGAAAACCTCGAAGTATTTCATCCCGAGCGGATGGCGTCGCGAATCCTGGGGATGGGCGACGTGGTCACGCTGGTGGAGCGCGCCGCCGAAAAGATCGACGAGGAACAGGCGCTCAAACTGCAGGAAAAACTGCGCAAGAGCCAGTTCGATTTCGAGGACTTCCTCGGCCAGCTCCGTCAGATTTCCGAGATGGGCGGCATGGAGTCGGTGTTGAAGCTGCTGCCGGGCGGCAAGAACCTGGCCGGCATGATGGCGCACATGGACCCGAAATATTTCTCGCACATGGAAGCGATTGTACTCTCGATGACCCCGGAAGAGCGCAAGAACCCGGATATCCTGGACTTTTCGCGCCGCAAACGTATTTCCAAGGGCAGCGGTACCTCGCTGGAAGAAGTCGCCCAGCTGATCAAACAGTTCAGCGAAATGCGCAAGATGATGAAAAAGAGCGGAATTCTCGGCAAATTTTTCAACAGCGAATCCAGCAGTGAAGCGAACAATACCGCGCTCCTCAATTCGCTCTCCGGCAGCGGCTACACCGGCCTCGGCCTGAGCCGCGAGGAGAAAGAACGCCGCCGCAAGCTGGAAAAACAGAAGAAGAAACAGCGCGCCAAGCAGCGCAAAAAGAAATGAAATAAGCGGAAGGATATAATATGCTTACATTACTGATCGGTATAGTTGTCGGAGTCATTGTGGCCGCGGTCTGCGCCGTTCCGCAGGGCCTGGCCTGGGGCTGGGTATGGGGCGGCATGACCGGGCTGGTGGCGGTGGTTCTGGTGCAGCTCGGCATCAGTCTGCTGATCCGCCGCAAGGTCCAGCACATAAACCAGAAGATTCAGGAAGTGATGATGGATATACGGCGCCGGGTGGAAGCGAAGCAGCAGCAGTTCCAGCGCCGTCCCGTCGGCAGCCAGAAAATGATGATGGACGTGCTGGAAAAAGAGCAGAACGACGGCATCCGCCGGGCAATCGAAGCCTGCGACCTGTTCGAACCCTTCTTTAAATGGAATTTCATCTTGAAAAAACAGAGCTGCACCATGAAAATGGCATTTTACTACCAGCTCAAGGAATTCGACAAAGTCGACGAACTGCTGCCGAAATGCCTGATGATGGACGGTCAGGCCATGGCCATGAAAATGGCCCGCATGTACAAGAAAAAAGATGAAGGCATCGATAAATTTTTCCGCAAAAAATGCGCCGGCACCAAAGGCGAAAACGCGGTTCTCCTCTATTCTCTCTACGCCTGGATCCTGGTCAAACAGGATCGCATTGACGACGCCGTCAAGGTTTTGGTAAACGCGAAGAAAAAGACCGACAACGAGGTCATCGTCAGCAACTGGGAGCATCTGGTCAACGGCCGTGTCAAGCATTTCTCGAACTCCGGTCTCGGTGAGATCTGGTACGCCATGGGCCTCGAAGAAGTGAAGATGCCGAAGGTCAAGCAGCAGCACCAGATGCGCGGCTTCCGCTGAGAAAATTGGACGGAGCCGTTGGCTCCTGAATTGGTCGGCGCGCAAGCGCCTGAATTGGCCGTCACCTGCGGTGGCTGAATTGGTGAATTGGGAGAAGCTTTCCGGCAGGGTTCAGGGGCGGCAGCCGCCTGACGCGAGTCGGAAACTCGCGGATCCCCCCCTTTTAAAGATACTTCGCAGCGGCTCGTAGCCGCACGCAGTCCAGCGCGCGGATAGCGCTGGTCGCCCACAGGGCGAAACCTTCCACGAGAAACGCGCAGTTCCTCGCATTCTCATACCTTATTTTGCTTTGACGACGAGGTAGTTCAGCATGAAGAAGGGAGGGCCGGAGACGATGGCGGAATCCATGATATTGCTGATGGCAAGGGCGTTTTCGCCTTCCTTCAGGACGCCCTTCGGGATCGGGAAGTGGCGGATGTACCAGCCGAAACGGTCAAAGGTCGAATCGCCCTCGTGAATGGTGGTGCCGTTCAGCGTAATGCGGATTTTGCATGGGGCTTCAGCGTCGTCGTCCTGACCGCAGATCACCAGTTCGTATTCGCGGCCGAGTTTTTCCACGGGCATGTTGAATGAAGTGCGCATGGTGTGGATATTGGTTTTGGTACCGCGTACGTAGGTCGTCAGACGTTTTTCGCAACGGAAGGTGTATTGCATGGGGGAACCCCCGCCGCCGAAATCATAGGCGGTCAACAGGAAATCGGTATTTTCCCGGTAGCCGGCTTCCTTGACGGCATCGGCTTTCATCTTTTCGGTTTCGACCAGGAATTTGTTGCCGCCGACTTTTTTGGCGGAGGCGGCGAGGTGCTTGAAAACGTTGATAAATCCGGCATAGTTGGTCCATTTTTCCAGATTCGGATTGTTTTTGGCGGCGGCCCGGTATTTTTCTTCGGCCTCGCGGACGACTTTTTCGATGCGGTCGAGGTTCCGGACGACGTGCGGCGAGACTTCGACGCCGAACTCGTTCAGTGACTGCAGCAGCGCGGTGATTTGCTGTGCTTCCGGGTAAGACTCCGCTCCGATCAGAGAGGAAAAGACCTGTTTGATGGATTGATCCGGGTCATATTTGGGCGGGTTCCACCAGTAGTCGGCAAAAGTCAGGAGCAGCAACAGGTGGTTCGGCTGGTTGGTACCGAGCAGGGCGGCTTCGAGGTCATCGGCCATATTGGGGTAATACCAGTTTTTCCAGCCGGGAACCGGTTCGGTGAAGTAATGATAGCGATGAACATTGACGCCGCCGTTGAAAATGAGCAGCGCGGGCTTGCGACCGTAGCTTTGAGTGGCCCACTTGACTTGTGCCGGGGTTACATTGGCCGAACAGACCACCGGGCCGTTCCAGGTGAAAATGACATCGGAGGGCAGTTTGCGGACCCGGGCGAGGTATTCGTCGCGGTCATCCTGATAGGCGGGGGGCGCTTCCGGGCCCCAGTACATGGGCGGACAGAACAGGAATTTCGCCTCGGGGTATTCCTTGCGGACTTCGGCGATGACTTTCAGGATGAACTCATAATCCGCATCGCCGCCGTTCGGATAGGCCGCAATTTCTTTGGGGTTGCGCGGATAGCGGTTGTCATCATACTGAAAGGTGAAGCGGGCGCCGTATTTGACCGCGGCTTTCGCCTGGTCACAAATAATCCTGAAGTCGTCTTCGGAGGAGCTGTCGATTTTCTCGCCTTTGCCGACAATCGGATGGACGGGAATAGCCCAGTTGATGCCGAGCGGAGTAAAGATTTCGCCGAATTCGCGATAAGCGTCCAGGCGCTTTTCGGTCAACGGCAGCCGCCAATCCGGTGCCGGCTCCTGAGTCAGGTTGTTCGGGCGGCAGATCATGATCGAATCGAGCTTATAAAGGATATGAACCTTGGCCCATTCCCGAAAAGTGAACTGCTGGAAATTAATGGCCCCGGCCCAGTAACCGCGATGTTTGACGGCCGGATAGTCGTAAATATCCACGACCCGGGCGGCCGGTTTGGCGTCGCGGGTGGTGATCAGCTGCAGGAAACTGCCGGTGGCCCAGCTCAAACCGGGACGGTCAAAGGCGGTCAGGCGGATTTCTTTTTTCACCGGATCGGCCTTCAGGTAATATGCCTGAGGCTTCGGATGCGATTCGTTTTTGAGTTCAAGGTACAAATTGACTGCATCCTGCCGGGGTGAGGTACTGACCGTGCAGCTGCCGCCGAGACCTTCGACCTGTTCCCGGATGAACTGGATCCGCAGGTCATTATCCGCGATTCCGCTGGCCGGAATAATGTTCAGTTTGTCCAGAGGTATGAACTCATCGCGGTAAACGGCCTGCTGCGGGGTCGGGTAAATGCTACCGGTATAATGCGGAAAAGTAATCTTAGGAGCAGGAGGGGCCACTGCGGCTGTCACAACGGGTTTTTCGCCGGGTTTCAGGTAGAGCATTTGCCAGGCGCCGGCTTTTTTGCCGGTGACGACCAGCATGTTATCGGCCAGGACGAAGGACTTGATATTGGTTAAGCCTGTGCGGATGGTTTCGGCGGGCTTGCTGAAGTCGGCGTTGCGGAAAATCCGGATGTTTCCGGAGACACGGTCGATCAGATACAGCGCGCCGCCATGGATTATCGGAATGCCGTTGCCGGCGATGGTGTAGCCGGGCTTGGCATTCGGGGTGAAACCGATCGGCTGGTTCTGCAGGAAAATGTAGGTTTTGCGGTTCTGCGGCGCATAGGAGGGCAGGGTGGTGGCCGCGATATCGGGGCGTTCGTCACCGTTCAGGTCGCCCACGGCGAGATCGCTGACAAGCAGCTCCGGGCTGAGTTCGACGAATTCTTCGAGTTCAGTGGATTTGACCTGTATTTTGCCCATGAACGGAGCATAATAAAGCCGGATCAGCGGGAGGCTTTTGACGGTGAAAAGCAGGTCATTTTCGCCATCGCAATTCAGGTCGGCGATCAGCGGAACACCATTGTCGTTTTTCGGGGGGCAGTGGAAATAGCCGTGCCGGATTTTTTCCGGCGGGGTGAATTTGCGCCAGCAGGGGCCGTGCAGGATGTCGATGCCGCCCGTGGTAAGGGAACCGATGAGGCTGTCATTGGTCCACTGGTTGGCGCTGCCATTGAGAAATTGATTCTGGAAGCCGTCGGCGCTCGAATAAACCATGATGCTTTGCTTGCCGCCGCTGACGACCAGATAAGCGTTGCCGTCATGGCGAACACCGTTGAGGCCGCGGCCGCCGGGGATGTCGATTGAACGGTCCGGTGTTCCGCTCTGCAATCCTTTGCCGTCATAATAAAGGTTCAAAACGGCATTGCCGTCTCCGGCGGCGGCCAGCACGGCGGCGTCAAGTTTGCCGTTGCCGTCCAGGTCCAGCGCCAACGTTTGAAGCGGTTCCTTGTCAAGCAACAACGCCTGCCCATGCAAAATCCCAAGCGTAAATACAAGTAACAGTAATAACTTTTTCATGAACGATTTCGCTCCTCTATGTATTTATAATTATCCATTATCAATTATCAATTATAGTAAGCCCAGATGCCTTTGGCGCTGATGTTGCGGAAGAGGGCGAAAATCTGGTCACTATTGTAGAGTCCGTAACCGGTCCAGTTGCTGTAAGCGCGGGTGGTGAGCCCGTTGCCGAGATTCAGGACGCTGCCGGTTTCGTACAATGCCGCGATGCTGTTTTTGTGCGGAAAGGTGGGGTAAACGGTGGTTTCGGCGCGGTCGCAGGCCAGTATCCCGCCCGGATAATTGCCCAGACGGTAACCCCAGTTGGCGGCGGTGGCGAGTTCGCCCCAGGCACTCGAAAAATTGGCATTATCTTCTCTTAAATGGCTGGCTCTAAGGAAATAAGACGTGAAAAACCATATATTGGAACCGGATTCATATTTCCGCATGTCATAAGAATAAGTCGTGCTGCCGGCGATCAAACTGTCGGGGATTTTGCAGGCGGGACACATGAGGCTCAGCGGCGTCAGGTAGTTCTCGCGCACCAGTCTACCGGCGGGCGTTTCCTTGAGCCAGACGTAGCTCTGGTAGGCGGTACAGGAATTCTGCCAGTTGCTGGTGTGATTGGCGAGGGTACTGTTCGGGCCGAAACCGTCGTAATCATTGGCATAGAGCGCGAAGCCGGCTCCGATCTGTTTCAGGTTGCTGACGCAGGCCGCGCGCTTGCCTTTCTCGCGGGCGGAATTCAGGGCAGGGAGCAGCATCGCCGCCAGGATGGCGATGATCGCTATTACGACAAGGAGCTCGATAAGTGTGAAATTGTGCCGGCAGTTTTTCATTTGCCACCCCTATATTTTGGTGTTGAATGGATTGTTTACAATATGATAAGGAACCAGTTGTGATTGCAGTTTGTTTTCATTGACCATGCTTGCGGTGGCCTCGGCGATGCCGGTGAAGTCCTCCAGCACGGAGGTGATCGCATAGCCGGTGTCCATCTGCGAATTATAGTTGTCGAAATCGGCGTAATAAACATCACGGTTCAGTTTCAAGCCGCATTCGCTCAGGTGGCGCAGGATGGCTCCGGTGAAGCATTTGCTGGGCGAAATGATGCAGGAGGGAACCTTGCCGCCGAGCGTTTGCGACTGCAGCTCGGAAATGTCCGCCACGTTGTACTCAAGGTACTCCAGATGTTTTTTCAGGCCGACGTTGACCAGGCGATAGAAGCGGCGGTATTCGGCGCAGGCGTCGATGAAGCCCTTTTTGCGCAGTTCCGGCACAGACTCCACGTAATACGGTTCGGCGAAGCGGACATCCAGATAAATCAATTCGCTTTCCGGCGGCAGATTTTTCAGGAACAGCGACGTCAGCGCTTTGGCGGCGCCGCGGTGGTCCGTGGAGGCATAATGGTATCCCTCGAACGGACGGTTCAGGAGAATGATCCGTTCGCGGCCGCCGAGGCATTGAGAGAGTTTATTCAAATCCTTTTCACTGAGCGGATTGACGATGACGTAATCGAATTCCCGAAGCATTTCCGGCGCAGCCAGGGCGTACTCGGGCTTAATCATCTGGACCGTGCGTTCCTTCAGCAATTCCTGCAGCGAGGCATACATGTCCTGATAATTGTAACGCTGGAGCAGCTGACCCTGGATCGGATCGGTGACGCCGGTGATAATGGCGATTTTCTGCAGGCTCTGTTGCGAAGCGACGAATGTTCCCGCCCTGCGCGACGCGGTCAGGATTTTCTCATCCACCAGTTCACTCAGGGCCTTGTCGAGCGTCACCCGGGTGGTATTGTAGATTTCGAGCAGCTCGGTGCGGACCGGCAGTTTGTCGCCGGGGCGCAATTTGCCATTGCGGATATCCGCCAGCACCGCCTGCTTGATATTCTGGTATTTGGGTAATTGAGCCACAGACATATTCAATGTTCCTTATTGCTTAGTTTAATTATAATGCCGGACGCTTGAAATGTCAATAGACTAGTTTATTAAAAGTGTAAATTTATTTTCAAGGGGGATGGAATGTGCCATATAGTGGTCGAAAAAATTCTACTTTTTCTTCTGCTGCTTCTTATAGTCTTCGTATTCGGCCAGTGTGCCGGGATAGTCGATGATTTTGTCCGGCGTGACCTCAATGATCCGGGTCGCCAGGCTGTTGATGAACTCGCGGTCATGGCTGACGAAAATCACCGTATTCGGGAACAGGGTCAACGCATAGTTCAACGCCTCGATCGACTCCAGGTCCAGGTGGTTGGTCGGTTCGTCCAGCGCCACCACATTGCTGGCTTCCAGCATCATCCGGGCGATAATAAGACGCGCTTTTTCGCCGCCGGACAATACCTGGATTTTTTTATTGATATCGTCGCCGCTGAACAGCATTTTGCCCATGAAAGAGCGTAAATCGCCCTCGCTGAGTCCGGCTGCCTGTTCGCCGCTCGCCAGCCAGTCGATCGCTTTTTTATCCATGCTCAGAATATCCGCCGAGTCCTGCGGGAAGTAGGCAATCTGGACCGTTTCGCCGTGAATAACATTTCCCGCGTCCGGCTCGATGTTCCGGATCAGGGTTTTCAGCAGGGTCGTTTTGCCGACGCCGTTGGTGCCGATAATCGCGATCTTTTCCTCGTTGCCGATCGATAACGAAACATCGCGGAAAAGTTCGATATCATAAGACTTGGCGATATCGACCGTTTCAACGACTTTTTCGCCCAGGCGCGCCTTGGGATTGAAACGGATAAAAGGCGAAACACGTGAACTCGGCTTGATGTCTTCAATCTGGATCTTGCCCAGTTCCTTCTGCCGCGAAGTCGCTTGCTTGGCCTTGGAGGCGTTGGCGCTGAAACGGTTGATGAATTCCTTCAACTCGGCGATCCGGTTCTCCTTTTTCGCATTCTCTTTGCGCTGCATTTCCAGTGCTATGGCGCTGGCCGTCATGAAATCGTCGTAATTGCCTTTGAACAAACGAATCTCCTGATAATCCAGGTCGGCGATATCCGTACAGACTTCATTCAGGAAGTAGCGGTTGTGCGAAATTACGATCACGATGCCCTTGTGGTTCTGCAGGAAACTGCACAGCCAGTCAATACTGCTGATATCCAGATGGTTGGTCGGTTCGTCCAGCAGCAGGATGTCCGGGTTGAAAAACAACACCTGCGCCAGCAGCACCCGCAATTTGAACCCGCCGGTCAAGGCGGATAACGGCTCATTGTGCTTTTCTTCCGGAATTCCCAGCCCGATCAGCAGTTTGGCGGCATCGGCTTCCATTGTGTAGCCGCCCGCTTCTTCATATAAGCCCTCGATATTATTGGCCCGCTCTTCTTCTTCCTCGGTCAATTCATCCTGCGAATACAGATACTCGCGCTCCTGGTGAATCTTCCAGAGATTTTCATTGCCCATGCAGACCGCGTCGATGATCCGGGTATCCTCATAGTGATAGTGATCCTGCTTCAGGTAACCCAGCTGGCAATCCTTGTCGATGGCGATTTCGCCGCCGGACGGATGCTGTACGCCGGACAATATTTTCATAAAGGTCGATTTGCCGGAACCGTTGGCCCCGATCAAACCGTACCGGCAACCCGGTTTGAACTTAACCGAAACATTCTCAAATAAAGTTTGATGCCCGAAGCGCATCGCTATATCGGAAGCTGAAATCATTGCTCTATCCTCTGTTGACAAAATAAATAATATAGCACAGGAACACCCAAAAACAAGCCCAAACGGACGAAGGGATGATGAATTATGAATTGAGGGAAAGCTATTTCCGACACAACCCCCTGTTTGCATAGAGAACTGTTACGTCGTGGTTAGAGTATAATTAGGATTATATTTGGACTATTGCTAATTATTTTGTGAGCATGTATAATATTGATATAAAAAGAGGAATTGGCGGGGGCACCCCACAAACCGCCGAATCAAACAAACCAAAGAGGAAGATCATGAAGAACCAGAACCAAAGAATTGTCCAGAACAGGAACCGCCGGAAAACGAGTCAGCAAAACAATTTCACACTTATTGAGCTTCTTGTCGTGATCGCGATTATCGCTATTCTTGCAGGCATGCTGCTGCCGGCATTGAATAAAGCGCGGAGTACCGCGCAGGGATCAAGCTGCCTGAACAACGTCAAGACCAACAGTCTGCGGATTCTCCTGTACGCCAACGACAATACCGACCTGCTGCCTTCGTCCTATGTTTACAAGAACGGCACGAGCAGCAGCAACGGGTACATCCACTGGAGTTCGATGGTGACCGGGCTGGAAGAAATATCGTTCAAGGATAAATCGTTTGCCTGTCCGAGCCTGAATATCGGCGATGGAGCGGCAGGGACGCAGGGCGGCTGGTTCCCGAGCGTACCGGCCAAAGACGATCAGGCCGAGGTCATGGCCTATACCGCCAACGCCATTTTCATGCCGCGCCGCAAGTTTGCCGATCCGGCGGCCAACAGCAATATGATGCTGGTGAAGATCACCGCCGCCATGGCGCCGTCGTCGGAAATCCTGCTGGCGGAGTTCACGGATGATCCGTCGCTGATCCATGGCAGTTCGACCGCCGGCGGGGCGGCCATCAAATCGCACCGTCCGACCAACGGCATCTCCGACGGCGGCAGTGTCTGGGGCGGCGGCGAAGCCGGGGACAACACCAATCCGCGGATGCTGACAGTGGCCGAGGCCAAAAATGCCATCGCGTCGCCCGGCAGCCATCATATCGCTTACGTCGGTTACAACCGCCACAACGGGCGCAGCAACTACGGCTTCCTGGATGGACATGCCGAGTCGCTGACCCTCGAGGAATCCCTCGATCCGAGTAACTTCCGCTGGGGCAAGAAATTGTACTCCCAGGGCGGTGCCCCGGAAATCATTGAATAAGCCCCCATAATCGGCAACCGCCGGGAACTTTTTACACAATGCTCCCCGGCGGTTGCTCTTTAACTTCAACTTTTAGGATGTGACCATATGTTCAGTATCATAAGCAGCTTAATCGGTTCTGCCGCCATCGGCGCCATCTGGCTGTTGAAAAAGCAGCAGCAGAGCGGCAAAAAAGTCAGGCGTTCGGCCATGGTGGCCGCGGGTGTGGTATTTTTGATCGCCGCGAGCGTCTTCATCGCCGGGCTGATCATGCCGGAACGGTCGAAAATAAGCAACGAGGACCGGGATCTGCTGTTTGCCGCGCACGGTTATGTGGTCGGCAAGCAGATTTCCGGGGAATACAAAAACGGCTCCGTGGTGATGCTGGTGCCGGAGCCGGAGCTTGAAGCGACGCGCGGCAAGTGGCTGGTCGAGGCTGTGAAGTCCGGGCTCGGGCACGATGCCGGGGTCACGGTGCTGCCGGTGACTCCGGCGCTGTCGTACAAATACACCGTCGAGGATTGCCCGCCGTTTACCGACCTGGTCCGGGCCGAGGATTATAACAAGATGCTGGAGCAGTATCAGAAGGCGGAATGCGTCATTTTTGTCGCGCAGCTGCCGAAGGATGCCGGCAAAATGAAGCTCTGGCGCGCATCGCCGCGTCCGAAGGTGTTCGTCCTGAACGGCAACAAGAAGCTCGACCCGATTCTGAAGAACCGCCTGATCAGCGGTTACACGGCGTTGAACGACAAAGCGGACCTCGACAGTACGCGGATTCCACGGAATTACGAGGCAGCCTTCAAAAGCCGTTTTGTCATGGTGACCAGTGTGGATTAAGGAATGATTTTGCCGGTAATATGAGAATTTTAACGAAAAACCGTCAGTTTCAGCGAAAAAAATTGCAATTTCAATTTGAATAAGCGGAAATTCATATTATTATAACGGAAAAGTGATTTATTTCCGGGCATCAAGAATTTCAAAAATTATCAAATATGAGGTCATGACATGAGAAAAGTTTTGATGGGTTCAGTATTCGCGGCAATCATGCTTTGCGGCGCGGCTGCTCAGGCACAGTGGGTTGACAAAGTGGCATTGTACGTGCCGAACCGTATCCTCGACATTCTCGACACCTTTACCCTGAACATTGGCGTGGGCCCCACCCTGCGGGCTGAACTGCGCGTGACTCACGCCTTCAAGTTCGGCGCCGGCGCCGGCGCTACCGCCAAAGCCATCAAAGACATCAACCGTCAGTACGGCGGTGCTCTGGAAGAAGGCTGGCACTGGTCATTCGCGTGTATCAGCGGCAGCGACCTCGAACGCCGCAATCACAGCCGCTGGGTCACCCCGTTCTTCATCGACGAAGTCGGCTTCCCGTCCCCGATGTCGCGTTATTTCGATTATCATGAAGGCGCAATCGACTACTGGGAAATCGGCGGTACCCTCGGTGCGCTGCTGATCGAAGTCGATCTGGCGATCCATCCGGTTGATCTGGCCGACGCTGTGCTCGGTTTCATTTTCATCGATATCAAGGGCGATGACCTGACTTTTGAAAGTTTCCAGTAATTAGTCAGCAACACCAGCCCGGGGGTATTTCACCGCAAAAGTGAAATATCCCCTTGCGGTTTTTATATGGTAAAGAATTTTAAATGCGTAAGATGTGGGGCATGCTGCCGGTGGCAGGGATATGTCCGGTTAAAAGGTGAGGAAATCGAGCGGATCGCCGGGTTTCTCGGGATCACGACTCAGGAGTTTATTGACGAATACACGTATCTGACTCACGACCGCAAGAGTTTGTCGCTGGTCGATCAGGAGGACGGAACTTGTGTATTTTACCGGCCCGGCGAGCCGCCCGCGTGCTTTATCCAGGACGTGAAGCCCGAGCAATGCATCGGGTTCCCGGAGAAATGGGCTCACGAAGGATGGGAAGACGACTGCGGGGGAGCCATCGAAGCCCGGCGCAAAGCGAGGAGCAAAGAATGAATTTGATTAACGGCAGAAAACCTCTCGGAATGGCGATCATTGTTTCCGGCCCCAGCGGCGCGGGCAAAACCAGCATCTGCCAGCAGGTCCGCCAGGAAATGGCGGATATCCGGTTTTCGATCTCATGTACGACCCGCGGGCCGCGCCCCGGCGAGTGCCACGGCAAGGATTATTACTTCATCAGCCACGACGAATTCCGGAGCCGCATCGGCAAGGCCGAGTTTATCGAACACGCCGAGGTTTTCAGCAACTTCTACGGTACGCTGAAAAGTGAAGTGCTGGACTTCGTCACGCAGGGACAGGACGTGTTTCTGGACATCGATATCCAGGGGGCGATGCAAATTCGCGAGGCGGCCGCTGCCGACCCGATCCTGGCGCGCTGTACGGAATTCGTTTTTGTCGTGCCCCCTTCGCTGGAGGAACTGGAACGGCGTTTACGTAACCGTCAGTCCGATTCTGAGGAGCAGATTGCCCAGCGGCTGGCCAAATCCACTTATGAAATCGGCTTCTGGAACAAATATGATTATCTGATGGTGAATTCCGAGCTGGAAGCGAGTGTGAAGGAAATGATTTCGCTGATCCGTGCCCTGCGGGTCGCCACCAAACGTATGCCGGAGGATTTGTTCAATGTCTGATCAAGTGAAAAAATCGATCGCGCTGGGCGTAACCGGTTGCATCGGCGCTTACAAAGCCGCCGATCTCTGCAGCAAATTGACGAAAAAGGGCTATGACGTCCAGGTAATTATGACTGCCAATGCGCAGAAACTGGTCACGCCGCTGACCTTTCAAACACTGTCGCGGAATCCGGTGACGACCAGTTTTTGGGATAGTCCCCGCTGGGAACCGCAGCATATCGCGCTGGCCGACAAATGCGCACTGCTGGTGATTGCGCCATGTACGGCGAACATGATGGCGAAGCTGGCTTACGGTCTGGCGGACGACGCGCTCTCGACTTACGCTTTGTCGCACGAGGGGCCGATACTGTTGGCTCCGGCCATGAATCCGCGGATGTGGCTGAACCCGGCCACACAGGCGAATGTGGAGATCCTGAAGAAGCGCGGTGTGGCGTTTATCGGTCCCGGCGAGGGCGTTGTGGCCTGCGGCGACACCGGCGTGGGGCGTTTGGAAGAAGTTCCGGCGATCGCGGAAAAAATTGATGAATTAATGCAACCATTTCATAAATAATCTTTAAGGAAAAGAGTAGAAAATGAAAAACTTCGATGTGTGTGTGATTGGCGGGGGCCCCGGCGGCTATGTGGCGGCGATCAGGGCAGGGCAGAGCGGGCTTTCGGTGGCGTTGATCGAGCGTAAGCACCTTGGCGGCACCTGTTTGAATATCGGCTGTATTCCCACCAAAACCCTCATCGCCAGCGGCGACGTTTATGCCAAAGCGCTGGAAGCCGCCGAATTCGGCGTGGAAATCACCGGCAAGATCACCCCGAACTGGAAGAAAATGGTCGAGCGCAAAAATGAAGTCGTCGGCAAGCTCCGCGGCGGTATCGCCGCGCTGGAAAAAGCCGCCGGCGTGACCGTGTTCAACGGCAGCGCCAGCTTCCTCGCCCGCAAGGAAATCATGATTATGGACGGCGCCGACGCCGGTACCAAAATCACCGCGAAAAATATCATTATCGCCACCGGTTCCGAATCGCTGGTGCCCGGTTTCATTCCGCGCGGCCCGCGGGTTTTGACCTCGGCTGAACTACTTGACCTCGAAGAAATTCCGAAGACTCTGCTGGTGCTTGGCGGCGGCGTGATCGGCTGCGAATTTGCCTGTCTCTTCGCCGGACTCGGCAGCAAGGTCACAGTGGTGGAAATGCTCCCCTCGATCCTGCCCCCCGCCGACAAGGAAGTTTCCAAGCTCCTCGCCCGCAAAATGACCGAAATGGGCATCACCATCATGAACGGTGAAGCCATGAGCGATATCAAGGCCACCAAGACCGGCGTCACCGCCAAGGTCGGCAAGGAAACCGTCAAAGGCGACTACCTGCTGGTTTCGATCGGCCGCAAGTCCGTGGTCGACGGCCTGAACCTGGCTGCCGCCGGCGTCAAAACCGACGAACGCGGCTGGATCCCGGTCGACGAACATTGCCGCACCAACGTTTCCGGCATCTACGCCATCGGCGACGCCGGCGGCAAAATCATGCTCGCCCACCTCGCCAGCGCCATGGGCTGCTGTGCCGTCGACAACATCTGCGGCAAGCGCAACGATTTCAGCTATGACCTCGTTCCCGGCTGTATCTTCACCAAGCCCGAAATCGGTATGCTCGGCCTGACCGAAGAACAGCTCAAGGAAAAAGGCGTCAACTACAACGTCGGCAAATTCCCGTTCGCCGCGCTCGGCAAAGCCATGGCGATCAATGAAACCGACGGTTTCGTTAAAATCCTCGCCGACGCCGAAACCGATCAGATTCTCGGCGTGCATATCATCGGTCCGCACGCCACCGACCTGGTCGCCGAAGCCGGCCCTGCCATGTTGATGGAAGCCACCGCCCGCGAACTCGGCAAAGCCATCCACGCCCATCCGACCCTCGGCGAAGCCATGATGGAAGCCGCTCACGCCGTTCACGGCGAATGCGCCCACGTCCCGACTCGCCGCAAGCGCTGAGTCCGTATTGATAATATGCGAGGGGGCGCGCAGCCGCCCTCGCATCAGATATTTATTTCCGGTTCCGGGGCAGGGGGATTTGCAATTGCGGGATTACGGGGGTATAGTTAGGCGGAATTATTTCCGGAGGGGAAATTGTTAAACATTACGAAAATAACGCAGATCGGACACTCTTACAGAACGCTCAGGCGGACTCAGCAGATTATCCGTATTCTGTTGAAATTCGGGTTTGAAGATGTCCTGCAGCGCATGAGGGCGGGCAGGAATATCAAGCACAGCATCCGGCAGCTCCGGCGCAAGGATAAAGAAAAAGTCGGGGAAACCAACGATTTGCCGCGTCCGGTGCGCTTGAGGTTGGCGATTGAGGAGTTGGGGCCCACTTTCATTAAATTCGGACAGATGCTGGCCACGCGGCCGGATTTGTTGCCGCATGAATATATCGAGGAACTGGTTCGGCTCCAGGACAAGGTGCCGCCGTTCGATGTGGAAAAAGCCCGGAAGATCGTGATGGATGAGCTGGGTGCGCCGCCGGAAGAGCTTTTTAAGGAATTTTCGGCGGAGCCAATGGCGGCCGCTTCGATCGCACAGGTTCACCGGGCGGTTACGCACGATGATGAGCACGTGGTGGTCAAGATTCAGCGCCCGGGCATTCACCGTACGATCGAGACTGACCTCAAGATCATGACGGATCTGGCGGAGTTTGCCGAGGAGCATATCGAGGAATTCTCGATTCTGAGGCCGTCGGGCATCATCAAGGAATTTGCCCGTTCGCTGCGCAAGGAAATCGATTTCCGGATCGAGGCTACCAATGCGCGCCGTTTCCGCGAAATGGTCAGCGACAATCCGCATGTCAATGCGCCTCGCATTTACCGCGATTACTCCACGGCGCGGGTGATGACCATGCAGGAAATCAAGGGGCTGCGCTGTACCGAGTTCCTGAACAATATCAAAGAATACAAATGGCAGTACGACACGCCGTTGATCGCCAGCCGCGGGATCAATGCGATTCTGGAGCAGGTTTTCGTGCATGGGTTTTATCATGCGGACCCGCATCCGGGCAATATTTTCCTGCAGGAGAATAACACGCTCTGTTTCATCGACTTCGGGATGATGGGCAAGATCACGATCGAGGAGCGGCGCTACTTCGCGCGGCTGCTGGACAGCGTGATTCAGCGCGACCAGGAGCGGATCGTGGATGGCTGCCTGCGTTTCACCACGCATTTGAAGGAGCCCAATATCAGCTCTCTAATGGCGGATATTACGGACCTGATCGATGAAAACCTCTATCTGCCGATTGAAGAACTGAACCTGGCCGAAGTGCTTGAGCAATTGCTCAATATCCTGATCCGCAATTACTTGAGGATCAAGCCGGATCTGTATATGCTGATCAAAACGGTGATGACGCTGGAGCGTTTCGGGCGCGATCTGGATCCGCATCTGAAGATTATCGACCATCTGGAGCCGTTTGTCAAGAGATTGCGCTGGAAGACTTTGGAACCGTCGTACCTGCTGCACCGTTTTGCCGGTCCGGCGGAGGATTTTCTGGATGTGGCGGGCAAGATTCCGCTGGATGCCCAGTCGGTGCTGGAACAGACGCGCAAGGGACAGCTGAAATTTCAACTTCATATCAGTGAATTGATTACGATTGAGGATATCCTGGTCAAAGTGGGAAACCGGCTTTCGAATGCGTTGGTGTTGGCCTCGCTGGTGATCGGTTCGTCGATTGTGGTGCACGCCAAGCTGGCGCCGCTGTACAAAAATGTGTCCATAATCGGGTTGCTCGGCTACCTGATTTCAGCCATAATCGGGTTCAAAATGCTTTTTGCGGCATACCGTCAGAGCAGGATGACCGAAAAACGGATGGACAAAGAGTCGGCGCCGCGTGAATATTGATGCTTACGATTCATTTTTCAGACATTCGGGAGCGATTTTTTCAAATAAGCTCAAAAAAATCTGAAAAAAAGCTGAATTGTGATTTGAAATTTTTTCAAGACCGATTATTTTAAAGGTCTGTTTATATCATCCGGGCTCGGGTGGCGGAATTGGCAGACGCGCATGCTTGAGGTGCATGTGGATTTATCCGTGGGGGTTCAACTCCCCCCTCGAGCACCATTTTTGATATATGCGGCAAACTTTTTCAAAGATCAGTTTGACAAAATTGGCAAATGATGATACATTACCAGTTCGTGGAAATGATCTGTACGCCCACATAGCTCAGTCGGTAGAGCACATCCTTGGTAAGGATGAGGTCTCCGGTTCAAGTCCGGATGTGGGCTCCATTTTATGTAACTTAAGTTTGGACAACCAGAAACAAATAAACATAAATCGCTCTATCAGGTTAAAAAAAGACCAGGAGGAAAGCAAAAATGGCTAAAGAGAAATTCGAAAGAAACAAGCCGCACGTTAACGTAGGTACCATCGGCCACGTTGACCACGGCAAAACCACCCTGACCGCTGCCATCACCATGACCATGGCGAAGAAGAACGGCGGCGAAGTCCGTGACTATGCCGAAATTGACAATGCTCCGGAAGAGCGCGAACGCGGTATTACCATCAATACCTCGCACGTTGAGTATCAGACTGCCATTCGTCACTACGCTCACGTCGACTGCCCCGGCCACGCTGACTATGTGAAAAACATGATCACCGGCGCCGCTCAGATGGACGGTGCGATCCTGGTTATCGCCGCGACTGACGGCCCGATGGCCCAGACCCGCGAACACGTTCTCCTGGCCCGCCAGGTAGGTGTGCCGGCGATCGTCGTCTTCCTGAACAAGGTTGACCAGCTGGATGACCCGGAACTGCTCGAACTCGTTGAAATGGAAGTTCGCGAACTTCTCAGCGCTTACGACTTCCCGGGCGATGATATTCCGATCATCAAGGGTTCCGCTCTGAAGGCTGTTGAAGCCGAAGGCAACCCCGATGCTCCCGATTGCAAATGCATCTGCGACCTGATGGACGCGGTTGACAGCTATATCCCGGAACCTGTCCGTGCTACCGATATGCCCTTCCTGATGCCGATCGAAGACGTGTTCTCGATTGAAGGACGCGGCACCGTGGTAACCGGTCGTGTCGAACGCGGTATCATCAAGGTCAACGAAGAAGTTGAAATCATCGGGATCCGTCCGACTGTCAAGACCACCGTCACCGGTGTTGAAATGTTCCGCAAGCTGCTCGATGAAGGCCGTGCCGGCGACAACGTTGGCTGCCTGCTCCGCGGTACCAAGAAAGACGACGTGGAACGCGGCCAGGTTCTGGCCAAGCCGGGTTCGATCAAGCCGCACACCAATTTCAGTGCTGAAATCTACGTGCTGAGCAAAGATGAAGGCGGCCGTCATACCCCGTTCTTCACCAACTATCGTCCGCAGTTCTATTTCCGTACCACGGACATCACCGGTATCATCACTCTGCCGGAAGGCACCGAGATGGTTATGCCTGGTGACAACACCGCGATCACCGTGGAGCTGATCCACCCCATCGCGATGGAAAAAGGTCTCCGTTTCGCTATCCGTGAAGGCGGTCGTACCGTTGCTTCCGGTCGTGTTTCGGACATCATCAAGTAATTATTGATGTGAAATTGATATCCCGGACAATCGGATTTAAGGTTGTCCGGGATAACTTATCAAAAATAAACAGGTAAAAAAATGGCGCGTGAAATCATCATATTGGAATGCACGGAGTGCAAGCGGCGCAATTATACTTCCATGAAGGAAAAGCGCAATACTCCGGAGCGGCTGGAAAAGAAGAAGTACTGCAAATTTGAACGTAAGCATACGGTTCACAAAGAAACGCGCTGAGTGTTCGTAGAATTTCGCAGGAGTGTAGCTCAGTTGGTAGAGCAGCGGTCTCCAAAACCGCAGGTCGTGAGTTCGAGCCTCTCCGCTCCTGCCAATCTTTAATTCAGCATAAAATTTATTTTTAAGGACAAATAATGAGTAGTGTCAGCATAGTGGGAAGAATCCGGCAGTTCATCCATGATACGATCAGCGAACTGCACAAGTGTACCTGGCCGCGCAAGAACGAACTATTCGAATCCACTCTGCTGGTTCTGGTGGCCACGGCAATCCTCTCGGCGTTTGTTGCCGTTGTTGACCTCATTATTACATTATTGATCGGCTTTGTTACCAAGTAATTGCTAAGGGACTTCACGAAAAATGGAAGAGAATAAATCAAAGGGCCAGTGGTTTGTGATTCACACCCTCTCCGGACAGGAGAACAAGGTTTGCAACACCATCCAGCGTCAGATCGAGATCGAAGGGGATGCCAGCCTGGTGTATGAAGCATACATTCCCGAAGAAAAGGTATCCGAAGTCCGCAAAGGCAAAAAAATCACCACCAGACGCAAATTTTTCCCCGGCTATATCCTGGTTCGTATGGATCTCTATGATTCAACCACCCGTTCGATCAACGAACAGGCCTGGTACTATATCCGCAATATCCAGGGTGTGATCGGTTTCATAGGCGGCGGCACCAATCCGGTACCGTTGTCCGATTCGGAAGTGGCGGAATTGCTCCGTCAGAACGGACCTGAAGAAGAAAAGGTCAAACCCAAAATCCTGTATGATATCGGCGAAACGGTCCGGATCAAGGACGGTGCGTTTGAGAATTTCGAAGGTACGGTTGAAGAGATTGACAATGAACGCGGCAAGTTGAAGCTGATGGTTTCGATTTTCGGGCGTTCGACTCCAGTGGAATTGGAGTTCTGGCAGGTCGGGCGCGACGAATAGTCGGGCTCGAAACTTTTACTAGTTATAGTTTCAGCAGTGTCGTGGGAGAAATCCTGTCAGTTCTGACCACGCATTGCGGTAAATCGGAGATCATTTAATGGCAAAGAAAGTAACAGGATTAATCCGGTTGCAGATCCCCGCAGGCGCAGCAAATCCGGCACCGCCAATCGGTCCGGCTCTGGGTCAGGCAGGGGTAAACATCATGGATTTCTGTAAGCAGTTCAACGCCGCCACTCAAGCACAGAGTGGGATGGTCATCCCGGTGGTGATCACTGTTTATCAGGATCGCTCTTTCACTTTTATCACCAAATCTCCGCCGGCGGCGAACTTGATCAAGAAGTTGGCTGGCCTGGCGTCCGGGTCGAAAACCCCGGGCAAGGGAGCGAAGGCTGGTAAGATCACGAAGGCGCAGATTCTGGAAATCGTGGAAATCAAGAAGAAAGACTTGAACGCCCGGGATGCTGAAGCTGCAGCAAAAGTTATCGAAGGAACGGCCCGCAGTATGGGTATCGAGGTGGTCGAATGAGCAAATCCAGCAAATTGTACAATAAACAGTTGGAAATGTTTGATCGTCAGCGCCGCTATACCCTGACTGAGGCACTTGAGATTTTGAAGTCGATGCCCGCTATCAAGTTCGACCAGACGGTTGAAGTTGCTTTCAAGATGGGTGTGGATGCCAGAAAGTCGGATCAGACGATCCGTGGAGCCGTGCCGCTTCCGAAAGGCACCGGCAAAGCCGTCCGTATCGCCGTAGTCGCGTCCGGTCCGCAGGCTGAAGAAGCCAAGGAAGCCGGCGCCGAAATCGTCGGTTACGAAGATCTGGTGGAGAAAATGAAGGGCGGCTGGCTCGATTTCGACGTGCTGATCGCCACTTCCGAAGCCATGAAAATGGTGCGTCCCCTGGGTAAAGTGCTCGGCCCGCGCGGCCTGATGCCGAACCCGAAAACCGGTACTGTCACCGAGTCGACCGGCAACGCAGTTCGCGAAGCCAAAGCCGGCCGTGTGGAATTTCGTACCGACCGTGGCGCCTGTATTCATGTGCCGATCGGCAAACTGTCGTTCGCGGCGGCCGACCTGATGGAAAACTTCGACGCAGTGTTTCATGCGCTGGGCAAAGCCAAGCCGACCACTGCCAAGGGGATCTACTTCGTCAGCTGCACCGTATCCGCCACCATGACTCCCGGCGTACGTGTTGACGTCAATCAATTAGGGAGACAGGCATGAGAAACGAGAAAATCCATCTGGTGAATTACATTGGCAGCTTGCTCACCGACAATGACTACGTCTATTTTGTGAATTGCAACAAAATGACGGTGAAAGAAGTGTCGAGTTTCCGTGGGCAGCTCGCCGGCGTGAATGCCAACTGCCGCGTCATCAAAAACAACCTGATCCGCAAGACGATCGAAGTCAAAGAGATCAAGTCGCTGACCGTGTTGGAATTCAAAGGCAGCACCGCGATCGTCACCGGCAACGGCGACCCGAGCGCAGCGGCCAAGATCATTCAGGAATTCAACAAGACCAACGACAAGCTCGCCGCGACCGGCGGTATGTTCGAAGGTACTGCGCTGACCAAGAGCGATGTCAACGATATTGCATCGATGCCGTCGCGTGAAGTCCTGTACTCCATGCTGTTGAGCGTCATGCAGGGTCCGGCCCGTGGCCTGGTGACCGTGCTGAATGCCAAGACAACCAGTATTGTGAATGTAGTCAATGCCTACAAGAACAAGCTCGAAGAACAATAATAACCCAAACCGAAATCACACAATTAAAATAAACGGAGGAATCCACTATGTCTGAAGTCGAAGTCACCCCGAAAATGGAAGAGTTCATCTCCTATATCGAGAACATGACCGTGATCGAACTGTCGAAACTGGTCAAAGCTCTTGAAGACCGCCTTGGCGTTTCCGCCGCCGCTCCCATGGCAATGATGGCCGCAGCTCCTGCTGCAGCTGCCGCTGAAGTGGAAGAAAAGACTGAATTCAACGTCATCCTGAAAGCGTTCGGCGAAAACAAAGTCGGCGTGATCAAGGAAGTGCGTGCGATTACCGGTCTCGGCCTCAAGGAAGCCAAAGACCTGGTCGAAGGTGCTCCGAAAGCTGTTAAAGAAGGCATTGCCAAAGACGAAGCTGAAAAGATCAAAGCTCAGCTCGTTGGCGCCGGTGCCACGGTTGAAATCAACTAAGATTTTAGCCAGCCAATGCGGCGGGATTCACAATTTGTGCTTCTCGCCGTATTTTTGCGTTATATACGCAGTGTTTTTTCCCGGTCCCCATTTTTGTCAGGTGCAGATAAATCTGCCGGTTTTTCTCACCTTCGCCTTTTGAATTAATCTGCAAGGGTGAACTATGTCAGATAGAATTAATTTTGGTAGCTTGAAGGATGTTCTGGACATTCCTGATTTGATTGGAATTCAGATCGATTCGTATAATGCTTTCCTCCAGAAAGATACCCCGCCCGAACTTCGTAAGAACCAGGGTCTCCAGGAGATCTTTCATGAAATATTCCCGATCGAAAGCTTTGATAAACAATTGGTTATTGAATATCTCGGCTATACCATCGGAGAAGCCAAGGCCGACGTCGTCGACTGTATCAAGGACGGTAATATTTTCAGTGCGCCGCTTTATGCCGATTTTCTGTTGAAAAATAACGGCGCTGAAATCAAAGAACGTGTTTACATGGGAGAAATCCCCCTGATGACCGACTGCGGTACCTTTGTCATCAATGGAGCGGAACGCGTCATTATCAGCCAGCTCCACCGCTCACCGGGTATCTGTTTCGAACGCAACCGTCACAGCAGCGGCCGCATGCTCTATTCATTCCGTATCATTCCCGACCGCGGCTCCTGGATGGAAGTTCAATTCGACATCAATGATTTGATTTACATATATTTAGACCGTCGCCGCCGCCGCCGCAAGTTCCTCATTACCACTTTCCTGCGCGCCGTTGGCTACGAATCCAACAAAGAAATCCTTGCGACAGCTTACCAGGTCAGTTCGATTTCCGTCAGCTCACTGCTGAAGAAAGCGGACCTGAACTGCTATTATACCGTCAGCGACATCACCAACGAAAACGGTGTGGTCGTGATGGAAGAACTTGTCCAGATGAATGAATCCCATCTGAAGCAGCTTCAGGAACTGAAGGTTGCCAAGGTGGAACTGGCTTACATACCGGACGGTGACAATTACCTGATCGGCTGTCTCCGCCGTGATCCCTCGCGCAACAGTGAAGATGCGTTGAAGGAAATCTACAAGCGCATGCGCCCCGGCGATCCGCCGAACATCAACAATGCCAAGCAGCTCGTCAAGCGTCTTTTCTTCGACGTCAAGCGTTATGACCTGGGCACTGTGGGCCGTTACAAGATCAATGAGCGCCTGGGACTGGATCTGCCGCTGACCGAGCGTACGCTGCACCAGCAGGACCTGATGGCCGCGACCAAGTATCTGATCAAACTGCGCAGCACCGGCGGCCAGACCGACGATATCGACCATCTGGGCAGCCGCCGCGTCAGAACCGTGGGCGAACTCCTGCAGAATCATTGCCGCGTGGGCCTGCTCCGTACCGAGCGCCTCATCCGTGAGCGCATGACGCTGCTGGATGCCTCGGAAACGAACGTGACCCCGAACAAGCTGATCAACCCGAAGGCTTTCGCCGGCGTGGTGCGTGACTTCTTTGCCCGCAATCAGCTCTCGCAGTTCATGGACCAGACCAATCCGTTGAGCGAACTGACCAATAAGCGCCGTCTTTCGGCCCTGGGCCCGGGCGGCCTGAGCCGCGAACGTGCCGGCTTCGAAGTCCGTGACGTGCACTCCAGCCATTACGGCCGCGTCTGCCCGATCGAAACTCCGGAAGGTCCGAACATCGGTCTGATTTCCTCGATGTCGCTCTATGCGCGCATCAATGAATTCGGGTTCCTCGAAACCCCCTACCGCCGTGTAATCGACGGTCAGGTCACCGATACCATCGACTATCTCTCGGCCGACAAGGAAGAGGAATTCGTCATTGCTCAGGCCAATGCGCCGCTGGATGAAAACAACCGTTTTGTCCGTAAGCACGCGATGGCCCGTTTCCGTGGTGAATCCGAAGAACATCCGATTGCCGAAGTCCAGTATATGGACGTGTCGCCGAAGCAGCTCGTCAGCGCCGCCGCGGGTATCATCCCGTTCCTCGAACACGACGACGCGAACCGCG